>NZ_JOEQ01000001.1 GCF_000721075.1 Streptosporangium amethystogenes
GCGCTGCGGCGTCGCCGTCGATACTGCGAGCGGGCGGTGAGCCTGTCGCGGATCGCCGCGCCCCGGTGGTCGAGCTGGATCGCGTACCGTCCGGTCCGGCTCCCGTCGCGCTCGGTGAACACCGCCAGGCCGGTGTGCTTGGAGCCGGGGTCGATCCCGACCTGTACGCCTGCCACGACGGAATCAGCTGCCGTGCGGTCCTTCAGTCGGATAACGAACGGGGTATGCCGGTGAACCACGGCCCGGCCGGAACGCAGGAGTTTCCGCGCGTAGGCAGGGCTCGTGGGTTGCAGCGGTTGGCCGTGCCTGTCCAGGACGAACACGACCGGGTGGGCTGGAGTGCCCGCTCCCTTCCCAGCCGAAGCCGGGTCGGGGTGACGCCGAGTAGACCGGGTGCCGGTCGGCTCGATCTCCCCTCGCCCAGGTTGAACACCAGGTACCGCCTGGCGGCGGTGTCCGTGAGCCGTTTCGTGCCCACCCCCGGGCGTGTCTGCTCCCACGGATTCGAGAGCCTGGGGCTGAGGAAGCACCCCAAGGTCGGTCTGCGATCTTGTGTTCAACGTAGCCATCACAACGCACCTCCTTGAGCTGATGGCCAGGGCTGGTCAACGCGGGGCTTGTCAAGCGCATTAATGCACTTCAAGCCCCCTCCTTCAGGAGGGGGTCGTTGACCCCGATCTTTCCACGGCCGAGTTTCCTTGCCGCCAAGGTAATCGGCGACGGGGCGTCGCCGGAGCCGTATCGGTGCGACCGATCACCCAAGGTGATCGGCTCGGCCTATCACCCGACCGATCTGCGGACAGTATTGGTCCTGCGACTCTCCGTATATCGGCCTTGTCCCTCAGGATGGGGGATTCAGACCAGCGAGCGCGATCCCGCGGCCCTGGTGTCCTACTCGATAGGAGCAACGATGCTCACCGAGCACGCTCCAGCTCTGGAGGTCGGCGTGCGCGGCAGGCACCGCGGACGCTTTCGAGTGACCGCCTGGTGTCTCCCCCCGGGCAACGCCGCCCGCCGGGCCCGCAAGCTGCTGCACGACCTGCTGTCCCGGCCGCCCTTCGCCCCCGACGACGTCGCCGACCTGGAGGTCGTGGTGACCGAGCTCGCCACGAACGCCGGCAGTTACGCCCCCGGCCCCTACGAGCTGCGCGTCCTGCACGACCGCGACCTGCCGATCAGGGCCGAGGTGGCCGACGCCGGCGGCGGGGTCCCGCTGATCGAGCGGTTGCTGCGTCGCCCGTTCACACTCCCCTGCCACGTGGACGAGCTGTCACTCGGCGGACGGGGCCTGCGGATCGTCGAGGAGTTCACCTCCGGGCGCTGCGGGGCGCGCTGGACCCGGCTGTGCGGCACCGGGCAGATCGGAACCGGCGTCTGGTTCGACCTTCCGGCGCACCGTCCCCGGACCTGAACGCGCCCCTGCGGGGCCGGACCTCGCTCTCAGGAGCGTGGACAGGCGCTCCACCTCAGGGTGATCGGCTCCGAGGGCGAGGTGTTTGACACGCAGCGCGTCCCGGTAGCGTCGCCCCGCCTCCTTCGGGCGGCCTTGGAGATCGTCCAGGTGTGCCAGATTCACCTGGCACACCGCCACCTCGTAGTGATCGGTTCCCAGGCGCTCGACGAAGATGTCCAGGGCCCGGCTCAGTGCCTCCTCCGCCGCCGCGAGCCTGCCCTGCTTCGCGAGTACCGCGCCGAGTACCGCCAGGTCCGCCGCGACCTGGTCGTGACGGGGCCCGAGCACCCCGCGCCGGATCTCGATCGCGGCTCGCGCGTGCCGTTCTCCCGAGGGGCCGTCGTCACCCCGGGCATGCGCGAGTCCCGCGAGGTTGTGCAGAACGTCGGCGCGTGCCAGGGGGTCGTCCACCTCGTGCCGCTCCAGGCAGGCCAGCGCTCCGCGGTAGTGGGTCTCGGCCTCGCCGTAGCGGCCGAGTTCCTTGCACAGCACTCCCAGGGCCAGCCGCACCGCCGCGCCCCGGGGCCGGTCCGCCTCGTCCACCAGCTCGAAGGCCCGGCGCAGGTGCGCCTCCGCGGTGGTGTGCCGGGCCTGTCTGCGCTCGATGTCACCCATCCGGATCAGCGCGTCGGCGAGTGACGCGTCGCGTCCGCTCCCGGCGGGCGCCGAGGTCAGCGACTCCACCGCCCGCCGGGCCCATTCGTGTGCCTGCGGGTAGCCGGTGAGCCCGTGCCAGAGCGACGCCAGATCCACCAGAAGCGCGGTGTGTCCGGTGAGATCCACCCGGCCCGCCACCTCACCCGCCCGCCGCGCCCACCGCTCACCCTCGGCGTACCAGCCGCGCCTTCGGCAGTACGCACCGCGCAGCAGGCACCGGTGGATCGTCTTGATCCGATGACGGCGGACGACTCGTTCGAACACCGTCAGACGGACGGCTCGCAGTGGTTGGCGATGCGGATGGACTCCGCGGTGGCGGTGCCGGTCTGCAGCACCAGGAGGACGGGTACCGCCGCCGTGAGGATCAGCGTGTACAGGCGTGCGATCTTTCGCATTGCCACTCCTTCTTTCCGGAGAGTCAGGACGTCCTCATCATGATCCCGAACACTTGGGGTCCGCTTGGAGGCGACTAATACACCCGGTGCCGGAGGAACCGCCAGGGAGGATCTCGGCGGGTTCGTTGTTGTGCGGGACTCCGTGGGAGTGTTGCGGCTTATGAGTAGGTCGTTGAAGATGACACACATCCTGCTGGTGGCCGCGTTCGCCGCCGGCCTTTCCGCCTGTTCGGCGGAGGACGGCTCGTCCGCCCCCTCCACCGCTCCAGCCGTCTCCGCCCCCTCCGGACCCGAGAGCGCCCCCGTCCCCGCCGTCACCGTCACCGTCACCGCGGAGCCCTCGTCTCCGGCCGACTCGACCGACTCCCCCGCCGAACCCGAGGGGGACGAACCGGGCGACGGCGCCGGGGACACCGGACCGGCCACCTACCTGCTCGGACCACTCGGCACGAGTCCGGGACAGCCGGGCTGGATCACTGTGCAGACCGGCGACGGCGATGTGCAGTCGGTCATGCTCAGCCCGGACGCGGTGGTGCTCGACGCGCGGGGAACGATCTGCACCACGGACAAGGTCCCGCACAGGTGCACCGCCGCACAACTGGAGAAGGCGCTCAACGCGCGAAAGTCCCTGAACGCCAAGGTGACGCTCCAGGGCGGGGTGGCGGTAAGGATCGAGGCGACCACCGGGAAGTGACCGGGGCCGGCGGATCCACGCATTCGGCCGCGTGGATCCGCCGGTCGGCCGCGGGAAGGTGCGGGTCAGCCCACCGTGCAGGGTGTGCCGTTCAGGGTGAACTCGGTCGGCCTGGGATTGGCGCCGGTGTAGGTGCCGTTGAACCCGATGCCGGTCGAGGCGTTGGGTGCGATGCTCGAGTTCCACGACAGGTTCGTCGCGGTAACGGCGGCGCCCGACTGCGACCAGGTCGCCGACCAGGCCGGCAGGGTGACCTTCTGACCGCCGGGGAAGGTGAACCGCAGCGTCCAGCCGTTGACGGCCGAGGTGCCGGTGTTGGCGATGGTCAGGTTGGCGCTGAAGCCACCTCCCCAGTCGTTGACCGTGTAGGTGACCTTGCAGGTGCCGCCCTCGCCGCCACCGCCGCCCGTGGTCGTGGTCACCGTGGCCGAGCGGGCCGAGCGGTTGCCCGCCGCGTCACGCGCGTACACCGCGAACGTGTAGGCGGTGCTCGCCGACAGCCCGGTGACGGATGCCGAGTCGGTCGTCGACGTCGCCACCGTGGTCTCGGTCGTGCCCTGCACCCGCACCACGTCGTAACCCGTCACGCCGACGTTGTCGCCGGACGCCGTCCACGACAGGTGCACCGACGACGAGGTCACGTTCGACACCGTCGGGGTGCCCGGCGCCGTCGGCGGGCTGGTGTCCGCGGCGGACTCGTAGGCCAGCCCGTAGCCGTAGGGGAAAAGCGGGGTCTTGCCGTCCCCGTCGTTGATCGGCTGCTGGCCGGCGCTGTTCATCCAGGTCACCGGGAGCCTGCCGGTGGGCTGGGTGAGGCCGAAGAGCACGTCGGCGACGCCCTGCCCCTCGGTGCCCGGCAGCCAGGAGGCCACCAGCGCGTTCCACCCGGAGAGCTGGGAGGAGATGTCCAGCGGGCGGCCGGAGACCAGGACCACGATCACCGGCACGCCGGAGGCGCGCAGCGTGTTGATGGTGTTCAGGTCCGCGCCGTCCAGCCCCATGGCTCCGGTGCGGTCTCCCTGACCTTCCGCGTACGGAGTCTCACCCACCACCGCGATCGCCGCCCGGTAGGAGGAGTCGATGCCGCTGCCGTTCTGGTTGTAGGTCACCGTCGTGGCGGAGCCGACGGTGTTGCGGATTCCCTGCAGGATGGTGGTGCCGGGAGTGATGTTCCCCGACGAGCCCTGCCAGGAGATCGTCCAGCCGCCGCTCTGGTAGCCGATGTTGTCGGCGCTCCTGCCCGCGACGAAGATCTTGCCTCCGCCGGTGGCCAGCGGCAGGATGTTCCCGCCGTTCTTCAGCACCACCTGCGACCTCGCCACCGCCTGGCGGGCCAGGGCGCGGTGCGCGCCGCTGCCCACGGTCGAGATGTAGGTCCGGTCGGCCAGTGGCCTCTCGAAGAGTCCCAGCTCGAACTTCTTGGTCAGGATGCGCCTCGTGGCGTCGTCGACGCGGGACAGCGGCACCCGCCCCGCCTGCACCTCGGCGCGGAGCAGGTCGATGAACTGCCGCCAGGCCTCGGGCTCCATCACCATGTCGATGCCGGCGTTGATCGCGGTTCGCACGTCGACGGCGGAGAGCCCGAGAGCGCCGTCGATCTGGTCGACGCCGTTCCAGTCCGAGACGACGAAGCCGGTGAATCCCAGCTCGCCCTTGAGCACCGAGGTGACCAGATACTGGTTCCCGTGCAGCCTGCTGCCGTTCCAGCTGCTGAACGAGACCATCACCGACCCCACCCCGCGGTCCACCGCGGCCCTGAACGGCGGCAGGTGGACCGCCCGCAGCTCGGTCTCGGTCAGCTGCGTGTCGCCCTGGTCCACGCCGTTCGTGGTGCCTCCGTCGCCGATATAGTGCTTGGCGGTGGCCAGCACCGAGGCCGGCCCGTTCAGCGCCGCGCCCTGCGTGCCCGTGATGAAGCTCGTCATCGACGAAGGGACATCCGGCAGTTCCCCGAAGGACTCGTAGGTGCGACCCCACCGGTCGTTGCGCGCGACGCACACGCAGGGTGCGAAGTTCCAGTCGACGCCCGTCCCGGTGACCTCCTCGGCGACCGCCCGGCCGATCTGCTGCACCAGGGCGGGATCCCGGGTGGCACCGAGCCCGATGTTGTGCGGGAAGATCGTCGCGCCGACCACGTTGTTGTGGCCGTGTACCGCGTCCACCCCGTAGAGCATGGGGATGCCCAGCGGCGTCGCGAGGGCGGCGTTCTGATAGCCGTCGTACATGTTCGCCCAGGAGGTGGCGTTGTTGGGCGAAGGCGCCGAACCGCCGCCGGACAGCACCGAGCCGAGCCGGTAGGCGGTGACGTCGGAGTTGCCGGCCGAGCCACGTTCCGCCTGGGTCATCTGGCCGATCTTCTCATCCAGCGTCATCCGCGAGAGGAGGTCGGCGACCCTGGTCGCCACCGGCAGGCCGGGATCCTGGTAGGGATTCACAGCCGCCGTGGCCGTCGTCGGGACGGACATCCCGGCCGCCAGCAGCAGCGCGGCGAGCCCGACGCGGAGACGGCGGCCCGGCCGGCCGAGCCGATCGGTCAGGAGGGAGGTGCGCACATCAGGCCCCTTCGGGGAGGTCTTCCGGAAAAGCGGATCGGACGGTGCAGGGCGGCACGGCTTGCACAGGCCTTTGTGGGAGCGCTCCCACATCTCGCACCATAGAATGCGGCCTCCCCCGGGCCAAGGGACCTCCACCTCCCCACCGGCCTGCCGGCCCGGCACTCATCGGGCCACCTGGACGGACTTCCCCCGGCCCGCCCACCGCCCGGTGAAAATTTCACCGCCGGGCCAGGCGGCACGGGTCCGCGGTCAGGCACCGACGGACCCCGCCTTCGGCGGTTCCCGGCGGATCGCCGTACCGTCGAACTGCTAGAACGGTGTTCATGCCACAAGCCCGTCGGCAGGCGGGCAGGGCAGAGGGCATGCAGAGGTCGGGTAGATGTTGAAGCTGGACCGGTTGGTGAACGTTCTCGGTGGCTACGGGGCTCGGCTGTGCTGCGCTCCGGCGTCGCGGGACGTCGAGCTGCGCAGCGTGGTGGTGCATGATCCGACCGACACCCGCCCCACGACCGGTGACGTGTTCCTGGCGGTGGGCGTGGAGTCGGCGTCCGACGCCGTACGTCTGGCGCGGGCGGCGCGGGCCGTCACTGTGCTGGTGCACGGGAACCCTCCCCTCGACGAGAGCGCGCTGGAACAGGCCCTCGCCGATGGGATCGCCGTGCTGCTCGTCGAACCGGCGGTGTCCTGGAGCCAGCTCCTCGGCGTGGTGTACGGCCTGGTGCTCGAAGGCAGCCAGGCCGGGCGGGGGCCGAACGATCTGCTGGCCTTCGCGGACACGCTCGCGGCCGAAATCGGCTACGCGGTGACGATCGAGGACCAGATGTCGCGGGTCCTGGCCTACTCCGGCTCGCAGCAGACCGCCGATCCGGCACGGCTGGAGACGATCCTGGGCAGGCGGGTGCCGGACGCCATGCGCCGGCTGTTCGAGCGGGAGGGCGTCTTCGCCCATCTGGCGACCTCCGACGAGCCGCTGTTCGTCGACCCCTCACCGGCACACGGCCTCAGAGGTCGCATGGTGGTCGCGGTGCGGGCGGGGCGCGAGCTGCTGGGATCGATCTGGGTCGAGTGCGAAAGCCCGCTGTCCGGCACACGCCGGACCATCCTGGAGGACGGGGCGCGGGCGGTCGCGCTGCACCTGCTGCGCTCCCGGGTCAGTGCGGACCTGGAGCGTCAGGTGGAGTCCGATCTCGTCATCCAACTGCTGGAGGGGACCGCCGACACGGCCGCGGTGATCAGCAGGCTCGGTCTGCCCCGGGAGCGGTTCCGGGTGATCGCGCTCCAGGCGCACATCGCCGAGGAGCGACATGCCGCGATCCTGCTGGCCTTCGAACGCGCGACCACCGGTTTCGGCTGGTCACGACCGGGACGCAGCGCACTGTTCGGTAACACCCTGTACACGGTGCTGCCCTGCGACAACGATGCCACGCCCGCCCTGGACTGGCTCGCCGCGATCGCGAACGTCCTGCCGCGGCGGGTCACCGTGCTCGCCGGTGTCGGCGGCCCGGCGGAACCCACCCAGCTGGCCGCGAGCAGACAGGAGGCCGACGAGAGCCTCGCCCTCCGGGCGGTGCGGCCCGCCGGCGCCCCGGCGGTCGTCTACGACGAGGCATGGGACGAGATCCTGCTGCAACGCCTCCGGGCCGCCGCCTCGGCAGGGCGTACCCCCGCCCGCGGGCCGGTCGCCGAACTGACCCGGCATGACTCCGAGCACGGCACCCAGTACATCGCGACGTTGCGCGCGTGGCTGGAGGCGCAGGGTGATCTGGCCGTCGCCGCCGGTCGCCTCGGTGTCCACCCGAACACCGTCCGCTACCGGCTGCGGAAGATGGCCGAGATCACGAACCTCCAGCTCGAACTGCCGGAGAAGCGGCTGGCGATGATCATCGCGCTGGCCGTCGGCCGGACCTAGACCCGCGGCGAGGCGCCGGTCGGCCGGCGCCTCGCGGGGCCGGCGAGAGCCGCAGCGGGCGCCAGATCCGGAGCCCGGCCCCCGGCGCTTGTCCTGCCACGACAAAACACACCATTGCGCTTGTCCGAAACGCACACACCGCTCTCCGGCCAGGCCAGCGATCCTCGAAAGAGGCAATGAATGTCAGAGTGGAGAAAATGGTCATGGGCATCGACGGTGGGCCGCGTACGGCAGTGGTGATAGGCGCCGGTGTGGTGGGGTTGTCCACCGCGTGGTTCCTGCAGGAGCGCGGCGTGGAGGTCACGGTCGTCGACCGGGACGACGTGGCCGCGGGCGCGTCGTGGGGCAACGCGGGCTGGCTCTCCCCCGGTCTGGCCATCCCGCTGAACGAGCCCGGCATCCTCCGCTACGGCCTGCGCTCCCTGCTCGACCCGGGCGCCCCGCTGCACATCCCGGCCACCCCCGACCCGGCGCTGCTGTCGTTCCTCACCCGGTTCGCCGCCAACTGCAACTGGAAGTCCTGGGGCCGCGCCGTACGGGCCAACCTCCCGTTCAACGAGGAGTGCCTGGAGGCGTTCGACGTGCTCACCGCGAACGGCGTCGAGGCCCCCACGGTCGAGGCCCCGATCATGGCCGCCTTCGAGACCCCGCGGCAGGCGGTGGCGCTCCTGCACGAGCTTCGGCGCATCAACGACTCCGGCCTGGAGATCAAGTACACCGCGTTCGAGGGTGACGATCTCGGCAGGCAGGCGCCGCAGCTCTCCTCGCGCGCGCGGGCCGGGATCCGGCTGGACGGGCAGCGCTACGTCGACCCCGGAGAGTTCACCCGGTCGCTCGCCCGCTCCGTCGTCGCCCGGGGCGCCACCATCCGGTCCGGCTTCCGGGTGATCGACGTCTACTCCCACTCCGGCGGGACCGCCGTCCGGTCGGCTGACGGGGACTCCGTCAGCGCCGACGCCGTCGTGCTGGCCACCGGCGCCTGGCTGAACCAGCTCGGCGCCTCCTGGGGCGTCCGGGTGCCGGTACGCGCCGGACGCGGTTACTCGTTCACCGTGCCGACGGACGAGCCCGTGCCCGGGCCGATCTACCTGCCCGCCGTGCGGGTGGCCTGCACGCCCTACCAGGGCAAGCTGCGCGTCGCCGGCACGATGGAGTTCCGGGACGCCGACGCCCCCCTGTACCAGAGGCGCGTCGACGCGATCATCGCGTCCGCCCGGCCGCTGCTCAGCGGCGTCTCCTGGGAGGAGCGCACCGACACCTGGGTCGGCCCGCGCCCCGTCACCCCCGACGGCAGGCCGCTGATCGGCGCCACCCGCGCCCCCGGCAGGTACGTCGCCGGCGGCCACGGCATGTGGGGATTCACCCACGGGCCGGTCACCGGCCGCATGCTGGCCGAGCAGATCACCACCGGAAAGCAGCCCGCGGCCCTACGGGACTTCGACCCCGTCCGCTGAGGCGGGACGGTCCGGCCCGCGAGCGGTGATCAGGACGCTACCCGAGGGGATCGTGGCCCAGTCGGCGATGCCGTCGCGGATCCAGGCCACGGTCCCCGCGCCGTACTCGGCCGCCAGCTCCGTGCGATGGGCGTCGAGCCGCTCCAGGATCCGCCGGTAGAACGGCTCGGTGTACTCGGTGAGGTCCTCGACGGCGTCGACGCCGAGACCGGCGGCGCGCAACGTCTCCAGGTACACCCCGGCCTGCTCGATGGAGTGGACCTGGAACATCTCGAAGTACGCCGCCAGCCGAGGCCGCAGCTCGTCGGTGACGGGAACGCGCAGGCACGGAGCCTCCACCACCAACCGGCCACCGGGCCGCAGCACCCGGACGAGCTCGGCGAAGAGCGGCTCCGGCGCGAAGTGCGGCGTCGACTCGAAGACCAGCACCGCGTCGAACGCGCCGTCGGGGTAGGGCATGGCCAGCGCGTCGCACCGTTCGAAGGAGACCAGCGGCTCCACACCCCGCTCACGCGCCCACGCCCTCCCCCGTTTCAGCGCCCGCTCGTCGACGTCGATCGCCGTCACCCGCGCCCCGGTGCGTTTCGCCACCGTCACCGCGGGACGCCCGTTCCCGCAGCCCACGTCCAGCACCAGCTCACCGGCCCGCGCGGCCAGGCGGTCGACCACGATCCCGGTCAGCCGGTCGGTGGCCTCCTCGATCGGCGTGTCGTCGTCGGGTCCCGACCAGTAGCCGTAGTGCAGGTCGAGCCCGCCGACCTTCTCCGTCAGCGAGGCCAGGTAGTCGTAGGAACCCGTCGTGCTGGTCATCTTTCCTCCGTACGCTGAGCCGGCTCACCGGCTACCAGGACACCGGCAGTGATTCGAGGCTGTAGGCCGCGTTCATCGGGGTGAACCGGAGCTCCTCGAACGGGACGTCCAGCCGCAGGCCGGGGAAGCGGTTCAGCAGGCGGGGAACGCAGACCCGTAGTTCCAGCCTGGCCAGCTCGGCGCCCAGGCAGTAACGGGCACCGTGCCCGAAGGCGAGATGGGGCAGCGGCTCGCGGGTGATGTCGAACCGGTCGGCGTCGGGCCCCAGGACGGCGTCGCGGTTGGCCGACGGCAGGGAGCACAGGACGTACTCCCCCGCCCGGATCTCCTGGCCGCCGACCGTGACGTCCTCCTCGGCGGTGAAGACCTTGCCGAAGGAGACCACCGACAGGTGGCGGAGCATCTCCTCGACCGCGCGGTCCACGTCGGCCGAACCGTCGCGCAGCGCCGCGGCCTGGTCGGGGTGGCGCAGCAGGAGCAGGGCTCCCAGCCCGATCGTGCCGGTCGTCGTCGCGTACCCCGCGAGCAGCAACTGGGCGGCGATCCCGGCCAGCTCGTCGTCGGAGAGATCCGCGCCGTACGACGAGATCAGCCTGCCGACAAGACCGTCGCCGTCGCCGGGATCACGGCGGCATCGGGAGACGAACGCGCTCAGGTAGGTGTCCAGCTCGGCGAAGGCGACCGCCTGCTCCAGCGGCCTCGGAGTGAAGTCGAGGAGGACGTCGGCATTGCGCCGCAGGTGCTCCCGGTCGGGCTCGGGGATCCCGAGGAGTTCGAGGAAGATCCGCGCCGGAACCGGGAGCGCGAAGTCCGCGATCAGGTCGGCGCCGGGCCCGGAACGGCGCATCGCCGCCATCCGCTCGTCGGCCACGACCTCGACGCGCGGGCGCAGCGCCCGCAGCCGGCGGGCACCGAACTCCGCGTTGAGCATCCGCCGGAGGCGCGCGTGCTCACGGGGGGCGTACGTCGAGAAGAAGCCGGGGCGCGGCGGCGGGAACCCTCCCGGCGGCTCCGGCGGCGGGATCGGGCCGTCGACCACCGCCCTGGAGCTGAACCGCCACTGGTCCGCGACCACGCGGCGGGCGTCGGCGTAGCGGGTGACCAGCCACGCGCTCGCCCCGGTCGAGAGGGTGACCCGGACCACCGGTTCCTCGGCCCGCAATCGGGCGAACTCCTCGGCCGGGTCGAGGGGGCAGGCGCTGGAGCGGCGGACGAAGAGCGGCACCGGCGGGCTGTCGTCGATCACGACGGTCACGCGGGCGGGGAGGGGGAGAGCGAGTCGTCGCGGCGCTGCGCGCCGATGTCGCCGAGGCGGGTCACAATGTCGGCGACCAGGGCCGCCTCCGCGTCCACCGGGTAGAAGTGATCCCCGGGGAAGGTCAGCAGCTCGAACCCCGCGGCCGCGACGCGGTTCCAGGCGCGCATCTCGTCGTGGCTCACCCGCCGGTCGTCCGTGCCCAGGTAGGCGGTGATCGGAGCGGCGATCCTCGTGGTGGAGGCGGGCCGGTAGGCGTGCAGCAGGTCGTGGTCCGCCCGCAACGCGATCATCGCCAGGTCCATCAGCTCGGGGAAGCGCAGCAGCGCCGGATCCGCGGCCGCGGCCTGCTCGGCGAGCTGATCGTCACCGATGGGAATCCGCCGCGCGTCGCTCGCGCACAGGTGCGGCGGCGCGTGCGCGGACACCAGCAGCGACGCCGGGGAGATCCCGTGCTCCCCGGCGAGCCTGACCGCGACCTCGTACGCGACCACGGCGCCCATGCTGTGCCCGAACAGGGCGAGCGGGCGGCCGGCCAGGGGGAGGAGCACCCGGCAGACATGGTCGACGAGAGGCTCCATCCGGTCGATCGGCCGCTCGTTGATGCGATTCTGCCTGCCCGGGTAGCACACGGCGGACAGCTCGACGTCCTCGGGCAGGTGGTCCTGCCATCCCCGGTAGAAACTCGGCGACCCCCCGGCGTGGGGAAAGCAGACCAGGCGCAGCCGAGGTTCGTCGAGCACCTGTCGCCGACGCAGCCACATGCACTGATCGGCCGGGATCGTCTCGGTCATGAAAGATCACTCCTTTCGAGAACCGGGCGCGGACCGCCCGCCCCGGTCTCTCCCTCGCCGTCCGCCCAGGCCACGGCGAGTGCCTTCGCCAGGCCCTCGATCGTCGGAGCGACGAACAGTGCCTTGACGGGAAGCTGAACCCCGAATCGCTCCTTGCAGCGCTGGACCACCTGCAGCGCGCTCAGTGAGTGCCCGCCCAAAAGGAAGAAGTCGTCGCGCCTGCCGATCACCTCGACGCCGAGCACGTCCTGCCAGACGGCCAGCAGCTCCAGCTCGTGAGGGCTCCACTCGTCGATGCCGCCTGCGGGTGGCACCGCGGGGTGGCGCGGGTGAGGAGGCCGTGACCGGGCGGCGGGCACGGCGGGGCGCCGCGCGGCCTGCCCCGCGCTCCCCGGCGGCCGGGAGGAGACGACCACCTGTCCCAGGGGAAGGGCCGCCAGGCACCTTTCGAAGGCCGCGACTCCCTCCTCGGGACTCAACCCGCCGCTCAGCCCCTCACCGGTGAGCTCACGGTGGCGCCGTTCCATGTCACGGGCCATCCCCACCCCGTTCCAGCGGTCCCAGTTGATCGACAGCACCGGCAGGCCGTCCCGCCGCGCGCAGAGGGCGAACGTGTCGAGGAAGGCGTTGGCCGCCCCGTAGCAGGTGAGCCCGGGAACCCCGGAGAACGAGGCCAGCGAGGAGAACAGCGCGACGAAGTCGGGAAGCGCGCCGACCTCCCGCAGGGCGGAGACCAGGATGGAGGTCCCCTCGGTCTTGGCCCGCAGCGCGGCGGCGACGTCGTCCTCGCTCAGGAACTCCGCCATGCCGCCCCCCGGCACACCGGCGGCGTGGATCACTCCGTGGATCTCGCCGAACCGCGACCGCGTCTCGTCGAGAACCTCCTTCAGGCGCCGGGCGTCGGCGACGTCCGCGCCGCGTACCAGTACCTCGTCTCCCCGGCCCGCGAGGAGAGCCGTCGCCTCGCCACCGTGCGGCGGGAACTCCCCGGACGCTCCGCGCCCGATCAGGACGAGCCGTGCCGAGTAGGTGTCCGCGAGGTGCCCGGCCAGCCGCAGCCCGATCCCGCTCGTCCCCCCGGTGATCACGTAGGTCCCGCCCCGGCGTATCCGGGGGCCCGTTCCCGGTGTCATCCGCAGCGGCTCGAAGTGGCGCAGCCAGCGGCGTCCTGCCCGCAGGCCGATCGGGTCCTCACCCGGGTCCCCGCATGGATTCTCCGGGGAAGGGCGGCAGAGCTCGGCGAGGAGCTCCGCGGCTCGGGTTCCGTGCTCCTTTCCGGTACCGGGATCCAAGTCCACGAGCCGGATGCGCGCGTCGGCCAGCTCGTGGCGGAGCGACCCCGCGGCTCCGATCGTGAGGGCCTCGCGCGGGTCGAGCCGCTCGCTTCCGGTGATCTCCAGGGCACCCCTGGTGACCAGGGAGAGATCGGCCCGCGGCCGGCCGCTCAGGGCGCGGGCCAGGCCGACGACGTGGCCCAGCGGCGGGCAGGTCCGCGAGAGCGGTGACGCTCCCCAGAGGCAGACGATCCGCAGCGGTCCGGCCGCGTCGGCCTCCACCGTCTTCAGGAGCCTTTCGTAGTCCTCCCCGCACCCGGGGTCGATCGTGATCCGGTCCGGGGCCGCGCGCTGGAACGCCCGTCCCGGGGTGACGACGACCGTGCCGGCCCCGTACTCCGCCAGCTTCACGACGATCGCCTCGGCGAGGGACGACGAGTCGGAGAGCAGGATCCAGCGGTGCTCCCGCACCACCGGCCCCGGATCCGCCGGCACCTCCACGGCCCTCCTCCAGGTGACCCCGTACAGGCCGTCGGGTGAGCGTTCCGCACCGGAGAAGGCGGTGGGCTCCGTGCCGCGCGCCGGGTCCGGCGGGCGGATGACGGTGGGCGCGAAGGGGTAGGGCACCGCGGGCAGCCGGAGCCGCCGTTCCGGCCAGAGCGAGGGCAGGTCGACCTCGACGCCCGCCTCCCACAACCGGCCCAGCGCGCGGAGCAGGACCTCCCGGTCGGCCCGCTCCTCCATCGGGTGGCGGGTGACGTTGACGACCACGGAGTCCGGGCCCGCTCCCGCCCGGGCCGACGTGCTCAGCGTCGTACCGGGACCCACCTCGACGAGGATCTTCGGCCCGTCGGCCAGGACATGGCCGAGCGCGGCGTCGAATCTGACCGTCGCCCTCAGATGGGTGACCCAGTACTCGGGGTCGGCGAAGTCGGCGTCGCCGGTCCCCGTCACACCTGAGATCAGGCGCGTCGAGGGGGCACGCAGCTCGATCCCGGCGAGGAAGCCGCGAAACTCCCCGAGTACGGGGTCGACCAGGGCCGAATGCGCGGCGGTGCCGAGCGGCAGGAGGCGTCCGGTGATTCCGCGCCGGTCCAGCAGCTCCCTGACCTCGGCGATGTAGGCGGCGGGGCCGGCGAGCACGCAGGACGCCGGGCCGTTGACCACCGACAGGCACACCCCCTCTCCGAGGAAGGGCTCGACCTCCCGCTCGGAGGCCGGAACCGCCAGCATCGCCCCGTCGTGCAGCGAGGCCAGCAGCTCACCGCGTTTGGACACGACGGCGAGGGCGTCGCGCAGCGACATGACGCCCGCGACGCAGGCCGCCGCGTACTCACCGAGGCTGTGTCCCATCAGCAGGGCGGGGATCACCCCCCGCGACATGAGGAGCCGGGCGAGCGCGATCTCCATGACGAACACGGCGGGCAGCGCCAGGGCGGGATCGCTCTCCTCGTCCGGGACGGTGACCGGCATCGCGCCGGGCTCGTCCGTCCACAGGGCGCCCAACCGCCCGGCGGCGGAGCGGTCCGGCAGCAGCTCCAGGCACTCGTCCACGGCCGCGCGGAAGACCGGCTCCTCGTGGTAGAGCTCGCGCCCCATCCCGGGATAGCGCGTTCCTCCGCCGGGGAACATGAACACCACGTCGGCGTTGCCCGCACGGACGGCGGAGGCGGTTTTGCCGGTCGCGCGCCCGCGCAGCTCCGCCACGGCGTGGGAGCGGTCGCGGAAGACTCCGGCGTGGCGGAAGGGGAGATGGCGGCGGCCGGCCGCGAGGGTACGGGCGAGGTCGGCGAACTCGGGATCGGAGACGTCACAGAGGGCGTCCGCGCAGGCTCCGGTCATCTCGGCGAGGGCCGTCTCGTCACGCGCGGACAGCGCGACGAGCTGCCACGGAGGGGCCGGGGCGGTGGGCGGGCGCGGCGGCGGCTCCTCAAGGATCACGTGGGCGTTGGTGCCGCCGATACCGAAGGAGCTGACGGCCGCCCGGCGGGGGACGTCCGTGAGCGGCCAGTCCTCCTCCTCAGCCGCCGCGGGGCGGAACGGGCTCGTCTCAAAGTCGATCTCAGGGTTGGGGTGCGGTGAGACGACAGGGCTGGGCGGGATCCGGCCGTGCCGGACCATCAGCGCGGCCTTGATGAAACCGGCCACTCCGGCTGCCGCGTCGGTGTGCCCGATGTTCGATTTCACCGAGCCCAGCCGGCAGTATCCACGCCCGGTCGCCCCCGCCGCCCGGTAGGCCCGGGTCAGCGCGGTGACCTCCACCGCGTCTCCGAGCGCCGTGGCCGTTCCGTGGGCCTCGACGTAGGCGACGGTGTCCGGGTCGACGCCGGAGACCGCGAGCGCGGCCTCCACCGCGGCCTGCTGGCCGCGGACGCCGGGTGCCGCGTAGCTGAGCTTGTCCGAACCGTCGTTGGTGACCGCGCTCCCGGTGACCACCGCGTAGATGCGGTCGCCGTCGGCCAGGGCGTCGCCGAGCCTGCGCAGCACCACGATCCCGAGGCCGTCCGCGGGGACGAACCCCGACGCGTCCCGGTCGAAGGACCGGACATGGCCGTCGGCGGACCAGACGCCGCCCTCCTGGTGCAGGTAGCCCTGCCTGCGCAGCGGCGTCCAGGAGACCCCGCCGGCCAGGGCCAGGTCACAGTCGTGGGTGATGAGCGCCCGGCAGGCGAGGTGGATCGCGACGAGCGAGGTGGAGCAGGCGGCCTGCACGGTGATGCTCGGCCCGGTCAGGCCGAGCTTGTAGGAGGCCCGGGTGGAGAGGAAGTCCTTGTCGTCGGCGGCCGCCAGAAGGTCCGCGGAGGTGCCGAGAAAGGCCCCGCGGTCCCTGTCCCGGTGTGTGCCGAGGGTCTGCCCCGCGTAGACGCCGATGGTGCCGGGAAAGCGGTCGGGCGCGTGGCCGGCGTCGTCCAGGGCGTGCCAGGCGGCTTCGAGGAACATGCGCTGCTGCGGGTCCATGAGGGCCGCCTCGCGCGCCGAGTAGCCGAAGAAGGCGGCGTCGAACCGGTCGGCGTCCCAGAGGATGCCCCCGGCGGGAACGAGTTCGGGATCGGCGAGGCGCGCCTCGCTCGCCCCGCCCTCCCGCAGCTCGTCCGGGGTGAGCTCGGAGATGCCCCGGCGGCCCTCGGCGATGAGGCGCCAGTATTCGGTGACGTCGCGCGCGCCGGGAAAGCGGCAGGCGATGCCGACGACCGCGATGTCGGCCCCCGAGACTCCGACACCCGAGATGTCGGCACCGTCCGCGTTCATCGGTTTCAACTCTGTCGTCCTTTCCAGCGGCGTTCCTCCAGTGACCGGCTTCCGGCGAGCAGGTTCCTCCTGCTCGCGGTGGCCGTCGCGAGGTCTCGCCCGGACCGGTCACGATCCCCGGCGCGCGTGTCGAGAAGTGCCGCGAGCGACCGCACGTCGGGGGCCGCGATGAGGTCGGCGACGGGGAGCAGGACCCCCCGGCGTTCGTGGATGTCGGCCTGGAGGGTGATGAGGTCGACCGAGGTCCCGCCCAGCTCGAAGAAGTTCTCCTCCGCGCCGACCTCGTCGACTCCCAGGAGCAGCCCCACCAGTTCGGCCACCTCCCGCTCTCCCGGGCGGGAGGACACCGTGTGGCCGTGCCGCGGCCGGCCGCCCGCCGGGCTCGGCAGCGCCGCGCGGTCGATCTTGCCGTGGGAGGTCAGCGGGAACCGGTCCAGCGTCACGAAGAGCGACGGGATCATGTACGGGGGGAGCCGACCGGCGAGCAGCTCGCGCAACTCGCCGGCGGGAACCCCCGGCCCCCGCGAGAGCTGCGCGTACGCGGTGAGCCTGGCGGTTCCGGTCTCCTCACCGGTGGTGGTCACCACCGCTCCGGTGACGCGCGGGTGGAGCATCAGGGCCGCCTCGACCTCGCCGGGTTCGATCCGGTATCCCCGGACGTTGAGCTGCTCGTCGATCCGCCCCACGAAGTCGATCTCTCCCCCTGGCCGCCGCCGGGCGAGGTCGCCGGTACGGTACAGGCGCGCGCCCGGGCGCCCCGCGAATCTGTCGGGGACGAACCTCTCGCGTGTCAGATCGGGCCGCTTCAGGTATCCCCGTGCCACACCGCGCCCTCCGACGCACAACTCGCCGGTCTCCCCCGCCGCGACCGGGTCCCCCGCCGCGTCGAGGATGTGGACCTCGACCCCGGCCAGCGGGCGTCCGACGGACGGCCTGCCCGCCCCCGGCCGGCAGCGCCCCGCCGTCGCGGACACGGTGGCCTCCGTCGGACCGTAGGCGTTGAACAGGCGCACCCTGCGCGCCCACCGCTCCACCAGGAACTCCGGCAGCGCCTCGCCACCCGAGGTGAGGGTGGTCACCGGCACCGGGACGTCCTCGGGCAGGGTGGCCAGCAGCGACGGAGCGCCGGACAGGTGGGTGATGTCCAGCTCGCACAGGATGCGGCTCAGCTCGCGGCCGTACAGCGGCACCCCGGCCTCGGGGACGCACAGGGTCGCGCCGTTGAGCAGGCTCATCGCGAACTCCCAGACCCAGGCGTCGAACGTGAACGGCGCGAACTGCAGGACGCGGGCCCCTTCGAGGTCGCCGAAGAGCAGCCGCAGCCCCTCCGCCAGGTTGGTCACGCCGCCGTGGTCCACCAGCACGCCCTTGGGGGCACCGGTCGATCCGGAGGTGTAGAGCACGTAGGCGAGGCTGTCGGCCCGGGTCGCCGGTGCGGTGCCTCCCTTCGCCGATCCGGCGGCGGGATCCGGCCTGCCGAGACCCGGCCGTACCGAGCGCAGGCCGTGTCCCGGTAGCAGTTCCTCCGGATCCCGGTCGGCGACGACGATCCGGGCACCCGTGTCGGACAGCACCAGCTCGTTCCGTCCCACCGGGTGCGACGGCGGCAGGGGCACGTAGGCGCCACCGGCCTTCCAGATGGCCAGGACCACGGCGGGCAGCAGGAAGGAGCGCTCCATCAGCACTCCCACCGTGTCGCCCGCCCGCACCCCCGCCGCCACGAGCTCACCGGCCAGGACCGTGGCGTGCTCGCGCAGTTCCACGTACGTCATCCGCCCGCCCGGGTGGACAAGGGCGTCACGCTCGGGCGCGACCTCGGCCCATCTCTCGAAGAGACGGTCGGCACCGGCCGCGCCGCCGACCGGTTCAAACCCGTGCATGTTTCCCCTCAGCGGTTATGGACGGCCGCTCGGCGGCTGCGGAACTGTTCGGTGAGCACCGCCACGTGCTCACGCCGGTAGCCCTGCTCCATCGCCTTCAGCACGCGCTCGCGCATCACGCCCAGGTAGGACTGGTCGATCCCGGCCCGCTCCGCGATGCCGGTCAGGTTGTTGAGGACGTCCAGGTGCGAGGTCAGCGGAGCCTGCTCGAAGGTGTAGTCACGGCGCGCGATGAGACCGAGGCCGACGCCGATCGTGTTCTGGAAACCGGGGTCGTAGAGCGGCACGGATTCGGCGAAGTCGTTGAGGGGGACGCCCAGGCTCTCCGCGATGGCCGAGCATTCCAGGAAGCCGTTGACGAACGCGTAGTAGAAGGCGCTGGACACGACGTGGTACGCCTTCGCGTAACCGGGATCGGAGCCCAGACGCACCTGCTTGCCGGAGAGCGCCTCGGTCACGCCCGCCAGTTCCTTGAAGTCCTCGGCCGCCCCGCCGTAGACGGTGAAACAGTCCTCGGTGCCGATGGCGTCCGGATAGTTGAGGATCGCCGCCTCCAGGTATCTGCCTCCCGCGGCCTCGACCCGCGCCCGCAGCGGGGGGACGTCGTCGGGAACGCCGCTGGCGTTCTGCACGACGAGCCTGCCGGAGAGATCGGCCGCGGCCTCGTCCAGCACCCGGTGGGTGACCTCGTAGTTGAGCAGGCAGAACAGCACGATCGGGGAGTCCTCGATCGCGGCGGCCGCCTTCTCGTGGACGTGGACGTTCCTTCCCGCGAGCCTTCCCGACCGCTCGGGCGTGCGGTTCCAGACCGAGACCTCAAGGCCGGAGTCGGCGCAGGCCCGCACCACCGCGGAACCGATCACGCCGGTTCCGATGACTGTCATGTCCGCCATGTCAGTGCTCCATCCTGTTGAAGGTCATGACCACCCCACCGACCTCGGTGGCGTCCGCCCAGGCTGCGAAGGTGTCGAGCAGCCGCTCGGCGCCGGCCCCGGTCTCAAGCCTCTCCCGGAGCGCCCGTACGAGCCGGGAGAAGGAACCGCGCACGTTCTCCGTGATGTCGACGAGTTCGGTGATCGCCATCCCCGCCTCCCGCGCCGCCGACAGGTGGTCCTCGGGCGTGTCGAGCGACACGGCGTTCAGCATGGCCAGATAGGGGCCGATGCGTCCGCGGATCTCCTCCGTCATCGGAACCCGCAGGTAGGGCGTCTCGACCACCAGGCGTCCCTGCGGGCGCAGTACCCTGGCGATGCCCCGGTAGAGATCGGCGATGTCGAAGTGCGGGGTGACCTCGAAGGCCAGCACCGCGTCGAACGAGGCGGTGGCGAACGGCAGGGCCAGCGCGTCGACGCGCCGGAAGTCCACCATCCCCGTCATCCCGTGCGCCGCGGCGTGCTCGGCCCCGTTGCGCAGTGCCTGCCGGTCGATGTCGATCGCGACGACCCGTGCCCCGGATGTCCGGGCCAGGCGCACCGCCGGACGGCCGTTGCCGCAGCCCACGTCCAGCACCTGTGAGCCGGGGCCCACGTCCAGCCGGGCCAGCACGAAGTCGGTCATCCGCTCCGTGGCCTCGGAGATCGCGGTGTCGTCGTCGGGCCCCGCCCAGAAACCGTAGTGCCGGTCGGGTCCCGCCGTCTCGCCCACCAGTGCGGCGAGCTCGTTGTAGGTCGACTCGATCTCCGAGGGAGCCGTTCTGACGTTTCCCACGTCCACCCGGAGTTCGGAGTCCTCAGCATCCAGACCAGAAATGAGAAACCTCCCGAACCGGCATCAATAAGCTTAAATTGCCGATCGAATCAATTCCCCGGCCGAGCGAAACAGTAGCAGCGGGGGTCGACACAGTCGACGACCTCGAATATCGGTTTTCCACCCACTCGGGTCAACACTTCCACGAACGGCAGTACCGGCATACCCCCCTTTCGCCATAAAACCATTTATCGACAAAGGGGGGATCTGTCTTTCTTGGTTTTGCCTTTCCCGCCCCACGGGTAATCCGGCTACGGAAGCCGGCCCGCCTCCGCGGATGGCGAACCAAACGACGGCACCCGACTCAGGCTGACGGGCGGCAACGGCGACGCAGAGGTCCGGCGCGGTGGCCGATTCCGGACGTGAACCCAAGCCAGCGAACCGAGTCATTCACCGGAGAGACCGTGGACATCATTCCCGAGCCCGTCGACTACCCTTTCGGTAAGCCCATTCGTCTCGACGTCGACTCCGAATACGCGCGGTGCCGCGAGCGGCCGGGGCTGACCAGGGTCCGCCCGCCCTACGGTGACGACGCCTGGCTGGTGACCCGCTACCACGACATGCGTTCGGTGCTGCGCGACCGCCGTTTCGTCCGGACGCCCCCCGCCGGCGGCGACGAGGCGCGTCTCACCGTCCTGCCGCTCCAGGACAGCATCCTCAACACCGACCCGCCACAGCAGACCCGGCTGCGCCGGGTCCTGGCGAGCGGGCTCAGGTTCAACACCGAGCGGATCCACCTGCTCCGATCGATCGCCGAGCAGCGTTCCGTCACGCTCATGGCCGGGTTCGCGGACACGCCTCCCCCGTACGATCTGGTCGGCGACTACATCAAGCCGCTGGTCGTGGAGGTGCTGTGTCCGCTGATCGGGATTCCCAGGCAGGACCTCGCGATCTTCCTGAACTGGTTCGAGGGGTTCGCGAGCACCGCACTGGCGGCCGACGTCGTGGAGGCCAGGGTCGAGGAGATCTCCCGCTACACCGACCGGCTCATCGCCGCCCGGCGCGCGGAGCCAAGGGACGACCTGGTCAGCGTCCTCGCCCACGCCCTGGACGAGGAGGGTCCCGACGGCGCCCCCGCCGAGGACGGGGGGCTCGCCGAGGCGGAGATCAAGGAACTGGTCAACGACATCCTGCTGGCGATCGACAACGTCTCGACACAGCTGACGAACGCCTTCTACCTCCTGCTCACCTCACCCGGGAAGCTGGCGGAGCTGCGCGCGGATCCCGGGCTCATCCCGGCGGCCGTCGACGAGCTCATCCGCTACGCGCCCTTCCCCTCGCACGTCACCTTCGCCCGCTACGCCACCGAGGACGTGGAGGTGGGTGGCACGCTGGTGCGCGCGGGAGAGCAGGTGCTCCCCGCCCTCCCCTCGGGCAACCACGATCCGTCGGTGTTCGCCGACCCCGGCGAGCTCGACTTCCACCGCGGCGCCAACCCGCACCTGTCCTTCGGGTACGGAACGCACCACTGCATGGGGGCGCCCCTGGTGCGCATGCTGATGGGGGTCGCGATCTCCTCTCTGTCGGCGGGCCCGCCGATGCGCCTCGCCGTCTCGGACGACGAACTGCCATGGCGCTCGGATCTGCTGATCCGCCGCGTGGAGACACTGCCCGTCACCCGGTGACGCCGCTCACCGGAAAAGACCGCGCGAAAAAGGTGGCGGTCGCCGACCGCACGACCGCCACCCTCGTCACCCTGGCTATTTCACCTGACCGAAGACCTGGCCGGTACGGGAGGTGAGCTCGCCGACGAAGAAGTCGCGGCAGGCCCTGAAGTATTCCTCGCTGCTGATCTGGCCGTCGCGGTTGGTGTCGATATTGCCCGCCCCCTTCTCCGCCTCGCTGCTGGACAGCCCCCAGGACTGCAGCAGCTTCGCGTACTCGGATGGGGACAGGAATCCGTCGTCGTCGATGTCGGCCGCCGCGAACTCGGCATCGGTCACCGGGCGAAGGAGCTTCTCGGCGTTCTCCTTCTTGGCGTTGTTCTCCATGTAGGAGCGGAACTCCTCCTTGGAGATCTCCTCGTTCCTGTCGGCGTCCATGGCCTCGGCCATGGCCACCCAGGCCCGGTCGTACGCCTCCGTGAGGCGGCGTCCCTTGGCGGATCCCTTCTCGTAGCCGAAGTGCTTGAGGGTCCTGTCCGCCAGAGCCTGCAGGTCGCTGTGCTGGATCCTGCCGTCGCCGTTGACGTCGACCAGCTTGAACCAGTGGTCCGATTTGCGGGCAATAGCGTCTATAGCCATTATTTGCTCCATTCATATGACGGCTGACTTCCGCAGCTGGAATACCCGTCATAGAGCAATAAAAAAACCAAAGAACGAAAAATTCCAACACCCTTGAACCCACACCATAAGACTATTCATAAAAAATCACAGCTATCCATATTTGACCGGTATGCTGCTATGCTCCAGCCTCGTTCTGAAGCGCTTCCCAAACAGATCCACGATGCCGACGAGGTCGCGGCGCTTCCGGCCCCACCTCGCCACGGTCCGCCCGCCACGGCCGACCGATCCAGCCGGGAGCCGGGCTCCGGATCGTCCCGCCAGAGCCACCCGAAATCGTCGGAGTCAGTTGACCTCAATGGCACTTAAGGTTTCAAACTGGCGGACATGACTCTCATCGGCATCGAACGGAACTACCTCGTGGCCCAGCGGCACGGGCGGCTGGCGACGGTGGCACCTGATGGCACCCCGCAGAACAAGCCGGTCGGATTCCACTACAACGCGCAGCTTGGCACGGTCGACGTCTACGGGCACGGCATGGAGACATCGGCGAAGTTCCGCAATGTCCAGACCAACCCCAACGTCGCACTCGTGGTCGACGATGTCGTCTCCGAGGGAATGTTCGGCGTTCGTTTCCTGGAGATCCGCGGGCGGGCCGAGACGATGTCGGAGCCGACCGCCCCCAAGGATCTGAGCACGTGGCTCATCCGGATCCACCCTCGCCGGGTGATCGGCTGGAATGTCGATCCGGATCACCCTGGCCTGCATACGCGCGATATCGCGACTTCCGGCCCCAACACGACAGGAGCGGGACGATGATCGAGCCGACCACACCGGACGGATCACCCGGACCTGTCGAGAGGGCGGTCGTGCTCGGCCCCGGAGGGATGGTCGGCACCGCCTGGATGGCCGGGCTCGCCGGGGGGCTACGCCGCGACGGTGTGGACCTGGCCGACGCCGACCTGGTGGTCGGCACCTCGGCGGGCGCGATCGTCGGCGCCGTGCTCACCACCGGCCAGGATCTTGATCGGCTCGCCGCTCTTCCACCCTCCGCCGATCCCGACGGCGCCACTCCCAAGGAGAATCCCGACCGGCTGGCCGAGGTGTTCGCCGTACTCGGCGATCCCAGCCTGGAACCTGCGGCCGCCCGGCGCCGGGTCGGCCGCCTCGCGCTCGCCGCCGAGACGGGCACCGAGCACGCGCACGTCACTCAGATAAGCTCCCTGATCGCCGCACGCGAATGGCCGGACCGAAGACTGCTCATCATCGCGGTGGACATCGAAACCGGCGAGCCCCAGGTCTGGGACCGGGACGGCGGCGCGCCGTTGCCGGCCGTCGTGGCGTCGAGCTGCGCCATGCCGGGCATCTACCCGCCGATCACCGTCAACGGCCGGCGGTACATGGACGGCGCCCTGCGGTCCGGAAGCAATGCCGACCTCGCCTCCGACGCCCGCATGCTGGTCGTCGTCGAACCACTGGCGCACCTGTTCCCCGCGAGTCCCCCGCCCCGGGACACGATCGTGACGATCGCTCCGGACCAGGCGGCGCTGGACGTCTTCGGCCCCACCCTGCACGACCGGACGACCTGGGAGCCGGCCTACCAGGCCGGGGTCCGGCAGGCCGCCGAAGCCGCCCGGCGGATCCGTGCAGTCTGGCGCGACAGCACCGGCAGCACCTGACGCCTCGCGTCACGAGCTACCAGGTCAACGGTGCGGAACGCCCGGCCGACTGCCGTCACCGGTAGCGGAAGCCGTCGAGGAAACGGCGGAAGACGCCGCCCACCCAGGGTAGCGGCTCGGCCGGCGGCGGGGCCACCGCGCGCTGCCTGGCGATGGGCTGGTCGTAGTCGGTCCGCGCGATGGCGTCGACGACCTGGGCCTCGTCGAAGTCCTCGGAACCCTCGATCACCGGCACGAAACCGACCAGCATCCCGTTCCGCATCACCAGCGCCTCAAGCCCCGCCGTACCGTCGGTGTCCCAGTCGGCCTCACGGCCGTCGGGCAGCAGGACCCGGACCCCCATCTGGTAGCCGCCTCTTGCCAGTTGAGCGTTGATGCCACGGTCACGCAACGCGTCGACCACCCGCCGGGCCCGGTTCTCTTCCATCTCCTCCAAGGTAGCCCGGCCTGGCCGCCCGCGAGCATCGACCGGCCCGTCGCAGGTCGGCGACCGATTCCCTGATCCGCCACCGGGTACAGAGCCTCCTGGACCCTGGTGACGGAGACCGGGCCACCGAACCCGGCAGCCCGGAGCCCTCGGCTCCGTGGCGTTCGGTCAACCTGAGGATCCTCTGTCGATCGTGACAGGAGTCCGGAAAGGAACACGAAGATGTCCGAACGCACGGCACCGCCCCCGGTGGATCTGCCCGCGCTCAAGCGGCGCCTCGGCGGCATCGGTGTGTGGCTGGGGTCGATCTCAGCGGCACCCGCGGCCGAGGCGCGACGCGCGGCCACCACGATCGAGCGGCTCGGCTACTCCACACTGTGGTTCGGCGAGACCCCGAACAGCAAGGAGGCCCTGGCCAACGCCGCGGTGCTGCTGTGCGCCACCGAGCGCCTGATCCTGGCCACCGGCATCGCCAACATCTACGGACGAGACGCGACCGCCGCCGCCAACGGGGCCAGAACCCTCATCGACGCGTGGCCGGAGCGCTTCGTACTGGGCCTGGGGGTGAGCCACGCTCCGCTGGTCACGAGTCGCGGGCACGACTACGGCAGACCGGTGTCCGCCATGCGCGCCTACCTGGACGCCATGGACGCCACCGTCTTCGGCTCGCCCCTGGTGGAGGAGGCGCCGAGGTTGCTGGCCGCGCTGCGCCCGAAGATGCTGGAGCTGGCCGCGACCCGGGCCCAGGGAGCGCATCCCTACTTCGTCACCCCCGAACACACCGCCAGGGCCCGGAGGATCCTCGGCCCCGGCCCCGTCCTCGCTCCCGAGCAGGCAGTGGTGGTCGACACCGACTCCGAGCGTGCCCGTGCCACCGCGCGCCGCTACATGGCCCTGTACCTGGCCCTGCCCAACTATCTGAACAACCTGCGTGACCTGGGCTTCTCCGACGCGGACTTCGAGGAAGGCGGCAGTGACGCGCTCGTCGACGCGATCGTGCCCACGGGGGACGCGGAGACCGTCGCCGAACGGGTCCGCGCCCACTACCCGGCCGGCGCCGACCATGTCGCCGTGCAACCCCTTGCCCGGACACTCGATCAGCAACTGGAACAGCTGCGACTGCTGGCTCCCCTCCTCGTCGGCTGACCACTGCCCGTCCACAGGAAGGGAGAGTGCCCGGATTGGGCGGACTTGAGATACTTCTCCCATGTCCCCGACAACCTTCGTCCTCATCATCGCGTTCGTGGTGCTGGTCCTCACGAACCTGCCTCGCCGAGGCCGGGCCACGTCGCACCAGGACGCCGACCACCAGGGCGTGGTCGTCTACTGGCGGCCCGGCTGCACGTACTGCATGAGGCTGCGCACCCGCCTGCGTTTCACCCGGCTGCGCTACAGCGAGGTCAACATCTGGGGAGATCCCGAGGCGGCGGCGTTCGTCCGCTCGGTCGCGGACGGGAACGAGACGGTACCGACCGTGACCGTGGCCGGAAAGGCGATGGTGAACCCGTCGAAGAGCCAGGTGCTCGAAGCGGTCAGGACGCAGGTGGACCCTCAGGCCTGACCCCGCTGTTCGGAGCGCAGTAGCGACCACACGTGCCACGCGACCGTGTAACCGACCAGCACCGCGCCGAATCCCCCGATCCCGCCCAGAATCACACAACGCACCAGGTCGTACAGACTCACCGCGGCACGGTCACTGCTCCCCAGCACGGCCGCGCCGAGGACGGCGACACCCGCCCCGGCGGCCAGCACCCACCCGCGTACCCACCCCGTCACGCCGGGCCACCGTCCCGGCCGTACGGCGGCGCGCCGGTACCACAGCGCGAACCAACCGGCCAGGACCACCAGCCCGCCCAGCGAGCTGACGTACATCACCACGTTGAACACCCGGTGCGCCCCGACGACCGAGACGCGCATCGCCGGCCAGTGCACCACGGCGAAGCCGCCCACCTGGGTGAACCCGTCCCACACCAGGTGTGTGGCGACACCGGCCAGTAGCGCGGCCGACACCGCGACCCCGTTCCCCAGGGGCGCCCGGTCGGGCAGCCGGTCACGTACTCCTTCCGGGGCCAGCGCCGTCAACGGCGCGCGGAGCAGCCACTGGAACACGACGAGCACCGCGACTCCGACCGGCAGGGTCACCAGCAAAGCGCCCGGCCAGCCGTGGGTGGTGTTCGAGGAGAAGGGCAACGGCAGGTAGTACGGCAGATCGGGCACCATCGCACCGACCGCCAGCGCCGAGGGGGGCAGCCATCGCCGCAGCGGCAGGATCGCGACGGCATGGCTCAACGTGAAAGGCATGCCCCATTGTCGACGTCGGCGGCCGTGAGCTCGCACACCCGAAATTTCCTGAGTCTGCGCGAAATGATGGGACCGCCCATGCCATGTAGGGAGTGTCAACTTTTCGTACCCGCAAAGGAGACCTGCCTTGGGAAGCGCCCGTGGATGACGACTGGCCGGCCAGATTCGAGGCCGTCTATCGGGAGACATATGACCAGATCACGGCCTACGCCGTGCGCCGCTGTGACGCGCCGCAGGACGCGGCGGACGTCGTGGCGGAGACCTTCACCATCGCCTGGCGCCGGGTACGCGAGCTACCACCGGGACGAGAGGCCAGGCTCTGGCTGTACGGCGTGGCCCGCAAGGTGCTGGCCGACCACCGCAGGAGCGCGACCCGGCGCCGGGAACGCAGCATCGAGCTCGACGCCGAGATGGCCGACCTCTACGGGAGTTCACCCGAGAGCGGCGTCGAACTGAGCGTGATCGCCCAGGTGTTCGGGAGCCTGTCCGACGACGACCGTGAGCTCCTCTCACTGGTCGTCTGGGAAGGGCTGGGGCGCGAGGAGATCGCCACGATGCTGGGTCTGTCACGCAACGCCGTACGTATCAGGCTGCACCGTGCCCGCAGGCGTTTCTCCCGCGCGCTCGACGAAGCCGGTGTCCGGTCCACCGTGGAAAGCCGGATGGTTCCGGCGGGGAGGTCGCTGTGAAGAACTTCGATGAGATCAGTGAGCTGCTGACGCCGCTGGCCCGGGTCGAGCCCGGGCGGCCGGACAGCCACGCGTCCGGTGCGGGGGCACAGGCGCTGCTGACCTCGATCACGGCCCAGGAGCCGGGACGTGCCCGTCGACCCGGTCTCCTCCGGCGCGGCCCCCGCCGTCTCGCGCCGATCCTGGCCGCCGCGGTCGTGCTCGCGGCGGGCATCGTCGTGGGTCCGAGCCTGCTGGAGGACGGGGGTGGCGCGGCCACCTCCTACGCCAACTCCGCGGTGGAGATCCACCGGGAGGGTGACCAGTATGTCGCCCGCATCAAGGACCCGTTCGCCGACTACGACAGGTACGTCGAGGCGTTCCACGCGGTCGGTCTGAACGTCGATCTGCGCCCGGTGCCCGTCTCACCGGGCGCGGTGGGAAAGACCCTGGGGATGGTCGTCACGGGCAAGGACTCTCTCGACCCCGACCTGGCCCTCTCCGGCCCCCGATTCGGGGGTGTCACCCTCTCGGTGGAGACGGTACCCAGGGGATGCCAACCAGGACAGAGCGACCGCTGCGTCATGGTGATCCGGATCCCCGCCGGTTTCACCGGCGGGGTGAACGTCAGACTGGGACGCCAGGCGAAGCCAGGAGAGGAGTACGCGAACTTCGACGCGGCCCTGGCCCCGGGTGAGATGTTCGCCGGAGTCCGGCTGAGAGACGGCCGCTCCGTGGACGACATGCTGGCCGAGGCGCGCGAACGCGGCCTGACCGCAGTGTTCAGCCTCATCCGGACGGACGAGGAGACGGGCGGCCTGTCCTTCGAGCCGCTACCCGCGGACCGGGTCGGACGCGGCTGGATCGTCTGGCACGCGTGGCAGGTGAAAGCCGGCGTGATCCGGTTGCTCGTCACCCCCGAACGCCTGCCCGAGAACCCGTTCCACAACGGAAGCGCACCACCGCCCGCCTCCTGAGAGGTCATCGGTGTCATCTCGCCGTCCGGCCATGACACGGTGTAGCGGTGTCCGATCTCACCAAACTCGGCCGCGAGGTCGGCGGCTTCGACGACACGATCCGAAACGAACACCGCTACGAGATCGTGGTACGCGGCTTGTCGACGTCAGGTGGCGACCCCGGACAGGTAAAGTCGAGCTCCTTCTGACCTCGGCCGTCGTGGTCGGCGTGGTCAGCGGCCCGGACAAGGTCGAGCGTGTCCGTACGCTCGACGCCGACGTCGCGGACGCGTGCGGGCCGGTCAGTCTCTTGGCGGCCCGCACGCGTCCGCGCGGCTCTGAGCGAGCCCCACCATCCGCAGGGCTGCCCGGTCGCCGCAGTCGCGCCGGCAGAAAGACAGTGGACCGGCTCCCGGTACACGACAGGTGATCACGCAGGCCGTGCTCACTCCAGGCGGGTGAGCAGGTGCTTGGGTGCGACGGTCCGATAGGCATCGGTGACGATCTCGGTGAGTTCGGCCCAGTCCTGGGGAACGTCGAGGTAGACGCCCAGCCAGCCGCGGTGACCGACGTACGGCGGCCGGAAGAAGCGCTGGGGCGCCTCGGCCGACAGGGCCTCCTGGACGCCGGGCGGGGCGGCGCACCAGAAGGCGAGCCGGTCGTCATGGTGATGGTCGGCGTACATCACGAACATCTTCTTGCCTCGGACGAACCAGGCCGGCTCACCGTGACTGGGTCGTTCGGTGCTCTCGGGGAGCCCGAGACAGAGCCGGCGCAGCGACTCCAGCGGATCATCGGTCACGACCAGACGATACTTCACCCAAATGTCCCCGTTACCTCTCAGCCGGGCAGGCGGTCAGCGGGGTCGCCCGGATGGGCGGGTCGGCCGATGTGACACCGGCGAACACCTCCCACAGGAGTGTCCGGGGTGATTCGGCGACGAGGTACCGCACGCGACCAGATCAGCCGCCGTACGCTACGAGATCATGGCTGTTCCATTGGGGGAAAGAGTGTCCGCCGGTCATGACGCCACTCGAAACGACGGGCTTCGAAACCTCACCACGTGGCGTCGTTGACGACAGGCGACCCGACCGACCACCACGCGAAGATCATCAGTGCCATCTCGCTTTATCCGCTGGCCGTACAGTGACCAACCATGACACGGTGTACCGGTGTCCGACCTCACCAGGCTCCCCCGCTCGGTCGCCGAGGCCATCGCCGCCGAGCGGTCGCGTTATCTGTTCTTCTGGGGCCACCGGCCGTCACGTGACGGCGGGGTCGGCGCCGGATGCCTCAGCCAGTGGTGGGAGGTCACCTTCACCGCGGAGGGGCACCTCTTCCGGTCCGCCGAGCACTACATGATGGCGCACAAGGCGTGGCTGTTCGGCGACGACGAGACCGCGGCGCGGATCCTCGCCGCCGAACACCCCGGCGAGGCGAAGAGACTCGGCCGCGAGGTCCGCGGCTTCGACGAGACCGTGTGGAACGAGCACCGCTACGAGATCGTGGTGCGCGGCAACATCGCCAAATTCGGCGCGCACCCCGAGCTGAAGGAGTTCCTGCTCGGCACCCGGGCCCGCGTGCTGGTCGAGGCCAGCCCCGTCGACCGGATCTGGGGCATCGGCCTGACCGCCGATGACGAACGCGCCGCCTCCGCCGCCACCTGGCGAGGCCTGAACCTGCTCGGCTTCGCCCTGATGGACACCCGCGACGCACTGGAGGGCACTCCCTGAAACACGGCTTGACACTCGCGGCGCTGTCACTGGTGGTTCGGTAGAACCAGAGCGCCTCACCCGGCAGTCCGGCCGCTGATCCGGATTGATGCCTTGCCCTTTGTTGTCTTGCCAAGACGATCACAGGTATGGCACTCATATTTGAGATCCGGCTGGCCTCGTCTGCCTGCTTCGTAACGGATCAACATGCGCTGGCAGCGGCCGCAGTCGTCGCCGAGCTGCCCGCTACCGGGCGCCGCGCCCGGACTGCGTCGTTGAGCACGGCGGACCGCGTCGGCGAAGGCCGAGTGCTCCGTCCGCAGCACTACGCCAGGGTCCGTTCCGAGCAGTGAGCCAGTCGAGGACCAGACGATGTCGCCGATCACCGCGCCCGATTCCAAAATCGGCACGAGCGGTCGGACATTGATTCCCTCTCGCCTTGCCCGCAATGCCTCGGCGGACAAGTAGCCGTCTGGATCCGGCTCGACCCAGATCGTCACGGCTTCGGTGCCCGGATGCTCATTGCGAATCGACCGCAGCGCGGGAAGAAGCACCGGAAGTTCGCGCAATAGTGCCCGAGGAAGCCACATCTCGACGGTTCCGGCCCGAGCGAGATCATCCTTGAGTCGATCCACGATCGCACTTTCAACATGCTCTGTAGCGCCGGTGGAACCTACGAGGAGCTTCTCCCACGGCAGACGTTGCGCCCGGTCAAGCAAGTGAGCGAAGAACGTCCACACCGGGTCGCGTGTGGCGCCGGGCGGGTGGAGGTTGTTAAGGGCACCGATGATCGCCAGGTTGTCACGAGCACGGCTCGCCGCGACGTTGAGAAGGCGTGCGCCCTCGCTTCCGGCACCTCCATTGGTGAACCATGGATGTAACGGGGAAACACCGTGGCCGGTGTCGACGGTGTCATAGATGACGATGTCACGCTCCCCCCCTGGAATCGGTGGACCGTGGAAGCGGCCCATTCTTCAAGTCGTGTCTCGGCCAAATCTTCTTCCGGTAAGTGCCATTCACGGTTTTCCGGTGACCAATACCAGATCGGCTACCAACAACGTATCCCGCAGGGTGGCCGGTGTTCTCGATCAGGAAGAACTCCCATAGAGGCCCCGAAGCCATCTGGACAAGATCTGCTGTTTCCTATTGCCTTCGGAGTTGGAAACAGGAAACACCAGAACAGGTCTTGTCTGTCCGACACCGGCTAACACAGTCTTGCAAGCGGTGATTCACGGCTGCTCGGACAGGCGGTGACGGAGGTTCATGTGGTCCAGCAGCCAGTCACCTTCGGCAGGGAACTTCGGAGGCGGCGTCTCGCCGCCGGCCTCACCCTTACCGATTTATCCAAGCTGGTGCATTACAGCAAAGGCCAGCTCAGCAAGGTCGAGCGCGGTATCAAAGCGCCGAGCCGCGAGTTGGGCCGCCTCTGCGACGTCGCACTCGACGCCAGAGGCGAGCTCGCCGCTCTGGTCCGCGAACGGCCTCCCAAAGAAGAACTCGTACAGGAGAAGAGCGGTGACGAGGATGAGGTGTGGCTGATGCAGTTGTCCTCAGACGGGCAGAACCGGTTCCACCCCATGAGCCGAAGACAGGCGCTGGCAGCGGGGGCGGCTTCGATCGCGGGAATGAGCATCGGCGGCCCGGCAGCCTTGCCCGGAGCCGAGGACACGACGCTCCTGGGAGCGTCCCGATCTCTGTTCGACCAGTATCGACAACTCGGTCAGACGGTCAGTCCCGGGCTCCTGCTCCCCGCGCTCATCGCGCAGACCCATACGCTCCGAGAGCTGTCCGCCCATGCCGGTTCCCGGACCCGCCAGGGGTTGCTGAGGCTCGGTTCCCGGTACGCCGAGTATGTCGGTTGGCTGGTGCAGGAGACAGGAAACGAGCAGGCGGCGCTGTGGTGGACGCAACGCGCCGTTGATCTGGCGGCTGCCGGTGATGATCATGACCTTGCCGCCTATGGACTGGTCCGCCAGGCACTGGTCACCCTCTACCGTGAGGATGCCTCCCAGACCGTTGAGCTGGCCCAGCAAGCACAGAACGGCAAGGTCCCGCCGCGGATCCGCGGCCTGGCAGCGCAACGGGAGGCGCAGGGCCACGCGCTCGCGGGTGACTATGACGCTTGCATGCACAGCCTGGACCGGGCGCGTGCACTGCTCGTCGGCCACGCATCCGACTCTGACGCGCCCATCATCGGCACCACCAACCTGTCCGATCCGGTCGCGATGATCACCGGCTGGTGCCTTTACGACCTGGGACGGCCGGCCGAAGCCGCCGAAATCATGGAGACACAATTGGCGCAGGTGCCGCCCCGGGCACTACGCACGCAGGTCCGTTACGGAGTGCGCTGCGCACTCGCCCACGCCGCTGCCGGAGAGATCGACCACGCGTGCGACGTGATCAGCCGACTGCTCGACAGCGCTGTCACGGTGAGTTCGGCCACCATCGCCGCGGACCTGCGCAACCTCGCCCGCGCCCTGGCCCGTCACCGACAGAACCGGTCAGTGCGCGATCTCAATCCTGAACTCAGCGCGACCCTGCAGATCATCGTCCCGTAGAGAGGGAACCCGCCATGCCCGACGTGTTCATCAACTATCGCACTGGAGACGGAGAGAAGACCGCTCTTCTCCTCGAAAAGGAACTATCCGCAATTCTCGGGGGAGAGGAACGGATTTTCCGTGCCACCAGGTCCATCAAACCTGGCCAGCGCTTTCCCGAGGAACTACTCGGCAACGTGCGGCGCAGTACCGTCCTCCTCGCCGTGATTGGCCCCAACTGGATCCAGTCCCCCAGACTTCATGACGAGGACGACTGGGTCCGCCGGGAGCTCCTTGAGGCATTCGCCCTCGGCATACCGGTCGTGCCGGTTCTCGAAGGGCACCGGACAAAACGGCTGGACCGGGCGGAGTTGCCGGTGGAGCTGGCCTGGCTCGCCGATACCCAGTCGGTGCACGTGGATCTGGAGGATCTCCAGGCGGACCTCACGCGTCTCGTCGCCAGGCTCGCCGACTGGGTACCGTCATTCAGGGCGGTGAACCATCTCAGGCCGCCGGCTCCCGGCTCCGCCACCAACTCGGCGGGCGATGTGCACGGCACGGCCATCCAGGGCCGCGACATCACCACCGGCGACGTCGGCACCGTCATCAAAGGTGACAACGGGACCATTCACGCCGGTAAGGGCAATATCTATCGCGACTCCCAGCACTTCTCCGGCGATGGGGCGGCATACGTCGCCGGAGACAACCACGGAGGAATCGGTCACCAGTTCGGCGACTCCCACAAGAATGAGGAGAACGGCCGTTGAGCGACCAGATCAGGTCCTCCGTCTTCATCGGCCGCGAAGCGGCGGTGCACACGGGTAACGGCAACCAGATCATCTTGCTGGGCGAAACCACGGGTAAGGATCCCCGACGCATTGCCGATGATCAACTGTCATGGTTCCGACAGCGTTTCCTACCCCCCGGAGACTTCACCAGGGCGGGCGAGGTCCTGGAATCCTGCGGCACCGTATTCCTGGATGGAACGCCGGGCACCGGAAGAAGGACCGCCGCATGGATTCTCCTGGGTGAGCTGTACTCCGGGAGCGAGACGTTCCACGAGCTCCTGCTAAGGGACAAAGCGCCTTACCTGAACACCAGCCAGGTCGGCGAAGGCGCCTTGGTGCTGGTTGACCTGTCGACGATCACCAGTGAGCAGGTCTGGACCGAGGTACAAGACGAGCTTCCTGACCTCCGCAAGGTCGTGCACGAGCACGGGGCCCACTTGGTGGTGGTCCTCCCGACCAGGAGAGTCGAGCGGCTCGGGGCGGATCTCGGCGCCTACCGCGTCAAGATCACCCGCCCAGCAGGCAGAGCGGTGCTCCAGCGCTATCTGCGCATGGAGGGCATCCCGGTAGCCGAGACCGATTCGGCGCCTCAGGCCGCCGCGGACTTCCTGATCAGGAAGCCCTCGATGCAGGAGATCGCCGACTTCGCCGCACTCGTCGTCGAGGCACGGACCACGGCGGGATCAGCGGGTGGATTCGCCTCCTGGTGTGAGAACGCCCTGGCCGTTTTGGACAACCACCAGGGCAACCTCGTCGCCAAAGATCTCGCCGAACTGCGTCAGGGACCGCAACGGGCACTGCTACTGGCCACGGCCATGCTGCACGGAGCTCACATCGACGTCGTCCACCGTGCGACCGCAGCGATGATGGAAGGGGTGGAGCACCCGCAGGACGAACGCCCTCTGCTGGAGCGAGCGGACCTCGACACTCGTTTCCAGGAGATCAAGGCGACACCCGACGCCTTCGGCCGTGTGAGGTTCGACAGGCTCGGATACGACTCGGCGGTCCGGGTCCACTTCTGGACCCACCGACCGGAACTACGGGAGCCCATCCAGAAATGGGTCGGTGACACCGTGGGCCTGACGGGCTTGGAAACGGAAGACCGCGACAAGCTGATCAAGCGGTTCGCCGAGCAGTGCCTGCACGACAGGTATCGAGACCTGCTGCTGACTCTCGTGTCGCAGTGCGCAAAGGACATTGGAAACGGCTTCCGGATGGACGCGGCCGTCCAGGCACTGCGGCAAGGACTCCAGCACGAGCAACACGGCCGGTTCTTCCGGCAGAAGATCTACGACTGGTCGCGTGAGACGATCCTGCCCAGGGGACTCACCCAGGTGCTCGTCGTGGCGTGCTGGCAGGTGATGGCCGTGCGCCACCCGGACCAGGCCATGGTCCGGCTCCATCATCTGGCGCGCAGGGAGCGCGGAACCACACATGCCCACACCGCGCTCGTGCAGTTGGTGGGCGCCGACGCCCAACTTCGGGTCCGGATGCTGGAGCGGTTAGTTAAGCGGCTCCAGCTGGAAGAATGGCCGATCGACGCCGACCTGTTCCTGGAGTTTGCCGATCCGGCACCGCTCACAGCCGCCGGGCCACGCACGCGTGCACCTCTGTCCGACCCCGCCCTAAGAGAACAGCTGATCACCGGCTGGAGCATCGCCTTCCAGCGGCGTCCGTACGAGGTCTGGCGCACGCAGGCGGAGCGTTGGATCCGAGCGGCCTTCGAGGAAGAACCGCATCGCGAGCATCTTCTCGACACGCTGGTCGCCGGAGGCGAGCAACGTGCAGACCTCCTGGCCCGCCTGCACGTCATCACCCGAGACCTGGCACGCCTCGGGACGGACGGACAGGAACGCCACAACTTTCTCGTAGATCGCGTCCTACGGAAGATCAACTTCGCCATGGGTATCGGGGCCGCGTGAGCTGCCATCGTGACAACAGATCAGGGAGGCAACACCATGGGTTCTGGCCACAGGACGGTGACGGTTTACTTTGTCGCCTTCGCGGGATTGATTCTCGCCGGTCTCATCCTGTTCGCTCCACTACCGCCCTGGGCATGGGTGGTGATCGCTGTGGTAGCCGGAATCCTCCTGGTCCTGGCCATGAGGGCAACCCGCCGCGGAACGGATTCCACGCCACCGGTGGAGACGACGTACCTTCCACCGCCACCGATAGAGCCTCGGGAGCAGCGGGTCGTCGAAGTCGCACTGCCGAGTATGGAGGAGGACTACGACTTCCTGTTCTCAGCGACGGTGCGGTGGTCCCCGGATGGCAGGACAGTGAATGAGCCGGTCGCCAACCTCGGCGGCCTAGCGGTCGACACGATCCTGGAACGTGCCATGGATATTACAAAGAACCGGCTCCCCGGCAGGACCTCACTCGTTCAACACGAGCTGAATGGTGCGCTGAGCAGGATGCAGTCGGACGCCAGCGGATACATACGAGCGATGGCCGAGTCGGTCACGCTTACTCTCTCCGATCACGACCGGCAGCGGCTGGACAAGCTCGCCGAGGTGCGCAAGGACAAGGCGGTCTGGGAGCACGAGAGGAAGTACGAGCAGAGCAAGCGGGAGTATCTAGGAGAGGACGTACTGAAAGACCCGGGTAGCGCCGTGGTCTGGTGGCTCGCCAGGAACGACGACCGCGTAGAGAAGGTGGTGCAGGACCTGGGCATCCTCGCCCAGCTCTCCTCCGCCGCAAACAACGAGGACATACCCGAATGCTTCCGGTATCTGGTGCCGGAACCATCCCCCTCACAGTCAGTGGACGATGAGCCGTCCACACCTGGCCCGGGACACGGATCATCCGTCGTCGACCACTTCGAGGCGTTCCTTGAGGCGACGGACTTCCCGGATGGTGACCCGCAACGTGCCCTGTTCACCCGGCAGGTGGCCGACTATCTCGTCAAGCACGGTAGGCAGGATGCGGCTGACGACCTGGTAGGCCGGTTTGACGCGCCCAGTGGCCTCGCCCCCGAGGATGCGATTCCTCCCTACGACCAGCTCGACGAAAGGCCGTCCACCGACGATCCGGGGTGAGCGAGTCGTGATGTTCACCATAATGATCCCGAATACGTTTCTTGAAGGCAGATCGAGGACACGGCAGATTTTTCTGTCCGCTACCGGACTTACACCAGCACTCCTCAACCCCTGCTCAGCAAGGGTACGTTTCTGATCTGTACCGGCACGCTGATCTCCTTACCCCAGAGGGAGCGCGATGACAGGCACGCAGCAGAGACCCTTTCCCGTCGATGATCTCTTACGGGCCGTACGCCTGGAGATCACCGCTGAACTTCGCAGTGACGGCGATGGGGAGAAGGTCTCGCTGACCGCCGGACGCAGAGTCGGAGGTGACGGGGAGATCCAGGAGTACATGTTCTCCTGCAGAAGCTGGAAGGACGCGTTCTCCGGTGAGAAGCTGCTCGTCCGGCTCTCACGTTCCCGCGACCCGTGGGTGAGCACCGAGGCCATGCGGATGCCCGATGGCAAGGTCACGGTCCGCACCGCGGCCGATCTGGGCAGCCAGCCAGGCAACGCTCAGCTACGCAAGGACGAGTCGGCGGGCATGGAGACCCTCGCCGAGCGACTGGAATCCGCTGGCGGGAGCGAGAGTCTGGTCAATCTCACCACGGCGGGCTGGATGCTCGGCCAGGGAAGTCCGCGTGTCAACCGCTGTGCCACCCCAGAACGTTTCATCCGAGGGTACCGCGAACGCGAACTCAATCCCCGGCAGCGGCAGGCGATCGAGCAGGCTCTCGACAGCGAGCTCACCTTCATCTGGGGACCGCCGGGAACCGGCAAAACCGAGGTTGTCGCCTCCATCGTCGAGGGCTGTTACCGGCAGGGGATGCGAGTGCTCTTCGTCGCCCCGACCAAGGTCGCTGTGGACCAGGCGCTGGAGCGGATCTGTGACCTGCTCTCCGGTGAGGAGGGTTTCAAGACGGGGCTCGTGCAGCGCGCCGGAGACATCGAGCTCGCCTCCCTGGCCACCAGATTCGGCGACCAGATCAACGCCGGACGGATCGCCGGACGGATCGCCGCCGCCATCACCGCGCGGATCACCGAAACGCGCGAACTGCTGGACGCAGCGCGTCAGGACCTCGCACTCCACACCGAGGCCGAGCGCGTCTCAGGCGAACTGAGGGACCTGAGCGCGCGACACGACGAGGCCCGGCGGCACGCCGCCGCCCTGCGCGGGCAGATCCAGGCCGGGCAGGCCGCCCTCGCCAGGACCGAGCAGCAGATTCACGAGATCGGCCCCCCTTCCGGGCTCTTCGCCAAGAAGAAACAGGCCAAACTCGACGACCTCGGCCGCGTGCACTGGACACATCGGAACACCGTCGCCGCGCTCGACCAGCAACTGCACGCCGCACTGACCGTACAGCGAAACCGTGCCACCGAGGTCGCCAAACTTGAGCCGGAGCTGGCCGTGCTGCATGGACGGCTGCGGGGAGTTCCCCCGCCCGGTCCTCTTCGGGACGCCATCGAGAGGCTTCAACAGCAACTCAGCGAGTTGGAACAGGAACAGCAGAAGATTACCGAAGTCGTCCGAGGCAACTGCCGCGTCATGGGCGCCACCGTCGCCAAAGCGGTGCAGTCCCGCAAGTTGCTCGACTCGATCGATGTGGTGGTCATCGACGAGGCCGGGATGGTGAACACCCCTTCGGCCTGGTGCGCTGCCGGGCTTGCCACCCGGCGGGTCGTCGTCGCCGGTGACTTCCGGCAACTGCCCGCCGTGACCAGGTCCTCCGGCGACCGGGAGGCCTCCCCCGAGGACAGGCAGCACGCTGTGCTCTGGATGGACCGCGATGTCTTCGCCACGGCCGGGCTGGTGGACCCGGTGGGCTCGGCCCGTCAGGACCAGCGGATGGTCTGCCTGGACACGCAGTACCGTATGCGCCCGTCGATCTGCGAGGTGGTCAATGTCGTGGCCTACCCCGACGCACCCTTGCGCACCGGGCGCGACGACCGCAGCCGTCTCCCGCCCTCGCCACTGATCGACGGCCCGCTGATCCTTGTCGACACCACCCCGCGCCGCCTGCCCAACCCGAAAGGCCGCCGCAACGGGCACAAGACCAACACTGTGCACGAAGCGGTCATTCATGAGCTTGTCCGAGGCCTGCAGTACGACGAGGTCCTGCCCGCTCGCAAGTGGACGGGCCTGGCCACCGGGGAGCGGCCAGCCGACCGGCTGGCTGTGATCGCTCCATTCAGAGACCAGGTGAAGGCTCTGCGGAACAGTCTGACCTACCGGTTCGGCGAGAGCTACGAAGGGCTGGTGGACACCGTCCACCGGTTCCAGGGCAGTCAGCGCCCTATTGTGGTGATCGATACCGTGGCGGGAGCGGGCGACAAGCTCGGCTACTTCTACGAGGGTTCGGGCCTGTCATCCTCCACCTGCCGATTACTCAACGTGGCCCTCAGCAGGGCGCAGGACCATCTCGTCGTCGTCGCCGATACCCGGTTCCTGCACGACAACCTCAGTCCGGGCAGTGAGGCCGCACAGATGCTCGCCCACCTGGAGCGCCATGCGCGGTTACTCCCGGTGGACGAGCTCGTACCGTTCCGTTCCGCGGCCGACCTGGCCGGGCTGGACAAGGACGAGCTGGCCCGGCCTGCGTTCTTCCCCGCCGACGAGGTGTCCCGCGCCATCGCCTGGGACATCGAACAAGCTCAGCGCAGCATCGAGATCTACTGCGCCTTCCTGGACCCGGCCCCCGTCGGCAGATGGCTGCGGCATCTCACCCCGCGCATCGAAAACGGAGTACAGGTCACCGTCCATACCCGGGACCAGGCCGACGATCCACGCAGGCACGCCCTGGTACGAGACCTTGAGGCCGCCGGTTGCCTGGTAGCGGTACGCGAGCGCATGCACGAGAAGGTCATGATCGTCGACGACACCGTGCTGTGGCACGGCTCGCTCAATCTCCTCGCCAACACCGGCGCCACCGACCTGATGATGCGGATCACCGACCCGTCCTCCTGCCGGCAAGTCCGTCACATCGTCGACCGCGCACGGATGGAACGTCCTGCCCGTACCTGGAAGCAGACGTCGCCGGAGCCGGAGCCGAATTCGGCTCCGGATGTCAGAGCCGGTGATGTGCTGGGCGGGCGCCTTTACATAAAGGTCCCCTTCGACAAGAAGGACGAGTTCAAACACGCGCTACAGGCCGCCGGGATACGCCCCCAGTGGCACGGGGCAAGGAAGCTGTGGCATGTCGATGCCACCGTCCCACGACACCTGGTTCAACGATGGCTCCCGCCGGCCACGCACTGACCGTGTCGACGGGTCTGCCCAGCTGTATCAGTCATCCACCGCGACGACCCTGACCGCTCGCAACAAGCCACCTTTGAATTCATGGTGCTGCCCCACGGAGGCCGAGGTAAGGACCTGTCCGAGTTCGGTGAACGGAGACACTCGCTCGTAGCCGTCGAGGTCGACCGCGGAAACGACTACTGCCCCCTCTTCACCGTCGGGGTAACGGATGCGAATGAGGCTGCCCGGTGTGACCAAGCCACATCCGGCGGGGCGGCTACTCAGACGGGGCCAGGCGCGCATGGAGTACAGGTCACGGCGCCGACCGCCCAACTGATCCCGATAGGTCTCGACGTCCTCGCCTCGAGTGCTCAGACCGATGGAACGAGTGCTTCTGAGCATGTCCTCGATCGCCTTGATCTCGGCCCGAACCCGCTCGACCGCGTTGACCGTTAGAAACGCCCCTGCACGAACGCATGCCTCGCCTTGGAAGGACAGGCCGTGGCGTCGCGCGAACCCTCTCAGGCTTTCCCTCACCGTAGAGTGCTCCAATTCGTCGGCGTCCATCCGGTAGCCGCCGAGCCGATAGTCGAATAGGACGTGACCGCCGGTTATCCGTCGTAGCTCTCTGTTGAACTCGGGGTTCTTGGGAAAACGGATGACGAGACTGTTCCCTGCGAGCCGAATCGAGCTGTCCGTTGTCACATACACCACCCATGCCATAGGGATGAACAACATCATCAGCATGCGCCGGCATCATCCGCAATGCGATTTAATAATGGTCCGCCGAACTGTGAGGATATCGACTGGAAAATATGAGCAAGGGCGTACCGGTCCGTCTTCTACGCTCCCATGACAAGCACACCACAAGAACGTGCGGTCCAAGGTCGGCCAACTCCAGGACGAAGTAGCCTGGAGCGTAGGCGAGCAGCACCCTTCCAGGGCCCACTCGTGTTTTCGGTTGGCCGAATCGGCGGGTGTTCCCAGAAACCCGCACAAATCACGGATCTCACCGCGGGCCCGAGAGTTCATCGGCTACCCGCAGATCTATCGACCAAGCTCTTCTGAGTTGGCGTCGGGCGGAACCGACACCGGCAGCTCGTTCATCCGTACGGCGATCCTCAAACCCGGTCGAGCAAGCGACCGAAGACGGTGAGATTCGCGCACTCCAGCGAGTATCCGTACGAGATCTCGTTCTCACCGTTGTTCACGTATTTGGGAAACGTCCGCATGTTGGAGCTGTGGAAGAACTTCTCAGGGAGAGTCACCCCCGAGAGCGTACGTAGATCATCCAAGTTTACCCAGGGTGGGACGACCACGGCGATCGTCTGCCGCCGAAGCCTCTTACGGTTGAGGTAGACGACCTGGCGTCGGCCGGGATGAACAAGTTCAATTTTACTCTTGGTGGCATGCGCAGGCTGAAAGCCGTGCTCACCCGCCAGTGCTACCAGGCGTTCTTCCAGATCCCCCGCCCACGTACCAGCTCCCGAGTCGGGCCAGGGAGCGGGGAAGAAACGAAATAACCCAGCGGGAGGAATCGACCCGATCATGATCGAATTCTACGACGCCCGATCGGAACGCGCGCCGAAAGAGGCGCTTCACAGGTGACATTCACCCTACGATCATGCTTCATGATGATTCGCACATTGGCGGCCACTGCCGGAGCCTTCGCCCTGGTGTTTACCGGTACGGCCGCCGCATCCGCCGGTCCCATCGTCGGAGCCCCCGAGCTGACCCACAACCCGCTCTACAAGCAGGGCAGCCTCCCCTCGGTCTCCTGCAAGGCGACCAAGGGCACCACAAAGGCCTCCACCACGAAGTACCTCAACAAGGTCGTCGGCTGTCTGAACTCCGCCTGGCGCAAGACCATCAAGGACTTCGTCCCGGCGGGAGTGGATATCGAGGCCAAGGTCGAGGACGGTCTTTGCCTCACCGGTCTGCAGGTGTCCGGCTCCTTCGCCGCCCACTGCCACCGCTCCATCCAGATACAGCTGGGTTCCGACTGGATCGAAGCCAAGTCCGACCAGGCCATCCTCGTCGAGGTCACCCGGGCCTATGCCGTGTTCATCCAGGGCCAGACCGGCATCGGCGCGGCGTGGTGGGCGCTGCCGGCCGGCGGGGAGAACCAGGACGACGGTGACGAGCAGATGCACCGCTACTACCTGCAGGCCGACTGCCTGGGCGGAATCTCCATGAGGAGCCTGGGGCACTCGGCCAGGAACTGGAAGCCCCTCCTCACCGCCGAGACGCCGAAGGAGTACGCCAGGTTCAACTGGTACGGCAAGCCCGCCAACCGCCTCCACTGGTTCGAGCAGGGCTACGCCTCGAAGAAGCCGGGCGCCTGCAACACCTGGAAGGCTCCTGCCTCGAAGGTCGCCTGACTTCCGCCGACTCGTCTCGGGGGACGAGTACGGCCGGGATGGCTCCGCCCGGTGGATCCCGCCGCATTGGGCACGATGAACCTGTTGAGGTTGTCAGCTCGCCCAGCGCACTACGGCCTCCGGCGTCGGCCACCTCACCTTCTCCATCGACGTCGCACCGGACTTCCCGGACTGTATTGAACTGTGCGTAAGAGCCACATCCGTACCCGAGGGTTACTGGACGGGAGTGCAGGTCACGACCGGGACGGGGACCGCGGAAGCCCCTCGTTGAATGAAGGCCTGCTGGACCGCGGCGTTCGGCTTCACAGGATTCCACGACCCGTTGCTGTGCACGGTGACATCGGCCCCCGACTGGTCCATCCGGCCGGCCAGAGAGACGGTGACCTTCTGGTCGCCCGGCCACGTCCAGTTCAGCCGCCACTCGTTGATGGTCGAGGTGCCGGTGTTCCTGATCGACATCTCCACCATGTTGTCGGTCACCTGGTCCCCGTTCTCCTGGTAGGACCAGGAGTTGACCTCCTGGTACCTCGCCTCGCACGCGGAGGCCCTGGCCGTCTCGGCGGCCGCGGCCCCTGGGATCGCGACGGCCACCGGTACCAGGATCACCGCGGCCAGGGCGCCCACCCGTCCACTTCGCATGTTCGAACTCCTCCCCGTCCAGATTTACAGAGTTTTCTACCGAATCCTTATAGTTTCGGTCAAGGAGTACACCGACCTGGCTATACCACCTCTGCATTCTTTACTGACACTTGACCCTGGAACCGCCAGACCAGGTGAGATCACCCCTCGATCACGACCGCAGCGTGATCTTTTCCTCTGAAGGCAGCCGTGTGGATATGGACGGGGTGCGTCTCCGCGTCGAGGGGCCGTCCAGCGATCTGGCGTCAAGCCACTCGACGTGGTCTACGGCAAGCCGCTGCGGCCTCGAACAGTTCCCCCGCGGGAGGGATCAACCACAAACGGCCGAACACGAAAAAGGCGCCCCCCAACCGCGAACACGCGGTTGAGGGGCGCTTTTCGTGTGATCACAAGGGGTAGGGCGGGCGGGACTCGAACCCGCGACCCAGGGATTATGAGTCCCCTGCTCTAACCGGCTGAGCTACCGCCCCTCGTGCACGCCGTACTGCGGCATTCAACCAAACGTGGGCGCCGTTCGCACACTTGCCGGGCGGGACGGGTTCAAGATGTGACCTTTGACGGAACCTGGCTCCGGGAGACTCGCTACCCTGACGGTGGACCTTGTTGAGGAGTGTTGGATCATGCGCGTTGTTGAAGCTTTCCGGGAATCGTACGGAGCGGAGCCCGTCGGAGTGTGGCACGCGCCGGGGCGGGTCAACCTGATCGGGGAGCATACCGACTACAACGACGGATTCGTGCTGCCGTTCGCGGTGCCGTGGGGGGTGACCGCGGCGATCTCACCGCGTGAGGACGAGGTGGTCCGGCTGCGGTCGTTGCAGGTGGACGAGCCGGTCACGCTCGCGACGCTCGACCAGGCCGAGGGCTGGACCCGCTACGTGGCCGGGGTGTTCTGGGTGCTCCGCGAGGCCGGGCACCAGGTCGGGGGCGCGGACGTGGTGATCGACGGGGACGTGCCCCAGGGGGCGGGGCTGTCGTCGAGCGCGGCGCTTGAGGTGGTCGTCGGTACGGCGCTGAACGAGCTGTACGAGCTCGGCCTCACCAAGATGGAGATCGCGCTGACCGCACAGAAGGCCGAGAACGACTTCGTGGGCATGCCGTGCGGGATCATGGACCAGGCGGCCTCGGCCCTCGCGGAGGAGGGAAAGGCGCTGTTCATGGACTGCCGGAGCCTCAGTACCAGGAGCATCCCGTTCGACCTGGCGAGCCACGGCCTCCAGTTGCTCATCATCAACACCGGGGTGCGTCACGAGCTCCCCGACGGGCAGTACGCCCGCCGCCGCCGTGACTGCGAGAACGCCGCGAAGCACCTGGGCCTCGACGCGCTGCGCGACGTCACCGACCTGGGTGGCGCCCTCGCCAGGCTGAGCGGCGACGAACGCAGGCGTACCCAGCACGTGGTGACGGAGAACCACCGGGTCGAGGCGGTGATCGGACTGCTGCGGGCCGGGGCGGTACGGGAGATCGGCGCCCTGCTGAACGCCTCCCACCTGTCGCTGCGCGATCAGTTCGAGGTGTCCTGTGCCGAGTTGGACGTGGCCGTGGAGTCGGCGGTCAAGGGCGGTGCCCGGGGGGCTCGGATGACCGGCGGCGGGTTCGGCGGCTCGGCGATCGCACTGGTCACCGACGAGCGGGTGGAGTCCGTACGGGAGACCGTTACCCGCGCCTACGCCGAGCGTGGCTGGGCCGCGCCGGAGATCTATCCGGCGACCCCGGCTGCGGGAGCACGGCGACTGGTCTGAACGACCCGCCTGATGGCTTCCGGCGCCCGTTTCACCCGCCGGCTCTTCCCGCGGTGACGGGGCTCGGGTGGGATGAGAGTACTGATGACGCGCGGGCCGGGGCGGGGCCCCGAGGGCGGTGGTGCGGAAAGAGCGGGACCGGGTCGGCGAGCCGCTCTCCCCGGCACTGGCCGGCGATCCGCACCGAGGCGTCCGGGAGGAAGGGGGCCAGCAGGTCCGCCAGTTCCCGGCAGGTGGCGACCAGGGTGCCGAGGACCGCGTCGAGCCGGGGCGAGCCCTCGCGGGCGAGGCGCCACGGCTCGACGCGGTTGACGTACCGGTTGGCCTCCTCGGCGACCGCGTAGACGGCGGCGGTGGCCGCGCGGAAGTCGAACGCCTCCAGGGCCTCGATCACCAGGCCTCGGGCCTGACCTCTGACCTCGTCCAGAGCCGTCTCGCGCGCCTCGGGCACGATCCCGTCCCGGTAGCGGTGGACCATGCTGACCACCCGGTTGACGAGGTTGCCCAGCCCGTCGGCCAGCTCGCCGTCGTGACGGGCGATGAGCCGCCTCGCGGTGAAGTCGACGTCGCCGACCCTGGGCACCTCCCGCAGCAGCCACCACCTGACCGCGTCCACGCCGTACGCCTCGACGAGCCCGATCGGGTCGACGGCCGAGAGATCGGTTCCCGCGAGGCCACCACCGGAGCGGCCGGAGACATCGAGGCTCCCCGAAGCACCGGGACAGACCTCGGCGGAGGCGCCACCCACAGCGCTGAGGACACCCGGGGCGCCCTGCCCGCCGCCCACACCGGAGAGGGCCGATTTGCTGATCTTCCGGCCGTCCACGGTCAGGTAGTCGTGGACCAGGATGTCCGTCGGCGGCACCTCCCCCGCCGACAGCAGCATCGCCGGCCAGTAGACCGCGTGGAAGCGCAGGACGCCCTTGCCGAGCACGTGGATCCGCCGGTCGGCACCGGACCACCAGTGGCCGTGCTCTCCCTTCGCGTAGTCCAGCGCGGTCAGGTAGTTGCCGAGCGCGTCCCACCACACGTAGATCACCTGCCCGGGATCGCCCGGCACCGGGATGCCCCAGCCGCGCGCCCGCGCCTGGGAGCGGGAGACACTGAAGTCGGACAGCCCCGCGGCGATGAAGGCCAGGATCTCGTTGCGGCGCTCGGCGGGCTCGACGCGAATGCGACCGCTGTCGATCAGGCCGTACAGCTCGTCGCGGTAGCGGGACAGACGGAAGAACCAGTTCTCCTCGGACACGCGCTGGAGCGGGGCGTCGTGCTCGGGACACTGCTCGTCGGACGGATAGAACTGCTCGCAGCCGACGCAGTAGAGGCCCTCGTAGTGCCTGCGGTACAGGTCCGCGGAGCAGGCCCGCCAGAACCGCTCGACGCCGGACCGGTGCCGGGGGTCGGCGCTGGTACGGATGAAGTCGTCGCAGGAGAGTGAGAGCGGTCCCGCCAGCCGGGCGAACTCGGCGGCGTTGCGGTCGACGAGATCCCGTACGGCGATCCCCTCGGCCTCGGCGGCCCGCACGTTCTTGAGCGAGTTGTCGTCGGTGCCCGTCTGGAACCTGACCTCGTCGCCGAGCAGGCGGTGGTGCCTGGCGAGCACGTCCGCCTGAACGAGCTCCAGGGCGAAGCCCAGGTGGGGGCGGGCGTTGACGTACGGGATGGTGGTGGTGAGCAGGATTCGGGACATCGGAACCTCCGCTGGAGCCCGAAAACAGATCGAGGCCCCGTTTCAGGGCCTCAAGAAGACGTCAGGTGACCCCGGCTGCGGGGAAGCGCATCAGCAGGAAGGTCATGCTCTCATGCTAACCATCCGTTCCCCGGTTCGACATGCGGTTTTCCGTGTCCGAGCCTGACGGCCAGTCGGGCATGAGCGGCGGTCCGTCCGCCTCCGCCGCGCGGACCATCCGGCGCAGCAGGTCGTCGAGGAGCTCGCGGTCGCCGGGGTCGAGCGGGGCGAGCAGGGCCTGCTCCTCCAGACCGCCGTCGTCCATCCGCTCCTGCCAGATCGCGCGCCCGGCCGGGGTCAGCGCGACGAGCAGGCGGCGGCGGTCGCCGGGGTCGGGCACGCGGTCGACGTAGCCGGACTGCTCCAGCCGGTCGAGCCGGTTGGTCATGGTGGCCGGGTGGGTGTCGAGCCACTCGGCCAGCAGCGACGGGGTCGCCCGGTAGGGCGGCCCGGCCGCGACCAGATGGTGCAGGACCTGGAACTCCCAGTGCTTGAGTCCTCCGGCGGCCAGCCATCTGTCCTTGGTGCGCCTGAGCACTTTCACGAGCATCTGCATGCGCGTGAAGATCCCCTCGATCTGCGGGTCGAGGTCGGACAGCTCACGGGACCAGTGCGCGATGTGCCGATCGACGGAGTCAGGCTCTGACATGCCCACAGGGTAACGCGGCCCCGCAGCGGCGACCGGCCTCGGTCCTGACGGGCCGGTACGCCAAGGCCTCCTCGTCATCGCGGCGGACACCCGCGACACCACGCGGCGCTCCGTCGGCCCATCATTTATACGGATGCATATATTTCGATTTCGTAGTAACTTCGCCCCATGACCCCCCTGCGAGCCTCCTGGGTCCCCTTACGGGACCCCCGCTTCCGCCTGCTGTGGGCCGGCCAGACCCTGTCGAGCCTCGGCGACTCCGTCACCTCGGTGGCCCTCGCACTGGCGATCGCCACCGCGACCGGCTCGGTCACCGACCTCGGGGTGGTACTGGCCGCCCAGTCGATCGCCATGGTGGCGCTGATGCTGCCCGGCGGCGTCTGGGCCGACCGGCTGCCGCGCCGCCGCGTGATGATCGGCGCGGATCTGGTCCGCGGCCTCGCCCACGCCGCCATGGGCGTCGAACTGGTCACCGGCACCGTCGACATCGTCCACCTGGCCGCACTGGCCGCGGTCTCCGGCGCCGGTTCCGCGTTCTTCCTGCCCGCCACGACCGGTCTGGTGCCCGCCACCGTGGCGGCCGAGCACCTTCCCGGGGCCAACGCGCTCATGGCGATCGCCCAGCGCGGGTCCGTACTGCTCGGACCGGGGATCGCCACCGCCCTCGCGCTGACCGCCGGCCCCGGCTGGGCGCTGCTGCTGGACGCCGCGACCTTCACCGCCAGCGCGGTGCTGCTCGGCCGCCTCCGGCTCGGGCCGATCCCGCCCGTGCCGCACGAACGGTTCCTCGGGCAGCTCGCCGAGGGCTGGGCGCTGCTGCGCCGCCACCGGTGGTACTGGACGAACCTCATCGGCCACTCGCTGTGGAACCTGGCCCGCTGCGCCATGATCACGATCGGACCGGTGATCGCCGTCACGAGCCTCGGCGGTGAGCTCGCCTGGGGCACGATCGTGCAGGGCGGCACGGTCGGTGCCCTCTGCGGCGCGCTGGTGGCACTCCGGGCGAGGCCCCGGCGCCCCCTGGTAGTGGCCAACCTCGCGCTCGCGCTCGGCGCGCTCCCGCTGGCCCTGCTCGCCGCCGGCGCGCCCGCGCTCGCCGTCGCCGTGGCTTTCGGGCTGGCGACCGGCGGTCTGGCGTTCATGTCCCCGCTCTGGGAGACCGCCGTGCAACAGCACATCCCCGCCGAGGCGATCTCACGGGTGTCCGCCTACGACTGGCTGCTCTCCATCGGGCTGACGCCGCTCGGCATGGCCCTGGCCGGGCCGCTGGCCGGCGCGGTGGGCGCGGCGGCCACCCTCTACGGGGCGGCGGCGCTGCTGGCCGTCTCCTGCCTGGGCGTCCTGCTCCTGCCCGACATCCGCAATCTTGGTCAGGGTCCGGCGGAGACCGGCTTGGGCACCGCGCCGAGCAGCTCGCGGGTGTAGTCGTGCTCGGGCAGGAAGAACACCTCATCCACGTACCCGTCCTCCACGACCTGCCCGGAGCGCATGACCAGCACCCGGTCCGCGACGTGGTGGACCACCCCCAGATCGTGCGAGATGAAGATCATCGCGGTTCCGTCCGCCGCCTGGATCTCCGCGAGCAGATCGAGCACCTGAGCCTGGATCGACACGTCCAGCGCGGAGACCGGCTCGTCGCAGACGAGCACGTCGGGACGGGTGGCCAGCGCCCTGGCGATGGCCACCCGCTGGCGCTGGCCGCCCGACAGGCGCCGGGGATGGTGTCCCGCGACGTCGGCCGGTAGCCCGACCCGGTCGAGCAGCTCGGCCACCCGGTCCTTCCGCCACGAGGCCGGGGCCCCGCGACGGGAACCACTCCCGAAAGGGGCCCCGCGACGGGATCCGCTCCCGGAGGAGGCGCCGCGGAGCGGTTCGGCGACCAGGTGGCCCACCGTGTAGCGGGGGTCGAACGACCCGAGCGGGTTCTGGGAGATCACCTGGATCCGGGACCTGCGGGTGCGTCGTCCCCGCTCGGGGATGCCCGACCAGGGTTCACCGCCCAGCAACACCTCTCCCGAGGCGGGTTCGAGCAGGCCGAGGACGAGCCGGGCCACCGTGGTCTTGCCGGAACCGGACTCCCCCACGATGCCGAGCGTCTCGCCGGGAAAGACCTCGAAGGACACGTCGTCGACCACGGTGCGCGAACCGTACACGGCGGTGAGCCCCGAGGCCTCCAGAATCGGCGCGACGTGGTCCACGGTCCGTTCCGGCAGCGGGGTGCGCAGCGCGATGCCCCCGGCGGCGATGGTGGACAGCCGGGTGCCGCGCGAGATCGCGGAGGGTACGGCCGCGAGCAGCAGCCTGGTGTAGTCGTGCCGGGGCCGCGCCAGCACCCGTCCTGTCTCCCCCTCCTCGACGATCACCCCGTCCTTCATGACCAGTACCCGGTCGGCGATGGCGGAGACCACGGCGAGGTCGTGGCTGATCATGAGCAGTGCGCTCCCGGTGGCCTTGCGGGCGGCGAGCAGACGCAGGATCTGGGCCTGTACGGTGACGTCGAGCGCCGTCGTCGGCTCGTCGGCGATGATCAGTGGCGGGTCTGCGGCGATCGCGGAGGCGATCAGGGCCCGCTGGCGCAGCCCCCCGGACAGCTGGTGGGCGTACTGCCGGGCGCGCACCTCCGGCTCCGGCACCCCGACCGCGTCCAGCAGCTCGATCACCCTTTCCCTCCGGGCCGCACGGGGTACGACATCGTGGGTGGCGAGCGCCTCGGCGATCTCGTCGCCGACGGTGCGGAGCGGGTCCAGCGAGGTCAGCGCGTCCTGGAGCACCAATCCGGCGAACCGGCCGCGCAGCCGCCGCCAGTCGCGGGCGCCGAACCCGAGCGCGTCCCGGCCGTCGACCGTGAACCGGGCGGCGGTGACCGAGGCGCCGGGGCCGGTCAGCCCGACCAGTGTCCTGGCCGTGACGCTCTTGCCCGAACCCGACTCCCCGACGATCGCCACGCACTCGCCCGCCTCGATCGACAGGCTCACTCCCCGTACGGCCTCCACCCCGGCCCGGGGGAAGCCGACCCGCAGGTCCTCGATGTCGATGAGACTCACCGGTCTCTCCCTTCGAAACGGCGCTGCAGGCGGCGCCCGACGAGTGTCAGGCTGATGACGGTCAGAGTGACGGAGAGGCCGGGGAAGAGCACGGCCCACCAGGCGACGCGCAGGTAGTCACGGGCCTCCGACAGCATCGAGCCCCACTCGGGGCTGGGCGGCTGCGGCCCCATGCCGAGGAAACTGAGACCGGAGGTGGCGATGATGGCGGTGCCCATGCCGATCGTGGCGAGCACCGGCAGCGGCCCCAGCACGTTGGGCAGCACGTGGCGCGCGACGAGCACCGGCCTGGCCAGGCCGAAGGTGACCGCCTGCTCGACGTAGCCGGAGCGGCGCACCACGAACGTCTGGGCACGGATCACCCGGGCGTAGTTGGGAATCTGTGCGATGCCGATCGCGAGGATCACATTGCCGGTTCCCGGACCGGTGACGGCGATGACCAGCAGAGCGAGCAGCAGCTCCGGGAAGGTGGCCACCACGTCGAACAGGCGGCTGAGCAGTTCGTCGAGGTAGCGGGGGGACAGTCCGGCCAGGACACCCAGCAGGGCGCCCGCCCCGGCTGCCAGGCCGATGGCCGCGGCACCGATGCTCAGCGAGTGCCCGGCACCGTGGACGACGCGCGACAGCACGTCGCGGCCCAGGTGGTCGGTGCCGAACCAGTGTTCGGCGCTCGGCCCGGCGAGCGCGTGCAGCGGGTCGGCTGCCAGCGGGTCGACGCCGGTCAGCAGGCCGGGCGCGACGGCGGCGACCGCGGCCACCGCCAGGAACAGCAGCGGCACCGCCGCCGGCACCCTGAAGGCGTACCGGCGCCGCGCCGGGGCGGGAGCCACGGCCTCGACACCGGGAATCTCGGCGACCGTCGTCATCTGCTCCTCCTCAGGCGGGGGTCGATCGCGAGGTAGGCGAGGTCGACGATCGTGCTGGCCGTCACGTAGGCGAGGGCGGAGATCAGCACGATCGCCATCACCAGGGGCAGGTCCTTGCTGTTCACCGCGCCGACGGTGACCTGGCCAAGCCCGGGGCGGCCGAACACCGCCTCCACGATGATCGCGCCGCCGAGCAGGGCGCCGGTGAACCAGCCGGTGAGGGTGACGGCGGGGAGCAGCGCGTGTCGCAGGGCGTGCCCGGCGACGAGCCGCCACTCGGTGATGCCGCGCGAGCGCGCGGTCACCGCGAACGGCTCCTCCAGCGCGCGTTCCAGGCCCTCGCGGAGCACCTGGCCGAGCACCCCGGCGATCTGCAGGCCGAGCGCCAGTCCCGGCAGTACGAGCGAGACGAACCCCCGGTCACCGGAGACGGGGAACCAGCCGAGGGTGAAGGAGAAGACGGCGAGCAGCAGGATGCCGACGAGGAACGGCGGGACCGAGACGACGGCCAGTTCCGAGAGCCCGACCAGGCCACCGAGCCAGGACCGGCGCCCGGCGGTGGCCAGGGCGAGCACCAGGGCCAGCAGCACCCCGAAGGTCGCGGCGGTGAGCGCGAGCTGGACCGTCGGCCAGATCTGGGAGGCCAGGATCTCCCCCACACCGCGCTGCAGGACGTAGGAGTGGCCCAGGTCGCCCTGGAGGAGGCGGAGCAGGTAGTCGCCGTACTGCTGGAGCGGTGAGCGGTCCAGCCCCCACTCGGCGATGATCTGCGCCCGCCGCTCGGGGGTGTCGAGGCCGTCGCCGATCAGTACGTCGATCGTGTCGCCGGGGGCGAGCATCAGCGCGAGGTAGGCCGCGGTGGCGGCGGCCCAGAGCACGGCGACGCCCGCTCCGAGCCGCCTGGCCGCCGGGCCGAGCCACCCGGCGGCGGCCAGCCCCCGCCGCCGGGTGAGTGTGAGGGGACTCATGTCCCGATCCGGACGTCATAGGCACTGTTGGGGGTGCCGGAGACCGGTTCGAAGGTGATGCCGGTGACACCCGCGCCGTAGGCGATCTGGTCGGCGGGCACGTACAGCGGGAGCAGCAGTGCCTCGTCCGTGACCACGGTCTTCTGCACCTTGGCGTAGAGCTTCTTGCGCTCGGCGAGGTCGGAGGTCGCCGACGCGTCGGTGAGCAGCCTGTCCAGTTCCGCGCTCTCGAACCTCGTACGGTTGATCGCGGCGCCCTTCGGCAGGATCAGGTTGAGCGCCGCCCCGGCATCGGTGTCGCCCCGCGAGTTCTCGAAGATCTCGTACTCGTTCTCGTCGGCGGCCTGCTGCGCGGTGCCCTGGTCCACGAGCTTGACCTGGAAGTCGATGCCCGCGCTCTGCTTGACCGCCGCCTGGACGGCCTGGGCGAGGATGTCACGGCGGTCGCGGACGAACGGCGCGGCGCTGATCGTGCGGACCGTCAGCCGCCTGCCGTCCTTGACCCGGTAGCCCTCGGGGTCGCGTTCGTTCCAGCCGGCCTCGTCGAGCAGCCTGTTGGCCCGCGCCGGGTCGTTGCCGAAGGTGTTCTCCGGCGAGGGGTCGTAGAACTGCGGGCTGCCCTGGCCGATGACGCTCCAGGCTCGCTTGGCGGCGCCCTGGTAGACGGAGTCGAGCACGGCGTCCACGTCGACGGCGTCGCGGAACGCCTCGCGGACCCGCTTGTCGTCGAACGGGGGGCGGGAGACGTTGAAGTAGTAGGAGAACGCGCTGCCGGAGTTGAGGCTGGTCTCCAGCGTCAGCTCCGGGTCGCCCTTGATGAGGCCGATCTCGGTGGCGGGCACGCCCTCGATCACCTGTACCTGCCCGGAGGTGAGCGCGCCGACCCGTACCGCCGCCTCGGGCAGGAAGCGGTAGGTGACCTCGGCCAGGTGTGCCGGCCCCTGGTGGGCGGCGCCGGCGGGCGGCCAGTCGTAGTTCGGGTTGCGCCGGTAGTGGACCTCCTGGCCTGGGGTGAACCGGTCGAGGATGAACGGCCCGGTGCCGACCACGTCGACCCCGCCCGCCTTGAGGTCCTTGGCGTTCTTCAGTGACTTCGGGGAGACCTGACCGGCGAGCGGGGAGGAGAGGAAGTCCAGGAACAGTCCGTCCGGGGCCTTCAGCGTGACCTTCAGGGTGTACGGGGCGCTCACCTCGGCGTGGTCGAAGTTGCGCAGCTGGATGGCGCTGACCGCGGCGTTGTAGCCGGGCGAGACGAGCTGGTCGAGGTTGGCCTTCACCGAGGCGGCGTCGAACCTCTCGCCGTCGTGGAAGGTCACGTCGTCACGGAGCTCGAAGGTGTAGGTCAGACCGTCCTTGGAAACCTGCCAGGAGGTGGCCAGCCACGGCAGGAAATCGCCGTTCCCGCCTCGGGCGATCAACGCGTCGAACTGGTTGTGGACCAGCAGGCGCGCCTTGTTCTGGCCCCACTGGTGCGGGTTGAAGGTGATCGGCTGCGTCTCGACGGCCCAGACGAGCGACCCTCCGTCGCCGCCGGCCGCCACGGTCGGGGCCTCGCTCTCGGCTCCGCACGCCGCCAGCGCCAACACCCCGGCGAGTGTCAGGGCGCCCCATCGCAACTTCACTGTCTTCTCCTTCGAGACCTGGCGGTTCATGCGACGTGCCGTCTTATCTGGGTGCCGACGGCCTCGGACAGGACGATCCGGGCGAGGGCGTCGGCGTGGCGGAAGAGCGGGGCGTTGAGGCGGGGCCTGGCGAAGCCGCCGGTGGCCTGGCCGCCGACGACCCAAGGGCCGAAGGCGAACCTGCGCGAGTGCGGGGCGCCGGACCTGTCGACCAGGCGGCGGTCCGCGGCCCGCACGTTCACCAGTCCCGACTTCTCGTCGAGCTCGCCCCGGTCGCGGAGCGCGCCGATGAGCGGGTCGGTGGCCCGGCTCACGCTGGGCGCGGGCAGCCTGGCCTCCACGAGGGTGGTGGCCGTCACGCCGCCGGGCACGGTGGGGCTCTGCGCCCGCCAGCGCCCGTCGTGATGGTCGACCTTGAGGTCGGCGCCGAGGAAGGTGACCACCCCCGCCCTGGCCAGGGCGCGCAGCTCCGCAAGACGGGGGCCCGGCGGGCCGCTGGCGAGGTGGCTGAAGAACCCGTGGAACCACGGGTCGGAGATGCCCAGCTCGGCCAGGGCCCCGTAGACGGAGAGCAGCCCGAGGATCAGGGCGTGGTCGGCGCTGTGCGCCGGGTCGGCGCGCCGCTCCAGGTCGACCGCGAGGTAGCCGTGCATCCATTTCTGCAACCCCGCCCGGTCGCCGAACCTGATGCCCTCCAGCGGCCGGTCGAGCCGGTCGAAGTCGAGCCGGTCCAGGTGCCGGGGCACGGCCGTACGGATCAGCTTGCGGATGCCCGGGCTGCGCCACTCCTCCTCGGCGAACGCCTCCGCGAACGCCGCCCAGTCCAGCCTGGCGCGCTTGGGGTGGGCGGTGATGAGCTCGTGGTAGTACGCGAAGGCGAGCTCCTTGGCGACCAGCGGCCACACGTCCCGGCGGAAGTTCCACGGGCCCTCGCCCAGTGCCTCGCGGGTGAGGAAGCGCGGCACCGGCGGGCGTGCGCCCTCGAAGGGGTAGCCGGTCTTGGAGTGGTACGGCACGCCGCGCCGCGATCCCACATGCAGCAGGGGTTCTCGCCCGCCGGGCAGGTAGACCAGCTCCCCGTCGTACTCGCGCACGAAGCGGCCGCCCCGGCCCGAGGTGAGCAGCACCATCAGGTCGACGAAGGCCAGCCCCATCCCCCGCACGATCACCGGCTCGCCGGCGGGGATGCCGTCCAGGTCGAGGTCGGCCGCGTATCCGGTGGGCAGGTAGCGCAGCCCGCCGCGCGCGGCCAGGTCGGCCAGCGCCCGTTCCTCCCCGTTCGGGGTCACGTCGCCGTGCCCCTGGGCCAGGATCACCGCGTCGACCTCGATCGTCCGGCCGCCCTCCAGCCGCACCGCCTGGCCGCCGGGGATGTCGGCGAGGTCGACGGCGCGGTCCGGGTGCACGTGCACCCGGACCCCGCGCGGGGCGGTCGCCACCGCGTGCCTGAAGACGTGGGAGAGGTAGCCGTTGTGTGCCGGGCGGGAGGCGAAGGCGCCGGGGTCCCCGCCGAGCCACTCGGCCAGCGTGGGGCCTGGACGGATCGGTCCCTCACAGCGCACCGACTCGTCGGTGAAGAGCGTCACGTCGGCGGCCACGGAGTTCATCCAGAGCAGCTCGGGCTGGTCACGGCGCCAGACGCGGCCGCCGCCCGGCGGGTGGGGGTCGATCACGTGAACGTCGAGTGAGGGCCAGCCGAGCAGGTCGGCGGCGTTGGCGCAGATGCGTTCCACCAGGCAGGTGCCCGTCGGGCCGGCGCCGACGACGGCGATCGAGGCGCTCATACGGCGGCTCTACGGTGCGGCCGGTAGTGGCCGTGGGTGTCGGGGTCGAGGGGGCTCGCGCAGTTCATTGTGCTGGTCTTCGACATGTGGCACTCCCGGACATGTCTCGGTGACCCCGGTGAGGGGGTCCGCGCTTGCGGCACGCCGACCGTGCCGCCAGGTCTCCCCCGGGGGCACCCCGCCGCGGTGCGAGGGTTGCCGGTCAGCCAGCCGGGGCTTCGCACTGACACTCTTAACCTATTTAGAAGGTAGGAAATACATAGATCTCTGTCAAGGCTTAATGTTGGGGAATGTCCTATGAGACGGTGAAAGTGGTCTACCGCAAATACGACGGGTCACTGCACTGGCACCACAGCGGTCTCCTGCTCGGCGAGGACGAGCACGGAGTGTGGACCGGCTGCGCGGCCAACTCCGTCAGCCGCAAGGGCCACGGGCCCGAGGTGGCCTCCCCGCACGCCTTCGTGATGCTCTTCCCCCGCGACGCCTGGTGGACCGCCGCCTTCAACTCCGCCCCGCACAAGCACGAGATCTACTGCGACATCTCCACCGTGCCACGGTGGAGCGACGGCGAGGTCACCATGGTCGACCTGGACCTCGACGTGATCCGGACACGCCGGAACCTGGCGAAGGGCCGCACCACCCGGGTCTTCCTGGACGACGAGGACGAGTTCGAGGAGCACAGGGTCAGGTACGCCTACCCGCCCGAGGTCGTCCGGAGCGCCCGCGCCTCGGCCGCCTGGCTGATGGAGGCCGTCACCGCCCGCACGGCCCCCTTCGACGCCGCCCCGCACTGGCTCACCCTGGTCAGCCGAGATGCGCCGGAGTGACTACAGCGGCGGGAAGCCGGGGGCGCGGCGCTCGACGAAGCTGGCGACGCCCTCGGCGAAGTCCGGCCGGGTGAAGGAGTCGACCATCAGACGCGCCGCGGCCGACTCCGACGCCTCCAGGGTTCGCTGCCAGTCGCCCCAGATCTGCCGCTTGATCACGGCCATCGAGGCCGGAGAGCTGTACGTCGCCAGCTCGTGGGCGTAGGCCAGGGTCTCCTCGATCAGCCGCTCTCCCGGCACCGCCCGGTTGGCCAGACCCAGCTCACAGGCCTCGGCACCGGTGAAGGTGCGCCCGGAGAGCAGCAGGTCCATGGCCCTGGCCTGCCCGGCCAGGCGGGGCAGGATCCACGACAGGCCGTACTCGGCGACCAGGCCGCGCCGGGCGAAGGCGGTGGTCCACTTGGCCTCGGCGGCGGTGAAGACCAGGTCGCAGACCAGGGCATGGACCATGCCGAGCCCGGCGCAGGCGCCGTTGACCGCGGCGATGATCGGCTTGCGGATCGTGGTCGGGAAGGTGTTGGGACGCCGGTCGGGCTCCCCCGCGTACGAACCGTCCTGGATGGCGGTGAGCGTCCGGAAGTCCGCCCCGGCGCAGAAGCCCTTTCCCGCCCCGGTGACCACGATCACCCGGACCTCTGGGTTCTTCTCCGCCTCGGCCAGCCGGTCGAAGTAGCAGCGGCCCATCTCGTCGGTCCAGGCGTTGAGCCGGTCCGGCCGGTTGAACGTCAGCGTCAACACGCCCCGCTCGATCGACGGCAGCACCAGGTCGGCCATCGCCTCTCCCTCCCGGAAGCCCTCGGGGCGCTCCCGCACAGGAGCCCCCCACCCGGAGAGCTACAGAATATCGTTCTACACCTTTTCCCTCCCCGGTGTCAGCAGGTGCGAGCGGACCGAGGAGCGGGCGGTCCGCGGGAGCAGGCCGGGATGCGCCCCACCACGCGGCCGTCGGCACGTTACCTCTGAGTCAACCTCCCGTCGCAGTCCGGTGACCGAGCGCCCGCTCCAGGGAGTCGGCGTGGTGGACGAAGTTCGGCGACAGCCGCCTGTCCTCGTAGTAGCGGTGGAAGACCGGCGTGGCCGAGGCGGACATGGGCGGCACGATCCAGGTCCAGTCCGCGGGGCAGACCCGTCCTGCCCGCTCCTCGCGCTCCAGATGGATCAGGAAGTGCCTGGCCTCGGTGTGGTGGTCCGTCATCGTCACCCCCGCCCGCTCGAAGGAGTGCAGGACCGCCACGTTCAGCTCCACCAGCGCCCGGTCCCGCCAGAGCGAGCGGTCGGTGCCGGTGTTCAGGCCCAGACGCCGGGCGATCAACGGCATCAGGTCGTAGCGGTCGGCGTCGGCCAGGTTGCGGGCGCCGATCTCGGTGCCCATGTACCAGCCGTTGAACGGCGCCGCCCGGTAGCAGACACCGCCGATCTCCAGGCACATGTTCGAGATGGCCGGTACCGCGTGCCAACGCAGCCCCAGTTGCTCGAACCACCGGTGACGGGGGTGCGAAAGCGCGACCTCCAGCACCGCGTCGCCGGGAATCGTGGACAGCAGCGGCGACCCGTCCCCAACCGAGATCGCCAGCGGGAGGACGTCGAAGGGACTTCCGGGGCCGCCGGACCAGCCCAGCTCGCGCAGCATCGCGGTGAAGCCGACGTAGCGGGGATCCCCGACGACCGAACCGTCCGCCATCGCGTACCCGGCGTACCGAATGAGCTGCTCGTTCCAGATCCGCGGTCCCGGCGCCCCCGGCCGGTCCTGGGGGAACACGGTGATGGTCGGGCGGATCCGGCGGCCGGGCGCCGCGTCCCGCAGGTGGTTCACACACTCGACGGCGACGCCCTCGGCCGTGGTGACATGCCGCCGGTCGCGCACCCGCAGCGAGCGCCAGTACAGCCGCCCGATGCATCTGCCGCTGTTGCGCCAGGCCACCCTGGCACCGAAGACCAGCTCACCGCTGGTGTGCGTGTACGTTCCCGTGTCGGCGATCTCCTGCCGGATCTCGCGCAGGCGCTCCCGCAGGACCCCCGCACCGGGATTCTCCGCGTAAAACAGCCGCAGGTAGTCCTCGGCCGCCGCCATCACGTCGGCTGGAGGCACCTCGGGGACCTTGAGGGCCTCGTGGAACGGATCCGGCGCACGCCGCCGGGACCTTCGCCAGGTCAGCACAGAAAAACCACCCATTGTGGCTCACGAGCACGACTGCCGTTCCGGGCGGCGTGGTGCCCTGAACGCGGCGGCCCTTCCCCGCTGCGATCACTGTTGGTCCGCGGCGACCACGCACCGGCTCACTCGTCACGATCGCGGCGACACCGGGCATGGCCTCACTCATTTTCTGTGATTCACCGTGGTTTGTCCGCTGAATCGGGGCATGAGCAGGCCGCCAAACCGGGGCATGAGATGCCAAAAGCCCCGGAAGCTGGGCTTCCGGGGCTCTGACGCTGGCTCCCGCGATAGGACTCGAACCTATAACCTGCCGGTTAACAGCCGGCTGCTCTGCCGATTGAGCTACACGGGATTGCGCTTTGCGCTGGTCGGATCGGGTGTTCCCGTTCCTTGCGGCGCAGGAATAGATTAGCGCACTCCATGGGTGTGTGTCGCATCGATAGTCCGGGGTAGGTGCGAGACGAATGGCTATCCGCAGGTGATCACAGGACAGGGACCGGCGGAACATGCTTGTGGAGGTGGACATGCGTTATCGGTTGATGTTCGGGATCGGCTTCGCGGCCGGCTACATCCTGGGGAGCCGCGCCGGGCGGGAACGTTACGAGCAGATCAAGAGGATGACCCAGCGGGTCATCGACAACCCCACCGTGCAGGAGACAGCCGGCCTGATGGGTGCCAAGGTCTCCAAGGCCACCGGCGTGGCGAGGATCAAGGTGAGCGACGCGGCCAGGAACCGGCTGCCCTTCCTGCAGGCGGCGAACGGCTGGCACGACGAGCACGACGACACGGGCACCGGCTGGCCGGAGAGACAGCGGACCGACACGCCTCACTGATCTTGCCGGTGCCGCCCTGTCGGCACCGGAGGACCCCGTGAAAGGCCCCTTCGGGGGCCTTTCGCGTGTCCCGGCCCCCTCAGCCCCGGCTCAGACGCCGAAGCTCCTGCGGGTCTCCTCAAGCGCCTGCTCCGCGAGAGCGCGCAGCCCGGCGTCGTCCGGGTCAAGACCCGCGTCGAAGACGAACTCCCAGACCAACCGGTCGGCGTCGGCCCTCCTCGCCACCAGCCGCACTCCCCCTCGCGCGTCCAGCGGGACGTAGTGGTTGACCACGATCGAGGCGGTCACCCGCTCCCGTACGGCCTCGGGGATCCTGCCGGGCTCGGGCAGTAGTGCCCGGTACGACCGCCCGTCGGTGGTGACGACGGTCAGTCCCTCCTCGTCCCAGGCGCCACGGTCCACACAGAACCAGGGCAGGCGCTCGCCGCCCAGGTAAAGTGCCCTGTCCGCGGCGATCACGTAACCGCCCGGGCCCTCGGCATAGGTGAGCACCCGGTCACCGGGATCGACGGCCCCGCGGATCTCGGCGGGCAGGCGACGGAAGAGCTTCATCTGAAATCCTCACGGCGTGGACAGGCGCGGCGCGGCAGCGCATGGTTCGGTGTCGTGTCCGGCGATGGCCGCACCTCAACACTCCACGGTATCCGCGAGCAGGTCGAGGGTGAGCGCGGCCGACCAGGAGAAGTCCCGGCTGCCTCGTCCGCTGCCGTCGAAGGGATCGAAGCACTCGCGGAAACCCGCCTGCCGTACGAGGCGCAGGGTCTGCGAGCCCAGCACCCGCACCAACCCCGTCAGGCCGTGCACCGCCGCCGCCCGCCGCAGCAGCCAGTTGGTGTTCACCCAGGACGGCCCGCGCCAGTAGCAGGATCGGTCGAACTGCGGAGCGCGGATCTCACAACTCGGCACCGGGTACCCCGCGGCTCCCATGAAGCTCGCCGACTCCAACGTCCCCACCAGCTCCGCGACCCGGTCGGCCGGCAGCCCCGCATCGAGCATCGGGCCGAAGGAGCCGACCGTGCGGATGGAACTGAGCCGCCCCGCGCGCAGGTCACGGGCGCGGAAGGCACCGTCGGCCCAGAGCCGGTCCAGCAGCGCGGCGCGGATCCGCTCCGCCGCCTCCCGGTACGGACCCGCGTCCGCGCCCGCCACCGGCGCCAGTTCGACGAGTGCCTGGCAGGAGGCGAGCCAGATCCCGTTGAACATTGGGTCCTCGACCGCGAACGGGTGTTCGTCTCTCAGGTAGGCCGGGTCGTAGCCGGAGTCCCGGTAGCCCAGGACCAGCGCCATGTAGCGGTCGTGGTGGCTGTCGGGTTGCCACTGGGAGGGCTCCTCACGCCGGTAGGCGCGGCGGACCGGGGGCAGCGCCTCCAGCGGGGCGTCCCAGACGGGGCTGTCGTCCATCCCCGACTCCCATGGATGCACGATCGCGGCCAGCCCTCCCCCGCCCAGATCCCTGGAGATGGCGAGATAGTCATGCTGGGCGACCAGCATCGGGTAGATCCGCCGTACCAGGGCCACGGCCGTGTCGCGGTCGGCCGCGTGCCGCCACACCCACCACAGGGCCAGTGCCTGCAGTGGCGGCTGGGTCAGCCCGGAGGTGCACACACCGTGGGGAGCGGCCCGGTGCTCCGTCGAGCGCCAGATGGCCGGACCGGGGAAGTAGACCTCCTCGTGGGCGGGCTGGAAGACGATGTGCGGCACCATCCCGGTGTGCCACTGCCCCGCCAGCAGGCTGAGCAGTTCGGTCCCGGCCCTGCGGGTGTCCCAGCGGGCCAGGCCGATCGCGACGAAGGTGGAGTCCCAGTTCCACTGGTGCGGATAGAGGCCCGGCGCGGGCACGGTGGCGGCACCCGTCGAGTTCGCGTCGAGCACGGACCAGGCCTCGCGCCCGAGCGCGGCATCGTCGACCGCCGCTCGCGACTCCATCCGCCCAGTCTGCGCCTGTATCGGCCGGGAGAACAGCCCGCCTTTCCGGACGCGGAAAAAAGGGCCGCGAAACGGCGCGGGCCCCGGGAACCCAGGTTCCCGGGGCCCGCGCCGTATGGCTCCTCAGTCGAGGTAGTCGCGGAGCATCTGCGCCCTCGTCGGGTGGCGTAGCTTGGCGAGGGTCTTCGACTCGATCTGACGGATGCGCTCGCGCGTCACGCCGAACTCCCTGCCGACCTCCTCCAGCGTCCGGGGGTGGCCGTCCGCGAGCCCGAAGCGCAGCTGGATGATGCGCTGTTCACGATCTGAGAGCGTCGCGAGGATGTCGTCGAGCTGGTCCTGCAGCATGATGAAGGCCGCCGCCTCCATCGGGACCACCGCGTCCGCGTCCTCGATGAAGTCACCGAGGTCGGAGTCCTCCTCACCGATGGGTGACTGGAGCGAGACCGGCTCCTGAGCGATCCGCTGGATCTCGATCACCCTGTCGATCGGCAGGTCCATCTCCAGGGCGATCTCCTCCGGCGCGGGCTCGCGGCCGAGGTCCTGGTGGAGCTGGCGCTGGACACGCACCAGCTTGTTGATCGTCTCGACCATGTGCACCGGAATCCGAATGGTGCGCGCCTGGTCCGCGATGGCCCTGGTGATCGCCTGGCGAATCCACCAGGTGGCATATGTGGAGAACTTGTAGCCCTTGGTGTAGTCGAATTTCTCGACCGCCCGGATGAGCCCGAGGTTGCCCTCCTGGATGAGATCCAGGAACAGCATGCCGCGTCCCACATATCTTTTGGCGATTGACACGACCAGTCGCAGATTGGCCTCGATCAGCCGCTGCTTGGCCCGTGTGCCCTGCCAGGCGAGCTCCTTGAACTCCGGGAAGACCAGACGTGAGACGACGCTGGTCAGCTTGTCCTCGGCGAACAGGCCCGCCTCGATGGACTTGGCGAGCTCCACCTCCTCCTCGGCGGTGAGCAGGGGCACCCGGCCGATCTCCCGCAGGTAGATCCGGACGAGATCGCTGGTAGGAGCCCTTTTCCCGATATCCTCCTCATCGGACCGGGTGGGTTCCTCGTCGCTCTGAGGCTCGAGAACCTCCACTCCGTGCTCGGCGAGCATGCGGACGACGCGTTCAAGCGCGTCGGACGGCAGCTCGGACTTGTCGAGAGCGGCGGCCACGTCATCGACCGTGACGCTTCCGCGCTCTCTTCCCTTCGTGACGAGGTCGGCCACCTGGTCTACCGATGGCGGCCCACTTGGCAGCACCGATGCACCCACGGGAGACAGTCTGCTGTATTGGGTCCCCTAAATGGCAGACCTATTTTTGTCACCGAAGGTAAGGCCGCGATCATTATCGAACTGAGACCTTATTCGGGTTTGGTGGAATCGCCTCGCGGATATTAAAGCCAATTACGCGGTCAGCTCGCGGCGGCGCGTTCCCTCAGCACGCGCCGCTGCTGCTCAAGCGCGACCAGTTCCGCGTAGAGCCGCTTGTACTCCTCCGGCTCCTCGACGGGATTGGTCCGCTCCATGCGTGATTTGAGCTGATCGAGCACGCGGGTGACGGTGATCAGTTCGAGTGCCACCAGCAGCCCCGCCGCGTACCGCTCCTCGCTCGTCAGGTCGGCGCGGATCTCCTCGACCGCGAAACGGGTCAGGAGCCCTCTCAGCGAGTCGCTCACGCCGTTCAGCAACCGGTCCACCCACTCCCGCCCGCCGGCTCCGGCCGCCGCCGTGCCGCCCGCGTCGGCGATGAGCTTGTAGAGGGCGAGATGCTCGGGAAGGGTGAACGCCTCTTTGCCCATCACGTCGAACTCCGGGCCGAGCAGCGCGGGACGCTGCACCGCCAGTTTGAGAACCTCGGCCTCGGTCCTGAGTGTGGGATCGGTCAGGTCCGCGACCTTCCTCGGCCTGGCCTTCTGGCGGGGGCCAGGCTGTGCCCGCAGGGACACCTCCATGATCCGGTCCAGCACGAAGCTCTCGTCGTTGAAACCGAGCCAGCGGTCCAGGCTCACCGCGTACAGCTTGCGCAGCCCCTGGTCCTTGATCCGGGCCACGATGGGTGCCGCGGCGTCGAGTCCGGCGAGCCGCCCCTCGTTGGTGCTCGCGTCGTAGCGGGAGATCACGCTGCGAATGGCGAAGGCGAACAGCGGTTCCCTACCGGCGATCAGGTCGCGCACGGCCGCCTCGCCCTGCCTGATGCGCAGGTCGCACGGGTCGAGCCCGTCCGCCTGCACCGCCACGAAGGTCTGGGTGGCGAACTTCTGCTCGTCGGCGAAGGCGCGCAGCGCCGCCTTCTGCCCGGCGGAATCGCCGTCGAAGGTGAAGACCACCTCGCCCTGGGAGCCCGTGTGGTCGAGCAGCAGCCGCCGGAGCACCTTGATGTGCTCCTCGCCGAACGCGGTGCCGCAGGTGGCCACCGCCGTCGGCACGCCCGACAGGTGGCAGGCCATCACGTCGGTGTAGCCCTCGACGATCACGGCCTGGGAGCGCTTGGAGATCTCGCGCTTGGCCAGGTCGACACCATAGAGAACCTCACTCTTCTTATAGAGCGGGCTTTCTGGGGTGTTCAAATACTTCGGTCCGTCTTCGGCGTCGTTCAACTTCCGCGCGCCGAAACCAATGACGTCCCCGGTTATGTCGCGAATGGGCCAGACCAGCCGTCCCCGGAAGCGGTCGATCGGGCCGCGCCGTCCCTCCTTGGCCAGCCCTCCCTTGATCAGCTCCGCGCTGGTGAACCCTCTGGCCATCAGGTGCCGCGAGAGCGCCTCCCACTCGGCCGGGGCGTACCCGACGCCGAAACGCTCGGCGTCGACCCGCTCGAACCCGCGCTCCGACAGGAACCTGCGCCCGATCGCGGCGTCGGGCGCGGACAGCTTCGAGGCGTAGAACTCGGCCGCCGCCCGATGGGCCTCGATCAGGCGGGTGCGCTCGCCCTGCTCGCGTCCCGGGACATATCCGCCCTGCTCGTAGCGGAGCTGGATGCCCGCCCGACCGGCCAGCCGCTCGACCGCCTCGCCGAACGACAGGTGCTCCAGGCGCCGGACGAAGGTGATGACGTCACCGCCCTCGGCGCAGCCGAAGCAGTACCAGTAACCCCGGGTGGGGGTCACGTTGAACGACGGGCTCTTCTCCTCATGAAAGGGGCAGAGCCCTTTCAGGTTGCCGCCGCCCGCGTTGCGGAGCTGGATGTGCTCGCCCACGATGTCGGCGATCGGTGAGCGCTCCCGTACGAGCGCGATGTCCTCGTCACTGATCCGGCCTGCCACGCCGCGAGTCTAGTCCGGCCCCCCGACAGGTCGGAGCAGTCGGCCCGGTCCGCCCCCGGACAGGTGGCAGCGGTGCCGCCGGGACGGGAGGGACAGCAGGAACGATGACTTTCCCGAAGCGGTCGTGACCAACCATGACGTCGGTTACAAAGGTAAAGGCGGATTCTCGATAATGTACGCGGGTGGAGATCATGCGATCGGGGCATATAGCACGATTGGCCGCCGTGACAGGTGCGGTGCTCGTCACCGGAGCCTGCGCGTCGCCGGGTGGGGTGGCGGGCATCGGCACGGCGGCCCCGAGCTTCGAGTCCGAGGCCGTCGCCGGGGCACCGGCCTCGGTCACCGCGACCATGCCCGAGGCCACGCCGACCCCCGCCCCACAGACGGCGGTCGACCGTCCCAAGGCCGACCCCCCGGTGCGGGTTCCGCCGCCGAAGGTGTCCAAACACACCTATGTCTTCCCGGTGAAGGACTGCCCGGTCAACTACCAGAGCAGGCTTCTGGTGCTGCCCAAGACCACGATCTGGGCGGCCAAGGGCTGCTCCTTCGTCGCGCCGGTGAACGGCGTGGTCGACGAGGTCAACGTCAAGAACCGCTGGAAGCCGTCCACCGATCGCGGCGCCGACCGGGAGGGGCGCTTCGTCACGATCATCGGCGACGACGGCGTGCGCTACCTGGGCGGCCATCTGGACAAGGTCGCCCCGGAGGTCAGGCCGGGGGTGCGCGTCAGCGCCGGCCAGGCCCTGGGCCAGATCGGCAACTCGGGCAATGCCCGCTCCACGGCCAGCAACCTCTATTTCGCGATCTCCTGGAAGACCGATCCCTCACTGTGGTGGGTCCGCCGGGGCATGGTCAAGCCGTGGGACTATCTGAACGCCTGGCTGAAGGGCAACCCCACGTTCTCTCCGGCCGACGAGATGCGGGCCGTGATGAACCGGACCGGGGCGGCTCCCCGCTGCGTCACCCTCTGCGCGTCGAAGCCGGTGCCGACGAAGAAGCCCACCAAGAAGCCGGAAAAGCCCGAGGAGCAGGAGCAGATCACGCTGGGCGGCGGCTGAGCGCGACAGCGGGTCAGCGGCCCGCCAGGTGGCGGTGCCAGGCGACCGCGGAGGTGTCGGTGAGCGAGGCGATCTGGTCGATGACCACGCGGAGCCGATCGGCGTTCCCCGCCGCCCTGGTGAAGGCGGGCCTGAAAGCCGGTTCCAGGGTGCCGGGGGCACCCAGCATGATCTGGTGGGCCAGGTCGTGGATCAGCTCGCGCTGCCTGGCCTGGTTGGCGTTGTGCGCGTCGCTGGCCATCACATAGTGGGCGGTGACCCCCTTCAGCAACGCACACTCCAGCCGAGTGGCCCTGGGCACGATCAGGTCGGCGCTGTAGCGCCCGGCGGCCGGGCCGTACGCCTCACGGGTGGCCACCTCGGCGGACCTGCAGAAGTGGCCGATCAGCGAGCTGGTGAGCCCCTTGATCGCGGCGAGGTCGGTGAGCGAGCGGTCGAAGTGGCGGGGCCAGAGCGGCTGGGTGATCAGGCGCCCGAAGAGATCCTCCAGTTCGCCGGGCTCCGCGTCGGGGGCGTACCACTCGCGGGTGGTCGCGCAGACCTCGCGGCGCTCCGCCGGGTCGCGCATCGCCTCCAGCACCACGTTGCCCGAGTGAAGGGCGTCCTCCAGGTCGTGCACGGAGTAGGCGACGTCGTCGGCCCAGTCCATGATCTGGGCTTCGAAGCTGACCTGTCCCTCGGGTGCGCCCTCCCTGATCCACTCGAAGACCGGCAGGTCATCGTCGTAGACGCAGTACTTGGCGCTTCTTTCCCTGGTCCACGGGTACTTGACCGCCGCGTCCAGCGCGGCGCGGGTGAGGTTGAGGCCGGCGCTACGGCCGTCCTCGGTGACCACCTTGGCCTCCAGCCTGGTCAGCAGGCGCAGACTCTGCGCGTTGCCCTCGAAGCCACCGCACCCGGCGGCGAGTTCGTTGAGCGCCGTCTCCCCGTTATGGCCGAACGGCGGGTGGCCGAGGTCATGGGCCAGGCAGGCGGTCTCCACCAGGTCGGGGTTCCGGCCCAGCGTCTCACCCATCTCCCGGCCGATCTGCGCGCACTCCAGGGAGTGGGTCAGGCGGGTGCGGGGGATGTGCTGGCCGCTGCCGAAGGTCTCTCCCGGGCCGACGACCTGGGTCTTGGCGGCGAGCCGCCGCAGTCCGGCGCTGTGCAGCACGCGCGCCCGATCACGCCCGAACGGGTTTCTGCCAGGGTTGCCGGGAGGTTCCGGCACCCATCTGGCCTGGTCGTGTTCGTCATAGCCATGCATAAGTGCAGTGATTTTATCCGCGAAAGGAGAGCACTATGCGGAACGACGAGAAAACACCTGGTTACCGGGACCTGTGACCTTCGCCCCGGCTCGTACCGGACCCCGAGGCCGCCCCGGTGAGGTGGGGCGACCACGGGGCCCGGCTCCGCGGGTGTCGCCTCCCGCGGTACCGGAGACGGCACACCCGCGAAGTCCGGGTGAGATCCGAAGGTCAGCGAGTGTCGGATCCGGCGCCGGCCAGGGTGGCGCGAGCGGCCTCCAACCGGGCGACCGGGACACGGAACGGCGAGCAGGACACATAGTCCAGCCCCACCTGGTGGCAGAAGTGGATCGAGTCAGGGTCTCCGCCGTGCTCGCCGCAGATGCCCAGCTTCAGGTCGGGCCGGACCTTGCGGCCCTCCTCCACGGCGATGGTGACGAGCCTGCCGACGCCGTCACGGTCCAGGGTCTCGAACGGGGAGACGCCGAAGACGCCGAGCTCAAGGTATTTGGAGAAGAACGCCGCCTCGACGTCGTCGCGAGAGAAACCCCAGGTCATCTGGGTCAGGTCGTTGGTACCGAAGGAGAAGAACTGGGCGGCCTCGGCGATCTGGCCGGCGGTCAGCGCCGCGCGCGGCACCTCGATCATCGTACCGATCAGCGCCTCGACCCCGGCCTCGGCAAGGATCTGCCGTGCCTCGTCCTTGACATGCTCCAACTCCTGGACCGCGGCCACGAGCGGAATCATGATCTCCGCGCGGCTGCCGGGCACTGCCTTGGCCGCCGCCGCGATCGCCCGGACCTGCATGGCGAACACGCCGGGGATGACCAGGCCGAGCCGGACACCGCGCAGGCCCAGCATCGGGTTCTGCTCGTGGAGCCGCTTGAGCGCGGCCAGCAGCTCTCGGTCCTTCTGCTCCGCCCCGTCGCCCGCGAGGGCGACCTTCACCGACAGCTCGGTGAAGTCGGGCAGGAACTCGTGGAGCGGCGGGTCGATCAGGCGGATCGTGACGGGCAGCCCCTCCATCTCCTGGAAGATCCCGGTGAAGTCCGCCCTCTGCAGCGGCTCCAGCGCGGCCAGTGCCCGCTCACGCTCCTCGTCGGAGGTGGCCAGCACCAGGTCCTCGACCAGGCAGCGGCGCTCGCCGAGGAACATGTGCTCGGTACGGCAGAGCCCGATGCCCTGGGCACCGAACCGACGCGCCCTGGCGGAGTCCTCGGCGTTGTCGGCGTTGGCGCGCACGGCCATCCGGCGTACCTGGTCGGCGTGGGACATGATCCGGCGCACGGCGCCGACGAGCTCGTCGTCCTGGTCGCCCACACCCTCGAAGTACTCCACGACCGGGGAGGGGACCACGGGCACCTCGCCGAGGTAGACGGTCCCGCTGGTGCCGTCGATGGAGATGACGTCTCCCTCGGAGACCACGACACCGGAAGGCGTGGTGAACCTGCGGTCCTTGACCGAGACCTCCAGTTCCTCGGCCCCGCAGACGCAGGTCTTGCCCATGCCCCTGGCGACCACGGCGGCGTGCGAGGTCTTGCCGCCGCGGCTTGTCAGGACGCCCTGGGCGGCGATCATCCCGGCCAGGTCGTCGGGGGTGGTCTCCCTGCGGACCAGGATGACCGCCTCTCCCCGCGCGGCGAGCTCGACGGCCCGCTCGGTGGAGAAGACGGCCTTGCCGACGGCCGCGCCCGGCGAGGCGTTCATCCCCTTGGCGATCACCTCGCCACCGGAGTCGGCGGCGAAGCGGGGGAACATGAGCTGGGCGAGCTGGTCACCGGTCACCCGGGTCACGGCCTCGTCGAGGTTGATCAAACCCTGGTCGGCGAGCTGCACGGCGATGCGGAAGGCCGCGCCCGCGGTCCGCTTGCCCACCCGGGTCTGGAGCATCCAGAGCTTGCCGCGCTCGACGGTGAACTCGATGTCGCACAGATCCCGGTAGTGGTTCTCCAACGTCTCCATGATCCGCATGAGCTCGTCGTAGACGGCCTTGTCGAGGCTCTCCAGTTCCTGCAGCGGCATGGTGTTGCGGATGCCCGCGACCACGTCCTCGCCCTGGGCGTTCTGCAGGTAGTCGCCGTAGACGCCCTGCTGTCCCGAGCCGGGGTCGCGGGTGAAGGCCACACCGGTTCCGGAGTCCATGCCGCAGTTGCCGAAGACCATCGAACAGACGCTGACCGCCGTGCCCAGGTCGGCGGGGATACGTTCCTGACGACGGTAGAGGACGGCTCGCGGGGCGTTCCACGACTTGAACACGGCCTCCACCGCCATGCTCATCTGCCGGTGGGGGTCCGCGGGGAAGTCCTCGCCGGTCTGGGCACGGACGATGTCCTTGTAGGTCGCGACCAGGCGCCGGAAGTCGGCCGCCTCCAGTTCCAGGTCGGGGCGGCCGGCCTTGAGCTCCTCCAGCGCCTCGTCGAAAAGCTCGCCGTCGATGCCCTGGACGGTCTTGCCGAACATCTGGATGAGGCGCCGGTAGGAGTCCCAGGCGAAACGCTCGTTGCCGCTCGCCTGCTTGACCAGTCCGTGGACCGATTCGTCGTTCAGACCGATGTTGAGAACGGTCTCCATCATGCCGGGCATGGAGAACGCGGCCCCCGAGCGCACGCTCACCAGGAGCGGGTCATCGGCCTGGCCCAGCCGGCGTCCCATCTTGGCCTCCAGCGCTGCCAGGTGCGCGGAGACCTCCTCCTGCATTCCCTCGGGAATGACCCCGTCCCGCAGGAAGTTCTGGCATGCCTCGGTGGTGATGGTGAAGCCGGGGGGAACCGGCAGCCCGAGATTGGTCATCTCGGCGAGGTTTGCCCCCTTACCTCCGAGCAGACCCTTGAGATCTTTGTTGCCCTCGGTGAAGTCGTAAACGTACTTGGGCACGGTTGCTCCTTCTTCGACTTCAAAACCGGCGTCTGGTTCCGCCTCTCTGCGGACTCTACCGACGAACAAGGCGATGAAACGGCACCCATCAGGCAACACTGCATTTTCCCAGTTCAAGACAGGTGAACCGGTCTAATCCAATTCAAATCTGGATCAAATACACGCGGTTATTGATCACTTTGGGAATTGGTTTATACCAATTGGGGTAATCAATCTTCCCGGCATTCAACGCCGTTCACAGCGGGCCCGGCGACCGGCCAGGCATCGCACGGCGCGATACGGATCGGGCTTTTCATCGGGTGCGGGGAACGGCCTCAGGAACCCTCCCGCAGCCGGTACCCCCTACTGATCACGGTCTCGATCACGCCCTCGGCGCCGAGCTTGCGCCGTAGGTTGCCCACCGTCACCCGCACGGTGTTGGTGAAGGGGACGGCGCGCTCGCCCCAGACGTGTTCGAGCAGTTCCTCAGCCGAGACCACCTGCCCGCGGTGGACCATCAGGTGGCGCAGCACGCCGAACTCCTTCGGGGTGAGCCCCAGCTCCCGTCCCCGCGCCCGGGCCTCGGCCCTGGAGACGTCCAGCCGCAGGTCCCCCACCTGCAGGATCGCGGTGTCGTCGCCCTGCTCCCGGTGCGGCAGCGCGCGCACCCTGGCCAGCAGTTCGGGAAAGGCGAACGGTTTGACCAGGTAGTCGTCGGGCCCCTCGGCCAGCCCCAGAAGCCGGTCGTCCAGCCGGTCCCGCGCGGTCACCATGATGATCCGCGCGGTCCGGCCGTGGGCGGTCCTCCGCAGCGCGCGGCACAGCTCGAAGCCGTCACGGCCGGACAGGTCGAGGTCGAGCAGGACCACGTCGTACGGGTCGGCCTGCAACCTCTCCGCGGCCTGCGCCGTGTCCCGGGCGACGCAGACCGCGTAACCAGCCCGGACGAACCCCACCCGCAGGGCTTCGACCAGGTCTCTCTCATCCTCGACAACGAGCAGTCGCATGGTACGAACCTAGATCGTGCACGGCCCGAAACCCGGCTGCCCCCGCCGTCCCCGCCCCCCGTCGCTCCCCTGTCGTCGCGGGGCGGGCCTTTCCTCAGTCGTTGAGGTGCTGGCGGAGGTAGGACTCGACCTGGTCGAGGGCCACCCGCTTCTGGGCCATCGAGTCACGCTCGCGGATGGTCACCGCCTGGTCGTCGAGGGTGTCGAAGTCGACGGTGATGCAGAACGGCGTGCCGATCTCGTCCTGACGGCGGTAGCGGCGGCCGATCGCGCCCGCGTCGTCGAACTCGACGTTCCACCGGCGACGGAGCTGGGCGGCCAGGTCCTTGGCCTTGGGCGACAGATCGGCGTTGCGCGACAGCGGGAGCACCGCGACCTTGACCGGCGCGAGCCGGTGGTCGAGCCGCATGACCGTGCGCTTCTCCATGACGCCCTTGGCGTTGGGCGCCTCGTCCTCGGTGTAGGCGTCGATCAGGAAGGTGAGCGTGGCGCGGTCGACACCGGCGGCCGGCTCGATCACGTACGGGACGTAGCGCTCGCCGGTGTCCTGCTCGAAGAAGCTGAGGTCGGTGCCGGAGGCCTTGCCGTGCGCGGTCAGGTCGAAGTCCGTGCGGTTGGCGATGCCCTCCAGCTCGCCCCACTCACTGCCGGTGAAGTTGAAGCGGTACTCGATGTCGACGGTCCGCTTGGAGTAGTGCGACAGCTTCTCCTGCGGGTGCTCGTAGATACGCAGGTTCTCGGGGTTGATGCCCAGGTCGGTGTACCAGCGGAAGCGCTCGTCGATCCAGTACTGGTGCCACTCCTCGTCACTGCCCGGCTTGACGAAGAACTCCATCTCCATCTGCTCGAACTCACGGGTGCGGAAGATGAAGTTGCCCGGGGTGATCTCGTTGCGGAACGACTTGCCGATCTGGCCGATACCGAACGGGATCTTCCTGCGCGCCGACTGCTGCACGTTGAGGTAGTTGATGAAGATGCCCTGGGCGGTCTCCGGCCGCAGGTAGGCGAGGCCCGACTCGTCCTCGACCGCGCCGAGGTAGGTCTTCAGCAGGCCGCTGAACTGCTTGGGCTGGGTGAAGGAGCCCTTGTTGCCGCAGTTGGGGCAGGTGATGTCGGCCAGGCCGTTGACGGGCTCCTTCCCGTGTTTCTCCTGGTACGCCTCTTCGAGGTGGTCGGCGCGGTAGCGCTTGTGACACGCCTGGCACTCGGTCAGCGGGTCGGTGAAGGTGTCCACGTGGCCGCTGGCCTGCCACACCTCACGGGCCAGAATCACACAGGAGTCGAGACCGACCACGTCGTCACGGCCCTGCACCACGGTCTTCCACCACTGCCGCTTCACGTTGTTCTTGAGCTCCACGCCCAGTGGACCGTAGTCCCACGACGCGCGCAGGCCGCCGTAGATCTCGCTGGAGGGGTACACAAGACCGCGCCGCTTGGCGAGGCTGACGATGGTGTCCATGATGTCCGTACGGCGTGCCATAAGGGAAAATCTCCATCCGGCTGGAGGTCGGCGAGGAATTGATTGAACATCCAGCTTAGGGGAGACGGACCCGCGGGACGTGCGGATAAACCATGACGCCCGCCTCACTCCGGCAAAGCTTCCGCGGAATCTCAGGGACGGTCGACGTCCTCGAACGCGCTCGGCTCGTTGATCATGAGTGTCATCAGCGGATACATCGCCATCCGCGCCGCGCCCAGCGCCCTGCGGTAGAACCCGGCGCCCTCCCACTCGCTGACCAGCGCCCACAGCTCCGGCTCGTCCACCGATCTGGACACCCTGCCGCGCAGGTAACCCGGCTGCCCGGCCAGCGTGTCGACGATCTCGTGGGCCCGGGCCAGGAACTCCTCGGTCTGGCCGGGCGGCACCGAATAACGGATGAGAGCGAGCATCCGCCCAGCATGCCAGAGCCCGCCTCCGGCCCCGTACCGGCGGGGCACGAGCCGCGGTGTCGTAGCGGGCATCGGGGCGTGTCACGGCGGGGGCCGTGGCGTTAGGCTCGGCCTGTGGCCGACAAGCACGGGAAACGCCCCGCACATCCGCTGGCACAGCCCCGACGCCCGCGAGGCGGGCGTCCGCTGCCCGCGGGCGAGCAGTTCTTCACGCCGGGGGCGACCGGGCTGCGGCGCGAGGCCGAGCGGCGCAGCGCGGCCCCGCTCGTCTTCCTGTTCCAGCTCCCCCGCTGGATCGCCCCGGTGCTGCTGGTGATCCTCCTGTTGATCGGCTTCGCGGTGGCCTCCTTCTGGGGTGGCGTCGCCGTGCTTCCGGTGATCGGGTTCGTCGGCTGGCTCGCCTACATGTCGTGGCCGTCCCTGGGGGCCGGGGGCCGCCTGCTCCGCGTCGTGCTGCTCACCTTCCTGATCCTGCTCGCCGCCGACCGCTTCGGCGCCTTCTGACGTCGCCCGGCCCTCGCCACCCGCATCGCGCCCCCGGGCCTCGCGGTGACCGTACGCCGTCGCGCCGGGGGCGGCCGGGCTGACGCGGAGGCCCCCGTCCGCGGGGCCGACGATCATCGAGCCCGCAGATGATTTTGACAACCATTTTCATTTGCGCGCATACTGGATGACATGATGTCCGAGTCCTCCCGACGTATCCGTATACGTAACGCGAGCCTGGTCGCGGCTACCGCCCTTGTCGCCACCGCCGCCACCGCCGCCTGCGGTGCCGAAATCGGCTCGGCCGGTGAAGCGCCCGGGGGGGCGTCAGGCGTCTCCGCAGCGGGGAAGCCCGTCGTCACCGCGGCGATGTATCCCCTGCAGTGGCTCGCCGAGCAGGTCGGCGGCCCCGACGTGACGGTCACCGGCCTGACCAAGCCCGGCGTCGAGCCACACGACCTGGAGCTCTCTCCGCTCCAGGTCGCCGGGTTGCAGGAGACGAGACTGGTCGTCTACATCAAGGGCATCCAGCCCGCCGTGGACGAGGCGGTCGAACAGCACGCCGCCGACCGGAGCTTCGAGGTGGCCACCTCGGTCCCGACCCTGCCCCCGGCCGGGGAGGAGGGCCACGAAGGCGAGGAGGGACACGGCCACGACGAGATCGGCTACGACCCCCATCTCTGGCTCGACCCGGCCCGCTTCGCGACGGTCGCCACCCGGCTCGGCGAAAGACTCGCCGCCGCCGACCCCGCGCACGCGCAGGGTTACCGGGAGCGGGCCGCCGAAGCCGCGGCCGGCCTCACCGCCCTGGACGGCGAGCTGGCCAAGGGCCTGGCCACCTGCTCCTCACGCGCGATCGTCACCAGCCACGCCGCGTTCGGTTATCTCGCCAACCGCTACCGGCTCCACCAGATCGGCATCAGCGGAATCGATCCCGAGGCCGAGCCCTCTCCCGCCCGCCTCGCTGAAGTGGCAAAAGTGGCCAAGCAGGAGAAAGTGACTACGATTTTCACCGAGACCCTCGTCAGCCCCAAGGTCGCCGAAGTTCTCGCCCAGGAGGTCGGTGCGAAGACCGCGGTCCTCGACCCGGTCGAAAGCCAGCCGGCGAACGGCGACTACCCGTCTGCCATGCGCCGGAACCTTGAAGTCCTCCAATCTGCGCTCAGCTGCTCGTAAGGGCCACACGTGACATCCAGCAAAACGGTTTTCACCATGAGCGGCGGCCGGGTCAACCTGGACCGCCGCCCGGTGCTCCGCGGGATCGACCTGTCCGTCGAACCCGGTGAGGCGGTGGCCGTGCTCGGCGCGAACGGGTCGGGGAAGTCCACCCTCATCCGCGCCCTGCTCGGCCTCATCCCCCTGTCCGGCGGCGAGACCCTCCTGTACGACAGGCCCCCCGCCCGGTTCCGCGAGTGGTGGCGGATCGGCTACGTGCCCCAGCGGCTCTCGGTGGGCGGCGGCGTGCCGACCACGATCCGCGAGATCGTCGCCTCTGGACGGATCGCCAGGCAGCGGCGCCTGCGGCCGACCAGCGCGGCCGACCGGGAGGCGACAGGCCGGGCGCTGGCCGCCGTCGGCCTGGCCCATCGCGCCTCCGACCCGGTGCAGGCCCTGTCCGGCGGCCAGCAGCAGCGGGTGCTGATCGCCCGCGCCCTCGCCGGAGAACCGGACACCTTCGTCATGGACGAACCCACCGCCGGCGTCGACTCCGAGAGCCAGAAGCTCCTCGCCGAGACCCTGTCCGTACTCGTGGAGCAGGGCAAGACGGTCCTGCTGGTCGCGCACGAGCTCGGCCCGCTGGAACCTCTGATCACCCGCGCGGTGGTCCTGCGGGACGGGTACGTCTGCCACGACGGCCCGCCGCCCCACGCCGTCGGCACCCACGCGCTGCCCGGCCACGACCACGTACACCCGCACGCCGAGGAGGAGCCGGTGAGCCCGCTCGACTGGAGACCCATCTCGTGATCGAGCTTCTGCAGTTCGACTTCATGCGGCGGGCGCTGATCGCCGCCCTCCTCGTCGGCCTGGTCGCGCCCGCCATCGGCACGTTCATGGTCCAGCGCCGCCTGGCCCTGCTGGGCGACGGCATCGGGCACGTCGCGCTGACCGGCGTGGCCCTGGGCTTCCTGACCGGGACCGCCCCGGTGCTGACCGCCGTGCTGGTCTCCGTGCTCGGCGCCGTGGCCATCGAACTGGTCCGCGCGCGCGGCAGGACCAGCGGTGACGTGGCACTCGCGCTGCTGTTCTACGGTGGCATCGCCGGAGGCGTACTGCTCATCTCGCTGGCCCCTGGCGGTAGCAACGCCACCTTGACGTCCTACCTGTTCGGCTCGATCAGCAGCGTTCCCGTCGAGGACGTGTGGGTGATCGGTCTGCTGGCGGCGGCGGTCCTCGGCGTGCTGGTCGTCTTCGGGCGGGAGCTCTACGTGCTCTCCCAGGACGAGGAGGTCGCCAGGGCCAGCGGCCTGCCGGTCCGCTTCCTCAGCCTGCTGATCGCCGTGACCGCCGCGCTGACCGTGGTCATCGCCATGCGCGTGGTGGGACTGCTGCTGGTCAGCGCGCTGATGGTGGTGCCGGTGGCGACCAGCCAGCAGCTCACCCGGGGTTTCACGAGCACGATGCTGCTCTCCATGCTTTTCGGGATGATTTCCACGGTCGGCGGCCTGACCTCATCCTTCTACGTCGAGGTCCCGCCGGGCGCGGTCATCGTGATCGTTGCTCTCACGGGGTTCGTCCTCGCCCTCGGGCTCGGTAGATTCATACGCCGAAGTCGACCTCAGGAGTCCACCCCATGAGCAACAGGCGTGATGCCGTCCACGCGGTCCTCCGTCAGAGCGAGGGTTTCCGCAGCGCGCAGGACGTCTACGCGGAGATGCGCGCGGAAGGCGCCAAGATCGGACTGACCACCGTCTACCGGGCGCTCCAGGCGCTCGCCGACACCGGTCACGTCGACGTGCTGAGAACCGACGACGGCGAGTCGGTCTACCGGGCGTGCGCCAGCGGCGACCACCACCACCACCTGGTCTGCCGCACCTGCGGCCGTACGGTGGAGGTGGCCGGACCCGCGGTGGAACGCTGGGCCGAGGCCATCGGCTCCGAGCACGGGTTCACCGAGATCACCCATACCGTGGAGGTCTTCGGGACCTGCGCCGTCTGCTCCACGGCCGCCAGACCGGCCCGTACGCCGAGTCGCGCCTGAGCCCGCCGGGATCCCTGGCGGGCCGGGTCCCGGGCAGCCGATCCGGGCGACATCGCGAACGCGGCGGGGCGCACCGACGCGGCGCCGCTGAAGATCACGCCCGCCGGGCGCTCACATGGCATGCCATCGCGATGTGAGTGCGAGAGAGAAGACACGAAGGTCCACCGGAGAGATACGCTTCCGACACGGCAAGCCACCGCGAGCCCACGCTGTAACCGCTCTCTACAGGAGTCAACATGCCATTCGGACATGACATGGTGCACTCACTCGCCACCGCGGTCGACCTGGTCAACACCTCCCCCTCCACCGGAGGCGAGGACACCCTTACCGACCTGCGGGAACTCGGCGACTTCGTGGCACGCTGGGAGGTCAGCGGGATCGGTGAACTGGACGCCACCGACCTGGCCCAGGTGCGCGCCCTGCGCGAGGCCTTCCACAAGGTCTTCACCGCCCCGGACCAGCCCACCGCGGTCATCCGGCTGAACACCTTGCTGAGCGGGACCCGCATCACCCCGCGCCTGGCGGAGCACGATGGCCACCCCCTGCACGTCCACTACTTCGCGCCGGACGCCTCACTCCACGAGCACCTGGCGGCCGACATCGGGGTCGCCCTGGCCCACCTGCTCGTCGAGGACGAGTGGGAGCGCCTGCGTACCTGCTCGGCGCCGGACTGCGACCATGTCTTCGTGGACGAGTCCCGCAACCGCTCGCGGGTCTACTGTGACAGCCGCACCTGCGGGAACCGGATGCATGTGGCCGCCTACCGCGCGCGACGCCGGGCCTGACGTCACCCTCCGCGTTCGGCCGGGCGCACCTCTCGGCACGTCGAGGGCGCCCGGGACACGCCGTTATTCCGCGACCGTGTTCGGCACGGCTCCGCCGTACCTCCTGTCGCGCTTGGCGTACGTCTCGCAGGCCTCCCACAGATCACGGCGGTCGAAGTCGGGCCAGAGGCGGTTGAGGAAGACCATCTCGGCGTACGCCGTCTGCCAGATCAGGAAGTTGGAGATGCGCTGCTCGCCGGAGGAGCGCACGAACAGGTCGACGTCGGGGATCTGCGGCTCGTCCAGGTAGCGGGCGAAGGTCTCCTCCTTCACCCTGCCCGGCTTGACCTTCCCCTCGGCGATGTCCTGCGCCAGGCGCAGGGCTGCGTCCACGATCTCGGCACGGCCGCCGTAGTTGACGCAGAACTGCAGGGTCAGCGTGGAGTTGCCCTCGGTCATCCGCTCGGCGTCGCGCAGTTCCTGGATGACGCTCCGCCACAGCCGTCCGGGGCGGCCCGCCCAGCGGACCCGCACGCCCATCGCGTGGAGCTGGTCCCTGCGGCGGCGGATGACGTCGCGGTTGAAACCCATCAGGAAACGGACCTCGTCAGGGGAGCGCTTCCAGTTCTCCGTGGAGAAGGCGTAGGCCGACAGGTAGGGGATGCCGAGCTCGATCGCCCCCTCGATCACGTCGAAGAGCGACGCCTCGCCCGCCTTGTGCCCCTCGGTACGGGGCAGGCCACGCTGCTTGGCCCACCGGCCGTTGCCGTCCATCACGATCGCCACATGCCGTGGCACGAGGCCGCGCGGGATCGCGGGCGGGGTCGCGCCGGAGGGGTGCGGGACGGGCGGGCGGACGTTCACGTGGCGGGCTCCCTTTCTACGTGTCGAAGAGAGCGTATGCCGTGTTCGAGGTGCCATTGGAGGTACGCGGCGACCAGGCCGCTGCACTCGGCCCGGTGCCTGGCCCCCGAGGCGTCGGCGGTGGGCCAGTCCCCCTTGAGGAGCGCGACCATCAGGGCCAGGGTCTCCCCCTCGGGGACCGCCGCGCCCGCGGGGCGGCAGGCCCCGCACACCACGCCGCCGGCCACGATGGCGAAGGCCCGCACCGAGACCGCCTTGCAGCGGGCGCAGGCCTCCAGGGCGGGGGCGTAACCGGCGACCGCGAGAGAGCGCAGGAAGTAGGCGTCCAGGACCAGCCTGGCCTCGTGGGCGCCGGAACCGAGCGTGCGCAGGCCGCCGACCAGTAGCAGGAACTGGCGGAGGGCCGGCTCCTTCTCTCCCATGATCAGACGGTCGGCGGTCTCCAGCATCGCGGTTCCCGCCGTGTAGCGCGGGTAGTCCGCGACGAGCGGCCGGCCGTACGACTGGATGGTCTCGGCCTGGGTGATCACGTCGAGGGTGCGTCCGGTGTGCAGCTGGAGATCGACATGGGTGAACGGTTCCAGCCGGCTGCCAAATCGTGATGTGGTGCGCCGGACGCCCTTGGCGACCCCCCGGATCTTGCCCATCCGCCGGGTCAGGACCGTGACGATGCGATCGGCCTCGCCCAGCTTGTGGGTGCGCAGCACGATGCCGTCATCACGGTACAGACTCACCCGCACAGTGTAGTGACAGTGTGCTGGGGGCGTGGGACGGTTCACTTGGCAGAGGTGCAACCATGATCAAACGACACGGATAGATCACTGGTGCGTGTTGTTCGCCCAAAACTCACTAAACTTTGGCCTCCGACGCAACGTATCCTCCGCTACACCGCCTCACACCCGTCTCCGCACGAAAGGGTGCCATGCCCCGCGTGGTCCTGCTGGGCTCATCGCCCGGCCCCGATGCCGCTACCGGCCAGGCGACGCCGCCCGCCGCGTTGACCCTGCCCGCGCTCGCCGGCTGCCCCACGGTGATCGGCAAGCTGCACGGCCAGCTCGCCTCGCTCGACTCCGAGCCGGTGACGATCGCCCGATCGAGCGAGGCCGCCGCCTACCGCGGTTTCCCCGGCAGGCTCGTCGAGACCTCCGACCTGGCCGGCGATCTGCGCGCCCTGGCCGACGCGGTCGAGGACTCCACCGAGAACCTGCTCATCCTGCCCGCCAACTCGCTGATCCACGACGAGCTGATCTACCAGATCACCAAGTCGAAGCGCGGAGCGCTCGCGCTGATCGTCAGGGAGCCGCGGGAGGAGGACGAGAACGGCGACGCCATCGTCCCCGACGTCCCGATCGAGGAGGCGTCGCCGGAGATCGGCGACCGGACGCTGGAGGGCCTGCCCGTCCGGGTGCGGGCCCGCAAGTCCCGCGTGATCTCGGTGGGCTCGGCCTTCCACGCGGTGACCAGGCCCAACGCGGTCCTGCTCGGCCCGCTGCACCTGCACCACAAGCACGCTCCCGTCCTCGCCGAGGCCGCCCGCGAGCTGGCCGACCTGGCCCACCTGCTGGGCCCCGACGACGACCTGGTCCAGTTGCTGGTCCTGTGCCTGGTCCGCAAGGGCGTCTCGGTCGGCGTCCGCGGCCGTCGGGACCTGTTCTTCCGCCGGGTGTCCACTGCCGAGCAGGCCACCGAGGCCGTGGCCGAGATGTCCACGTTCAACGAGGACCGGGCCAGGCTGAACAACGCGGTGAAGGGCGCCGACGGTTTCTTCACCACCTACTTCGTCAGCACCTACTCCCGGTTCATCGCCCGCTGGGCGGCCAGGCGGGGGCTGACCCCCAACCAGGTCACGCTGATCTCGATCGCGCTGGGTGTGGCCGCGGCGCTCTGCTTCGCCACCGGCGAGCGGGCCGGGATGGTCGCGGGCGGTGTGCTGATCTACTTCGCGTTCGTGTTCGACTGCGTGGACGGCCAGGTGGCGCGGTACGCCCGCAAGTTCGGCGTGCTCGGGGCGTGGCTGGACGCGACCTTCGACCGGTTCAAGGAGTACGTGGTCTTCGCCGGTCTGGCGGTCGGCGCGGCGGTCTCAGGTGTGGGCGACGTGTGGACGCTGGCGCTGATCGCGCTCGGTGTGCAGTCCATCAAGCACCTGCTCGACTTCTCCTACGGCGCGGCGAACCGGCGCAAGCCCCCGTCGCCGCTGCCCTCGGTCCCGCTGTCGGTCAGCGCGGACACCGGTCTTCGCCAGGCGCTGGAGCAGCGCAGGGTCGCCCAGGCCGGCGGGATCCGCAACCTGCTGAAGATGTGGGGCAGGGCCGGCAGGTTCCGGGCCGTGCACTGGGCCCGCAAGATGATCGTGTTCCCCATCGGTGAGCGCTTCGCCGCCATCGCGATCGTCAGCGCCCTGTTCGACGCCAGGATCACCTTCCTGACACTGATCATCTGGGGTGGCATCGGCGCCGCCTACTCGCTCACCGGACGCCTGATGAGGTCTCTCGCATGATCACCCAGCCACAGACCGTCCCCGCTCCGGACCCGTACGAGGAGCGGCTGCGCGTCCAGACCGCACGGTTGCTCGCCTACCGCGACGACGGCCCGCTGGTGACGCTGCTGCGTGACAAGGTCGGCCCCGGGCTGCCCCCGGTGCCCGCCACGCTCGCCGCACTGCTGGCGATCATCGCGATGGCGGTGACCGGGATGCTGGTGGACGGGCCGATCCTGCTCGTCCCGGTGCTGATCATGATCGTCCTGGTGCTGCCCACCGCGGCCCGTGACCATCTCGGCAAGCTCGACTGGCTGGCGCCGCCGCTGATCCGCGGGGCCGAGTTCCTCACGATCATCCTGATCGGCCTGGCGGCCGACGCGCCCAAGTGGCTGCTGTACGTGCTGATCTACGTGATCGGCTACCACACCTACGACACGGTGTACCGGACGCGGCAGAGCATCTGGCCGGCCCCCTGGGTCTTCCGCGCCGGCCTGGGCTGGGAGCTCAGGCTGCTGCTGATCGGCGCCGGTGCCGCGCTGGGCGTGCTGACCTGGGTGCTGGCCGCCCTCACCGTCTACCTCGGTGTGCTGTTCGCCGTCGAGAGCGTGACGAGCTGGGTCGGCCTGGACAAGCAGACGGCGCTCGCCCAGGCGGGCGACGACCTGGAGGCCTCTCCCGAGGAGGCCCAGGAGCAGGCCACCGGCGAGGCCGAGCAGACCTGACCTGAGATCTCCCCCATCGCGGATGCCGCCGGACAGGTCAGCTGTCCGGCGGCTTTTCCGTTCATCACCTGACTGGACGGTCAGGCGCACGGCGACACGGATTCACCACGGGGCGCCCCCGGCCGCCGCCGAACACGGGCGGACCGCCGCCCGCGAGCGCGGACGGACCGCTCGCCGTGAGCCTGGACGGACCCGAAGCGATATACAGGTCAGCGTGGAACTGGACAGGCTGGATCGCGACATCATCGGGGCGCTCGTCGAGGACGCCCGAGCCACATACGCGGAGATCGGACAGCGGGTGGGCCTGTCGGCGTCGGCGGTGAAACGCCGGGTGGACCGGCTGCGCGAGACCGGCGCCATCACCGGGTTCACCGCCAGGGTGGAGCCCGCGGCGCTCGGCTGGACCACCGAGGCCTACGTGGAGCTGTTCTGCGCGGGAAAGACCTCGCCGTCGGAGATCGGGGTGGCCATCGGTCGCCATCCCGAGGTGGTCTCGGCGTGCACCATCACCGGCGAGGCCGACGCGCTATTGCACATCAGGGCGACCGATGTGCGGCACGTGGAGAGGGTGATCGAGCGCATCGCCTCGGAGCCGTTCGTGGTGCGGACCAAGAGTTCCATCGTGCTCTCCCGGCTGATCGAGGCACCGCTGATGACCTCGCGCGGCGAACCGTTCATCGCCCCACACAACGAATCACCGTTCATTGCCTGAAGCGCGCAAGAAACCCGCGTCAGAACGCAAGAGCAAGCTCTTGGCCTGCGAGAACACCGTTTCCTAGGCTGATGTCGCCGCCACTGGGCCGGCATTTCACCACGACCTTCGATACGGGGTTATTCATGACGAGGCACTACCTCATGTGTCGGCCCGACCACTTCGCGGTTGAGTACGCGATCAACCCGTGGATGCATCCCGAGGCCGGTGCCGACCGCGAGGTGGCGATCAGGCAGTGGGAGGCGCTCAGGAGTGCCTACCTGGGCCTGGGTCACCGGGTCAGCCTCATCGACCCGGTGGAGGGCCTGCCGGACATGGTCTTCGCCGCCAACGGGGCGCTGGTGGTCGGCGGCCGCGTGTACGGCGCGCGGTTCACCCACCCGCAGCGGGCGGCCGAGGGACCCGCCTACCTGGGGTGGTTCGTCGACAACGGCTACCAGCGGGTCCACCAGGCGACCTTCACCAACGAGGGCGAGGGGGACTTCCTGACCCTCGACCACCTGGTGCTGGCCGGCACCGGCTTCCGCACCGCCATCACCGCCCACGCCGAAGCCCAGGAGTTCCTCGGCCGGCCGGTGGTCACCCTGCAGCTGGTGGATCCGCGGTTCTACCACCTGGACACCGCTCTCTTCCCGCTAAACGGACACAACGTGGCATACTTCCCAGGGGCCTTCTCTCCTGGAAGCCAGGAGGTGCTCCGCGGCCTCTTCCCCGACGCCATCATCGCGAGTGAGGACGACGCCTCCGTGCTGGGTCTCAACGCGGTCAGCGACGGCACCAACGTGGTGATCAATGCCGAGGCCGCCGACCTCCAGCTGGAGCTCAAGCGCCGGGGCTTCGAGGTCATCCCCGTGGACCTGTCGGAGCTCCGCAAGGCCGGGGGCGGCCCGAAGTGCTGCACGCTGGAGATCAGGGGATAGTGCCGGGCGAAACGGCCACGGACCTAGGAGGGGCGGATACCGAATGACCAGCACGGACGACTTCATCGAACTGAGCGAGCGCCGCAGCGCTCACAACTACCATCCCCTGCCCGTCGTGATATCCGAGGCACAGGGTGCCTGGGTGGTCGACGTGGAGGGCAGGCGGTTCCTGGACTGCCTGTCCGGTTACTCCTCGCTGAACTTCGGGCACGGCAATCCGAAGATCATCTCAGCGGCCCAGGAGCAGCTGTCCAGGCTCACCCTGACCAGCCGGGCCTTCTTCCACGACCAGTTCGCCACCTTCGCCGCCGGGCTGGGCGACCTCACCGGCAAGGACATGGTCCTGCCGATGAACACCGGCGCCGAGGCCGTGGAGACCGCGATCAAGGTGGCCCGCAAGTGGGGCTACGAGGTCAAGGGGGTGGCCGCCGGGCAGGCCAACATCATCGTGATGGAGGACAACTTCCACGGCCGCACCACCACGATCGTCAGCTTCTCCACCGACCCCGACGCCCACGACGGCTTCGGCCCGTACACCCCCGGCTTCAAGGTCGTGAAGTACGGCTCCGTCGAGGCGATCCACGAGGTCATCGACGCCAACACCGTCGCGGTGCTGCTGGAGCCCATCCAGGGCGAGGCCGGCGTGCTGGTCCCGCCGGACGGGTACCTCACCCAGGTCCGCGAGCTGTGCACCGCGGAGAACATCCTGATGATCGCCGACGAGATCCAGTCGGGTCTGGGCCGCACCGGCGACACCTTCGCCTGTGACCACGAGGGCGTCGTCCCCGACATCTACGTGCTGGGCAAGGCCCTGGGCGGCGGCGTCGTCCCGGTCTCGGCGATCACCGCGAACGAGGACGTGCTCGGTGTGATCAGGCCGGGGCAGCACGGCTCCACCTTCGGCGGCAACCCTCTCGCCTGCGCGGTCGCGAACGCGGTCATCGAGATGCTCGGCACCGGCGAGTACCAGGCGCGGGCCAGGGAGCTCGGCGAGGTCATGCACGAGAGGCTGCGCGGCCTGATCGGCCAGGGCGTGGTCACCGTCCGCGGTCGCGGCCTGTGGGCGGGCATCGACATCGACCCGTCTCTGGCCAGCGGGCGTGAGGTCTCCAAGGCGTTGATGGCCCACGGCGTCCTGGCCAAGGACACCCACGGCTCGACCGTCCGTCTCGCCCCGCCGATCGTGATCTCCGAGGAGGACCTCGTCTGGGCGATCGATCAGCTCGGCGCCGTCCTCGCCGAGCTGGCGGAGTGAACCACCGGCCCTGACGGGCCCGTCCCCTGGTCCCCGGCCGGGGACCAGGGGACGGCTCCCAGCGGCTGGTGTTTTTCGCGGAAGTAACCTTGCCCCCTCCACCAAGCCGTCAAGAGCGGCGAGGATCGGGAGCACACTCTCCACGTGGAGACCGAATCCGCCTCCGAAATGGACGCTCTGTGGGCGTGACACTCCATCATGATCGTTAAGCGGCCGTTCAACACCGGCCTCCTAGATCCCCTCCAGCTCCACCGTGGTGATCTCCGAGACGTCGGTCCCGGTGGCGGTTTCCCAGCGAACCGACGTGGGGGTGGTCTCCAGGGACAGCATGGCCACCGCGTTGGAGAACCACGGGCCGTTGGTGATCCGCCACCCGAAGGGCGCCTTGGGAATCTTGGCCAGGCGGGAGAGCGAGCGTCCGATCAGGCTGGCGACGCCGAACTGGGCGACGATGTTGGCCAGGCGGAGCGTGCGACTCAGCGGGTTGCGGATCGGCGAGCAGACCAGCTGGTAGATGGGGAGCCCGCGTGCCTTCGAGACGTAGGAGTAGTGCACGTCTCCGGAGAGTATGATCACCGGCCTGCCCAGCCCGGCCAGCAGCCTGGACAGGTCCTCGAAGGAGCGCCGGAAGGCGGCCCAGTGCTCCAGGTCCAGCCCCTGGCGCAGCGCCTCCGACCAGCGGGCCACCCTGGCGCCCCAGGCCCCCTGCGCCAGCGCCTCGTTCCAGTTCTGGATGTGATGGATGCCCGCGGGAAGCAGGAACGGCACCGAGGAGCCGATCACGTAGCGCTTCGCGCCGTCCCTGTGGAGTTGCTCGGTGAGCCACTCCCACTCCACCGGGTCGACCATGCGCCGGTCCTCTGGGGTGAGCCGGCGGGAGCAGCGGGAGTCGAGCATGATCAGGCGGGTGTCGCCGAGGTCGCGGGCGTAGCTCCACCGGCTGTCGGCGGGTACGTCGTAGGCGTGCTCGGCGAACGCGTCGAGGACCTCCCCGCCGTCCCCCTCGGCCGCGCACACCTTGCTGAGCAGCTCGTCGGCGGCGCGCTCCGCCGGCGACATGTTACCCAGGTGCTGGTAGACCCAGTACGCGCCGATCCCGGAGATCACCCGCTGCCGCCACCACGGGACGTGCTCCATCTGCTCGCGCCAGGTGCTGGAGGTGTTGAAGTCGTCGCGCAGGTCGTGGTCATCGAAGATCATCGCGCTGGGCACCGTGGAGAGGATCCAGCGGATCTCCGGGTCGGTCCACGCCAGGCGGTACAGCTCGGCGTACTCCTCGAAGTCGGCGATCTCCTTCTTCGGCTCGCTGTCCCTGCGGTTCCCGATGAACTCCAGCATCTGGGCGGAGGGCTCGTCGGCATAGACCTGGTCGCCCAGGAGCAGCAGCAGGTCGGGCCAGCGGTCCTCGGGCGCCTCCATCAGGGTGCAGCCGTACGCGCGCAGCACGTCCACCCCGTGGGAGATCGTGTGCAGGGGGTCGTGCGGCACGCTGGTTCGGCAGGAGCCGAACATCACCCGGTCCGGCCCGTCGGGGCCGAGCAGGCGGATGCGGCTGGGCGGCTGGTCGGGCAGCGGCCACACGGTCTCGGCGCCCAGACGCACCTGGTAGGTCCCGCCGCCCACCACGTCCACGATCGCGTAGTGGTGACCGTGGACCGTGAACGTCCGGGCCTGCGAGCTCACGCCACCGACCTCGACCGTCACCTCGCACGGCTCGCTCGTCTCCAGCCATACCGAAGCGCTCGTCTCATCGACGTAACGCAGCATCGGTCCGACCACAAGTTCCGGCACGTTCATCCCCTCAGTCACCGCACGACGGCGGGAATCCTTTACCGGAGCCCACCAGATCCATACTTTCCCCTGAGATTGCCCAGAGACGCGGACAGATAACAACGCACCATCCGGCCGCGGTGGCGCGACCAGGCCTCGGAGCGGTCACGAGAACGAAACACTGCCCGTCCCCGCAGGCAAAAAAGCACACCTACTCTGATCGTGACCATCTGCCCCGGGCGGAGCAAAGGCGCTCCGCTCACCGTACGGAGGTTTCCCTTGAGGACGCTCACGGTGCCGTCGACGACGCCGGCCACCACCGCTCCCGTCAGCCCTGGCCGGCAGGCTCTCGACTCCGCGCTCTTCCAGCTCGACCAGGCGGCCGACCGGCTGGATCTGGACGACAGCCTGCGCGCCATGCTCGCCACTCCACGCCGCTCACTCACCGTGTCGGTCCCGGTCCGCCGCGAGGACGGCCGGATGGACATAGTGCAGGGTTTCCGAGTACAGCACAACATCACCCGTGGCCCGGCGAAGGGCGGTATCCGTTTCCACCCCCGCACCGACGTCCACGAGGTCACCGCGCTGGCCATGGGGATGACGTGGAAGTGCGCACTGGCCGGCATCCCGTACGGGGGCGCCCAGGGCGGCCTCTCGGTGGACCCCGCCTCGCTGAGTACCCGGGAGCTGGAGCGGGTCACCCGCCGCTACGTCAACGAGGTGCTGCCGATCGTCGGCCCCGAGCGGGACGTCCCGGCCCCCGAGGTCGGCACCGACGGGCGGACCATGGCCTGGATCATGGACACCTACTCGGTTAACGCGGGCTACCCGGTGCCCGGCGTGATGACCGGCGGATCGGCGACCTGCGGCGGCGCGGCGGAGCGGGCGGAGGCCACCTCACGCGGCGTGTGGTTCGCCACCCTCAGAGCCCTGCGCGGCTCTCCCGGAGGCCGTACCGTCGCGGTCCAGGGCTTCGGCAAGGTCGGCGCCCCCGCCGCGCGCCACCTCGCCGACGCGGGCGCTCTGGTGGTCGCGGTCTCCGACAGCACCGGGGCCGTGGTCAACCGTTCGGGCCTGGACGTCGACGGTCTGCGGGCGTGGTCGAAGGAGACCGGTGGAGTGCGCGGCTACCCGGAGGCGGACCCGCTGTCCCACGACGACCTGATGGAACTCGACGTGGACGTGCTCGTTCCCGCGGCTCTGGAGGGGGCGATCACCGAGGAGAACGCCCCCCGGATCAGGGCCGGCCTGATCGTGGAGGGCGCCAGCTGCCCCACCACGCCCGGGGCGGACCGGGTCCTCGCCGACGCGGGTGTCACGGTGGTCCCCGACATCCTGGCCAACGCGGGCGGTGTGATCGTCTCCTACCTGGAGTGGCTGCAGGAGGCGCAGGCTCGCTCCTGGAGCGCGCGCGAGGTGGACGCGAGGCTCCGCGGCCTCGTGGAGAACGCGTTCGACACAGTCGCGGCGGTCTCGGCCGAATGCGGGATCACCCTGCGCCAGGCCGCCCACGTGATCGGCGTCGGCCGGGTCGCCGAGGCGCACCGCTCGCGCGGACGCTGACCCCGGAGCCGCGCCCCGTCACGCGCTACCGCGCCGCGGCGGTGACGATTTCCTCGCAGATCGCGTGGGTGGCCAGGGCGTCGGCGGCGTCGACGACGGTGCCGGAGCGGACCGCGTCAAGGAACTCCAGGCAGACCTGCTCGATGCCCCGCTGCCTGGAGACCGGGGTCCAGTCGCCCCGCCTGGTCAGGGTCTCGGCACCGGCGTGGTCGGTCACGTCGGCCAGGTTGACCACCCGGCGCTTGGCGCCGCCGCCCATGACCTCCACACTCTCCTCCGACAGGCCGCTCACCCTGTTCATGATCCCGAAGGCGGTGAAGCCGTCCCCGGAGAGCTCCAGCGTCACGTGCTCCAGCAATCCCTCCCTGACCCGGGTGCGGACGACGGTGTGCTCGACCTCGCCCGGCACCAGGAACCTGAGCGTGTCCACGACGTGAATGAAATCGTCGTAGACGACGGTCCGCGGGTTGTCCGGAAGGCCCGCACGGTGCTTCTGTATCACCACCAGGTCGCGGGGAAGATCGCGCAGAGCGGTATAGGACGGCGCCCTGCGACGGTTGAAACCGACGAGCAGCGACCGCTCGCTCTCCCGCGCGAGCCGCACCAGGCGCTCGGCCTCGGCGAAGGTGTAGGCGATCGGCTTGTCCAGGTAGACGTGGACGCCGGCCCGCAGCAGCGGCTCGACGACCCCTCCGTGCGCCTCCGTCGCGACATGCACGAAGGCCGCCTCGACCCCCGCGCCGAGCACCTCGTCCAGCGAGGAGAACCGGCGTTCGACCCGGTAGGCGTCACCGAGGCGGTCGAGCGTGGCACGGTCGCGGGTGCACAGGTGCAGGTCGAGGCCGGGGGTCGCGCCGAGGACCGGCAGGTAGGCCTTCTGTGCGATGTCCCCGAGGCCGATGACAGCGATCTTCATGCTGAGAGCGTATGTCGCGCCCCCCGTGCCGACGCACACGCCGTACCCCTATGCCGCCGCGGCCAGGCGGTCGCGCCACCACGCGATCGTCGCGGTCAGCGCCTCGTCCATCGGGGTCGGCGCGATGCCGAAGGTCTCCTGGAAGTCGGCCGAGTCCAGGACGAAGGGCCGGACGAACTGGTAGCGCAACTCCTCCAGCTCACCGAGCATCGGGGAGAAGGTCCCGGCGGCGCGCAGCAGCCAGTGGGGCATCGCCCTGACCCCAGGATCGGGGATTCCGGCGAGCGCGCACAGCCGCCCGGCGACCTCGCGCACCGTCATCGGCTCGTTCGTCGGAACGTGCCACGCACGGCCCCAGGCCCGGTCGCCCTCGCCCGCCGCGACCAGGGCCCGCGCGACATCGGGCACGTACGTCCAGCTGTGCGGCTGCGCGGGGTCGCCGATGACGCGGACGGTCCGGCCCGCCAGCAGCTTGGGGACGAGCCTCTCCCCCAGGTGCGACTGGTCCAGGCAGCCGGGGCCGAAGTAGTCGGACCCGCGCACCTCGGTCACCCTGACCCGGCCCGCCTGGTGCGCGGCCAGGGCCTCCTGCCACATCCGGACCCGCACCTCGCCCTTGGCACTGGGCGGGGTCAGCGGGTCGCTCTCCCGCATCGGCCCGGTGGGCGCGGCGTAGACGTAGAGGTTGCCGAGGATGACGTATCCGGCGCCGGTGGCCTCGGCGGCGCCCAGCAGCGACGCGGCGAGCGGCGGCCAGTCACGCGCCCACCGGTGGTAGGGCGGATTGACGCAGTTGTAGAGGACCGCGGCGCCCCTGGTCAGGGCGGTCAGTCCCGCGCGGTCGCTCGCGTCGGCGGAGACCCTGCGGATGCCCGGCAGTTCGGGTCCCGAGCCCGAGCGGCTGACCAGGACCACCTCGTGTCCCTGTCCGGCCAGCAACCGGGCGACCTCGGAGCCGACCTGACCGGCTCCCGCGATGACGTGCTTGGCCATGATGGTTCTTCCTTTCACTGGTTCCAGAGAAGCCGCAGCGCGGCGTTGACGACGAAGACGGCGGCGAAGGCGATCCCGGGGACGACGCGGCCGGCCATGACCAGCGCCGCGGCGCCGCCGCCGAACCAGAGCACCTCCAGGACGGCGCGGGCGAGACCGGTGAGCGGGATCGTCGCGCCGTTGGCCGCACCGAAGATCGCCCAGACCGCGATGAACAGCGCCGGTCCGCCGAGACCGAGGAGCAGCTTCACCGGCCAGTTCGAGCCGGTGACGAAACCCCAGTAGCCGACCGAGGCCAGCACGCCCAGTTCCAGCAGGAACATGACGAGCAGGTTGGCGTTCTTGGCCAGGGGGATCATGGAGGCTCCTCAGAGATTGCCGTTCCGTTCTGAGAGCAATGCTCTCGCTAAAGAGCACCGCTCGTCAAGAGCGGTGCTCTCGTTTCTTTCCAGTGCTCTGATATGGTCACGACATGAGTTCGAGCCGCACCGCACGCGAGAGGGTCAGGGCCGAGCTGACCCGCGAGATCACCGACGTCGCCCGCGAGCAGCTGGTCGTCGACGGCGCGAGCGGCCTGTCCCTGCGCGCGGTCGCCCGCGAGCTGGGTATGGCCTCCTCCGCGATCTACCGCTACTTCCCCTCCAAGGACGACCTGCTCACGGCCCTGATCATCGACGGCTACAACGCCCTCGGCGAGGCCGTGGAGAACGCCGACGCGGCCGTCCCGCGCACCGATCACACGGGCAGGTGGTTGGCGGTCTGCCACGCCGTACGGGACTGGGCACTGGCCCACCCGCACGAGTACGCCCTGCTGTACGGCTCCCCCGTCCCCGGTTACCAGGCCCCGCAGGACACCGTCCCCGCCGCGATCCGCGACACCGTCGTCTACGGCCGGATCGTCTCCGACGCCCACCGAGCCGGAGCCCTGAACCCGCCCGGCGACCACCCGCCCGTCCCGCCGTCCTTCCGCGAGGACGCCGCACGCGTGCGCGAGCTGATGCCCGGCGTCCCCGACGACGTGATCGTCCGCGGCCTGATCGCCTGGACCGGCCTGTTCGGCTGGATCAGTTTCGAGTTGTTCGGCCAGTTCAACAACGCGATCCTGGACCGCGCCGCGGCCTTCGACCACACCATGCGTTGCCACGCCCGCACCCTCGGCCTACCCGCCTGACATGTCACGACTTAGCGGCGAGTGGTAACGCCTTTGGGTGATCATCATGTACGACGGCGGGGCACTTACCCCGAATGAGCTCGCCGCGATCCGGTTACCGGACGAGGAGTTGGCCGGGTGGGCGTTCGTCGCACCGGCGCGGGTGGAATCGCTGGTGCACCAGACCGTACGGCCCAGGCTGCGACCGTGCTCGCGGGTTCCCCATTCAAGGGAGATCTCACCGACGATCAGCAGTCCTCGGCCGTCTTCAGCATCTGCTTCTTTTCGGACATGAGGTCCTGAAAATATTGAACCAGGGTCATTAACCTCCACATAGACGATTTCCATCGTCGCACTGAGGGTGAGACCGATGAAGTCACCGACCTTGGAATCGGAATGCTTGATCGAGTCTGTTACCAGCCCGGAAGTCGCCAGTACGATGTCGTCGATCACCGGATGATCAGGACCGAGCCATTCGCGCACTTCAGAGCGGGCTCGTGAGATGGATTCACGAACGCTGGGCAGATCGACGCCGCCGAGAACCCTCGGCTCCGGAGTCGTCGCTCAGATACGAGGGGATTCGTTCCGAAGCACTGTCCCAGCGCGAGTCCCTAGAATTGATCAAGGAGACGACGCAGCGATGGACGAGTTGACCCAGGAACTCAACACTGCCGTCTGGCGCAAGTCCTCCCTATCAGGACCCGACGGCGGCAACTGCGTTGAAGTTGCCGAATTGTCCGGCGGTCGTAAAGGCGTCCGAGACAGCAAGAATCCAACCGGTCCCGCGCCGGTCTTCACCACCGGCGAATGGGACGCGTTCGTCAAGGGCGTGAAGAGCTGCGAATTCGACTGACCGCTCCCCCTGTTTCCGAGGTTTCGCCGGCGTGCACTCGGCACGAGCATCGGATCCTGCCTCTCTCCCCGACGGGGCGGCCCACGATCCCTGAGACGTGCTACGGCCCCGCGGTGACGATCATCGCGGGACCGTCGACGACCTCTACCGGGAGAACACCTTCTGCACGGCACCTCGGATGACCTCGCCCGGGCGTTGCTGCTCCCCGTGCAGGGAGGTGAGGACGATGAGTGAGCCGGTGACGGCGGGAAGGACCCACTGCAGGACGCGCAACTGCCGCTGCGCGTCGGCGACGTCGTCGGGAGTCTCCTTGCCGGGCTTCACCGCGCCCTCCACCGATACGTCACCGGCGTCCGCGAGCTTGGCGCCGAGCACCCCGGTGTAGGCGGCCGCGGCCACTGCCGCGGCGGTCAGCGCACCCTTGGCCACGGTGCTCGCCACCACCCCCTTCTGGTGCGCCAGACGTTTCCTGTTGGCCACCAGCAGGCCGACCGAGCCGATGAGATAGGTGCCGATGCCCGCCGCGCTGATCGGCGCCCATCGCGCCCAGCCGGCGTTGGCCACCCGTAGCCGCTCGTTCCTGTCACTGACCACGGAGGCGGCGCCGTTGAGGCCGACCGCGCCCATCAGTGAGCCCCCGAACCAGGCGGCCAGCCCGACATCGTGCATGGCGCGCACAACCGTGTTGCGTTTCATGCGTTTCCCCCTCGCCACAAGTGATCTCTATGGTGGATATCGCACTGCTACCACTGTGATGGGAGTTAACTACCCGGATCTTGTTATACGACCCGCTTGTAGGCTGATGTCCAGATCAAGGTTGAGGAAGCGACCGGTCAGGAACCGGGATCAGGCCGGACGCAGTCCGACCTCGACGTTGCCCGGCAGCGCCTCCGCCTCCCCACGCTCGGCCCTCGGCGAATCGCCGGTACCGGGAGCCGGAACGGTAAGAGCACTCAGCATGGAGAATTACCCGCGAAGAGGCGATCGTTCACAAATGGGTTGCGGAACTTGCCCGTGGGGTCGAGGTCGGCGGCCAGCCGCCGAAAGTCCGGTAGCCGGTCATAGCGGGACGCCAGGCGCTCGGGGCCCATCAGGAAGAGCTTGCCCCAGTGGGGGCGGGCCTCGAAGGGCTCCAGCAGATCCTCGATCACGCCCAGCACCCGACGCACCGCGGGCCAGTCCTTCTTCCAGGTGAAGTGGACCGCGACGACGTCCTGGCGGTAGGAGGGACTCAGCCACAACTCGTCCGCCGCGACGGTGCGGATCTCCGACACCTGCAGGACCGGGGACACGACGTCCCTGACCCCGTCCAGCGCGCGGAGCGCGGCCAAGGCGTGACGGCGCGGGAGCAGATACTCCGACTGGAGCTCCTCCCCGCTGCTCGGGGTGAAGTCCAGGCGAAAGTGCGGCAGCCGGTCGTACCAGGGGCCGGGCACCCCCAGTTGCGCGGTGCAGTTGACGGCGGACAGTCCCGGCAGCGGGTGCCGGTCGGCCGGGGCGGCTGTGGCGTCCAGCCAGCGCGACACCGGCTCCCACGGGACGGGCTCGCCGGTGTGCCGCTTCACCCACACCTGGTCGATCACCGGGCCGTTCCATCCGGTGAACATGCTCACGCTGTATCCGGCCGAGGTGATCTCCTCGAAGTGCTCCTCAAGACGCGCCCAGGGCAGGTTCTCGTAGACGTGCTGCCGCACCTCGAAGGCCGGGACGACGTCGAGGACGACCCTGGTGACGACCCCCAGCGCGCCGAGCCCGACAACCGCTCCCGCGAAGCGGTCGCCGTCCCGCTCCCGGCTGAGGAAGGTGACCTCACCGTCGGCGGTGACCAGTTCGAGGCCGGAGACCGCGGTCGCCAGGTTGCCGTTGGTGTCGCCCGAGCCGTGCGTGGCCGTGGCGCAGGCACCGGCGACCGAGATGTGCGGCAGCGAGCCGAGATTGTGCAGCGCGTAGCCCGCACCGTGCAGATGGCGGCTCAGCTCGCCGTATCGCACGCCGGCGCCGACCGTGACCGTGCCGCGTGCCGGGTCGAGTTCGGGCTCACCTGGCAGATCCTCCAGCGAGACGAGGTCACCGCCGGGGCGGTCGGCGATCTCGTTGAAGGAGTGCCGGGTGCCGAGTGCCCGGACGGCGTCGCTACCGGCGACCAGTTCCTGGAGCTGCTCCACACTGCCGGGGCGGTGGAACCGCGCGGCGCCGTAGGTGATGTTGCCCGCCCAGTTCAGCAGCCGTCCGGTCACGTCGTACCCTCTCCACGCCTCGCGCCAGGCCGTGCACGGCGGATGCGCGCCGCACACGGGTGGCCATGCGGGGGCGCGACAACGGCATCGCCGCCCCAAGGGTATTTCAGGTTCGTACGGCGGCGGAACGCCCCACCACCGTACGAGCCGATGTTCCAGAGATCGGGCCACCGTTTCATGGCAGGCGGCACGATCCTCTTCGGGCGCCGGCGGGTAGGGACTCTCCTCTCCCTGCCCCTCCCTAGAAGTCGAAGACCGGACCCGTCGCGGCGTGCATGTCGCACTCGTTACTGAAGGTCCGCCGGTACTGGATGTACTGGCCGTCCCACATACCGGTCGCGCTCGCCGTCACGGGGTCGTAGATCCGCGGGCACCCCATCCACGACGGCCTGACCCGGGCCGGGTCGCCCTGCGCCGGGTAGAGCGCCGCACACGCGTCCGCTGCGCGCGGGTGCGTGCCGTAGACCGGCGAGCAGCTGAGCTGGACGCTACGGGTGTCCTCCCTGCCCACGATGGTCAGCGAGAGATCTCTGCCCAGCGGTACGCCCACCGTCACGGGCCACTGCGGAACCGGGCGCGGCGGCCACGGAGTCGGCCACGGCGGAAGCGGCCATCCGGTCGGCCTTGGCGGGAACGGGCGCGGCGGCCACGGGGTCGGCCATGGTGGAAGCGGGGTCGGGCGAGGCGGGAACGGCTGGCCCCACGTGCCGGGCGGCCACGGGAGCGGAGGTCGCGGAGGTGAAATGATCGACCCGGGCCCCGGAGGCAGCGGCCCAGGCCCCGGAGGCATCGGTCCCGGAGGCATCGGCGGTCGGGGGGGCAGCGTGATCGATCCGGGCCCCGGAGGCAGCGGCCGCGGCGGCCACGGAGGCGGATCGGCGATCGGCCGGCCCACGGCCGGGTCGGGTCCGCGGCCCGGTGGTTGCGGCAGCGCGTCCGCGGCAGCCGTCGCGCCGCTGAGAAGGACGAGCCCGGCGGTGGCCAGGCCGAAGATACATCGCATGAATTCCCCCGATGAATACGAATTTCGTACATAGCCGAAAATGTCGCTTTCGGTTTGTTCGGGGGGAGCGAATTACACCCTGAGCTGCAAAAATGCTATGTCGCTAACGATGGGGCACCTCGGAATGACTCGCCGTGGAATGCCATGAATTCACCAGTTTGGAGAGGCCACGGTCGTCGATCGAACCTGGTCCGTACCGCCGGTCACCGCTGCGGAAGCGGAATGCCAGGTGACGGCGCCCGCATCGGCGCACGTTCAGAGCGCACGGACGCCCGGCCGTCCCTCCAGCAGGAGGAGCAGCTCGCCGAGGAGTTCCGCCAGCTCCCGTTGCCGCTCCACGGCCAGGCCGGCCAGCAGCGACGCGTCGTAGTCGACCTGCTCGGGGAGCATCCGGTCGATGAGCGTACGGCCCTGTCCGGTGAGTGAGAGGTGGGACACCCGCCCGTCCCGGTCGTCGGGGCGGCGGGCCACCAGTCCGCGCTCCTCCAGGAACCGTAGCCGCTTGGTGACGGCGGCGCCGGAGGCGAAGGTCTCCCTGGCGATCTGGCTGGGGGTGAGCTCTCGATCCAGCCGCCGCAGCGCGCCGAGGATGTCGAACTCGGACCGGGTCAGACCGTGCTCGCGCAGCGGCGCGTCGGCGGCCTGCTGGATCAGCAGGAAACAGCGGTTGAGGCGGCCGATCACGGCCATCGGCGCGGTGTCCAGCCCCGGGTGGACGCGCTGCCACTGGCGCATCACCTGCGCGACGATGTCCTCCACGCCCCCGCTTCCCTCACTCGTTGATCGACTTCGAGGCGACTCTATCCCGGACGGGTCCCCTCAGGCGCGCGAGCGTACGGTGGCCCTCCTGCTCGGCATGGGCGATCTGTTCCGCCGGCAGCACGCGCTGCCACCACTCGCCGGCGGCGACCTCGGCGGCCTCCCGGAGTTCCACCAGGGCGGCAACGAGCAGGCCACATGCCCGGGAGATGTCGCCGGGGCCTGCGGAGCCGCTCTCCAGCAGGTGTCCTGCCCCGGCCCGGGTGACGGCCACCCGGCGCAGGGCGGCGTCGATCCGGCCTGCGGTACGGCGGTTGGTCACCAGCAGGCAGCCGAACAGTCCTGCCGCGACGCCCACGCAGGTGTCCAGCCAGCGGTCGGCGATCAGCTGCCCGGCGGGCTGGTATCCGGAGAACTCGGTCAGCAGAAGGGCCATCGGGGTCACGCACACCGTGCCGAGCCAGTAGTTACGGGTGATCAACGCCTCGGCGCAGAACTGGAGGAAGAGCACCAGCAACACCAGCGCGAGCTGCCCGATGCGGCTGATCGGCAGCAGCAGGGTGAAGGCGAGTAGTCCGAACACGCTGCCGAGGGCACGCTGCAGCGCCCGTTGCCAGGACAGCATGGCGTTGGCCTGGAAGACGGAGGCGGCCATCACGACAGCCCAGTAGGGGTGACCGACCCCCAGCGCCATCGAGGTCAACCCGGCCAGCGCGGAGCCGACGGCGACCCTGATCCCGATCGGGAACAGCGCGGAGGCCGGGTGGAACGCCCGCAGCACGCTCGGCCCGCGGCTCCGGACGGCCCGTTCCATCGCGATGCCGGTCAGCTCGGCGGCCTCGTCCTCGGTGAGGCTCATGCGGGGCAGCGGCCGGTTCCGGCGCAGGTCGGTGGCCCAGCCCGTCAGCCGGGCGGCCTCGGTGGTGAAACCTGTCGCGAGGGTCTCCTCGGCGTGTACCAGCAGGCGCTCCAGCGCGCCGCGGTTCGGGCTCGCGGGCACCGGCAGGAGAGCGCGCCAGGCGGCGTTCACCGCCGCGGCGGCGTCGTGGCGGGCCCCGGGTATCGGAGTGATCCGCGCCGGGGTGTCGCCGGTGGGCGTCGCGTGCGGGAGCCGCGCGACCGCCTCCAGCGCACGGGCGACGGCGATCCGCTGGGGACCCTCGGGCCGGACGAGCGCCGGAGTCATACAGACCAGCCAGGCAAGGAGGGCGCCCAGCACGGCGAGCACCAGGTGGAAGGGCACCTCACTGAGCCGCTGGGGGATGAAGGCACAGGTCGCGGCCATGAAGGTGAAGATCAGATTCCCGGGCGGGCCGATCCGGGTGGCGTCGCAGACCACCTTGTGCAGGGCGGCCAGCACCGCGGACACGATGATCAGGATCGCGGTGGACCGGGTGAGACCGGATGCGACGAGCGCCACCCCCACCCCGCCGATCATGCCCAGCGCCACCCAGATCAGGCTGCGCGCCCGCGCCGCGTACGGCAGGCCGTGCCCGTACAGGGCGCACATCGCCCCGGCGGAGGTGTAGACCGCCAGATCCAGCCGGCCCGTGGCCAGAAGGATCAGGTCGGGGATCGCCAGCGCGATGACCGCGCTGAGCGCGTGCTTGTGCCAGATGTCGCCGAACCGGCCGAGCCGGAACACCCCCCTCAGCGGCAGTCGCCGCGTCCGTCCGCCCGGCTGTTCCCTCATGATCCCCGTTCATATGATTAGCAAGTGTTTTACTTGTAAAGTATATGACGTCAGGACGACCGGTTTCCCCACCGCCCGGCCACCTGCTGAGACGACTCGACCGCGCGTCCGCGGGTTACGCGGGAGGCGCGGTCGAGTAGGCGACAGGTGACCTTGTGGGTTCTTGTCGGGCGTTGCCCCGGCGGGTCGTGCCGAGGGCTAGCGGCTGGCGCGGTTGACCGCGGAGATGACGGCCTTGAGCGCGGCGGCGGTGGTGTTGGCGTCGATGCCGACACCCCACAGGGCCTGGCCGGCGATCTCGCACTCGATGTAGGAGGCGGCCTTGGCGTCGGTGCCGGCGCTCATGGCGTGCTCGGCGTAGTCAAGGACGCGAACCTCGACGCCGACCCTGGCCAGGGCCTCGCAGAAGGCGGAGATGGGGCCGTTGCCGACACCCTCGATCTCCCGGATCTCCCCGTCGATCCGCAGATCGGCGCTGATCGCGTCCTTCTCGTCGCCCTGGGAGACGGTGCGGTGGGCCAGCAGGCCCAGCCGGCCCCACGGACCGGCCTCGTTCGGCAGGTACTCGTCGGTGAAGATCTCGAACATCTGGGCCGGGCTCACCTCGCCGCCGAGAGCGTCAGTGCGGCTCTGGACGACGCGGGAGAACTCGATCTGCAGGCGGCGCGGCAGGTCCAGCTGGTGGTCGGCCTTCATGATGTAGGCGACCCCACCCTTGCCCGACTGGCTGTTGACCCTGATGACCGCCTCGTACGTACGGCCGATGTCCTTGGGGTCGACCGGCAGGTAGGGGACCGCCCAGGTGAACTCCCCGACCGGGACGCCCGCGGCGGCCGCGTCGCGCTCCAGGTGCTCGAAGCCCTTCTTGATGGCGTCCTGGTGAGATCCGGAGAAGGCGGTGTAGACCAGCTCGCCGCCCCACGGATGGCGCGGGTGGACGGGCAGCTGGGTGCAGTACTCGGTGATCCGACGGATCTCATCGATGTCGGAGATGTCGACCTCCGGGTCGACGCCCTGCGAGAACAGGTTCATGCCCAGCGTGACCAGGCAGACGTTGCCGGTGCGCTCGCCGTTGCCGAACAGGCAGCCTTCGATCCGGTCCGCCCCGGCCAGGTAGCCCAGCTCGGCGGCGGCGACGGCGGTGCCCCGGTCGTTGTGGGGGTGCAGGGAGAGCACGATCGAGTCGCGGTAGGCCAGATTGCGGTGCATCCACTCGATCTGGTCGGCGTAGATGTTGGGCGTGGACATCTCGACGGTGGCGGGCAGGTTGACGATGACCTTGCGGTCGGGGGTGGGCTGCCACACGTCGTTGACGGCGTCGCAGACCTCCACCGCGTACTCCAGCTCGGTGCCGGTGAAGGACTCCGGGGAGTACTGGAAGTAGATCTCCGTGTCGTCCATCTCGGCGGCCAGCTTCTTGCAGAGCTTGGCGCCCTCGACCGCGATCGCGGTGATGCCCTCGCGGTCCTGGCCGAAGACGACCCTGCGCTGGAGGGTGGAGGTGGAGTTGTACAGGTGGATGATCGCCTGCTTGGCCCCACGCACCGATTCGAAGGTCCGCTCGATCAGCTCGGGTCTGGCCTGGGTCAGGACCTGGATCACCACGTCGTCGGGGACCAGGCCCTCTTCGATGATCTGCCGTACGAAGTCGAAGTCGGTCTGGGAGGCGGCGGGGAAACCCACCTCGATCTCCTTGTAGCCCATCTTCACCAGCAGCTCGAACATCTTGAGCTTGCGGTGGGCGTCCATGGGGTCGATCAGCGCCTGGTTGCCGTCACGCAGGTCGACGGCACACCACCGGGGTGCCCGCTCGATGACCTTGTCGGGCCAGGTCCGATCGGTCAGCCGGATCGGCGCGAAGGACTCGTAGCGCTTGAACGGCATGGGGCTGGGTCGCTGCTGCGGATACATGCAAAGGCTCCTCGACTGGGAAAACAATCGTGGCCGACACGCATGGCTCGCTCCGCGACGAGGGAGCCGGCCTCTACAGGCCCTCGTCGCGGCAGCTAAGAAGCAGCCCGCGCAGCATGCACAGCACGCTACCAGACGGCTTCGAATGCCCGAGCCCAGGTCTCACATGGCGGAACTCGAAGATCTCCGGAATTCCGTCCGAGGAAGGGCACGCGACGCGAACCACACCACCGCCACCGGCTCGGCTTCCGACGGTACGGTCACCAGAGGAGAACTCTGACAGGGGGAACTGCCATGCGGGACATCGACATCCTCGCCCACATCAACGAGCTCATCGCCGAGGAGCGCGAACTCCGGAAGAGACTGACCTCGCACTCGATCTCCTCACATGAGGAGAACAACCGGATCCAGCAACTGGAGGAGGCTCTGGACCAGGCGTGGGACCTGCTCAGGCAGCGCCGGGCACGCCGCGAGTTCGGTGAGGATCCCAACTCCGCCGCGCCCCGCCCGATCGACGAGGTCGAGGACTACCGTCAGTGACCGCCCGCCCCGAAGGCCCCTGCCGGGGTCGGGGTAGGGGTCGGGGTCGGAGTAGGGGGCGGTGAGACGGGAGCGGGTTCGGCGGCCGGGCGGCCCTCGCAGCGTGAATCGGCCGGGGTCTGCCGCGAGACCGGGGCGAGCCAGGAGATCACGCTCTGTTCGACGTACCAGCCGTGCAGGTTCGCCCATGTCCTGGGCACCTCGCCGGGGTCGGGGCAGAGCACCTTCGACCGAAGCCGCTCGTTGGAGATGAAGCTCACCGCACCGTCGCGGTGCAGGACCGTGGTCATCAGGTCGTCACTGGCGACCATGTAGCCCACGAGCACCTCGGAGGACTTCTCCCCGGTGATCTCCAGGGCGATCAGCGGGAGGATCGGCGCCCTCATCACGACCGCGCCGACCAGGAACGGGGTGAACACCGCCATCGCGATCGCGATGCCGTGGGTCAGCACCCTGGCCGACGCCGCGGGCACCGGGCCGGTCAATAGCGGCACGCACACCGGGGGAAGCGTCAGCAGGATCGCGGTCGCCACGTCCCGCTCGGCGAACGCGGTGACGATGGCAGGCCACAGCAGCACGTACGACAGCACCGCGGCGATCAGCGGCAGCGCGTAGCAGAACGTGGTCCGCAACTCCTCGTGGGCCGGGAACCGCTCGCGCACGGTCAGGCCCGCCAGCGCGAGCGACAGCATCATCAGCGTGGGCAGGAAGCGCAGTTGCCAGGTGCCCACGCCCACCATGACGGCCAGGGCCGCGACCCAGCCGGGTAGCCGCCGGGCCGCGCGCACCAGCCATGAGGAACGGCCCGTGCTGATCCAGTAGAGGGTGCCGAGGAGCCGGCCACCGACGACGACGACGGGCAGCACCCACACCGTGGTCAGCAGGATCGCGCTCAGCATGCCCAGCGGGCTGATGGTCTGCACGAGCAGGAGCAGCGTCTGGGTGTCCTGCCGGCTGGCGTACCACAGCCGCATCACCAGCAGGACGATCGGGAACACCGGCAGCAGTGTGAGGAACCACTCCTGGTTCCTCGGCGCGTCCCTGACCCGCCTGTCGGTCTTCAAGGCGCGGAGGGACAATCCTGGAGAGGGAGGGTCCGCTCCCACGGCCAGCGGCGCACCGGCGGGGGAAGCGCGCACGGCTGCTCCGCCTGGGCCACGTTCACTCCGGGGTTGGCCTTCAGCAGCGGCTCGATGTGGGTCTTGTACGCCTCCTCCCAGCGCTGGTTCTGCGGGTCGGCGTAGGAACGGTAGAGCGCGAGGTCGACCAGGGTGCGCAGCGCGGCGTTGGGCCCCGCGTTGACAGCCCACATCTCCGTCTTCTCCAGCGCGATGTCGTGGTGGCGCAGGTTCCTGTCCTGCGCGACGAACCCGGCCAGGAGTGCCGCGTCGGTGGTCACCGCGTCGATGTCGCCCCTCCGGAGACGCTCCACGCATTTGCTGATCAGGCCCTCGGCGATGGGGTTGCCCTTTATCGCCTTGCTCAACTCGACCAGGGAGGTCGAGGTCCCGAGCGAGCAGACCTTCCTGCCCTCAAGCTGCCCCAGGGAGGCGACGTGTTCGTCCTGGTAGTCGGATCTGGTCACCACCGACTGCTCGGTGAAGAGGTAGGGCGTGGAGAAGCCGACGGAGGGGTCCGCCTTGCGGTCGGACGTCACGCTGAAGGTCGCCACCACGAGGTCGACCCTGACGAATTCCCCGTTCCCGTTCCGGGCCTGCATGCGCGCCCTGTCCTCGGTCTCGATGGACATGAACTCGACCTGGTCGCGCCGGAAGCCCAGATCCGCCGCGATCATGTAGGCGATGTCGATGTCGAAGCCCTCGAAGCCGCTCCCGTCCTTTGACCTCAGGGCGATACCCGGGGTGTCGTCCTTCACGCCGATCCGGAGCCTGTCCTTGCTGAGGAGTCCCGCCTTCTCCCGCAGCTCGGCCTCGGTGAGCGGCCCGTTCACCCATGCGATGGACACCCCGACCACGACCGCGGCGACGACCAGCGCGATCCAGGCCGTCAGCCGGAAGCGGCGGAACCCACGCCTGGCGGGCGTCCCCGGCAGATCGATCCGCGCCCCGGGGTACGCGTCCTCGAAGGACCGCACATCCTCGGGCCGCGGGTCACGGCCGTACCTGTCGTCGTCCCACCGGTCATGCTCGTACCGCTCGTCGAACCGGCGCTCATGACCGTATCTGTCGTCGTCCCACCGGCCACGCTCGTGTCGGCCGTCGAAGCGCCGCTCACGGTCATGCCGGTCGTCGGACCACCGGTCACGATCGTCACCGGGCGATCCGCCGGTCTCGCCACCGGGTCGCCCCTCGCGCCCGTCGTCGGCCGGCCTGCCGACCTCGCGGCCGGGCTGGCGGTCGGAGTGACCGTGATTCCCGGAAGGGTCCGGTGTCCCCTCCGCTCGCGTCCCCCCGTCCGCAGGTTCCTCCGCCATGACACCCCCGGACTCCCTTTTTGCTGGGTAGGTTATGTCGCCATCGCCCGCAGCGGGAGGTTCTTCATCAAGAAGAGATCAAATATGATCTTCTTGATATGAAATAGTGCGGTTCACACGGCAAGAAGGCGGTGAATTTCCTCCCCGCGCAATTCCTCCACCGCCCCCGAATGAGCGACGTGCCCGGCGTCGAGGATGAGAAAACGGTCGGCGAGGCGGAGCGCCAGGTCCAGATACTGTTCGACCAGCAGGAGCGACAGGCCGGAGGCGTGCAGCCGCTCGATCGCCTCCTCGATCTCGATGATGATCGAGGGCTGGATGCCCTCGGTGGGCTCGTCCAGGATGAGCAGCCTGGGCCGGGTGACGAGCGCGCGGGCGATCGCGAGCTGCTGCTGCTGTCCGCCGGACAGGAATCCGGCACGCCGCTTGAGCAGCGGCTTCAGGCGGGGGAAGGTCTCCAGCGCCTCCTCCAGCGCCTCGGCCGGGCCGCCGGAGGCCTCCAGTGTGACCTGAAGGTTGCCCAGCACGCTGAGCTGAGGGAAGGTCTCGTGCCCCTGGGGGACGTACGCCATGCCGAGCCGTACCCGCTCGTGCGGCGGCAGGCGCGTCACGTCCCTGCCCTCGAAGGTGACCGAACCCGCGGTGGCGGGCAGCATGCCCATCACGGTGTTGAGCAGGGTGGTCTTGCCCACCCCGTTGCGGCCCATCACGCACACCAGTTGCCCTGGCTCCACCCGCAGGGAGACCCCGAACAGCACCCGGGCCCTGCCGTACCCGGCGTCAAGATCCTGTACTGACAGCATCGCCGCGTTTCCTTCCGAGATAGACCTCCTGCACGCGCGGGTCGTCGCGGACCTGGTCCACCGAGCCCTCGATCAGCACCTTGCCCTCGTGCAGGACGGTGACCTGCGAGGCGTACCTGCGCAGGAACTCCATGTCATGTTCGATCACGATCACCGTGTGGTCGTCGGCCACGGATGTCAGCAGCTCGCCGGTCCGTTCCCGCTCGTCCTTCGACATCCCGGCCACCGGCTCGTCCAGCAGGAGCAGCTTGGGGCTCTGGGTGAGCAGCATGCCGATCTCCAGCCACTGCCGCTGCCCATGGGAGAGCACCCCCGCGGGCCGGTCGGCCAGCTCCCGCAGACCCGTGGTCTCCAGTGCGTCGGCGACGGCCTCGGAGATCCCGCGCCTGCGCCGGGTCAGCGACCAGAGCGGGCGCCGGAAGGAGGCCGCCAGGTCGAGGTTCTCCAGCACCGTGAGCTCCTCGAAGACCACCGAGGTCTGGAAGGTGCGCCCGACGCCGAGCCTGACGATGCTGTGCTCGCGCAGGCCGGCCAGGCTGCGGCCGTCGAAGACGACCTCGCCGGTGGTGGGACGGGTGAGGCCGGTGATGACGTCGACGAGCGTGGTCTTTCCCGCACCGTTGGGGCCGATCAGAAAGCGCAGTTCCCCCTCCTCGACGGTCAGGTCGATGCCGTCGATGGCGCGGAAGCCGTCGAAGACCACCGACAGCCCGCGTATCTCGATGATCGGGCTCATCCGACCTCCTCCATGACTCTCCTGCCGGAGGCGTCGTCCGTGGGCGGGGGTTTTGGGGCCGTGGGGCGTCTCGGCCGCCGGGCCAGGGCGTCGCGGGCCGACGCCGCCAGGCCGAGGATCCCCTTGGGGGCCAGGGTCATCACCAGGATGAACAGCTCGCCCTGCAGGTAGAGCCAGCCGTCGGCGAACTGCTCGCTGAAGGAGGTCTTGGCGTACCCCATGACGACCGCGCCGAGGATGGCCCCGGCGAGGGCGAACCTGCCGCCCACCGCGACCGCGACGACGAGTTCGAGCGAGGGGACCACCCCCAGCAGCGCGGGCGAGATGATGCCGACCACCGGCACGAACAGGGCGCCCGCCAGCCCGGCCATGCCCGCTGAGATCGCGAAGACGACGGTCTTCACCCTGGCCGGGTCGTAGCCGAGGAACCTGACGCGGTCCTCGCCGTCCCTGATCGCGACGAGCAGCCGCCCGAAGCGGCTGCCCACCAGCTGGCGGGCACCGAGGTAGAGCAGCCCGGTGACGATCGCGACCACGAAGTAGAGCCCGCGCTGGGTGGAGTCCGCGGCCAGGTCCTGGCCGAACAGGTCGAAGAAGTTGGTCAGACCGTTGGTGCCGCCGGTCAGGCCCTGCCGGCCGACGAGCAGGATGACGAACGCGGCGGCGAGCGCCTGGGTGAGAATCGCGAAGTACGCGCCGCGCACCCGCTGGCGGAACACCAGCAGGCCCAGCACGGCGGCGATCAGCATCGGCCCGAGTACCACCATGGCCAGTGCGAACACCGGGTTGGCGAACGGTTTCCAGAGCGCGGGCAGCTGCTCGACCCCGCTCCAGATCATGAAGTCGGGCAGGTCTCCCTGGGCGTCCACCAGCTTCAGGTGCATGCCCATCGCATAGCCGCCGAGCCCGAAGAACACGCCCTGGCCGAGGACGAGCATGCCGCCCTGCCCCCAGGCCAGGCCGATGCCCAGGGCGACGATGGCGAAGCAGAGGTACTTGGCCAGCAGGCCGAGGCGGAACGGTTCCAGCACCAGCGGTGCGACGACCAGGGCGAGCACGGCCACCGCCGCGAAGAGCCCCGGCCCCTTGAGGCGGGTGAGATTCAAGTGAGCGCCCTCGATCGGAGTACGAACAGGCCCTGCGGACGGAACTGGAGGAAGGCGATGATCGCGGCGAACACGATGACCTTCGCCAGGCTGGCGTCGCTCCAGAACTCGGCGTAGGAGTTGAGCAGGCCGAGGCCGGCGGCGGCGATGACGGCGCCGCGCAGCTGGCCGAGCCCTCCGGCGACGACCACCAGGAAGGCGTCGACGATGTAGTAGGTGCCCAGCGCCGGGCCGACGGGGCCGATGAGGGTGAGCGCCACCCCGGCGACCCCGGCCAGCCCCGAGCCGATGAAGAAGGTCCGCTGGTCCACCCGGGCGGTGTTGATGCCGCTGACCGCGGCCAGCTGCCGGTTCTGCATCACGGCCTGCATCCGGCGGCCGGCGCCGGTGCGGTTCATGTAGGCCCAGATGCCGATGACCGTGGCGACGGCCAGGCCGAAGATGAACAGCCGGTTGTACGGCAGGGACGCGATGCCGCCCTGTAGCCAGGTGGGTGCCTGGACCTGCACGTTGGGCGCCCCGAACAGGTCCCGGGCGAGTTGCTGGAGCACGAGGCTGACGCCCCAGGTGAGCAGCAGGGTGTCGAGCGGACGGCCGTAGAAGTGCCGGATCGCGGCCCGTTCCAGGATGAGCCCCATCAGCCCGGCGACCAGGAAGGCGACGGGCAGGGCCACGATCACCGCCATCCGGCCGGTGAGGTCCTGGAGCAGGTAGGCGGTGTACGCCCCGGCCATGATGAACTCGCCGTGGGCCATGTTGATCACGCCCATCTGACCGAACGTGAACGTCAGCCCGAGGGCGATGAGGAGCAGCACGGCGCCGATGGACAGGCCGATCGGGAGCTGGTTGAGAAAGGCCTCCACCGAAGGTCCCCTTCCTACGAGTGTGTGGCTCCGGAGCAGGGCCGCGCCGCGTCGTGGGCGCGCCACGGTACTTTCCGTGATCTGGTCACGGCCCGGCCCGGAGCCGGTCTTGAGAGGGGTCAGCCGGTGGCCAGGCCACTCGCCCAGGGGTAGCCCTTGAGGTAGGGGTCGGGCTTGATCGGCTCACCGGAGTTCCAGACCTCCTTGATGAGACCGTCGGGCTGGATCACCCCGATCCTGGCCGTCTTGTACATGTGCTGGCTCTCACCGTCGATGGTGACGAGGCCCTCGGGACGGTCCAGCGCGATGCCGCCCGCCGCCTTCCTGACCGCCTCGACCTCGACGCTGCCGGCCTTCTTGACCGCCTCGGCCCAGAGGTAGACGGCGTTGTATCCGGCCTCCATCGGGTCGGAGGTCACCTTGTCCGCGCCGTACTTGGCCTTGAACGCGGCGACGAACTTCTCGTTGGCCGCGTTCTCGGTGGTCTGGTAGTAGTTCCAGGCGACGGGGTGGCCGGCGATGTTGTCGACGCCGATGCCCTTGACCTCCTCCTCGGCGACGCTCACCGACAGCACGGGCATCTTCTCCGCGGTGACCCCGGCGCTGTTGAGCTGCTTGAAGAAGGCGACGTTGCTGTCTCCGTTGAGGGTGTTGAAGACGGCGTCCGGCTTGGCCTGGAGGACCTTGTTGGTCAGCGTGCTGTACTCGGTGTGGCCGAGCGGGGTGTACTCCTCACCGAGGATCTCCATGTCGTTCGCCGCCGCGTACGCCTTGATGATCTTGTTGGCGGTCCGGGGGAAGACATAGTCGCTGCCGACCAGGAAGATCTTCTTCTTGCCCTGTTCCTTCAGGTAGTCAAGGCCGGGGATGATCTGCTGGTTGGTGGTGGCGCCGGTGTAGAAGATGTACGGCGAGCTCTCCAGGCCCTCGTACTGCACCGGATACCACAGCAGGGCCTTGCTCCGCTCGAAGACCGGCAGCATCGCCTTGCGGCTGGCGGAGGTCCACCCGCCGAAGGTGGTGGCGACCTTGTCCTGGCGGATGAGCTTGGTGGCCTTCTCCGCGAAGGTGGGCCAGTCGGACGCGCCGTCCTCCACCACCGGGACCAGCTTCTTGCCGAGCACTCCCCCGGCGGCGTTGATCTCCTCGATGGCAAGCAGTTCGGCGTCCCTGACGGTCACCTCACTGATGGCCATGGTGCCGCTCAGCGAATGCAGGATGCCGACCTTGATGTCTCCGTCACCGCCGCTCGCGGCGGCCGCGTCCTTGTTCGCAGGGGCTTCACCGCCGCAGGCGGTCAGCGTCGCGGCCAGCGCCGCGACGGCCACCACTGAGCACCATGCTGTCTTCCTCAATGACTTTCCTCCTTGCCGGTACGGCCCCCGCACCGATCTATCTGCCGCCAAGGTGACTGAGTGAGGTTTCCCGCCTAGTTCGCGGTTGTTAATTGCGGCTTACCGGCATATCACCGCCGTGACAGGATGCGGCGCCGCGAATAACCCCCGGACATTTGTCCCTATAAATCAACAAATTTCGTGACATTAACTTCAGGACGCCTCGGCAGCCTCGCGAGGAAGGCGGCGCCGATGGATGGTTCTTCCTCTTTCGCGCAGCTCGCGTCCTCTGGAAACCGGCATGACATCGACGTGCAACGTCACCGAAACCGCCGGTTCCTATGGTCCGGGAATGCGGCTCACACCACACGAGCAGGAACGCCTGCTCATCCACGTCGCCGCCGGTCTCGCCCGCGACCGCAGATCACGTGGCCTCCGGCTCAACCACCCCGAGGCCACCGCGATCATCGCGTCCTTCCTGATGGAGGGGGCCAGGGACGGGCGGACCGTCGCCGAACTGATGGAGGCGGGGCGCAAGGTGCTCTCCCGCGACGACGTCATGGAGGGGGTGCCCGAGATGCTGACGTCCGTACAGATCGAGGCCACCTTCCCCGACGGCACCAAGCTCGTCACCGTCCACCAGCCGATCCCGTGACCCCAAGGAGCGGTGAGCGCCGATGACACCCGGCGAGATCCTGTACGGCGACACGCCCATCCCGCTCAACCCGGGCCGCGAGCGCGTCACCGTCCGCGTCGTCAACACCGCGGACCGGCCGATCCAAGTCGGCTCGCACTACCACTTCTCCGCGTGCAACCCCGGCCTGGAGTTCGACCGCCAGGCGGCCTGGGGCACCCGGCTCGACGTCCCCGCGGGTACCGCGGTGCGGTTCGAGCCCGGTGTGGAGCGCGACGTGACCCTCGTGCCGATCGGCGGGCTGCGGATCGTACCCGGTCTCCGTCCCGAATGGGCCGGACCTCTCGATGGGAGTCCCGGTGTTCATTGAACGATCCCGCTACGCCGCGCTCTACGGCCCCACCGTCGGTGATCGGATCAGGCTGGCGGACACCGACCTGCTCATCGAGGTCACCGAGGACCTGTCGACGGGCCCCGCCGGAGCGGGCGACGAGGCGGTCTTCGGCGGCGGCAAGGTCATCAGGGAGTCGATGGGCCAGGCCAGGACCACCAGGGCCGAGGGGGCACCCGACCTGGTGATCACCGGCGCGGTGATCCTCGACCACTGGGGCGTGGTCAAGGCGGACATCGGGGTCAGGGACGGCCGCATCGTGGCGATCGGCAAGGCCGGAAACCCCGACACCATGGACGGTGTCCATCCGGACCTGGTGATCGGCCCCTCGACCGAGATCCTCGCGGGCAACGGGAAGATCCTGACCGCCGGGGCGATCGACTCCCATGTCCACCTGATCTGCCCGCAGATCCTCGACGAGGCCCTCGCCGCCGGGGTGACGACCATCGTGGGCGGCGGCACCGGCCCCGCCGAGGGCACCAAGGCCACCACCGTCACCGGCACCTGGTACCTCGCCCGGATGCTGGAGTCTCTCGACTCCTACCCGATCAACGTCGCGCTGCTCGGCAAGGGAAACACGGTCAGCCGCGAGGGGCTGCTGGAACAACTCCGCGCCGGGGCCTCCGGCTTCAAGCTGCACGAGGACTGGGGCACCACCCCGGCCGCCATCGACGCCTGCCTGTCGGTGGCCGATGCCACCGGCACCCAGGTCACGATCCACACCGACACCCTCAACGAGGCCGGGTTCGTGGAGTCGACGCTGGCCGCGATCGGCGACCGGATGATCCACGCCTACCACACCGAGGGAGCCGGCGGCGGGCACGCACCCGACATCATCCGGGTCGCCTCCTACGGCAACATCCTGCCGTCCTCGACCAACCCGACCCGCCCGCACACCGTCAACACGCTCGACGAGCACCTCGACATGCTGATGGTCTGCCACCACCTCAACCCGTCCATCCCCGAGGACCTGGCGTTCGCCGAGTCCCGGATCCGGCCGTCCACCATGGCGGCCGAGGACATCCTGCACGACATGGGCGCGATCTCGATGATCGGCTCGGACTCGCAGGCGATGGGCCGGGTGGGCGAGACGATCATCCGGACCTGGCAGACCGCGCACGTGATGAAGCGCCGTCGGGGGGCTCTGCCGGGTGACGGCCCCGCCGACAACCTCCGGGCCCGGCGCTACGTCGCCAAGTACACGATCTGCCCGGCCGTGGCCCACGGCCTGGACGGCGAGGTCGGCTCGGTGGAGACCGGCAAGCTGGCCGACCTGGTCCTGTGGGACCCGGCCTTCTTCGGGGTCAAACCGAACCTGGTCGTCAAGGGCGGTGTCATCGCATACGCCCAGATGGGCGACGCGAACGCCTCCATCCCGACCCCGCAGCCGGTCATGCCACGCCCGATGTTCGGCGCCGCCCCGGTCACCGCCGCCGCCACGTCCGTCCACTTCGTCGCCCCGCTGGCGATCGAGGACGGTCTCGCCGACCGGCTGGCCGTCCGCAGGCGCCTGCTGCCGGTGGCCGACGTCCGCCGCAGGGGCAAGGAGAGCATGCCGCTGAACGACGCCATGCCCAGGATCGACGTCGACCCCGACACCTTCGCGGTCAGCGTCGACGGCGACCTGATCGAACCCGCCCCCGCCGAGACCCTGCCCATGACCCAGCGCTACTTCCTGTTCTGATCTCCTGACCGGCCGAAGGGTGCCCCGGATGAACGCCGCGCTGCTGTTACTGGCCGATTCCCGGCTGCCCGCGGGGGGGCACGGTCACTCCGGTGGCGCCGAGGAGGCGGTCAGGATCGGCGCGATCCGCGACCTCGCCGGCCTCGCCGCCTTCCTGCGGGGCCGGCTGGCCACCGCGGGCCTGGTGACGGCCGCCCTCGCCGCCGCGGCCTGCCGTCTCGGCGTGTCTCCCCCCGCCGCGGCCGACGTCTCGGAGTGGACGCGACTGGACGCGGAGGCGGACGCCAGGATCTCCTCGCCCGCCCAGCGGGAGGCGAGCCGCACCCAGGGCAGGCTGTTGCTGCGGACCTCGCGGAGGATCTGGCCCTCCCCGGTGCTCGACACGCTGGCCGGGGCCCTGTCCCAGGGCGCCCACCACCCCCTCGCGCTCGGCGCGGTGGCGGCCGTGGCGGGATGCTCCCCCGCCGAGGCCGCCCTCGCGGCGGCCTACACCTCCGTCACCGGACCCGCCACGGCGGCGGTACGGCTGCTCGGCCTCGACCCCGTCGCCGTCCACCGAGTGCTCGCCGATCTCGCCCCGGCCATGGAGAAGGTCGCAGCCACCGTCCCCACCGGCTGGGAGGCGCTGCCCGCGCACGCCTCCCCCGCGCTCGATCTGCTCGCCGAACACCATATTCGTGCAGACATGCGGCTTTTTGTGTCCTGACGACCACCTGGAAGGACGGTGACCCACATGGGCGCCAACCACGACGACCACCACCACCCGGCCGACCCTGGCGGCCGGGCATTACGCCTGGGCATCGGGGGCCCCGTCGGCAGCGGCAAGACCGCGCTGACCGCGGCGCTGTGCCGGACGCTCGGTCCGTTCATGCACCTGGGCGTGGTCACCAACGACATCTACACCACCGAGGACGCCGACTTCCTGCGCAGGGCGGGCGTGCTCGACCCGGAGCGGATCGTCGCCGTGCAGACCGGGTGCTGCCCGCACACCGCCATCCGGGACGACATCGCGGCCAACCTCGATGCGGTGGAGACCCTGGAGGAGCGGTTCGGCCCGCTCGACCTGGTGATCGTGGAGAGCGGCGGGGACAACCTCACCGCCACCTTCAGCAGGGGCCTGGCCGATCGGCAGATCTTCGTGCTGGACGTGTCCGGCGGCGACAAGGTCCCCCGCAAGGGCGGACCCGGCGTGACGACGGCCGACCTGCTCGTGATCAACAAGACCGATCTGGCCCCGATGGTCGGCGCGGACCTCACGGTCATGTCACATGATGCGGCGGCCGTACGAGACGGCAAACCCGTGCTTTTCACCTCGATCAGAGAGGATCCACGAGCGTACGCGGTCTCCGAATGGGTCACCGGCCTCGTCGAGTCCTGGGCCCACGAGCACTCCCACACCTGACCATGCCCCTCACCGACCCGGTCCCCGCCCCCGTCCTGCCCACTCCGGCGCCGGCGGAGTCCGCACCACGGCCGGAGCGGGCAGGACGGCGGGCCATGAGGGCGCGGGCGGCGATCGCCACCCGGCGGGACGCGGCCGGCCGGACCGTCCTCGCCACGATGCGTTCCGGCCCACCGCTCACGCTGCGGGCGACCGCGCCCGGCCGGGTGCACCTGGTGTCCACCGCGGCGGGTCCGCTGGGCGGTGACGATCTGGCCCTCGACATCGAGGTGGCGCCGGGAACCGAGCTGGAGGTGCGGTCGGTCGCGAGCACTCTGGTGCTGCCCGGCCCAGCCGGGGCCGAATCACTGATGACGATCACGGCCCGGGTCGGCGCGGGCGCCTCGCTCAGCTTCGCGCCGGAACCGACGGTGCTCGCGGCGGGCTGCCTGCACCGCATGGTCGTCCGGCTCGACCTGGCCGAGGACGCGCGGGTGCACTGGCGCGAGGAGATCGTCTTCGGTCGGTACGGCGAACGCCCCGGACGCTGCCACTCACGCTTCGACGCCGTTCTCGGCGGGGTCCCGCTGCTCCGGCAGGAGTTCGTGGTGGGTGACGCGGAGATCGACGGCAGTCCCGCCGTCTACGGCGACGCCCGTTGCGTGGGCAGCGTCCTGGTCACCGGCCGGGCACCGGAGGCGGTGGTCGGCCAGGGCTGGGCCGTCCTGCCCCTGGCCGGGCCGGCCACCCTGGTCTCCGCGCTCGGCCGGGACGCCGTCGAGCTGCGACGACGGCTCGGGCACGGAGAGGAGGCCGGCACCGGCCGCCGCTGAGAAGCGCGGCCACGGTCCCTGGAGACCGGCCGCGCCCCCGCCGGGACCCCTCAGTCGTAGAAACCCAGACGGCGGAGCTGCTTGGGGTCGCGCTGCCAGTCCTTGGCGACGCTGATGCGCAGGTCGAGATAGACCCGGGTGCCGAGAAGCGCCTCGATCTGCTGGCGGGCGCGGCTGCCGACGTCCTTCAGCCGGGAGCCCTTATGCCCGATCACGATGGCCTTCTGGGACGGACGCTCGACGAACATGTGCGCGTAGATGTCGAGAAGGTCGTCACGCCCCTGTCTGGGCAGCATCTCGTCGACGACCACCGCGATCGAGTGCGGCAGCTCGTCGCGTACCCCCTCAAGGGCCGCCTCCCGGATCAGCTCGCCGACCAGCACCTGCTCGGGCTCGTCGGTGAGCTGTCCGCCCTCGTACAGCGGCGGACTCTGGGGCAGGCGCTGGACCAGCACGTCGGCCAGCACGTCGAGCTGCTCACCCGACTGCGCGGAGACCGGCACGATGTCATCGAACTCGGTGAGCTGGGAGACCGCGAGCAGCTGCGCGGCGATCTGCTCGCGGGTCGCCAGGTCGCACTTGGTCACCACGGCGACCACCGGGGTCTTCTTGACGCCCGCGAGCTTCTCGGCGATGAACCGGTCACCCTTGCCGATGGGCTCGTTGGCGGGCACGCAGAAACCGATCACGTCGACCTCGGTGAGGGTGGAGAGCACCAGGCTGTCCAGCCGCTCACCCAGGAGCGTGCGGGGCCGGTGCAGGCCCGGCGTGTCGACGATGATGAGCTGGGAATCGGGGCGGTGCACGATGCCACGGATGGCCCGGCGGGTCGTCTGGGGCTTGGACGAGGTGATCGCCACCTTCGTGCCGACCAACGCGTTCATCAGCGTGGACTTGCCGACGTTGGGCCGGCCGACGAAGCAGGCGAAACCGGCATGGAAATCAGCAGCTGAGGAACTCACGTCAACCATTGTCGCCGATGCCGGACTCAGCTCTGACGCGGTGTCCCGTCAGGACCGGCCACCAGCAGGGTCTCGGCCCCCAGATCGCGGACCGTCCGCCGGTCGTCGTCGGAGGGCCCGGCACCCGCGGTGACCAGCGCGGCCGCCTCCAGCGACTCCGCTCCACCGGACACCGCCATCGCCACGGCGACCTGGATCGCCGACAGGGTCAGCGACGGCAACGCCACATTGGTCGCCGAGTAGGTCCGGCCCGTCTCGTCCCGTACGGCCGCGCCCTCGGCGGCTCCGTTGCGTGCACGGGCGGAACGGGCCAGCACGATGATCTTCTTGTCCTCGGGATCGAGGGTCGCGTCACTCACAGCACAAGGGTATTCAGCTTCCGGTGCCAAGGACGACACCGGTGCGGCTCCGGCACCAAAACGACCCGGGCGCCGCCTCGCTCAGGCGGCGACCTCGTGGACCAGCAGACGGGCGAGCTCCCGGGTGCGCTCGACGTCGACATCCCTGACACCGGCGTGTACCAGTGAGATCAGGGTGTGGCCACTGAGGGCGAACACCAGGTGCATCTCGTACGGATATCCGTTCAGCCTGCCGTTCAGCCGCCTGGCCTGCACCTCGTCACCGACCCCTGCCAGGTTCAGGGGGGAGACCCGAAGAGCGGTGCCACGGCCCGCCACCTGGGCACGTGCGACCGGACAACCGCTCAGCGCCTCCGTGAGCTCGTTGAAGTGAAGCTCGGCGTCGTCACCGCGGTAGGAGGCCAGCCCGAACCCGGCCAGCTCCCCGACCCCGTCACCCTGGTAGGTCACGGCCGCCCGCGCCCCCAGTGCCCGCTGCGGCGGCCTGCCCCCAGCGGTGTCGAGAACGAGCCGGCAGTCCTCGTTCACCGGCTGGAACGGGGCGCGCCAGCCGTCACGCGGACGAGCCGAGAACCCGTCGGGCAGCGCTCGCGCCTCGTCGAGCACTCCCCGCAGCCGGTGCAGCTCCGCGGCGCCGTCCATTGCGTCGCCGGCTCCCGCTCCACCGCCGCATCCGGCTACGCCGCCCGCGATAAATCCACATAACACCGCAAAAACGACAATATTCATCCCCCGCGTCATGAGCATCCCCCCGATGTCATGTGCGAGGCGTCTCTTCCTCGCCGACTCGCTTTCTTCCCCGTCGGCAAAAGCGGCAATCATTAAGAAACGCCTAAGGGTGCCCTCAACCGTATTTCATGGTCGAGAACACCCCTAAGCGAGTGACGCAGGACAGCCACGAAGCCCCGCGTGAACTCTTCTCCCCCGTGGGCCGCCCCTCGCGCCGCGAACCCCTCCGGGCGCGAAGATCTCCCACCGGCTCCCGCGCGACCAGGTGCCGTACGAGAAGCATCACCCGTGCCGCTTGCAGAGCACTTGCGGACGACTTGGGGCGAATCCACCGCCCCGGCCCGTCACTGGTCGGGGGAGGCCGAGACCGAGTCGGGCTCCGCGGGGGCGATCCTGGTGACGAGGACCGTGCCGATCCGGTTGCGACGCCCGGCCAGGCTCTCGGCCGTCAGGCTAAGACCCTCCACCACCGCCTGGGAACCGGCGATCGGCACCCGGCCAAGCGCGTGCGCCAGCAGCCCTCCGACGGTCTCGACGTCGTCGACCTCCAGCTCGATGCCGAACAGATCTTCCAGATCGTCCACCGGGAGCCTGGCGGTCACTCGCACCGCACCGCCCTCAAGCGGCTCCACCCTGGGGACCTCCTGGTCGTACTCGTCGGTGATCTCACCGACGATCTCCTCCAGGATGTCCTCGATGGTGACCAGACCGGCCGTGCCACCGTACTCGTCGATGACGATGGCCTGGTGGATCTGGCGGGCCTGCATCTCGCGCAGCAGCTGGTCGATCGGCTTGCTCTCCGGCACGTAGGTGGCCGGGCGCATGATGGACTCCACCGGCTCGGCGCGCCCGTCGTCACCGGTGTCCTGCACCCGGCGCGCGATGTCCTTGAGGTAGGCGATGCCGATGACGTCGTCCTCGTTCTCGCCGACCACGGGAATCCGGGAGAAACCGCTGCGCAGCGCGAGGGACATGGCCTGGCTCAGCGTCTTGCCGCGCTCGATGAACACCATGTCGGTGCGGGGCACCATGACCTCTCGGACCAGGGTGTCGCCGAGCTCGAAGACCGAATGGATCATCTCCCGCTCGTCGGGCTCGATGACCCGGCGCTCCTCGGCCAGATCGACCAGATCCCGCAGCTCGGCCTCGGAGGTGAAGGGCCCCTCGCGAAAACCCTTGCCCGGCGTCACCGCGTTGCCAAGCAGGATGAGCAGCTTGGGCAGGGGGCCGAAGATCCGGGTCAGGCCGTACACCACGGGAGCGCTGGCGAGCGCGATCGGCTCGGCGTGCTGACGGCCCAGCGTGCGCGGGGAGACCCCGACGATCACGTAGCTGATGACGATCATGACCGCCGCCGCCGCCGCGTAGGCCCAGCCCTGGTCACCGAGCCAGTCGATGAAGAGCAGCGTGCCGATCACCGTGGCGATCAGCTCGCAGCTCAGCCGGAGCAGGAGCAGGAGGTTCAGGTAACGCGGCGGGTCGGCGACGATGGCCTGCAGACGCACCGCGCCCCGGCGGCCGTCACGGACGAACTCCTCCGCGCGAACCCTTGAGATGCGAGTCAGAGCCGTCTCCGCGCTGGCGATCAACCCGCCGACCACGACGAGGACGACAGCGGAGAACAACCACCCGTTGGCGAGGTTCACCGCTGGGGGCGCACCTCCTGCCACGACTCCAGAAGCTCGCCCTGAAGGCCGAACATCTCCTTGTGCTCCTCGGGCTCGGCGTGGTCGTAGCCGAGCAGGTGGAGGATGCCGTGCGTGCACAGCAACTCCAGCTCGGCCTCGGTGCCGTGCCCTGCCTCGGCCCCCTGCTTGGCGGCCACCTGCGGGCAGAGCACCACGTCACCGAGGAGCGCCGGATCGGTGGGCGAGTCACCCTCCTGCCGCGCCCCCGCACCCGGCCCAGGCCGCAGCTCGTCCATCGGGAAGGCGAGCACGTCCGTGGGGCCCGGCTCCCCCATCCACCGTTCGTGCAGAGCCGACATGGTCTCCTCGTCGACGACCAGGATCGACAGCTCGGCGAGCGGGTTGATGCCCATCCGCTCCAGCACATGCCCGGCCAGCGAGACGATGAGCCCCTCGTCGATCTCGACACCGGACTCGTTGTTGACCTCGACGCTCACAGGTCCCCCCCTGTCTGCCACGTGCCACGCGACCCGCTCCGACCCCCGCGCCGGAATCGTCCCGCGCTCATGTCCTCTCCCGGGGACGCTGCTTGACCATGCCCTTGATCTGCTGCGGCGCGCTCTGGCGCTGCGTCTCGTCATAGCGCCCGTACGCGTCCACGATGTCGCCCACCAGCTTGTGACGCACCACGTCGGCGCTGGTCAGACGGCTGAAGTGGATGTCAGAGATGCCTTCGAGGATGTCCTGGACGACCCGTAGACCGCTCTGCGTGCCGTTCGGCAGGTCGACCTGGGTGACATCGCCGGTGACGACGATCTTCGAGTTGAACCCCAGCCGCGTCAGGAACATCTTCATCTGCTCCGGCGAGGTGTTCTGCGCCTCGTCCAGGATGATGTAGGCGTCGTTGAGCGTACGGCCCCGCATGTAGGCGAGGGGGGCCACCTCGATCGTGCCCGCGGCCATCAGCCGGGGGATCGACTCGGGATCGAGCATGTCGTGCAGCGCGTCGTAGAGCGGGCGCAGGTAAGGATCGATCTTCTCGTAAAGCGTTCCCGGCAGGAAGCCCAGCCGCTCACCCGCCTCGACCGCGGGACGGGTGAGGATGATCCGGTTGACCTTCTTCTCCTGGAGGGCCTTCACTGCCTTCGCCATCGCGAGGTAGGTCTTGCCCGTGCCGGCCGGGCCGATGCCGAAGACGACGGTGAACTTGTCGATCGCGTCGACGTACCGCTTCTGGTTCACGGTCTTCGGGCGGATGGTCCGGCCCCGCGAGGAGATGATGTCCAGCGAGAGCACCTCGGCGGGACGATCGGAGGTCATCCGCAACATGGCGATACTGCGCTCGACCGCGTCGACCGTGAGCTGTGCGCCTCCGCGGGCGAGTTCGGACATCTCCTCGAAGAGCCGCACCACGGTGCTGCTCTCCTCCGGGCTGCCGGTGACGGTGATCTCGTTGCCCCGGACGTGGATGTCGGCGCGAAAGGCGCCCTCGATGACGCGCAGCAGCTCATCGCGCGAGCCCAGCAGGCTGACCATCGACTGATCGTCCGGAATCACTACCTTCGCCTGAGTCCGGCTGGAACCCCTGGACCTCGGCGATGTTCTGCTGGAATCGTTTGTCTCGGACATGAGCTGGCCTTACGGCCTGTTCGCCTCCAGATATAGGCGCGGAACTTCAACGCCATGGTATCCGTGATCGCCACGATCGCGCTTGCCGGTTTTCAGCCGGGCGGCCACTTCAGACCGCGCCCCCCGATCACGTGTCCGTGCACGTGGAAGACGGTCTGACCGGCCTCGGGTCCGGTGTTGAACACCAGCCGGTAGCCCGATTCCGCGACTCCCTCCTGGCTGGCGACCGCGTGCGCGGTCTTGAGCACGTCGTCGGCCAGCCCCTGGTCGGCGGCCGCCAGCGCCGCGGCGTCCCGATGGTGCTCCCTGGGGACCACCAGCACATGGGTCGGCGCCTGGGGGTTGACGTCGCGGAAGGCCAGCGTGCGATCGGTCTCATAGACGATCTCCGCGGGAATCTCCCCGGCCACGATCTTGCAGAACAGGCAGTCGGCTTCGCTCACCATGCAGGCACCTTACCGCCGAGGACGTTGTGAATCGGTGATGGTTCCCGCCAGCAAACAAAGATCCGCCCGGATATGGTGGTTGTGCAAAACTTCAACCAAGACAGCCTTTGCGCACAGCACCATATGGCCGCCTGGCGAGGACACGACTGGGTCATGCCCCTTAATGAACCGGAAGAGCGTAAACCCTCTGGGAAGGCCGAGCGTCCCACTGATGTGACCACCGAGACCCTCGTGGCAGACAGATCGCTCGGGGCGGCGCCTGTCGGCTGGGATGCCGACGTGGCCGTTACCGCGCTCTACAGCGCGCACTATCGGTCTCTTGTCCGTCTCGCCGTACTGCTCGTTCGCGACATGGCGACCGCGGAGGAGGTCGTGCAGGACGCGTTCGTCGCCATCCATGGCGCCTGGCGCCGCCTGCGCGACACCGACAAGGCACTGGCCTACCTGCGACAGTCGGTCGTGAACCGATCACGCTCGGTGCTCCGGCATCGGGCGGTCGTCGAGAAGTACGCGCCCAAGGGCATGCCCGACGCGCCGAGCGCCGAGAACGGGGCGATCGGCGAGTTCGAGCGCTCCGCCGTCATCGAGGCGCTCCGCCGGCTGCCCACGCGCCAGCGGGAGGCCCTGGTCCTGCGCTACTACGGAGACCTGTCCGAGGCGCAGATCGCCCACGCGATGGGCATCAGCAAAGGCGCGGTCAAGAGCCACACCGCTCGCGGCATGGCCGCCCTACGAACCTCACTGGAGCAACTGTCATGACCGACTCCCCGGATGAGTACGGCGAGCTGCTCCGCCGTGCGCTCAGCGCGGAGGCGAACTCGGTCGTTCCCTCCCCTGACGGCCTGGAGATAATTCGCGCCCGCATCGAACGACGTGGGTTCCGCTGGCTGACGTGGTGGCGGACCGGGGCCTCCGTCGCCGGTGCGCTCCTCGTCGCGGCGACCATCGTCATGGTGGTCCCCCAGTTCCGCGAACGGGTGATCCCCCAGGTGAGCACCGGCACGGTCAACTTCACCGAGTCCACTCCCCCTCCGGACGGATCAGCCACCTCAAGGCCCCCGGCTCCGCCCCAGCCGTCGTCCGGCCCCGCCCAGCTCCCCACCGTCGGCAGGTCGGAGGCGGGCAACCCCACGCTCCCGCCGACGCCCACGCCGTCCAGGAGCACCACGCCCAGCACGCGGCCGACCTCCAGGGCGACCCCGACGACGACGCCCAAGCCGACGCCGACGCCCACCTGCCCCACCCCCCTCGACGACCCACCGGTCGACCCCAGCGGGATCTCCAAGCAGTGCGAGGAGGCCGAGGCGACCCCCACACCGACGAAGACGAGACCGTCGGCTCCCTCGGAGAGCCCGTGCTCGGCCGATGAGTGCGGACCGTCGGATGACGCGTCGCCCCCGATGCCGACGGAGGCGAGCATCCCCGCGCCGACTCCGGTCAGCAGCTAGGCCCTCCTGTCCGGCGGATCCCGGCGTGCCGAGGATCGGCCGGACGGCCTCTCCCTGGGCGGAGGAGGGAGCCCGGATCCCGCTGGGAAGGGCGTCGGGCTCAGGGCCGCCGGCCGGGGATCACCAGCGACCGCTGCGTGTCTGGAGCACCGCCGCCGCGACGACCCCGGCCGTCGAGGTGCGCAGCACCGTCGGCCCGAGCAGCGCCGGCACCGCCTTGGCCTCGCGGAAGACGGCGATCTCCTCCTGCGACACCCCGCCCTCCGGGCCGACCACCACCACGATGTCGCCGCCCGCGGGGAGCGGCAGGCCGGACAGCGGGGAGGCGGCCTCCTCGTGCAGCACGACGCCGAGCGCCGCCGCCGACAGCAGGGCGGCGACCGCGGCGGTGGACGCGAGCTCGGTCACCTCGGGCAGGCGAAAGCGGCGTGACTGCTTGCTCGCCTCACGCGCCGTGGAGCGCCAGCGGGCCAGCGCCTTGGCCGCGCGCTCGCCCTTCCACTGGGTGACACACCTGGCCGCGGCCCAGGGGACGATCACGTCCACCCCCGCCTCGGTCATCATCTCCACGGCCAGCTCGCCCCGGTCGCCCTTGGGCAACCCCTGGACCACGACCAGACGCGGGGACGGCACGGGTATCTCGTGACGGCGCAGTACCTGGATCCGGAGCGAATCCCTGCCCGCCTCGATCACCACGCACTCGGCGACGGAGCCCGCCCCGTCCGTCAGGTCAAGCCGCTCCCCGGCCCGCAGTCGCCGTACGGCCGCCGCGTGGCGCCCTTCGGGGCCGCCGAAGACGAACTCCGGCCTGGCCAGATCGGCGGGTTCGGCCAGGAAGACCGGAACGGTCATGAGCCGTCGGGGCGGGCCGCATCGGGGCGACCCACCCCGGAACGGACCTTGCCGCCGCGAGGTGCGCGAAGGCGGTCCGGGTCAGCGGCCATTGAAGGCGTCCCGCAGCCGGGAGAAGAAACTCTGCTGCCCGGGGGCGAACTTGCCCGGCGGGCGCTCCTCGCCGCGGAGCTTGGCGAGCTCCTTCAGCAGTTCCTCCTGTGTCGCATCGAGACGGGAGGGGGTCTCCACGTTCACGTGGATCAGCAGGTCGCCACGGCCGGTCTCGTTCAGGCGCTGCACACCGCGGCCGTAGAGCGGGATCGTCTGCCCCGACTGCGTACCGGGACGGATGTCCAGCTCCTCGGCTCCGTCGAGCGTCTCCATGGTCAGGATGGTGCCGAGCGCGGCCGCGGTCATCGGGATCTGCACCGTGCAGTGCAGGTCGTCGCCGCGCCGCTCGAAGATCTCGTGGGGACGCTCGACGATCTCCAGGAACAGGTCACCGGGCGGGCCGCCGCCTGGGCCGATCTCGCCCTCTCCGGCGAGCTGGATGTGGGTACCGTCCTCCACCCCGGCCGGAATGCGGACCTTGATGGTCCGCCGGGTGCGGACCCGGCCGTCGCCGGAGCACTCCTGGCAGGGGTTGCGGATGATCGACCCGAAGCCGCCGCACTGCGGACAGGGCCGTGAGGTCATGACCTGACCGAGGAAGGAGCGGGTGACCTGGGAGACCTCGCCTCGACCATGACACATGTCACAGGTGTCGGGGTGGGTGCCTGCGGCGGCGCCCGACCCCGTGCAGACCTCGCAGACCACCGCGGTGTCGACGACCAGCTCGCGGGTCGTGCCGAAGCCCGACTCGCGCAGGTCGAGCTCGACCCGGATGGTGGCGTTGCGTCCGCGACGGGCACGCGAGCGGGGGCCACGGCCGCCGCCGCCACCGGCCGCGCCGAAGAAGGCGTCCATGATGTCGCTGAACGGGAAGCCGGCACCGAAGCCACCGGCCCCCGCACCGCCCGAGGCGAACGGATCGGCCCCCATGTCGTACATCTGCCGCTTGCTGGAGTCGGACAGGACCTCGTAGGCCTGTGTGATCTCCTTGAAGCGCTCCTGAGTCTCGGGGTCGGGGTTGACGTCAGGATGCAGTTCGCGCGCCAGACGTCGGTACGCCTTCTTGATCTCTTCCGCACTGGCGTCACGGCGCACCCCGAGGGTGCCGTAGTAGTCGCTCTTAGCCACTTTTCGTTGACCTCTTATGATGCAGCCAGGATCTGGCTGACGTAGCGTGCCACCGCGCGCACCGCGCCCATCGTGACCGGATAGTCCATCCGCGTTGGGCCCAGCACACCTAGCCGGGCCAGTTGCTTGTCCCCAGAACCGTATCCGGCGGCGACGATCGACGTGCCCTGGAGTCCGGTGTAGGGGTTCTCCGAGCCGATCCGCACGGTCAGCGCCGACAGGTCGGAGGTCTCACCGAGCAGTCGCATGAGCACGACCTGCTCTTCCAGCGCCTCCAGCACATCGCGGAGCCCGACTGTGAAGTCGGCTCCCGCGAGGTTGGCGGCCCCGGCAAAAACGATCTTTTCATCGTGCCTGTCCACCAGAGACTCCAGCAGCACAGACAGGATCGTGGCCGCGAGCGGCCGATCCTCGGCGGGCAGCCGCTCCGGCAGGTCGGCGACCTTGTCGGGAACGCTGGTGAGCCCGCACCCGTCGAGGGAGGTGTTGAGCATCGCTCGCAGATGGGCCACCCGCTGCTCGTCCACGACGTCGGGCAACTCGACCACGCGCTGCTCCACCCGGCCGGTGTTGGTGATGAGCACGAACATCAGCCGGCGCTCGCTCAGCGGCACCAGCTCGACGTGCCGGACCGTCGAGTTGGTCAGTGTCGGGTACTGCACCACGGCGACCTGCCGGGTGAGTTGGGCAAGCAGTCGCACCGTCCTCATGACGACGTCGTCGATGTCCACCGCACCCGCGAGAAAGCTCTCGATGGCCTTGCGCTCCGCGCTCGACAGGGGTTTCACCTGCGAGAGCCGGTCGACGAAGAGCCGGTAGCCCTTGTCAGTGGGCACCCGGCCGGCGCTGGTGTGGGGCTGGGCGATGTAGCCCTGCTCCTCCAGCACCGCCATGTCGTTACGGATCGTCGCCGGGGACACCCCCAGACTGTGCCGATCCGCGAGAGCCTTCGAACCCACCGGCTCGTTGGTGGACACGTAGTCCTCGACGATGGCGCGAAGCACGGCGAGCTTCCGGTCGTCGACCAACGTGGTCACCTCCCTGCCTGCGTTCAGATGGGAAACACGAGGTCTGGCACTCTGTGTTCCCGAGTGCCAAGTGTACGGCCCCCGTGCGGAAGGCGCGATAAGCAAGAGGTGCGGATGATGACGCCAAGCCATTGGCAAGTCAACTGCTATCGCGTTTCAACCGGTTCACGCCACAATTCGTACATGTCCAACGATTTTGGTTCTTTTCCGGGCGACGCCTCCCGCGGCCCCGGTTACGGCTCCCCCCAGCAGCCGTATGGTCAGCAGCCCCAGCAGAACGGCCCCTCCTACGGTTACGCACCTCCCGGCTACGGCGCCCCGCAGGGCCCGCCCCCCGCCGGGAAGATCAAGCCCGGTATCGGATGGATCGTCGGGGTATGGCTGCTCGCCCTGGTCAGCATCATCGTCGGTATCGGCGGCTTCGCCGGTGGCGTGCTGGGCGCGGTCACCAGCGCGGCACCGACGAAGACGTTCGCCCCCGGCGAAAACACGACGGTCACGCTCGACCCGGCCGACAAGCCGGCCATCTATGTCTCAACCAGTGGACCCACCAATTTCGAGTGCACGCTGACCGGCGGCACCGGCACGCCCAGCCTGCAGAAGCCGCTCGTCCAGCAGACCGTGTCGGGCTCCGACGGCGTCGTCTGGGAGATGGGCCTGCAGATCGGCGTGGAGCAGGCAGGCGACTACCAGGTCACCTGCACCGCCGACCCGGTGGAGGGCACCACGTTCGGCGTGGGCCGGGAACTCGCCGCCGGATCACTGGTCGGCGGGGTGATCGCACTGTTCGCGGTGCCCGGCATCGGGATCCTGCTGGCCATCATCGTGACGATCGTCGTGTTGGTGAAGCGGGGCAACGCCCGCAAGCGCAGGGCCGCCGCCTCGGCGGGGCAGTGGGGAGCGCCGGGCCCCTACGGCAGGTGACCGTGGCGTTTGCTAGCGTCCCACGTGATCCCTTGCGAGAGACGGTGGGCGGTCGGTGATGTACGAGCGTGACGTGCTGGCGGGAGACTGGCGGCGCCCCCGTAGAGGGGGGATTCCCCAGGTTCCCGCCGAGCTCGACCTGGTCGTCGAGGACGCCGACGGCGGCTTCTGCGGTGCCGTGGTGGCCTGCGACAAGGAGGCCGTCACCCTGGAGGACCGCTTCGGCCGCCGGCGGGTCTTCCCGCTGGAGCCTGCCGCGTTCCTCCTGGAGGGCAGGACGGTGACGCTTGTGCGCCCGGCCGCCGCGCCACGTGGCCCCAGGCGGAGCGCGTCGGGCTCCATCGCGGTGGAGGGCCTGCGGGCCCAGGTGGCCAGGGAGAGCCGGATATACGTGGAGGGCGTGCACGACGCCGCGCTCGTGGAGAAGGTCTGGGGCCACGATCTGAGGGTCGAGGGTGTGGTCGTGGAGTATCTGGAGGGGGTCGATCACCTGCCCGCCATCGTCGAGGAGTTCGGCCCGGGCCCCGGCCGCCGCCTGGGTGTGCTCGTCGACCACCTGGTCCCCGGTTCCAAGGAGAGTCGGATCGCCGCGCGGATCTCCTCTCAGTACGTGCTGATCGCCGGGCACCCGTTCGTGGACGTCTGGCAGGCGGTCAAGCCGCACACGCTCAAGATCTCCTCCTGGCCGTCGGTGCCGCGCGGCGTGCCCTGGAAGGAGGGCGTCATCGCCGCGCTGGGCTGGAAGACGGAACCCGGCGACGCGTGGCGCCGCATCCTCGGATCGGTTACGACATATGCCGATCTGGAGCCCGAACTGCTCGGTCCGGTCGAAGAGCTGATCGACTTCGTCACGGTTCCCGGCGAGGATGACTAGGCCGTCAACCCATCAGGAGGGGCCATGAGCGAGAACCTTGGGGATTCACCGCGCGAGGACCGGACGGAGCGCATCGGCGATCCTCCGCCCAGCCACACGACGCCGGGCCACATGGTGCCCGGACACACCACGCCCGGACCCACCATGCCCGGCCAGAGCGCTCCGCCGCCGGGCCATGGCTACGGACAACCGGGCCAGGGCTACCCCTCTCCCCCGTACGACCCGAGCGGTTACGGCTACCAGAATGGATACGCCCAGTACGGCGGGTACGGCCGGCCGGCGGGTTACGGCTACCAGGCGCCGCCGGGGACCTACGGCCCGCGGCCCGGCAGTGACGACACCACCATGGCGATGCTCGCCCACCTGCTGGGCCTGCTGACCAGCTTCGTCGGCCCGCTGGTGCTCTACCTCGCCAAGAAGGACGAGTCACCCTACGTGCGGGACCAGGCCGCCGAGGCCCTCAACTTCCAGCTCACGGTGATGATCGCCTATTTCGTCTGCATGGTCCTGGCGTTCGTGCTCATCGGCTTCGTACTGATGTTCATCCTCTGGATCGGGTCGATGATCATGATGGTCATCGCCGCGGTGGCGGCCAACCGGGGGGAGAACCACCGCTATCCGATGAGCATCCGCTTCGTCAGCTGACCCGGGCCGGAACTCAGGTGAGGTCGCGGACCAGGGCGTCGGCCAGCAGGCGGCCGCGCAGGGTGAGCACCACCCGGCCCGCCTTGAACGGTTCCGTCTCCAGCAGGCCGTCGGCCAGCGCGCGGGCGACCACCCGGGGGCGGTCGAGCTCCCCGAGCGGGAAACCCTGGGCGAGCCGCAGCTCCAGCATCAACCGCTCCACCGCCCTGTCCTCGGCCCCCAGCACCTCTCGCGCCTGGGCCGGCGAGGTGCCCTCGGCCAGTCGCCGGGCGTAGGCGGCGGGGTGCTTGACGTTCCACCAGCGGGTGCCACCGACGTGGCTGTGCGCCCCGGGACCGACGCCCCACCAGTCTCCGCCGGTCCAGTAGAGCAGGTTGTGCCGGCATCGCCCGGCCTCGGAGGTCGCCCAGTTGGACACCTCGTACCACTCGAACCCCGCCTCGGCCAGCATGGCGTCGGCGATCAGGTAACGGTCGGCGGCCACGTCGTCGTCGGGCATCGGGAGCTCGCCCCGCCTGATCCTGGCGGCCAGCTTCGTCCCGTCCTCGACGATCAGCGAGTACGCGGAGACATGGTCGGGCCCCGCCTCGATCGCCGCGGCCAGCGAAGCACGCCAGTCGTCGTCGCTCTCCCCTGGCGTGCTGTAGATCAGGTCAAGGTTGACATGCTCGAACCCCGCCTGCCTCGCCTCCCGTACGGCCCGCGCCGGACGTCCGGGGGTGTGGCGACGGTCCAGCACCGCGAGCACGTGCTCGCGGGCGCTCTGCATCCCGAAGCTCATCCGGTTGAACCCACCCTCGCGAAGCTCCGCCAGGTAGGCGGGGTCCACCGACTCGGGGTTGGCCTCGGTGGTCACCTCGGCGCCGGGAGCGAGCCCGAACTCCTCCTCGATCGCCCCCAGGATCCGTACCAGGTCTCCGGCCGGCAGCAGGGTCGGGGTGCCCCCGCCGAAGAACACGGTCTCGACCGGGAGACGTGCGGCGCCGAGATTGACCCGTGCCCGCCGCACCTCGTCGACGGCGGTGTCCGCGTAGTCCCGCTGCGCGGCGCCGGGACCGAGTTCCGAGGCCGTGTAGGTGTTGAAGTCGCAGTAACCGCACCGGGTCACGCAGAAGGGCACGTGAACGTAGAAGCCGAAGGGCCGCTCGCCGAGTCCGGCGAGCGCGCTCTCGGGGAGTTCGCCCGAGGCGGGTACGGGATCCCCGTCGGGAAGTGTGGATGGCACGCCCCAAGTCTGCCGCTCCCCGCGCGATGCCCGGGACGTCGCCCCGGCCGTGGAACGCCGCCCGTCCACCGCGGGCCGTTGACGGACAGATCGCACAGGTCTACGATCCGGGAAAACTTAAAGGAAAGTTTCCTATAAGTTACTATTCCGAGCAGTGGAGAAGCCCGTGCAGAGACTCCTCCGGAACATGATCGCGGCAGCCCTCGCCGCAGGTCTCGCGGCGGTGGCCTTACCGGCCCCGGCCCAGGCCCAGACCCCCTCAGGGAACGATGACCGCTTCAAGCGGGTCGCCTACTTCATCCAGTGGGGCGTCTACGGCCGCGACTACCACGTCAAGGACATGGAGAGCAGCGGCGCCGCCGCCAAGCTGACCCACATCAACTACGCCTTCGGCTTCGTCAACGCCGAGGGCGACTGCTACTCCGCCGACCCCTGGGCCGACTGGCAACGCCCGGTGGCCGCCGAGCAGAGCGTGGACGGCGCCGGCGACGCCGAGGGCCAGGCGCTGAACGGCAACCTGAACCAGCTGAAGAAGCTCAAGGCCAAGCACCCCGGCCTCAAGACGCTGATCTCCCTCGGCGGCTGGACCGGCTCGAAGTACTTCTCCGACGCGGTGCTGACCCCCTCCGGACGCGCCAGGCTGGCCTCCTCCTGCATCGACCTGTGGCTCAGGGGCAACCTGCCCGGCACCGCTCCCGGCACCGGAGCGGGCGTGTTCGACGGCATCGACCTCGACTGGGAGTGGCCGGGCTCCTCCGGCAACGAGGGCAACGTCATCCGCCCCGAGGACAAGCGGAACTTCACCCTGTTCGTCACCGAACTGCGCCGCCAGATGAACGAGTTCGACCGGCGCACCGAGCTGACCGCCTTCCTGCCCGCCGCCGCCGCGAAGATCGACGCGGGCTTCGAGGTCCGCGACGTCTTCAAGCAGCTCACCTTCGCCACGATCCAGGGCTATGACCTGCACGGCCCCTGGGAGAACGTCACCGGCCACAACGGCAACCTGTTCAACGACCGGCGCGACCCCAACCCGGTGAAGTACAGCGTGGACCAGACGGTCCGCGACTACCTGACGCGTGGCGCCCCGGCCAAGAAGATCGTGGTGGGCGTGCCCGCGTACGGTCAGGGCTGGACCGGCGTCACCGGCGGCAGGAACGGCCTGTACGGCACCGCCACCGGCCCCGCGCCGGGCACCTTCGCCGCCGGAAGCGAGGACTACAAGATCCTGGTGAACAAGCCGGGCAAGCGCTACCGCGACCTGCTGACCGGAACCGTGTGGCTCTACGACGGCAACGAGTTCTGGTCCTACGACGACCCGGCCTCGCTGGCCCAGAAGGCGGCCTACATTCGCCTGAAGGGCCTCGGCGGCTCGATGATGTGGTCCATCGACCAGGACGACACCTCGGCGGCGCTCACCTCGGCGCTCTACCGGGTCCTGCGCTGAGCGACCCTCTCATACCGGCGGGGCCGCAGGACCTGGTTCACCGGCGGCCCCGCCCGCACGTTCGTCCCCGGACGCCTGACCGCGCTCGCGGCCCAGCACCCGCTCAGCGACCCTGTCCCATTTCTCAGGGTGACCCGGGTGGGCGAGCAGGCGGCGCAGCAGGTCTCTGTCGCCGTGGTAGGCACGGAAGGACTCGGTGACCGTGACGCTGCCTTCGGGGCGCGAGACGATCTCGACGGCGTCGCCCCGGCCCAGCTCGCCCGGCTCGACCACCCGCAGGTAGGCGCCGACCCGCCCGACCCGGGTGAAGCTCTTGAGCCAGCCCCGCTCCCCGATCCAGCCGCGGAACACCGAGCACGGCACCCTCGGGCCGGTCACCTCGGCCAGCACCGTGCCCATCCGCCAGCGCTCCCCGATCTTGGCCCCGTTGACGTCGAGTTCCGCCGTCGTGAGGTTCTCCCCGAACACGCCGTCGCGCAGCTCCCGGCCCAGCTCGGCCTGCCACCAGTCGTAGTCCTCCCGCGCGTAGGCGTAGATCGCCTGATCGGAAGAGCCGTGGTGCTCCAGGTCGGCCCTCTCGTCTCCGGCCAGGCCGCGCTCCGAGGCCGTGACCCGGCCGTCCACGGGGGTCTTGTATATCGCGGTGCGCTTGAGACGACCTGCCCACTCCGCATCGACGGCGCGACCCACGTTCACCGAGGCAATGTGCATGACCGGACGGTATCGGAGCCCTCAATCGGAAGGCGAACCGATATCCACCGATTCTTCCTTCCCGCCGCCAAGCCCGGCCGGGCCCTCGACGCCCTTTACTTCTTGGACTTGTCCGCGGCGGACTCGGTGGACAGCGCGGCGACGAACGCCTCCTGGGGCACCTCGACGCGGCCGACCATCTTCATCCGCTTCTTGCCCTCCTTCTGCTTCTCCAGCAGCTTGCGCTTACGGGAGATGTCACCGCCGTAGCACTTGGCGAGGACGTCCTTGCGGATGGCACGGATGTTCTCCCGGGCGATGACCCGGGCGCCGATGGCCGCCTGGATCGGCACCTCGAACTGCTGCCTGGGGATGAGCTCGCGCAGTTTCTTGGCCATCTCGACGCCGTAGGCGTAGGACTTCTCCCGGTGAACGATGGCGCTGAAGGCGTCCACGGCCTCACCCTGGAGCAGGATGTCGACCTTGACCAGGTCGGACTCCTGCTCGCCCGAGGGCTCGTAGTCCAGCGAGGCGTAGCCGCGCGTACGGGACTTGAGCTGGTCGAAGAAGTCGAAGATGATCTCGCCGAGCGGCATCGTGTAGCGGATCTCGACGCGGTCCTCGGACAGGTAGTCCATGCCCTGCAGGTTGCCCCGGCGGTTCTGGCAGAGCTCCATGATGGCGCCGATGAACTCAGACGGGACGAGCACCGTCGACTTCACCATCGGCTCGAAGACCTTGTCCACCTTGCCGGTGGGGAACTCCGAGGGGTTGGTGACGACGACCTCCTTACCGTCCTCCATGATCACTCGATAGACCACGTTGGGGGCGGTGGAGATGAGCGAGAGGTTGAACTCGCGCTCCAGCCGCTCGCGGACGATCTCCATGTGGAGCAGGCCGAGGAAGCCGCAGCGGAAGCCGAAGCCCAGGGCGGCGGAGGTCTCCGGCTCGTAGGCCAGGGCCGCGTCGTTGAGCTGGAGCTTGTCCAGCGCCTCACGGAGCTCGGGGTAGTCGTCACCATCGATGGGGTACAGGCCCGAGAAGACCATGGGCTTGGGGTGCTGGTATCCGCTGAGCGCCTCGGTGGCCGACCTCGACACGGAGGTCACCGTGTCACCGACCCGCGACTGGCGGACGTCCTTCACACCGGTGATCAGATAGCCCACCTCACCGACGCCCAGCCCCTGGTCGGCGATCTTCGGCTCGGGCGAGATGACGCCGATCTCCAGCGTCTCGTGGGCCGCGCCGGTGGACATCATCAGGATGCGCTCACGCTTGCCCAGGTGCCCGTCCATGACCCGGACGTACGTGATCACGCCCCGGTAGGTGTCGTAGACCGAGTCGAAGATCAGCGCGCGGGCGGGCGCGTCGGCGTTGCCGACCGGGGCCGGGATGTTCTCGACCACGTGGTCCAGGAGCTCGCGAACGCCCACACCGGTCTTGCCGGAGACCCTCAGCACGTCCTCCGGGTCACAGCCGATGAGGTGGGCGATCTCCGCGGCGTACTTCTCCGGCTGGGCGGCGGGCAGGTCGATCTTGTTGAGCACCGGGATGATCGTCATGTCGTTGTTCATGGCCAGGTAGAGGTTGGCCAAAGTCTGCGCCTCGATACCCTGTGCGGCGTCGACCAGCAGGATCGCACCCTCACACGCCTGGAGCGACCGGGAGACCTCATAGGTGAAGTCGACGTGCCCGGGAGTGTCGATCATGTTGAGGACGTAGTCGGTCTCGCCGACCTGCCACGGCAGCCTGACCGCCTGCGACTTGATCGTGATACCGCGCTCGCGCTCGATGTCCATCCGATCGAGATACTGAGCGCGCATGGAACGGTCGTCGACCACTCCGGTGATCTGCAGCATGCGGTCGGCTAGCGTCGACTTGCCATGGTCGATATGCGCGATGATGCAGAAGTTGCGAAGCACCGCGGGGTCGGTCTGGCCAGGCTGAATGCGCACCGGGGTCCGTTTCAACAGATTGATGACGATCACACGACTGGCATGCCAGCCGCCTTCCATGGTGACATGTCCGGGTGATTGCCCGGACCAGAGCACGACTCGGCCTGCGTTTTCTCGCTGTGGTGGCGGCCCTGCTCCTTGCCCTTCCAGGGTTGGCCGTGGCCACCCTCACCCTGCAGTTTACCGGGACACCCGCCCCGTGGGCGAAGACGACCGGCCACGACGCCCTGTGGCTCGGCCACGCATGGGTGGACGGCAGGAAGACCCACGACGACGTGCGGGCGCTCGCCGCCAGGCTCCGCAAGACCGGTATCAAGGACGTCTATCTCCACTCGGGACCGTTCGACCGCGACGGGACATTGCCCATCGAGAGATATCCCAAGGCCGTCGATCTTCTGAAGTGGTGGCGCGAGGAGTTGCCGAAGGTCAGGATCTCGGCCTGGCTCGGCCAGAAGGTCGACGGCACCCTGGACCTCGACGACGCGGCCTCCAGGCGGCGTGTGCTGGACGGCGTGCGCGCGATCATGGCGCTCGGCTTCGACGGCGTGCACTACAACTTCGAGCCGATCGGCGACGGCGACACCGAGTTCCTCGACCTGCTGACCCGGACCCGCGTGATCGTGGGCGACGGTCTGCTCTCCACCTCGACCCCGCAGATCGAACCGTTCCCGCTCACCCGCCCGGCCGTACGCGCCGTCCTCGGCCACGACAAGTACTGGTCGCCCGACTACTTCCGCCAGGTGGCGAACCTTACCGACCAGGTAGCGATCATGACCTACGACTCGTATCTCCCCTTCCCCTCCGTATACGGCGGCTACGTCGTGCGGCAGAGCACGCTGGCGCTGGAACTCGTCCCCGAGGAGAAGACGGTGCTGATCGGCGCCCCGGCCTATCACGACCACAACGTCTCCTGGGCCGACGAGGCCGAGAGCGTCGAGAAGGCGGCCAGGGGCGCCCGGCTGGCGCTGACCTCGTACGGCAAACCCCGTGAGCGGTTCGGGCTGGCGATCTACGTCGACTTCGCCGCCACCAAGGAGGACTGGGCCGAGTACGACAGGTTCTGGTTCAAGCCGTGAGGATCACGGTCCGAGCGATCAAAATCACACGCTAAACTGATCAGGCATCCCTCTGCCCGGCCTGTCGATTTGAGTGACGACCTCGGCAGTTGGTAGCCTAGTCAACTGCGTGTGGCGCGCCCTCTCTGCCCGCGCGCCCCATCCAACGACATTCACCGAGGCTTCTTCGTGGCGAACATCAAGTCCCAGATCAAGCGCAACCGGCAGAACGAGAAGGCCCGGCTGCGCAACAAGGCTGTCAAGTCTTCCCTGAAGACGGCCATCCGCAAGTTCCGTGAGGCCGCCGACCAGGGTGACGTCGCGCAGGCCGCTGTGCTCCAGCGCGCCGCCGCCCGTCAGCTGGACAAGGCTGCCAGCAAGGGCGTCATCCACAAGAACCAGGCCGCCAACCGCAAGTCGGCGATCGCCCAGCGCGCCGCCGCCCTGTCGACGGCCACCAAGTAGTTTCAGGTTTCGCGGACGCCGCCCCCTCACGGGGTGCGGCGTTCTTGCGTTTCACCCGCCCGTGCTGCCTGGCGCACCGAGGTTTTCGCCGGCCGCGCACCTCTGCGGGCGACCGCGGGGCCGGGGCGGTGTGACACCGACCGGCCCCGTTTTCCGAACCTGCCGCATCATTGCAGGTCAGCGGAGTACGGGCTAGCGCCCGGTGCGGCTGGCGACCACGGTCTGGACCATGTGCTCCAGCGCGTACGCGGGGTCGGCGCCGCCACCCTTCACCTGAGCGTCGGCGGTGGCGACGGCCTGGATCGCGCGGGCGAGCCCTTCAGGTCCCCAGCCGTTCAGCTGCCGCTGGACCCGTTCGATCTTCCAGGGCGGCATGCCGAGCTGGCCGGCGAGTTGACCGCCCCTCAGGTTTCGGGGAGCACCGCCCACCTTCGCCAGCGAGCGCAGGCCCCCGGCGAGCGCGCTCACCAGCAGGACCGGTGCCGTACCGGTCGCCAGGGCCCAGCGCAGTTGTTCCAGGGCTTCGCCCAGGCGCCCCTCGACTGCCGAGTCGGCCACGGTGAACCCGCTGACCTCGGCCCTGCCCCGGTGGTAGCGCGCCACGGCGGCCTCGTCGATCGCCTTGCCGGGGGTGTCGAAGGCGAGCTGGCTGCAGGCGGCGGCGAGCTCGCGCAGGTCGTTACCCACGGCGTCGAGGAGCGCGGCGGCGGCGTCCGCCCCGATGGTGCGCCCGGCCCGTTTCAGCTCCGTCTTGACGAACGCCAGCCGCTCGGCCGGTTTGGTCACCTTGGTGACCGATACCACCTGTGCCCCGGCTTTCTTGACCCCGTCGACCAGTGCCTTCCCCTTGACGCCCCCCGGATGGACGAGGATCAGCACGGTCTCCTCGGCCGGGTGAGCCGCGTAGGAGACGACTTCGGCGATGACGTCCTTGCCGAGGTCCTGGGCCGAGCGGACGACCACCACGGACCTGTCGCCGAACAGCGAGGGCGACGTCATACGGGTGAGCTCCCCGAGCTCCATCTTCGCGCCGGGGAGATCGTGCACCTCGACGGTCGGATCGGCTGCCCTGGCCGCCGAGGTCACCTCGCTCACCGCGCGGTCGGCCAGCAGTTCCTCGTCGCCGAGTATCAGGATCACGGGTGCCGGATCGGTTGCCGCCATGCCGAGCAGCATGCCACGTCCCAGCGGCGGGAGGGGCATCGGCAAGTCGTTCGCAATTGGAATGCAGGTGCGCTGAAGCACCCTGGGAACATCACAGGAGGTGAAAACCATGACGAACTCCATCATTCGCCGCCACGCCTGCCCGCGCTGCGGAACATCCCTCGACGAGGGCCCGATCATGTACCGCTGCGCGCGCTGCAGCCGGTCGGTCTACGCCGCCGACGTGGACACCGAGTTCCGCCGCCCGGCCAAGGTCACGTCCTAGTCCCGTACCGGAGCCCCTCCGGCCGGAGCGCTCCTCTGGGGGATGACGGACAGGGCTCCCCCACTGTCCACCACGGCGAGGTCCCCCGACAGGTCCGTCCGGTGGACGCGCACACCGAGCCGGTACAGCGTGGCCAGGGTCGACGGGGCGGGATGACCGTAGTCGTTGTCCGCCCCCACACTGATGAGGGCGGCACGAGCACCGACGGCGGCGAAGAAGGCCGGGTCGTACCTGCCGGATCCGTGATGCGGAACCTTGAGGATCTCGGCGGGCGGCAGGCCCCTGCGGAGCAGCTCCGCCTGGGCCTCGGTCTCGATGTCACCGCTGAGCAGAGCCGACCCCGCGGCCCAGCGAACATGCACCACGACGCTGGCGTTGTTGACGGCCGCTCCCTTCCCCGCGCCGGCCAGGGACACCTCGGCCACCGGGCCGACGACCGTCAGCTCGGAGGGCCCGAACCGCCAGCTCGCCCCCGGACTCGCCGCCCACTCGACCACATGGCGGCGGGCGAGATCCTCGCTCAGCCTCGCCCCCTCGTGCTCCGCGGCATCGTCTCCGGTGCCGCGCGGGGTCACCAGCACCGCTCCCACCACACGCCCGCGGAAGACGCCGTCGAGCCCTCCCACATGGTCGAGGTGCGGATGGGTGAGGATGACCAGCGGCACCTCCCCGATTCCCATGGAACGCAGGCAGCGGTCCACCCGGACGGGATCGGGCCCCGTGTCCACCACCACGGCTCGCCCGGGCCCTGCCGCGACCAGCAACGCGTCTCCCTGGCCGACATCGCAGGCCACCAGCAACCATCCGCGAGGCGGCCGGCGAGTCACGATCGGCGCGGCCACCGTCACGGCGAGAACCAGGCCGGCGACGGCCGCCAGGGCGATCAGGCGCATTCCCCGGTGCCGCAGCACCAGCACGGCGAGCGGGACGGCAGCGGCCAGCAGGAGCAGCCCGGTGACACCGCCCGGCCACGGGAGCACGCCCAACGGGAGCCCAGCGGTGTGCCCGGCCACCTCGATGATCCATCCGGTGGCCAGACCCGCCGGCCGGACCAGCAGCTGAGCGAGCCCCATGTGCAGGGGGGCGACCAGCGCCACCACGAAGCCGAGCAGGGTGGCCGGAGCCACAGCCGGGCCCGCGAGCAGGTTGGCCGGGATCGCCACCGGTGCGAGCTGCCCGGACATCAGGACCAGGACCGGGGTGACGGCGGCCTGGGCCGCGGCGGCCACGGCGATCGCCTCCGCCGCCCATCGGGGCATTCGGGTCGAGAGCCGATCGCGCCAGCGCGGTGCGAGGACCAGGATGCCCGCGGTGGCGAAGACCGACAGGGCGAAGCCGTAGGAGCGGGCGAGGTCGGGGACAAAGAAGATCAGCCCCAGAACCGTCGCCGACAGAGCAGCGACGCCGTCGCGCGAGCGGCCCGTACCGAGTGCCACGGCGGCGACCCCGCCCATCAGGAGAGCCCTGAGCACGCTGGGCGAGGGCCGGGCGACGACCGAGAAGGCGACCATGGCCGAGATCGCCAGCACCGCCCGCGCTGCGAGCGGCAAACCGGCCATCCTGGCCATCGCGACCGCCGCACCGGCCACGACGGCGAGGTTCGCACCGGAGACGGCGAGCAGGTGGCTGAGGCCGGCCGCCTTGAAGTCGGCTCTGACCTGGTCGTCCATCCGGGTCACGTCACCGACCACCAGGCCGGGCAGCAGCCCGCGCTGCGCCGGCGGCAACACCTCGGCCGCCTTCCTCAGCCCCGATCTGAGCACTCCGGCCGCGCGTTGCTCCCAGGAGGGTCCGCTCAGGACTCGCGGCGCCCCTCTGACCAGCACCACCGCCGCGAGCAGCTCACCGGGGTCCGCCGGGCCGAAGCGCCCGCTGACCTCGACCCGCTGGCTGGGCAGCAGCGAGCGCCACTCCGCGCCGGAGACGAAAAGCAGCACCGGAGCCCGCAGCGTCACCCTGTCCGCTCCCGTCCCGACCGCCTCGACCCGGGCGGGCACCACGAAGCTCTCCCGTCGGAACAGCCCGCCACGCCGGGCCACCTCCCGGGGGTCGTCGGTCACCACCGCTTCCGCCACCGCCGAGGCGTGCCTTCCGGCCAGCTCGGCGACCGGTCCCGTACCGGCCGCGTGCACCCGGAAGGCCACCGACCCGGCCACCGCGGCCGCGCACCCCAGAACCGCGATCACCGCGTTACGCCAGCCCGCCGTCCTCCCCGCCCGGACCAGAACAGCCACGGCCAGGGCAGCGGCGGCCGTGAGAGCGGCCACCACGGCACCCGTCGCCGCCGGACAGCCCAGCAGGACGAGAGCGGTCACCCACGATGCCGCCGCGGGCAGGAGCAGATGCGCGGCATGCGCGCCCCACCCCTTTCCGGGACTCCCGAAACCACCGGCCTTCCCGGGAGCACCGGAACCATCAGGGCCCTCGGTGTCCCCGGCGCACTCGACCCCGACGACCGGGCCGGCTCGCATCGCGACCGCCCTCCCCGACCGGCGGATCACACCCGGACCCTGTCGCGCATCTCGGCGTACTTACGGTCACCTATGCCGCTCACGTCTCGGAGCTGCTCAACGGCGCGGAAGCCGCCATGGGCGGCGCGGTACTCGATGATGCGCCGGGCGAGCACCTCGCCCACGCCCGGTAGCCGCTCAAGCTGCTCGGCCGTGGCCGTGTTGAGGTCGACGACGGCGGTGGCCGGGTCCGCCGGATCCACCGGGGCGGGTGCCGTCGCGACGGCGGTGCCGGTCGAGCCGACGACGATCTGCTCGCCGTCGACGAGCTTGCGCGCGAGGTTGAGAGAACCCGTGGCGGCCGCCCCGCGAACGCCCCCGGCCGCCTGGACCGCGTCGGCGACCCGGGAACCTCCGGGCAACGTGATCACCCCGGGGCGACGGACCTTGCCGGTCACGTGAACTGTCAGCTCGGTGGCCGGCCCGGGCCGGGCCCGTGCGGCATTGACAGGCTCCGACAGCGGAGCCCCGGAGATCGGTGCCGGTGGGGCCAGCGGCTCGGGCTCGGGCTGGGACCTCCAGGCATACACGCCGCCGGCGACGGCGGCCGTCAGGGCGACGAGCAGCAGGAGGCGCAGCCCCGGCCTGCCCGGACCGAGAGTCTGTCCCTGTGCGGCCACGACCCTGCGCAGTGCCTCGAAGGCCGGGGGAGGCGGCATGGAACGCATACGCGCGGCGGGACCGTCGAGGGAGGCGACATCCTGCGGCCGGCCCTGCCCACCGGACCACGCATCCCCCACCGAACAGGGCAGACCGGCCTCGGCCTCCCCGTGAGAGAGCGGATCTCCCGAATCGGCAGGGCCTACCGGCCGGAACGGCGAGAACCGACCGTAGGGCAGCGGCAGGGCAAGCAGGTCGGCCGACCTGCGGGGGAGGGGCACGGCGGTCGGTGATCCGCGCCCTGTCAGGATCCGCAGCCGCGACTCGGCTCGGAGCCGCTCGATGTTCTGGCCTGTGGTCCGCACCCGCAGGACGCTACGGGGGCGACACCGGGAACATCCTCACCGAACACCGTTCTGTGGATATCCGGCCGACCGTACGGCCGGGTTGTGGACGGCGCCCCGCCCGCAGGGGTCAGGAGGACGGGAAGGAGACGGTGATACCGAGCATCCCGGGGCCGACGTGGGCGCCGATGACCGAACCGACCTCGACGACTGTGACCTCGACGAGTGCGGGGATGCGCCGGGGCAGGCGCGCCGCCAGTGCCTCGGCACGGGCCCCGGCGCCGAGATGCTGGACGGCGACCTCCACCGGGGCGGTGCCCGCGGCCTCGACCGCGAGATCCTCAAGACGGGCGATGGCCCGGCTCGCCGTACGGACCTTCTCCAGGGGGACGATCGCGCCGTCACGGATGTGCAGGATCGGTTTGATCATCAATGCCGAGCCGAGGAGGGTCGCCGCCGCACCGATCCGGCCTCCCTTGCGCAGGTACTCCAGCGTGTCGACATAGAAGAAGCTGCGGGTCGACTCCGCGCGGCTGCGGGCGGCATCCGCCACCTCCGTCCGGGTCGCGCCCGCCGCGGCGGCACCCGCGGCGGTGAGGACGGGGAATCCCAGGCCCATGGCGATGGACCTGCTGTCGATGACGTCGACCGGAACCGGTGAATCCTCGGCTCCCGCGCGGGCGGCCTCGACCGTGCCGGACATCTCCGCCGACAGATGGATGGAGACGATGCCGGTCGCGCCCCGGGCCGCCGCCTGGTCGTAGGCGTCCGCGAAACGCCGCGGGGCGGGCCTGGAGGTCGTCACCGGAGCCCGCCCCCCGAACACGTCGTCCATGCCCGCGTCGTCGAGTCGAGCCATGTCGTCGAGCGACCTGCCTCCCAGGACCACCTGGAGCGGTACCACGATGATCCCCAGGCGGGAGACCTGCTCTCGCGGAAGGTAGGCGGTGGAGTCGGTGACGACGGCGACCGATGGCGACATGTCCAGAGGTTACTCGGAGAAGATCAGACGAAGAAGGCCAAAGGCACGGACATCGGACCTACTGGACGGGGGTGCCTCCACGCCAGACCCGGCGAGGCTTGAGGCCGAAGGCCCAGGCGAAGGCGCCCTCGTGGTCGGCGTCCCACTGGACGATGTCGGCCAGGCGGCCCGGGGCGAGAACACCACGGTCGGAAGCCCCGAGGACCGTGGCACCGCCGAGGGTGGCGGCGCGAAGGGCGTCGCCGACGCTCATGCCGAAGGCCGCCACCGCGAGGCTGATGACCAGTGACATCGAGGTGATGCCGCAGTGGCCCGGGTTGTGATCGCTGCCGAGGGCCACGGTGACCCCCTGGGCGAGCATCCGGCGGACGGGAGGCAGGCTGCCACGCTGAAGGGCGGTTCCCGGGCAGACCACGGCGGGGACTCCGTAACGGGCCAGGATCGCGATGTCCTCGTCGGTGGTGTGGTGGAGCAGGTCGGCGGAGGCGCAGCCGAGTTCGGCGGCGAGCTGGACGGCGCCCCGGCGGGTGTACGCGCCGGCGTGCACGCGGGGCTGCAGACCGACGTTGCGCCCGGAGGCCAGGACCCAGCGGGCCTCCTCCGCGGTGAAGTGCCCCTCGTCGCAGTAGACGTCGACGCTGTCTGCCCCCGCCGCCGCCGCGTCGGCGCACCAGGAGCCCACGGCCTCGACGTAGTCGCGCTGGCGGCCGAAGTATTCGGGCGGGACGACGTGCGCGGCCATGAAGGTCACGTGCACCCGCGGCATCATCGGCTCCTTCTCCAGCTCGCGCAGGAGCCGCACGTCGGCGAGTTCGCCGTCGCGGGTGAGGTGGTAGCCGGTTTTGGCCTCGATGGTGGTGGTGCCGCTGAGCAGCCACTCTCGGAGTCGCTCACGGACACCGTTGCAGAGCGTCCAGGGATCGGTGCCCCGGGTGACCGTCACGGTGGAACCGATGCCGCCGCCCGCCGCGGTGATCGCGGAGGGGGTGGAACCACCGGAGCGCATCGCCATCTCGGCGTAGCGGTTGCCCGCGTAGACCGGATGGGTGTGCGCGTCGATCAGACCTGGGGTGACCAGCGCGCCGCCCAGGTTCTCCACGTGGTCGACGTCGACGATGTCGTCGACGACGCCGGGCACGCTCTGCGGCAGATCCGCGGCTCGGCCGACCCAGGCGATCCTGTCGTTGTGAACAAGGATCGCCGCGTTGCTGAACACATCGTTTCCGGTCCAGAGCCGGCCGATGTTGGTCAGAAGGCGGACCGTCATCGCATCACCGCCTTGTGTTCAGGGGAAGACGCTTGGAGGAGGACCACACCCGGACGGGACGAGTCGCCCCTGACACTGCCGGGCACCGTGCCCTTCAAGCCCGCTGTGACTCCGGACGGCATCGGGGGTCTCCTGCTCTCATCCGCGTATCTGTTGTGCGGCGACAGTATCGCCAAGATCATGATCGGGCGATTTCAGTTCAGTTACGTTATTTCACAAGTCGGCCCGCTGTACAGGCTAATTGGGAAGAACGCCGCCTCGCCGCGACCGCACCTCGCCCGCCGACTCGGCGGTCACGCGTGACGTTGAACACCTTTCCACAGCTCAGACTACTTCTTCATCGTCCGTAACAGTAGTCACCAGAGCAACTTGCGTCATAACATCTCGCTAGATTTGCCTTATGGTAGCAATCTAAACCCCGGCCGACCACTGCGGCTTTCGCGGCTTTTGTACGTTTTCCCGGCCACAGTGCACCTCAGAGAGCCGTCCAGCGCAAGCCCCATCATTGAAACGCGATTCGCGATCAACCTAGGCTGGTAATCGGGAGGATCGGGTCATGGTCCTTGACCGCCTCCACCCTGACGGCAGGCCGTCGCGTCCCTCTGAGGGGGGCGCCCGGGGGCGACGGCTCGACATCCCGGCTCCTGGCCGCAAGCCACCCACCAAGTCCGGAAAAGGCCATGGGCAAGACACTCCGGGTAGCCTTTCCTGCGAGTTGTCCCCAGGTCACACATGTAGGAGTTGTCTTGTCCGTCCACACGGACGCCGGCCGGCGTCGCATCGAAGAACTTCTTCAGGAGCACGAAGGCCGTGTCCTCAAGCGCTGGCTTGAGATCGCCGTCTCCTCCACCAGCAACCAGGTGGATCGCGGAGGGCTGGCCGACCAGCTGCGCGAGCTCTACCAGTCGCTGCGTCAGTCGTTCGGCAGCTCCGGCGACCTCAGCGACCTGCGCGGCCTCCTCGCTGAACTCTCCCGCGACCGCGCCCGCCAGGGGTTCACCCCGACCGAGACCGCGGTCGTGGTGTTCGGCCTGAAGGAGGCGCTCTACGAGACCGTCGAGGAGGACGGCTCCCCCGATGCCCTGCGAGGTTTCATCTGGTTCTCCCGGGTAATCGACGACCTCGGGCTCTTCACCGTGGAGAGCTACGCGACGGCCAGGGAGAAGATCATTATCGACCAGGCGGAGCAGTTGCTGGAGCTGTCCACCCCGGTGGTCAAGCTCTGGGACGGCATCGTCGCGGTGCCGCTGGTCGGCACGCTCGACTCGGCCAGGACCCAGGTCGTCATGGAGAAGCTACTGCAGACGCTCGTCGACACCGGCTCCGAGCACGCGGTCATCGACATCACCGGGGTGCCGGCCGTGGACACCGAGGTCGCGCAGCACCTGCTCAAGACCGTGGTGGCGGCCCGGCTGATGGGCGCCGAGTGCGTGATCTCCGGCATCCGCCCGCAGATCGCCCACACCATCGTCACCCTCGGCATCGAGTTCGGCGACATCGTGACCAAGGCCACGCTCGCCGACGCGCTGGCCCACACGTTGCGGGCGAGCGGCGTCAGGGTCGTCAAGGGCGGGGAGTCCCGCATCGCCGTACGGACGGTGGAGGCCTGATGGAACGCGTGCCAATCCTCAAACTCGGCGACATCCTGATCGTCTCCATCCAGATCGACCTGCAGGACATGAGCGTGCTCGCCCTCCAGGAGGACCTCTCCGAGAGGGTGGTCGCGACCGGCGCACGAGGGGTGATCATCGACATCACCGCCGTGGAGATCGTCGACTCCTTCATCGGCCGGATGCTGGCCACCATCGCGGCGATCTCCCGCATGCTCGACGCCGAGACGATCGTCGTCGGCATGCGCCCGGCGGTGGCGATCACCCTCGTCGAACTCGGCCTCTCCCTCGGTGGCGTGCGCACAGCGCTCAATCTCGAGAAGGGTGTCGCCCTGCTGAACCAGATCGAAAACCAGACCCCTACGGCCACCTGGTGACGACCGCAGAGGAGTTGCCCATCAACGTCAACGGCGACGTCGTGCTGGTCCGCCAGCGCGTCAGGACCGTGGCCGTGAACGTGGGCCTGTCCCTGGTCGACCAGACCAAGGTGGTGACCGCGGCCAGCGAGCTAGCCCGCAACGCCCTGGTCTACGCGGGAGGAGGACAGGTGCGGGTCGAGGTCGTGCACAACGGGGTACGGCAGGGGCTACGAATGACCTTCAGCGACAACGGGCCCGGCATCCCGGACATCGAGCAGGCGCTGACCGACGGGTGGACCACCGGCAACGGCCTCGGCCTCGGCCTCAGCGGCTCCCGCCGTCTGGTCGACGAATTCGCCCTGGAGTCGACTCCCGGTGAGGGCACACTGATCACGGTGACGAAATGGGCGCGCTGATCCGCTCGCAGCACGACGTCTGGGTTCGCGCCGAGGACGCCAGCGCGATCGGTGCGCTCCGCCGTACCGCCGTGGCACTCGCCGAGATCCGGGGATTCAGCGAGGAGGACACCGGACGGGTCGCCGTGGCGGTGAGCGAGGCCGCGTCGAACCTGGTGAAGCATGCGATCGAGGGGGTCATGCTGATCCGGCCGCATCCCGAACTGGACTCGGCGATCGAGATTCTCGCGATCGACCGGGGGCCAGGGATGCACGACGTCTCCCGCGCCCTGCGCGACGGCTACTCCACGGCGGGCACGCTCGGCATCGGGCTGGGGGGCATCGCCCGGATGGCCAGCGGATACGAGGTTCACTCCATGCCCGGCCGGGGAACGGTGCTCGGCATGTACTTCGTCGCCCAGGACGCCCCGCTGCCTCCGTCCCAGGTGAGCGGCCTGACGCGCCCGATCGGCGAGGAAACCGTCTGCGGCGACGCCTTCGTGGTCACCGAGACCGGTACCGCGAGGACCGTGATGCTCTGCGACGGCCTCGGCCACGGCCCCGCCGCCGCCCATGCCTCCCAGGAGGCGGTACGCCTGTTCCTGCGGCACGCGGACCTCGCACCGGTCACCGTCCTGGAGCGCATCCACGCCGGCCTGAGCCACACCAGGGGCGGCGCTGTCGCCGTGGCCCGTGTCGACGGTGCCGCGGGCACGGTGAGCTTCGCCGGCCTCGGTAACATCTCCGCGTGGATCGCCCACAGCGACAGCCGTCAGGGGATGATCTCGGTGCCGGGCATCGCCGGCCACAAGGCCAGGACCCTGCGCCAGTACGAGTACACCGTGCCCCGGCACAGTGTCGTCCTGCTCCACTCCGACGGGCTGTCCGAGCGCTGGGACATCACCTCCTACCCCGGGCTCGTCACGCGCCTCCCCTCCGTCGTCGCCGGCACGTTGCTGCGTGAGGCCGGTACCCGCAGGGACGACGCCTGCGTGGTCGCCATCAGGCCGGGCGTATGACCGGGAACGAGCTGATCAGGGTCGGCGTCCAGGGTGACCAGGACGTCTTCGCCATGCGCAGGATCGGCCGCGAGGTGGCGGAGAGCGTCGGGCTGGAAACCCAGGACCAGATCCGGGTGGCCACCGCGCTGAGCGAGATCGGCAGGGAGCTCATCGAGGCCGAGATCGAGACCTTTGTCACCTTCCGGCTGGAGCGAGACGCCCTGCTCATCACCGTTGACTTCTCGGCGAAGACCGGTTTCAGCCCGTCGGACGGCGTGACGCTGGCGGGGCGTCTCGTCGACCTTATCGAGGTCGATCCCGCCGAGGGAAGAATAAGCATGGTCAAACGGCTCCCGCAGGGCCACAAGCCGAGACGCTCGGCAGAGGCGATACGCGCCGTACTCGCCACCTCGACGCCCACCACCGCCCTCGACGAGCTGCGCCTGCAGAACCGCGAGCTCGCCGAGACCCTGGAGGAGGTCCTGCAGCTCAACACCGAGTTGCAGGAGACCAACCAGGGAGTGCTGGCGCTCTACAACCAGCTCTCCGAGGAACTGGAGGAGACCAACCGCGGCGTCGTGGCGCTCTACGCCGAGCTGGACGAGAAGTCCGCGCAGCTCCGGGCGGCGAGCGACGCGAAGAACAGGTTCTGGGCCACGGTCAGCCACGAGCTGCGCACCCCGCTCAACTCGATCATCGGCCTGGTCCGTCTCCTGGTGGGTCCCGGCGGGGAACCCCTGGCCGCCGAGCAGCTCCACCAGGTGAACCTCATCGGCTCCTCGGCGAAGACGCTTCTGGCGCTGGTGAGCGAGCTACTCGACATGGCGAAGGCCGAGGCCGGTCGGCTCGACCCCCAGCCCTCCATGGTCGACCTGGTGGCGCTGGCGGAACGGCTGCGCCTGACGCTCCACCCCACCAGCGGCAACGACGAGGTGACGCTCACGGTGGATATCCCGCAGACACCGCTGGAGATGATGGTGGACGAGGTGATGCTCACCAGGATCCTGCGAAACCTGCTCTCCAACGGGCTGAAGTTCACCGAGCGGGGCGAGGTCAGGCTGGAGGTGAGCATCGACGCCGCCACCCACGACCTGGTCTTCACCGTGACCGACACGGGGATAGGCGTGCCCGAGGAGCACCTGGAACGCGTCTTCGAGGAGTTCTTCCAGGTGCCGGGGAGGATCCAGGCACGGACCAAGGGCACCGGGCTCGGCCTGCCGTACGCCCGCAGGCTGGCCGAGGCCCTGGGGGGCGGACTGCAGCTGGCCAGCACGGTGGGATCCGGAACCACGGCCACCCTGAGGCTGCCCTACCGGAACGACGAGGCCCCGATGGTCGGCCGGTTGCTCGTCGTGGACGACGACGTGGAGTTCCGCGCCATGGTACGGCGGATGCTCACCGGTTTCGCCGCGCACATCGACGAGGCCTCCGACGGGCTGGGTGCGCTGGAGATGATGGCGAAGAACCCGCCCGACCTCGCACTGGTGGACCTGCTGATGCCCCGTCTCGACGGCACCGCGCTGATGTTGCGGATGTCCGACGACGAGCGGCTGCGTGGGATACCGGTGATCATCGTGACCGTCGCCACGTCGCGGCAGGCCCCGGAGGGAGCACACATGGTGATCTCCAAGCAGGGGCTCCGCCGTGACCTCCTGCTGGAGGCGATCGAAAGCGCTCTGGGACACGCCCATGGGTAGCAGCGGAGCGACGGTACTGGTCGTGGACGACACCCCGACCAAGCTGTACATCCTGTCGAGCTGGCTGCGCCGCTCGGGACACCAGGTCGTGCAGGCCACCGGCGGCCTGGAGGCGCTCACCAAGGTCAGGGAGCTGCAGCCGGACCTGGTCGTCCTCGACGTACGACTGCCCGACATCAGCGGCTACGAGGTCTGCGAGCAGATCAAGGCCGACGCGGCGACATCCTCGATACCGGTCATCCAGATCTCCGGAGCGGCGATCACCCCGGCCGACCGTGCCCATGGGCTCGAACGCGGAGCCGATGCCTACCTGGCCGAACCGGTCGAGCCCGACGAGTTCGCCGCGACGGTCGAGGCCACGCTGCGCTACTACCGCGCCCGGCAGCGCGCCGAACTGATGGCCCGGCGGCTGGCCGCTCTCACCAAGGTCACGCTCTCGATGAACTCCGCCGAGACCTTCGACGAGCTCCTCAGCACGGCCGTCGAGGGGGCCTCCCGAATTCTGGAACGGCAGGCGGGCACGCTCGCGCTGCCTCCCGACGGCCGGGTCCGCAGATTCACCGCCATACCTCCGGAGAATGCCGCCGTCGCCAAGGCCGCGACTCAGGAAACGCTGACCAGGCTGAGTGCGATGTCCCTGGGCAATGCCGCGGGGACTCAGGCTTTCACGATCCCCCTCGCCGAGTGGACGGCCCTGGTGCCCGACACGAAGATCAGTGGCGATGTCTCAGCCGTGGTCTGCCGCACCAAGCTGGGCAGGCCCCCCGTCTACCTCGGGGTGGACGGGGTCCCGCCGCTCGACGCCGACGAGTCCAACGTGCTGCGCCAGCTCGGCCAGGCCCTCGCCCTCGCCCTGGACGCACTCCGGGCGTACGCCGAGGAGCACGCGATCGCCCTCACCCTGCAGCGCAGCCTGCTGCCGACGCGGATCCCCGAGGTCCCCGAGCTCACGATCAGCTGGCGATACCAGCCGGCGGTCGACAACATCGAGGTCGGCGGCGACTTCTACGAGGTCCTGCGGCTGGGCCACCGGGTGCTCATCGCCATCGGCGACGTCCAGGGACACTCGCTGCTGGCCGCCACCGTCATGGCGGAGCTGCGCCACGCACTGCGCGCCTCCGTCATCGGCACCTCGGACCTCAGCACGTCGATGGCCCTGCTCAACGATGTGCTGCGGCGTTACCACCCCGGTATGACCGCCACCGTCTGCCTGCTCCTGCTCGACCCGGCGACCGGGGAGATGGAGGTCGCCAACGCGGGACACATCCCGCCCCTTCTCATCTCCGACGGCCAGGCCCGCTACCACCAGCTGGGCAATCTCCTGCTGGGCGTGGCCGAGGAGAGCTACCGGGTCGACCGGGTGAACGTGCCGGAGGGAAGCTCGGTGCTGATGTTCACCGACGGACTCATCGAGGACCGCGACAAGCTGCTCGACGAGAGCCTGGAGGTCGTACGGCACCTGGCCGAGGACGTGGAGGAGGAGCTGGAGGCCTTCTGCGACCGGCTGATCGAGAGGTTCGGCGCCAGAGAGGACGACGTGGCGCTGGTCATGTTCCGCCGCGAGCGCTGAGGGAAGGCGCCGCCGTACCGCCCTCAGGAGGACGGTACGGCGAAGGAATCGATCAGACGGTCTCGACCGGCTTGGCGGTCTTCTCCAGCTCGGCGAAGAGGCCGGGTAGAACCCTGGCGTGCAGCACCGTGCCGTCCTCGGTGTGCTCGATGCCGAGAACCTCACCCTCTCCGTGCGCCCTGGAGATCAGGTCCCCGCGCTCGTACGGCACGAGAAGCCTGACCTCCTGGTCGAACCGGGGCAGTTCCCGTTCGATCACGGCCTTCAGCTCGTCGATCCCGGCGCCCGTGCGGGCCGAGACCACGACCGTGTGCTTCTCCCGCGCGGTCAGCTGGGCCAGCACCACCGGGTCGGCGGCGTCGGCCTTGTTGATGACCACGATCTCCGGGATGTCGCGGACGCCCTCGATATCGGCGAACACCTCACGTACCGCGGCCAGTTGCGACTCGGGGTCAGGGTGCGAGCCGTCGACCACGTGCAGGATCAGATCGGCATCGCCGACCTCCTCAAGCGTGGAGCGGAACGCCTCGACGAGCTGGTGCGGCAGGTGCCGGACGAACCCGACCGTGTCGGCCAGCGTGAACAGGCGGCCGTCGGGCGTGTGCGCCCTGCGGACCGTCGGGTCGAGCGTGGCGAACAGGGCGTCCTCCACCAGCACTCCGGCGCCGGTCAGCCGGTTCAGCAGCGAGGACTTGCCCGCGTTGGTGTATCCGGCGATGGCCACGGCGGGGACCTCGCGCTGCAGGCGTCGGGCCCGCTTGGTCTCGCGGGCGGTGGTCATCCCGCCGATCTGGCGGCGCAGCTTGGCCATCCGCTCGCGGATCCGGCGGCGGTCCAGCTCGATCTTGGTCTCACCGGGACCGCGACCGCCCATGCCGACGCCGCCCGCGGCGCGCCCGCCGACCTGGCGGGACAGGTTGCCACCCCAGCCACGCAGGCGCGGCAGGAGGTAGTTGAGCTGCGCGAGCTCGACCTGAGCCTTGCCCTCGCGGCTCTTGGCGTGCTGGGCGAAGATGTCGAGGATCAGCATGGTCCGGTCGATGACCTTGACCTTGACCGTCTCCTCAAGCTGGCGAAGCTGGCCGGGGCTCAGCTCACCGTCGCACACCACGGTGTCGGCACCGGTGGCGGAGACGATGTCGGCAAGCTCCTGCGCCTTGCCCGAACCGATGTAGGTCGCCGTGTCGGGCTTCTGACGGCGCTGGATCAGCCCCTCCAGCACCTGTGAACCCGCGGTCTCGGCGAGGAGCTTGAGCTCCAGGAGGGAGTTTTCGGCGTCGATCGCCGTACCGGAGGTCCAAACACCGACCAGGACGACCCGCTCAAGTCGCAGCTGGCGGTATTCGACCTCGGTGACGTCTTCCAGCTCCGTGGAGAGGCCCGCCACCCGGCGCAGTGCCTGGCGCTCGGCCAGGTCCATCTCGCCGGTGTCGAGCATGTCGTCGAATCGATCGATGTCCAGCGGCTCACGAGTGTCTATGTCGTCGCTCCATTCAGATGGTGGGTCCGTATACGTTCTTCTCATATGAGTGAACGCCCGAACACCCCGGGTCTCTTCCCCTCGATGGTGCCATGGGAACCGCTCCGTCATCACCTGGTTATCACCGCTCCGTCCGCCGACCGGCGCGGTGCCGGTCGATGCCGGGTTCAGGAGAGCAGGACCCGGGCGTCGCCGGATCCGGTCCTCAGCGTGATCTTGTGCGGCGCCGAGGGGTCCCTGACCACCTCCACGGTCTCGTCACCGGAGCCGGTCTCGGTGGTCACGTCGTAGCCGCCCTTGGGAAGGTAGGCGGCCACGTCGCCGGAACCGGCCTTGATCTCCACCTTGTCCGGCATGACCGTGAACCTCGCCTCGACCTCGCCGGAGCCGGTGTCCGCGGTGAACTGCTTGGAACCCAGGTTTCCCGCCTCGATGTCGCCGGAGCCGCTCTCGGCGTGCACTCCCCCGGTCAGCCCACGCAGCGTGACGGTGCCGGAACCGGTGTCGAGCTTGGCCGTCAGACCGGGCGGGATCTCGACCTTGTAGTCGACCGAGCAGCTCATCCCGTCGCAGCGGTGCCGCAGAGCGAGCGTGCCGCCGTCCACCGGGTGCTCGGTGACGGGCCTGTCGCCGCCACGCCAGTGGATGGTCTCGGTCACGTGGACGGCCTGCCGGTCCGACTCGGTGACCACGATGTCGCCCGAGCCCGTGGCGACGTCCAGGGCCGTCACCCTGCCGGTGACGTCGTAGGAGACGACATCCTGCTGCCGGTCACGGAAGTCCAGAGCGAACTCGCATCCCGAGAGCATGAAAACCGCCCCCAACAACCCGCCGGCGACGATCGCGTTCCTCTTCATGCGCTCAATCCTCGACTTTCCGAGAAGTCTCCGCTTCCCATTCGCGACGTGTCCGTCCTCTCCCTCTACCGGGAGGCGCTGATGCAACTGTCCCCCAGTACATCCCCCAGATCATCGGGGAATTCCCCGAGCGAGCCCTGAGGGGGACCCTGCCTTTGACCGAGAACCGGCCGTCAAGTAGCGTCTATTCCACAATTCAGAAACAGTTTTCCACGATACGGAAAGAGGGCTCATGGACGGTGTTGAGATCAGCGGCCCCAGCCAGGACCGCTTTGACGAGATCCTCACGCCGGAGGCACTGGCCTTCGTGGCCACCCTCCAGCGCGAGTTCAACGACCGGCGTCTGGAGCTGCTCCAGGCCCGCCAGGACCGGCAGGCGGAGCTGTCGGCGGGCGGCACCCTCGACTTCCTGCCCGAGACCAGGCACGTGCGCGAGTCCGAGTGGCACGTCGCCCCGCCCGCGCCCGGCCTGGAGGACCGCCGCGTGGAGATCACCGGTCCGGTCGACCGGAAGATGACGATCAACGCACTGAACTCCGGCGCCAAGGTCTGGCTGGCCGACTTCGAAGACGCCAACGCCCCCACCTGGGAAAACACCGTCAACGGCCAGCTCAACCTCCGCGACGCGCTGGACCGGACCATCGACTTCTCCGCCGGGGAGAAGAGCTACGCCCTCAAGCCCGACTCCGAGCTGGCCACCATCGTGGTCCGCCCCCGAGGATGGCACCTGGACGAGAAGCACCTCACCCTCGACGGGGCGCCGTTCTCCGCCTCCCTCGTCGACTTCGGGCTCTACTTCTTCCACTCGGCTCAGCGGCAGATCGCCAAGGGCAAGGGCCCGTACTTCTACCTGCCGAAGATGGAGTCACATCTGGAGGCCCGCCTCTGGAACGACGTCTTCGTCAGGGCCCAGGAACTGCTCGACATCGCCCAGGGCACGATCCGGGCGACGGTGCTCATCGAGACCTACCCGGCCGCGTTCGAGATGGAGGAGATCCTCTACGAGCTCCGCGACCACTCCGCCGGCCTCAACGCGGGCCGCTGGGACTACCTCTTCAGCGTGATCAAGAAGTTCCGCACCCGCGGCCGCGAGTTCCTGCTGCCGGAGCGGAACGCGGTGACGATGACCGCCCCGTTCATGCGCGCCTACACCGAACTCCTGGTCAGCACCTGCCACCGGCGCGGGGCCCACGCCATCGGCGGGATGGCCGCGTTCATCCCCTCCCGCCGCGATCCCGAGGTCAACAAGATCGCTCTGGAGAAGGTCACCGCCGACAAGACCCGCGAGTCCGGCGACGGCTTCGACGGTTCGTGGGTCGCCCACCCCGACCTGGTGCCGATCTGCCGCGACGTCTTCGACTCCGTCCTCGGGTCGCGGCCGAACCAGCTCGACCGCCTGCGCGAGGACGTCTCCGTCTCCGCCGCCGACCTGCTCGCGGTCGCCAGGACTCCCGGCGACATCACCGAGGCGGGGCTGCGCAACAACGTGGACGTGGCACTGCGCTACCTGGCCGCCTGGATGGGCGGGCTGGGCGCGGTCGCGATCCACAACCTGATGGAGGACGCGGCGACCGCCGAGATCTCCCGCTCCCAGATCTGGCAGTGGATCCACAACGACATCAAGCTCGCCGACACCGGCGCCGTGGTGACCAGGGAACTGGTCGAGCAGATCATCGACGAGGAGCTCGCCAAGATCAGGGAAGAGCCCGGATACGACGAGGCCCTTTACGACCAGGCGACCGCGCTGTTCAAGGAGGTCGCCCTGGACGACGACTTCGCGGAGTTCCTTACTCTCCCTGCCTATGCGCGTATGCCATGACATGACCGGCCCGACGGTGAGGAATCCTCATCCCTTGACGAGGATTCCTCACTCCAGGCGGTCACCGGCGGCGGATGCGGAGGCCGAGCCGAGTGGATACTTTGCGTGCATGAGTGATGACAGGAACGGCGGGGAGGCCGGTCGGGGCGACTACGGGTCGCTGCTCGACGCCGTCAAGCGCGAGATCACCGGCAGCCGGGGGCGGGTGGCCCTGCTCACCACCGACGCCGAGCTGATCCGGCAGTACTGGCGGATCGGCCGCCACATCCTCGAACGGCAGACGGACGACGACTGGGGCAGGAAGGCGGTGCCCCGGCTCTCGGTCGACCTGCGCGGCGCGTTCCCCGAGGCCATGGGCTACTCGCGGACCAACCTCCTCTACATGAGGGCATTCGCGGCGGCCTGGCCGGACTCCGTCCCGCAGACCGGGCGGCCGATCCCGTGGGGCCACCACATCGTCCTGCTGGACATGCTGGACAGCCGGGCGACGAGGGAGTTCTACGCGCGCAAGACCGCGGACGAGGGGTGGGCCAGGGGCGTCCTGATCACGATGATCAAAGGCCGGCTCCATCTCCGCATCCGCCGCTCCCCGCCAGGCCCCGCCCGAATCTCGCCGGTCCCCGACTGCCGGTCCGCCCATCGGGAGTTCGCCGGCCTGCTGGACGAGGGCCCCAGACACGGTAGGAACGCCGGTGCCCCCGCACTGAGCGAGAATGCAAGATGAGGGTTATGTCGTTAATCGGCCGATGTGGGCCGGTGGGCGGCAGCGACGGCGTCCCTGTCGTCGCCGGGCCCTCGGTCACATCGCAGGAGGAACGATGTCGGCGAAGACGCTGGACGAGCCGGCCCGCAGGTTCGAGGAACTCCTCGGCCCCGGGTCGGTGATCACCGACCCCGTGCGGCTGCGCACCTACGAGTGTGACGGGCTGACCCACCACCGAGCCACTCCCGGCGTCGTGGTGCTTCCGGAGAGCGCCGAGCAGATCGCGGCCGTGGTACGGATCTGCAACGAGTACGGCCTGCCGTTCGTGGCCAGGGGCGCCGGGACGGGCCTGTCCGGCGGGGCTCTGCCGAGGACCGACGGGGTGCTGGTGGTGACCTCGAAGATGCGGCGAATCCTCTCCGTCGACGTGCCGAACCGGCGGGCGACCGTGGAGCCGGGGGTCACCAATCTGGCGATCACCGAGGCCGTCCGCGACCTGGGCTACTACTACGCCCCCGACCCCTCCAGCCAGCAGGTCTGCACGATCGGCGGCAACGTGGCGGAGAACTCGGGCGGCGCGCACTGCCTGAAGTACGGCTTCACGGTCAACCACGTGGTCGGCCTGGAGATCGTCACCCCCGACGGTGACATCGTCGAACTCGCCGACGTCGATTCCGGCTACGACCTGCTGGGCACGTTCGTCGGCTCGGAGGGCACGCTCGGCATCGCGACCAAGGTCGTCGTACGGCTGAGCCGGCTTCCGGAGACCGTGACGACGCTGCTGGCGGCGTTCGAGGACATCGAACGGGGCGGGCGGGCGGTCTCGGCGATCATCGGCGGCGGCATCGTACCGGCCGCGATCGAGATGATGGACGCCCTGGCCGTCGAGGCGGCCGAGGCGGCCGTGGCGTGCGCCTACCCCGAGGGAGCCGGCGCGGTGCTCATCGTGGAGTTGGACGGCCCGGCCGAGGAGGTCGCGCACCAGTTCGGTGAGGTGACGCGGATCTGCCGGGAGAACGGCGCGTTCGAGATACGGGTCGCCGACGACCCGGTGGAGCGGGCGGCCATCTGGCGGGGCCGCAAGTCGGCGTTCGCCGCGGTGGGCCGGATCAGCCCCGCCTACATCGTCCAGGACGGCGTCGTGCCGCGGACCGCGCTGCCCGAGGTACTGGCGAGGATCGACGGGCTCTCCCGCGAGTACGGGATCAGGGTCGCGAACGTCTTCCACGCCGGTGACGGCAACCTGCACCCGCTGGTGCTGTTCGACGACGCGGAGCCGGGCGCGGGCGAGCGGGCGGAGATCGTCTCGGGAAGGATCCTCGACCTGTGCATCGAGCACGGCGGTTCCATCACCGGTGAGCACGGCGTCGGAGTGGACAAATCCCGATATATGCCAAAAATGTTTTCCGACGACGACCTCGACACCATGCAGTTGGTGCGCTGCGCCTTCGACCCCCGCGGCCTGTCGAACCCGGGCAAGATCTTCCCGACCCCGCGGCTGTGCGGCGAGGTCCCCGGGGTCCGCAAGGGTGTACACCCGCTGGTCGAGTCCGGACAGGCGGAGCACTTCTGATGGAGGCACTGCACGAGACGGGTGTGACGGTCCACCCGGCGACCCCCGACAGGACAGTGGGTGGGGTCCTCCCCCGCTGGGTGGCCCTGCCCGAGAGCACCGACGAGGTCGCCGCACTGATGCGTGTCTCGGCCGCGCACGACCTGGCCGTGGTCCCGGCGGGAGGCGGCACGAAGCTCGGCTGGGGAGATCCCCCCGAGCGGTGTGACCTGCTGATCGACACCCGCCGCCTGCTCCTCGGCAACGGATCGACGGTCGAGCACTCCGCCGGCGACCTCGTGGCGCGGGTCAGTGCCGGGCTTGCCCTCGACGTCCTCGACTCCACGCTCTCGCGGTTCGGGCAGGAACTGGCCCTGGACGGCGTCCCGCGCACCGGCACGGTCGGCGGCATGCTCGCCACCGCGGTCGCCGGCCCCCGCAGGTTCCGCTACGGTACCGCCCGCGACCTGCTGATCGGCATCACGGTCGTACTGGCCGACGGCACGATCGCCTCCTCGGGCGGCAACGTCGTCAAGAACGTCGCGGGCTACGACCTGGGCAAGCTCTTCACCGGTTCGTACGGCACGCTCGGCGTCATCACCGAGGCCGTCTTCCGCCTCCACCCGATCCCGGCCGACCGCCGCTGGATCACCGTGGAGCGGGTCTCCCAGGCCGGAGCCGGCCACGGAACGGCCGCGCTGGTCACCGAACTCGCGGCCGCTCTGGCCGAGCCGAGCGCGATCGAGCTGGACCGGCCGGATCCGCTGGGCGCGCCCACCCTGTCCGCGCTCGTCGAGGGGGTGGCGGCCGGCTCTCGGGCGGAGACCCTGCGCCGGCTCATGGACGGGTACGGGAGCGCGCTGATCACCGCGGAGGCGCCCGCCTGGTGGGCGGTACCGCCCGGTGCGGACGTACTGCTGGAGTTGCGGGTACCGCCCGCCGCCGCGCACCTGGCACTGCGGGCGGTCGCCGCGCGCGGGCTGCCCGCGCGGGTACGCGGCTCGGTGGCCTCGGCGGTCCTGCGGGTCGCCCTGCCCGCGGACGTCGGCGAGGCGGCCTTCGCCGGCTTCGTGACGGGCCTGCGCGACGACCTCCGCGAGCTCGGCGGCGGACTGACCGTGCTCACCGCGCCTCCCGAGATCGCCCGCCGGGTGGATCGCTGGGGCCCGTCGGGCGCGCTGCCGCTGATGCGGCGGATCAAGGAACGGTTCGACCCCGACCGGAGGATGTCTCCCGGCCGGTTCGCAGGAGGGATCTGACATGGACCCGAAGCTGATCGATGACTGTGTGCACTGCGGCTTCTGCCTGCCCTCATGCCCCACATACGTGCTGTGGGGCGAGGAGATGGACTCCCCGCGCGGCCGGATCCACCTGATGAAACAGCACGTCGAGGGCACACCGCTGACCCCTGAGATGGCCGGGCACTTCGACGCGTGCCTGGGCTGCATGGCGTGCGTGTCCGCCTGCCCGTCCGGGGTGAGATACGACCGCCTGATCGAGCAGACCCGCGCCGAGGTGGAGCAGGTGCACGTACGCAAGCCTGACGACCGGGCGCTGCGGGCGCTGGTCTTCCAGCTGTTCCCCTACCCCCGGCGACTACGGGCGATGCGGCTGCCGCTGCGGCTCAGTGCCGGATTGCGCCGCGCTATCGCCCCGAGGCTGGAGCGGATCAACCCGTCCCTGGCCGCGATGGCCGATCTCGCTCCCCCGGCCACCGCCAGGGAGGGGTTGCCGCGCATGCTCCCGGCGCGGGGGCCGCGCAGGGCGACGGTCGGGATGCTCACCGGTTGCGTGCAGGGCGAGTTCTTCCCGCAGGTGAACGCGGCCACGGCCCGGGTGCTCGCGATGGAGGGCTGCGACGTGGTGATCCCGCCGTCGCAGGGCTGCTGCGGGGCGTTGTCACTGCACTCGGGCCAGGAGAGGCAGGCCCTGCGGTTCGCGAAACGGACGATCTCCACCTTCGAGCGGGCGGGCGTCGACACGATCGTGGTCAACGCCGCCGGCTGCGGATCGACGATGAAGGACTACGCCGAGATCCTCGAAGCCGAGGGAGGCGAGTGGGCCGACAGGGCACGGGCGATCAGAGTCGTCGACCTGGCCGAGTATCTCGTCGCGCTCGGACCTGTGGCCGAACGGCACCCGTTGCCGCTCACCGTGGCCTACCACGACGCCTGCCACCTGGCCCACGCGCAGGGGATAAGGTCCGAGCCTCGCAGGCTCCTGGAAGGCGTGCCCGGCCTGGTGCTGAGGGAGATCGCCGAGTCGGCGATCTGCTGCGGCTCCGCAGGAACCTATAACCTGTTCCAGCCCCAGGCCGCCAGGGATCTCGGTGACCGTAAGGCGGAGCGGGTGCTGGCCACCGGCGCCGACCTGCTGGTCTCGGCCAACCCCGGCTGCACCATGCAGATCGCCTCGGCGATCCGCCGCCGGGGGGAGGCGCCCATCCCCGTGGCGCACACCGCCCAGGTCCTCGACGCCTCGCTGCGCGGGCTCACGGAGGTGCCGTGAACGAGCCGTCCGGCGGCCACCGGGCAGGGAGAAATCCGGGGTCGCCCGGCGAGGAGGTCACATGAGCGCTGTGCAGTCGGTCGACCGGGCACTGGACGTGCTGGAGGCGCTGGCCGAGCAGGGCGGGGAGGCGGGGCTCTCCGAGATCGCGGCCAGCACCGGCCTGCCCTACGGGACGATCCACCGGCTGCTGCGCACCCTGCTCGCGCGGGGCTACGTGCGCCAGGAGTCCGACCGCCGCTACGCCCTGGGCGGCGCGCTGGTACGGCTCGGCGGGGTGGCCGAGCGCATGGTCGGCGTATGGGCGCAGCCCCACCTGACGAAGATGGTCGAGTTGTGGGGCGAGACGGCCAATCTGGCGGTGCTGGAGGGGGACTTCGTGGTCTACGTCGCCCAGGCGCTCTCGCCGCGGCGGCTGCGGATGTTCGCCGAGGTCGGCAAGCGGGTGCTGCCGCACAGCACGGCGGTGGGAAAGGTGCTGATGGCCGACCGTCCGGACACCGAGGTGGCGTCGCTGGTCAAGCGCACCGGCATGCCCCGGCGGACCGCCAACACGATCACCGACCTGCAGGGGATGCTCACCGAGCTTGAGCGGGTACGCGAGCACGGGTACGCGATGGACCTGGGCGAGGAGGAGATCGGCGTGCACTGCCTGGCGGTGGGCGTACACGACGGGGCGCGGACCGTCGCCGCGCTGTCGGTCTCCGGGCCCGCCGAGCGGATCTCCGCGCTCGATCGGCGGGACCTCACCGAGGGGATGCGCAGGATCGCGCGCGACTTCGGCGCCGAACTGGGCCCGGCCACGCCCACCCGGGCGGACGGCACGGTGTGAGCCGCTCGTCCCCACGAGCGGGTATGGCGGGAGGCGACCGCTGCCGGATCCACCGGCGACTCGACACCCGGTGGAGGCAGGACTCTTCGCGAGGCGGGAGGCTCTGCGACTCGGTCGATCAGGTGTGGACGCGGTGGACGGGCAGTCCGTCGGCCGAGCAGTGGACCTCGACCTTGACCTCGGTCTCCTCCGACTCGAACTCGACACGGGCCCGGCCGTCGGGTCCGCGCTCGACGTCGTCGACCTGGAAACCCTGGGCCGGGCTCCAGGATCGGAGCGTGACCAGGCCGTTCTCACATCGGGCGATGACCCTCCCGCCCGTCGTGGCGATCACCCGGCTCTTGCCGGTGTCCGCGACGGGTGTGGCGGGAGCCGTCGGGGCGGGGCTCGGGGTGTTCCCGGCCCCGCCGACCGCCGTCGGAGTGGTGGAGGGAGCGCCGGGGAGCGACGAGGCGAGGACGAGAGCCTCGTCGACCTCGGCCGCGGAGAGAGGCCGCAGCCCGGCGGTCGTCAGCGGCTCGCTGACGCGGTCGATCACCGCCACCCCCACTCCGGTCGCGAGGAGTCCGGTGACCAGCCATCCGGCTACGACCAGGGGAAGACGCTTGCGCATGCGTTCACTGTGCCACCTGAAACGATAAGGCAAGGTTAAGGGGCCGATAACCCGCTTTTGACCTGGTGCGGAAGGAGGCTAACGTGGCGGCAAATGTCGAACGTACTGCTCATCGAGGACGACGCCGCGATCCGCACCTCCCTCACCCGGGGCCTGCGCGACCGCGGTCACGCCGTGTCGTCCGCTCCCACCGCTCTCGACGGCCTCCGGCTGGCCGTTGAGGAACGCCCCGACCTGGTGGTACTCGATCTCGGCCTGCCCGACATGGACGGGCTGGACCTCCTTCGGATGCTCCGGGCGGTGAGCCGGGTCCCGGTGATCGTGGCGACCGCGCGGGACGGGGACGCGGAGATGGTCAGGTTGCTGGACGCGGGCGCCGACGACTACGTGGTCAAGCCGTTCAGCGCGACCCAGCTCGACGCCCGGATCCGGGCGGTGCTCCGGCGGGTGGCCGGCGAGAACCGCGCCGACAGCTCGGTCACCGTCGGGGGCCTGCGGATCGACCCGCGTACCCGGGAGGCGACCCTGGACGGGACGCCGCTGGATCTGAGTCCCAGGGAGTTCGACCTGCTCCACTACCTGGCCGCCCGCCCCGGCGAGGTGGTCACCAAGCGGGAGCTGCTCACCCACGTCTGGCAGATCCCCTACGGCGGCGCCGACAAGACCGTGGACGTCCACCTGTCGTGGCTCCGCCGCAAGCTGGGCGAGACCTCCCAGGAGCCCCGCTACCTGCAGACCGTCCGGGGCGTCGGCGTGCGACTGGCCGCCCCGGCATGAGGCGCTGGCTGACCCTGCTGGTCGCGGCGACCACCTCCCTGGTACTGATCGCACTGATGGTTCCGCTGGCGCTCCTGGTCCGCACGGTGGCGGTGAGCGGGGCGGTCAGCGAGGCCGAGAGCGAGGCCGAGTCGGTGGCCGTCGCGGTCGGCGCCGTGGACGCCGAGACCCTGCGGCTCACCACGGAACAGACATCGCACCCGGTCACCGTCTTCCTCTCCGACGGCCGGCTGATCGGTGCCCCGGCCCCACGCTCCACCGCCGTGGAACTGGCCTTCCTCGGTCGCAGTGTCACCGCCGCCGTCCCCGGCGGAAGGGAGATCCTCGTCTCGGTCCAGGGGGCGCCCGGGGGCACCGCGGTGGTCCGGGTGTTCCTGGACGACGACCGGCTGACCAGGGGGGTGCCCCAGGTCTGGGCCGGGCTGGCGGCGCTCGGCCTGGCCCTGGTCGGGCTGGGCGTACTGGTCGGCGACCGGCTGGCCAGAGCGGTGATCAGGCCGATCACCGCGCTGGCGGGGGTCTCGCACCGGCTCGCCGCGGGCGACCTGTCCGCCAGAACCGTGCCCGACGGCCCCGTCGAGGTGCACGCGGTCGGCCTCGCCCTCAACCACCTGGCCGAGCGCATCACCGGCCTGCTGGCGGAGGAGCGGGAGAGCGCCGCCGACCTGTCACACCGGCTGCGCACCCCGCTGACCGGGCTGAGGCTGGAGGCCGAGTCCCTGACCGACCCGGAGGAGTCGGCCAGGGTCGAGGCCCGGGTGGACGCCCTGGAACGCGCCGTCACCTCGGTGATCAACGAGGCCAGACGGCGGGTGCGGGACCGGGCCGAGTGCGACGCGGCGGCGGTGACCGCGGCCCGGGTCGCGTTCTGGTCGGTGCTCGCCGAGGATCAGGCACGGCACTTCACCCTCGATCTGGCTCCCGGCCCGTTGCCGGTCGCCATCCCCGCGGACGAGCTGGCCGCCTGCGTGGACGCGCTGCTCGGCAACGTGTTCGCGCACACGCCCGAGGGGGTCTCGTTCTCCGTACGGTTGGAGCCGGCCGAGGGCGGCGCGCTGCTGACCATCGCCGACGCCGGCTCCGGCTTCGCCACCTCCGACCCGCTGCAGCGCGGTGAGAGCGGAGCCGGATCGACCGGCCTCGGCCTCGACATCGCCCGCCGCACCGCCGAGTCGGCGGGCGGCTCGCTGTCCCTGCGGACCTCTGCCGCGGGTGGGGCGGGCGTGGTCCTGTTCCTGCCCGCCGTCACGTCCTGAGGGTCCTCGGCCTCCGCCGGAGCGGCTCAGCGGGTTGCCGCGGCGGCGTTCCTCCTTTCCCGGGGCTCGTCGTGAACGAGCGCCGGGTCCTGCACGGGCGTCCGGCCGGATGACGGGCCGTGTTCGGGTGACAGTTCGGGTGACACTGCCCTGACAGCCGGGAAGTCCGGTCCGGCCCGCCCAGAGGTGAGATCCAAAACCGGCTTCCCTCGCTTAACGATCTCTTAGCATGCCCCTATCAGAATCTCCGCGAATCTTGACCCATGAAGCGAATCACCAGAATCACCGTCGGAACCCTCGCGACCGCCGCCCTGCTGACCGCTGGGGGCGGCGTCGCCCTCGCCGCGCACCAGACGGACAGCACGGCGATCACCGCCACCGCCGCCGCCGACACGACCGCGGCGGACATCTCCTCCCGCAAGGCCGTACAGATCGCCAAGAAGCGCGTCCCCGGCGCGCGGGTGACCAAGGTCGAGCGCGAGTGGGAGCACGGACAGCGCGCCTGGAAGATCGAGCTGCGCAAGGGCGCCTGGGAGTACGACGTCTACGTGTCGGCGAGGACAGGAAAGATCATCAAGTTGAAGCGCGAGTACGACGACTGATCAGCAGGCCTTGAGTACGGCCTGCATGGCGTCCTTCTCCGCGGGCGTCACCCACAGGCCGTACTTGACCTTCACCTTGATCTGGCGCTCGACGTAGGGGCACCGGTAGGCCTGACGCGGCGGCAGCCAGGTCGCCGCGTCACCGGCGCCCTTCTGACTGTTCAACGGCCCGTCGACGGCCAGCAGGTTCAGCGGGTCGTTGGCCAGCTCCTTGCGCTTGGTCTTGGTCCACCCCTGGGCACCCTTCTGCCAGGCATCGGCGAGCGCGACCACGTGGTCGATCTGCACCGCCGAACTGGTCCGTGTCCCACGCTCGAACTTGATGGTCTTACCGCTGTAGGGGTCGTCGAGAACGCCGGACTGCACAATGCAGTCCTTGCCGCCCGCCTTGAAAGTCTCATCCTTCAGGTCGCGGATGAGAATGTCGTTGCGGGTGTCGCAGCCGTTCTTGTCGACGTCCGACCACGCGGGTCCGAATTCGTCACGGTCAAAGCCGGTCATCGGGGCGCGGCCCTTGACCTCAAGCTTCTTCAAATCCTGAAGTGCCTCGGACGCGGACTGCCCGCCGCCGGAGGACTTCGTACCGTCGCCCAGATCGCCCGGAATCGGACCGCAGCCCACCACCGTGAACGCGATCGTCGCGATGACCATCCCTCGTGCCAGCGCAGCCCGCACTATGCCACCTCTCCCGCGCGTTCACTACCTCTGAAGCGGCAAATTATTCCAGATACCTCCTTCAATCCTAAAAGCCTCAAGCAGTCTGTGGGAGGTCGGGAGGCTTTTCGGTGTGTCAATCCGCACCTTAATCATGTCTCACATCTGACCTGCACAAATGCATTGCGAACACCGTCCTCCCGGAAGCACGCCTCGGGATTTTTACTCAACGCGACTATCGACTACCTAAAGTAACGATGCTCTAATGGCCAAGAGCGCTCACAATGGGTGAGCAAACAACCACGAAGAGGATTCGCATGGGTAAGATCTCATCGCGTCATCCCCACCTCGCACGGACCGCGACAGGACTGTTCACCACCGCGGCCGCCCTGCTCCTGGCCTCCAACGGCTCCACCGCGGCAGCCGCTCAGCAGGCCGCCGACCTGCCGCCGAGGGTGGTCCAGCTCGCGGAGAACGCGAGCTGCCCCTTCAACAGCCTCTGTCTCTACCGCGACTACGGCTTCAACGGACCGGGATACAGCATCCCCGCGGGTTACCCGACCGATCTGAACAACGTGCCGATGCCGGGCGGCGTGGGCGGCTCCTCCACCGCCGCGAACAACGTCTCGTCATGGATCAACAACACCGGCTACTACGTCCTGCTGATCGACTACGAGGGCGAGGAGCGCACGCTGTATCCCGGCCACTCCTTCGAAGAGCCACCCGAGACCAACGACAGCGTCGACGCCGTCGACTGGCGCTACTGACCCCGCCACCCCTTTCTTCTCCCCGCGTGCCCGCCCGTCCGGGCCTCGGGGAGAAGGTCTCCGCGACCGCCCAGGTCAGGTGATCAGGATCCCGCCGTCGACCGGGATCACCGCACCGGTGACGTACGAGGCGGCGTCCGAGGCGAGAAAGATCGCCGCCGCGACGAGTTCGGCCGGATCTCCGGAGCGCTTCATCAGCACCCGGTGCTCAAGCTGCCAGGCCAGGTAGCCCTCCGCGTACTGATCGGTCATCTCCGAGGCGAAGAAACCCGGCTCGACGCAGTTGACCCGGATGCCGCGACGTCCCGTCCACTGCTGGGCGAGGTCACGGGTGAGACCGACGACCCCCGCCTTGGAAGCACTGTAAGCGGCCTGCGGCAGCCCGGCGGTCGTCTCGCCCAGGATGCTGCCGATATTGACGATCGAGGAGCCGGGCTTCATGACCCTGGCGCAGGCCTGCGCCATCCAGTAGGTGCCGTACAGGTTGACCTCCACCACCTGCCGGAACTGCTCGGGCGTCTCCCTCAGCGCCGGGACCGCGGTGCCCGTCCCCGCATTGTTGATCAGGATGTCCACCGCACCCAGTTCGCCGACCGCGGCTTCGGCCAGGGCCTGGCAGTCCTCGGGCTTGGCCACGTCGGTGACGAGGGCCACGCATCGCCTGCCGGTCTCCTCGACCAGGGCGCGGGTCTCCTCAAGACGGTCCTTCCTGCGAGCGCCGATCACGATGTCCGCACCCGCCTCGGCCAGGCCCCTGGCGAACGCGACGCCGAGCCCCGAGGACGCCCCGGTGACGATCGCGACCTTGCCGTCCAGCCGGAATCGGTCCAGCATCTGATCCTCCCCACTCCAACCCGCATGCCGAACTAGATTCTAATGACCAAGAAAAGCACCGCCCGTGAGGGGCTTCCTCACGGGCGGTGCGGTGTTCCGGGCTCAAGGGCTCCGAGCGGCGCCGCGGGCTTCGGGCGCGGCCCGTGGCGACCCGCCCTACAGGCCGTACTCCTTGGTGATCCGCTCGTGCCGCTCCACCTCGACATCGACGGCCTTGGCCAGATCGAGCCAGGCTAGCGGGTGCACCCAGCGCTCGGTGGCGTCGTCCAGGAGCGCGTCGACCTCGACCGGGCTGATGTCCGGCGGGACCGCGATCCAGCCGAACACGCCGGGCAGCGGCTCACCCGTGGTCGGGTGGGTCACGGTGTAGTTGTCGTCGCTGTAGACCCACATCGGCCAGCCGCGCTCGGCCATGACCTCGTTGAACTCCGTCCAGTCGGCCTGGCTGGGCGCGGCACCGTCGAAGAACCAGCTGGTGTAACCACCGGGGCGGAGCATGCTCACCGCGGCGAAGGGCGGGACGAACTTCTCCTGCTCCTCGGCGTCCTCCGGAATCGGCTCCAGCAACTGCGGCTCGAAGACGACCAGGTCACCGGCGTTGTACTCCATGCCGGGAGGCTGGGGAATGGCCAGGCGCGCCGTCGCGGGGCCCGTGCGCACGCTCAGGACCTGACGCTGGCTGCCGTCGGGGGCGGGGAGGATGATGCGCACCAGGCCCATCTCCTCCTCGATCGGTCCCTCGCTCGACTGCAGCGGAATCCCGATCCTGGCGGCGCCCAGACGGACGGTCTCCCAGTCCTCGGCGGCCGTCGCCATGACGACCATCCTCCACAGGTCCTGATGCTCGATCTCCTCGGAGTCGAGGAGATCGCGCAGGATGCCCGCCCCCTTGGCGTTGTCGCCGAGCTGCTGCACCGCGGCCGACCACAGCCTGGCCGCGTCGATACCGCCGCCGGCGGCGACCGCCGCCTCTCCCTCGGCCGCCGCCTGCTCCCAGCGCTCCCGCGCGGTGTGCAGGCGCCCCAGGGCCATGTGGCGCTGCGCGGCGGGCAGCCGCTCGGCCATCTGCTCCAGACGCTCGTCCTGACGGGCCTCGATCAGCAGGCTGCTGAGGTAGGCGGAGTCCTGCGGGTCGGCGTTCTCGATGTCGCCGGACTCGACCAGCAGGGTCCAGTAGATGTCGGCGCCCTTCGCCGGGTAGCCGAGGAAGCCCAGCGTGGTGGTGTGGCGCCGGGTGGCCTCCACGTCGCGGCCGGACAGCGGGGCCAGCCAGCCCACCCAGCGCTCCGGGTCGGCGTTGAAGCCGTCGGCGGCGTCGAAGGAGCCGACCAGCTCGTCCTCGGTGACCGGGGCAGGAAGCGCGGTGGCCTCGTCGATGGCGGCGCGCAGTGCGGCGATCCGCTCGGCGACGTCACCTGAGTTCCTGAGCTCTCCCGCCGCCGACTCCGCCAGGTCGGCCAGGAGACGCGCCTGCCAGATTCCCTGACGGGCGACCGCCAGTTGCCCGGCGACGAGCGCCAGCTCGACCCGGGCGCGGTAGCCGCCCATCATCGCGAAGTAGTCGATCCACTGCTTGAGCACCCGGCCCAGCTGCCAGGTGTTGGTGATCTGCGCCGATCCGGCGAGCGCGCGAATGGCGTACGACCACTCGACCCAGGCTCGGGGGTGCTCGCCGACCACGTCGAGATCGGGCAGGGCGTCGACGGACTCCTGCACGCGGTCGAGGGTCGCGAGCACGAGCGCACGGAGCACTCCCTCGCGATATTCCTTGGCCACCGGGTCGTCCGGCTTGAAATCGGCCGCGGCGTCGAGCGCGGTGAGCGCGTCCTCGGTGCGGCCCGCGGCGAACAGCGCGCGGGCCGAGGCCGCCCCCAGCTCCCAGCTCGCCTCGCGGCCCGCGCCGCCCAGCGCCGCCACCGCGGTCTCGGCGTGGGAGACGGCCTCCTCCACGCGCCCCGCGTCGAGGAGCGCCGCGACATAGTGCTCGGCGACGGAGGCGAAGGCCAGCGAGTCGGGCTCGACCTCCAGTGCCGAGAGCGCGGCCAGCCGCTCGGCGGCGTAACCGGGGCCGTCGGCGTTCGCCTGGGCGAGGGCCAGCGCCACGACCGCACCGGGTGCGGCCGGGCATTCGCGGACGTCCTCGCGCCTGGTGAACTCGACCAGCGCCTCGGCGTCGGCGATCGCGACCGCCCCCTGCGCGCGGTCGCCGATACGGCCGATCAGATGCCAGTAGCGGGCGTAGAACTCCAGCCAGGGCATCTGCAGGTTCTCCGCCTGCTGCGCGATCGCGGGCGCGAGCACGTCGAGCTGCGCGTATCGGCCTTCCAGCGCCTGCGCGGGCACATCTCCGATCGCCATAGCCAGACCGGTGTTACCTGCTTCGTGCAGTTGCCGCTGGGTGTCGCCCACCCAGGCCCAGATGTCCACGTCCATGAGACGTCAGTCTGCCAGGTCGGGAAGCATGCCCCAAACGACTTGGCGATCCCGCAGGGTCCGGAGGGACGGCGTCACGGCTCCCACCCGCACGGCTTGGCGCGTGACCGCACCGGCCCCGGCGTACCCGCGACGGTGCCGCACGGGTGGCGAAAGACCCGCTCGTCCCGTTCGGGGTGACCTCGCCGGGTCCGGCGCATCCGCGACGGTGCCGCGCGGGTCAGAGCGTGATCTCACCGGACGCGACCAGGACGGCGGGCCCCGCCAGATAGCTGGTCCGCTCGTCCAGGGTGACGGTGACGGTGCCGCCGAGCACCTCGACCGCCCAGGTGCCAGTGGTCTCCCCGGCCAGTCGCGCGGCTGCCACGGCCGAGGCGACCGCGCCGGTGCCGCAGGAGCGCGTCTCACCGGACCCGCGCTCGAAGACCCGCATGACGACCCGGCGCGGACCCACCGGATTGAGCAACTCGATGTTGACTCCGGAGGGGAACACCTCGGGGTCGAACGCGGGCTGGTGGCTCAGGTCGAGCTGGGCCACCGGGTCGCCGATGACGCAGGCCAGGTGGGGGTTTCCCATGTCGACGTGGACGCCTTCGTACTCGTGGCCCGCGACGATCGCGCGGCTCGACCCCAGCACCCGGGGCGGGCCCATGTCGACGGTCACGTCACCCGTCTCCGCCAGCCGTACGCGCCTGACCCCCCCGCGTGTCGCGACGCCGAACTCCCCGGGCGCGGCGAGCCCCTCGTCGACCAGGTAACGGGCGAAGACCCGCACCCCGTTGCCGCACATCTCGGCGATGCCGCCGTCGGCATTGCGGTAGTCCATGAACCACTCGGCCTCGCCGGCCTGGCCGGACACCTCCGGGCTGAGCTTCGTCCGCGTCACCCGCAGCACGCCGTCCGCGCCGATCCCGGCGCGCCGGTCGCACACCGCCGCCACGAGTGTCGCGGGCAACTCCAGCTCACCGTCCGGGTCTGGAAGGATGACGAAGTCGTTCTCGGTGCCGTGCCCCTTCGCGAATCGCATGCCCCAACTCTATCCAGGCCCGCGTCCGCCCCATCGCCTCGGGGAACGGCCCATCCCGCGGCGCGTCGGCCCGGGAACCACCGGATCGCCGGCCGGCGGGTCAGGCCGGTTCGGCGCGGTCAGCCGCGGATCGCGGCGAGCGCCCGTCCCAGCAGATCGGGTTCCTGCTGGGGGAGCCAGATCACCCGGGGGTCGCGGCGGAACCACGACTCCTGGCGGCGGACGAACCTGCGCGTCGCCCGTACCGTCTCCTCCTTCGCCTCCTCCTCGGTGCACTCACCGCCGAGGAAGCGCAGCACCTGCGCGTACCCGAGGGCGCGACTGGCCGTGCGGCCTCCGGCGAGCCCATGCGCGGCGAGTTCCCTGACCTCGTCCACCAGCCCGGCCCGCCACATGCGCTCGACCCGCGCCTCGACCCGGGCGTCCAGCACCGCCCTCGGCACCTCCACCCCCAGCTGAACGCTGTCGTAGACGGCGTCGTACGACGGCATCGTGGCCGAGAACGGCCGCCCGGAGATCTCGATGACCTCCAGTGCGCGGACGATCCTGCGGCCGTTGCTCGGCAGGATCGTCTCGGCCGCCTTGGGGTCGCGCTCGCGGAGCCGCTCGTACAGCGGGGCGGGGCCGTGCAGGTCGAGCTCGGCCTCCAGCAGGGCACGGACCCGCGGGTCGGTACCGGGGAACTCCAGGTCGTCCAGGGCGGCCCGCACGTACAGCCCGGACCCGCCCACCAGGATCGGCACCACCTCCTTGGCACGCAGGTTGTCGATCAGCGGCCGGACCAGCGACTGGTACTCGGCCACGCTGGCGGTTCTGGTCACGTCCCAGACGTCCAGCAGGTGGTGGGGAACCCCCCGCCGCTCCCCCATGGAGAGTTTCGCCGTCCCGATGTCCATACCTTGGTAAAGCTGCATCGAGTCGGTGTTTATCACCTCGCCCCCCAGTTCGAGGGCGAGATCCACGGCCAGATCGGACTTTCCGGCGGCGGTCGGGCCGACGACGGCTATGACGGGTAGTTGAGGCACGGAGGTAATTCTGCCAACTCGCTGGGTATGGGGGAGAGGCGATGCATCCGGCGCATCGGGATTGGGGGACACATCATGTCCATCTTCGACAAGGTCAAGAACATGCTGGGCGGCGATGCCAAGACCGAGGAGCTCGTCAAGAAGGGCATCGACAAGGCGGAGCAGATCGCCAGGGAGAAGACCGGAGGGAAGCACGACCAGCAGATCAGCAGCGCCGCGCAGAAGGCCAGGGAGATGGCCGACAAGATCGACAATCAGCCGGGCACCACACCGGGCGCCGACCAGAGCGGTGCCGCGCCCGACCCCGGTCAGACCGGCCGGCCCGACACACCTCCGCGCTACGGCCCTTAGACACCGGCCGCACGACGGAGCGGATCCCGATCCCGGTCAGTCCCAATCGAGCGTCGGCTGCAGATAGCCCTCCAGGGTCAGCAGCCATCGCTTCGACTCCACGCCTTCGCCCCCGCTGAACCCGCCGAGGCCGTTTCCGGCGACCACCCGGTGGCACGGCACGATGACAGGGATCGGGTTGGCTCCCATGATCGACCCGATGGCCCGCGCCGGAACGCCGGTCCCGCTCCGGGCCGCCAGCTCTCCGTAGGTCACCGCCTTGCCATACGGCACCGTTTCGTACAGCGTGCCGAGCACCCTGCGCTGCACCGGCGAGGTCAACCGCCAGTCCACCGGCACGCCGAAGACCTTCAGCCTGCCCGCGTAGTAGTCGCCCAACTCGGCGACCACCCCGGCCGTCCTGCCGGGATCGTCCACCTCGTCCAGCCTCAGCCGCTCAAGCGCACGGGCCCTGAACGCCACCGGGTCGCCCCAGCCCACGCTCGCCACACCCTCCTCGGTCACCGCGACGGCCATGTCCCCCAGCTGCGTCGCGACACTTCCGAACGCCACGGTTCCCGCCATCGACCTCGTACTCCCGTCACCTCGGGCACGGCGCCCATCCGTCGCCGTGACCACTGCGGCCTACCTGTTCGTTGCCATCTCACGCGTCAGTCCCTCGGCGGGGCCGTCCGTTCCGTCCAGCGGGCGGCGAAGTAGCCGACGCCGTAGGGCGCGTCGTCATAGAGGAGTTCTCCGCGCAGGGTGCCGCCGCAGCCGCCCAGGACCTGCAGGGCCGCACGGCCGGCGACCCACAGTTCGGCGGCCTCCCCGGGGTCGAGCGGCGGGATCTCGGCGCGGGCCAGCGCCAGGGCGATCGCCCTGTTGTACGGCTCGGCGCGCGAGTCCAGATAACCGGGGGACTTCTCGGTGAGGCAGGCCGAGCCGTCGGCCATGACGAGCATCGCCACGCGATCGGCCGTGGCCGCCAGCCGCTCGCCCAGGGCCGCGCACTCCGCCGGGGGCGCGTCGAAGGAGATCGCGTGGAATGCCGAGGCGGTCAGGTGCTCCCGGTCGAGGAGCCAGCGGCCGACCGACAGCGACAGCGGCAGGACGGGCTCCCCCTCGCCGCTTCGCACGTCGACGCCCCAGGGAGCGAGGCCTCCCGCGGCGTCCGCGCCGTACGTGGCGGTCCGGTCCGCGCCACCGACCACCACGATCGCGTCAGCGTCGGCATCGCGCAACGCGCCGAGCGCGGCCGCGCAGGCCGCCCGGAGATCGTCGAGTTCCACAGCCGCCGCTCCGGCCAGTTCGGGGAGCAGCAGCGGAGGATGCGGGCACACGGCCGCGGCGACAAGCACCCGGCCAGACTAACCGAGTCCTCCCGGGGAGCCGCCCCCGGGAAAGAGCGCCGGGGCACGGTGACTCTCTCGGCGCGCCCCGGCGTCCCGCTCATGACTGAAAGCCGTTCAGGAGCAGGAGGTAAGGCTGTCAGCCGCCGCTCGGCCCCTGGGGGTGTACGTAGCCGGTGGCGCCGTCGGCGCGGGGGTCGTCCGGAACCTCCTGTGGTTTCCGGGGACCGCTCTGTTGCGGGGACGGCTTGTCCGCCGCGGGTTTCCCCGCGGCCGGATCGGCTCCCGACTCGCTCCGGCTCGGCCGGTCGGCGCCCGTGCCCGCGCCCGCGCCCGCGTCGGTATCCGCGTCTCCGGTGGAGGTGTCATCGCCGCCGGAGGCGGTGCCCGACTCCTTCTCTGGCTTCTGCTTCTCCTCCTGCGGCGCGTTCTGGTCAGGCTCGGGGTTCTGAGCGGCCTCCTGGGCACTCTCCGGCGCCTTTGGCGGCGGCGCTCCAGGGTCGTTCTGGTCGCCGTTCACGAAGGCGAAGACGGCGCCTCCGCCCAGGATGGCGGCGGCGAGGACGGAGAAGACGGCTATGGCCGGGCCGCTCCTCCGCTGTGACCTGCGTGGCTTGCCGGGCTCACCGGTGGGACCGGCGAGGATCTCTGTTTCTCCGGGATTGCCCGGAGAGTGAGGGACAGGCATGGGGAAAACTCCCTGCGGTTCTCGGGGGGGAAACCTCCTCGGTTTCCGAAGGGTGCCGAACCACAGTAGCCACAGCGGGGAAATGCTCGCACACCAATCACAAATGAATCACGAAATATCGTCTCTTAAAGGACACGTGGCGTCGTCGTCGGCATATGTCCTGGCAGGGAAGGTGACGGCGCCGCAATCCCCGCTCCCGCAGGGGATTCCAACTATTCGATCATGAGCGTACGACCCCCGGGACCGCCACCTCGAAAGGGGCGTCCCGGGGAGGAACCACCCGGAAAAATCTCAGCGGAGGCGTACCCGAAGCCTCGCGCGGGACCTCAGGAGACGGGACCTCAGGAGACGGAGCAGCCCGAGGTGTCCGGGAGCGGAGCCGGGCGGCCGATCGAGGGCATGCCGAGCATGACACCGGAGCCGGAGCCCGCCGGGGCGCCCTGGCGGGCCTCCCAGGCATCGCCCGCGCGGGTACGGCGGAGCCTCAGGGCGGGGCCGTCGGCCACCAGGTGGTGCGGCGCCGCGTAGGTGACCTCGGCGCTCACCACGTCGCCGGGGCGCGGGACCTCCGCCCCCGGGGTGAAGTGCACCAGGCGGTTGTCGGGGGCCCGCCCCGACATGCGCCTGGTCGCCTCGTCCTTGCGGCCCTCGCCCTCGGCCACCAGCACGTCGAGGGTCCGGCCGACCTGCTCCTTGTTCTCCGCCCAGGAGATCTCGGTCTGCAGGGCGACGAGTCGCTCGTAGCGCTCCTGCACGATCTCCTTGGGGATCTGCTGGTCCATGGTGGCGGCAGGGGTGCCCGGCCTGATGGAGTACTGGAAGGTGAAGGCGTTGGCGAACCGCGACTCGCGCACCACGTCGAGGGTGCCCTGGAAGTCCTCCTCGGTCTCGCCGGGGAAGCCCACGATGATGTCCGTGGAGATGGCCGCGTCGGGCATGGCGGCGCGGACCCGCTCGATGATGCCGAGGTAGCGCTCGGCCCGGTAGGAGCGGCGCATCGCCTTGAGGATCCGGTCGGAGCCCGACTGCAGCGGCATGTGGAGCTGGTGCATCACATTGGGCGTCTCGGCCATGGCCGCGATGACGTCGTCGGTGAACGCCGCCGGGTGCGGGCTGGTGAAGCGGACCCGCTCCAGCCCCTCGATCTCACCGCAGGCCCGCAGCAGCTTGCCGAAGGCGAACCTGTCTCCGAACTCCACACCGTAGGTGTTGACGTTCTGGCCGAGGAGGGTGATCTCCAGCACGCCCTGGTCGACCAGGGTGCGGACCTCGTTGAGCACGTCGCCGGGGCGACGGTCCTTCTCCTTGCCGCGCAGGGCGGGCACGATACAGAACGTGCAGGTGTTGTTGCAGCCCACGGAGACCGACACCCAGGCGGCGTAGGCGGACTCACGCTTGGTCGGCAACGTGCTCGGGAAGGTCTCCAGGGATTCCTTGATCTCGACCTGGGCCTCCTGCTGGACGCGGGCACGCTCGAGCAGCACCGGCAGCGAGCCGATGTTGTGGGTGCCGAACACCACGTCCACCCAGGGCGCCCTGCGGACGATCTCTCCCTGGTCCTTCTGCGCAAGGCAGCCGCCCACGGCGATCTGCATGCCGGGATTGCCGATCTTCGAGGGGCGCAGGTGCCCGAGATTGCCGTAAAGCTTGTTGTCGGCGTTCTCCCGTACGGCACAGGTGTTGAACACGACCACGTCGGCCGTCTCCCCCTGGGCGGCCGGAACGTATCCGGCGTCTTCCAGCAGGCCTGACAGGCGCTCGGAGTCGTGCACGTTCATCTGGCACCCATAGGTACGGACCTCGTACGTGCGGGCGCTCTCCACGGTGGCAGTCATCTCAAGACAAGGGTAGGCGCTCCGCCGGACCTTCGAGTACGGCCCGGAACCCGTCGGACCCGGGGTGACGGTCGGGTCACTCCGTGTTGATGGCCGGGAGGTAGGTAGGCCGTGATCTGATCGGTACCGCAGGGTTAGCACGGGGTGCCCTTTACAGAATTACGTTATCCACCATGACGGAGAACGGGGACAAGACTCCTCTGGTGGTGCTCGAAGGCGTCAACAAGCACTTCGGCAGCCTGCACGTCCTTCGGGACATCAACCTGACGATCTCCCGTGGCGAGGTCCTCGTCGTCATCGGCCCCTCGGGGGGCGGCAAGTCGACCCTCTGCCGGACGATCAACCGGCTGGAGGCGATCGACCAGGGGACGATCACCTTCGACTCCCAGCCGCTCGCCGTCGAGGGCAAGGCTCTGGCCAAGCTCAGGTCCGAGGTCGGGATGGTGTTCCAGTCCTTCAACCTGTTCGCCCACAAGACGATCCTGGAGAACGTCACGCTCGGGCCGATCAAGGTCCGCGGCATCGCCAAGGCCGACGCCGAGCGGCGGGGCATGGAACTGCTGGAGCGGGTGGGCATCGGCGCGCAGGCGTCGAAATACCCCGCGCAGCTCTCCGGAGGCCAGCAGCAGCGCGTGGCCATCGCCCGCGCCCTGGCCATGGACCCCAAGATGATCCTGTTCGACGAGCCGACCTCGGCGCTGGACCCCGAGATGGTCCAGGAGGTGCTCGACGTCATGATCAGCCTTGCCCAGGAGGGCATGACGATGATGGTCGTCACCCACGAGATGGGCTTCGCCCGCCGCGCGGCCGACCGCGTGGTCTTCATGGCCGAGGGCCAGGTCGTGGAGGAGAACACCCCCGAGGAGTTCTTCACCAACGCCCGGACCGATCGGGCCAAGGACTTCCTTTCCAAGATCCTCACTCACTGACGGCTCTGCTCAACCCTGACGAAAGACGAGGTAGCAAGAATGCGTGTACGTCGTATTGGAGCCGTGGTGATCGCAGCCGCCGCGGCGGTGGCCGGCCTGACCGCGTGCGGTGACGGCGGCAGTGGAAGCGACAAGTTCGTCGTGGGTATCAAGGTCGACCAGCCCGGACTCGGGCAGAAGCAGCCCGACGGCTCCTTCAAGGGGTTCGACGTCGACGTGGCCAGGTATGTCGCCAAGGAACTCGGCTACGCCGACGACAAGATTGAGTTCAAGGAGGCCATCTCGGCCAACCGCGAGTCCTTCATCCAGCAGGGCCAGGTCAACGCGGTGATCGCGACCTACTCGATCACCGACGACCGCAAGAAGAAGGTCTCCTTCGCCGGCCCGTACCTGGTCACCGGCCAGGACATCCTGACCCGGGCGGACGACACCACGATCAACAGCGTCGAGGACCTCAAGACCAAGAAGGTCTGCGGCGCCCAGGGCTCGTCCTCTCCCGCGCGCCTGGTGGAGAAGTTCGGCGACGAGTGGAAGAGCCAGTTCCTCACCGAGCAGCAGGGCTACGGTGCCTGCCTGCCCCTGCTGGAGAACAAGCAGGTTGACGCGATCTCCACGGACGCGACGATCCTGGCCGGCTTCGCCGCCCAGTCCCCCGGCAAGTTCCGCCTCGTCGGCCAGCCCTTCTCCGAGGAGAAGTACGGCATCGGCCTGAAGCTGGAGGACAAGGAGACCCGCGAGAAGGTCAACGCGGCGGTGGAGAAGATGTTCAAGGACGGTAGCTGGAAGAAGGCCGTCGACGCCAACTTCGGTGAGTTCGGGAAGTTCTTCACCACCCCGCCGGCTGTCGATCGCTACTGACCGGTCACACCTCGGCCGGGGCGCGCGAACGCCCCGGCCGGTGACCACTGGAGGGACGAGTGCAGGCACTCTTCGATGAATTCCCGGTCATTCTGGACGCTTTCTGGCTGACGATCCGGCTGACCCTCGCCAGTGGGCTGGTGGCGCTGGTGCTCGGGACGATCCTCGCGGGGATGCGGGTCAGCCCGTTACCTGTGCTGCGCGGAATCGGCACGACGTACGTGAACGTGCTGCGGAACACCCCGCTGACCCTGGTGATCGTGTTCTGCGGGCTGGGCCTCGGACTGGTGCTGGATGTCTCGTTCTCCACGAGTTTGTCCACCAACTACATGTGGCTCTCCATCATCGGCCTGTCCGCCTACACCGCGGCGTTCGTCTGCGAGGCGATCAGGGCAGGGATCAACACGGTGCCGGTCGGCCAGGCCGAGGCGGCCCGCGCCATCGGGCTCACCTTCGGCCAGAACCTGAGGCTGATCGTGCTGCCCCAGGCGTTCCGCGCGGTGATCGCCCCGCTGGGCAGCATCCTGATCGCGCTGACCAAGAACACCACGATCGCCGCCGCCATCGGGGTCGGAGAGGCGTCCCTGACGATGAAGACGCTCTTCGAGGCGCACGGCGACGCGGTCGTGCAGATCTTCGCCGGGTTCGCGCTGGGCTTCCTGATCCTCACCCTGCCGACCGGACTGCTGTTCGGCTGGCTGGCCAAGCGTCTGGCGGTGGTCCGATGACCGCGGTGACCACCGAGCCCGCCCGGCGCCCGGCGCGCGGGCGCGCCGAGAGCTCCGAGCGCGTCAGCGTCCTGTACGACATTCCCGGCCCCAAGGCCAGGATCCGCAACAACGTGCTCACCGTGCTGGTCATCGTCGCCGCGCTGTTCGCGGTGTACGTGATGGTGACCAAGCTCGACGAGAAGAACCAGCTCAGCGCCGAGATGTGGACGCCGTTCCTGCGCGGCGACGTGTGGCTCAACCTGATCCTGCCCGGCCTGCTGAACACGCTCAGCGCGGCCGCGGTCGCCGCCGTGATCGCAGTGCCGTTCGGCTTCGTCTTCGGCATCGGCCGGCTCTCGGAACGGGCCTGGATCCGCCTCGCGGCGGGTGCGGTGGTCGAGTTCTTCAGGGCGATCCCGTTGCTGATCATGATCTTCGCGGTGATGTTCGGCGGGAGCGCGGTCTTCGGGCTCACCGTGACCCCGTTCGCCGCGGTGGTCGTCGGCCTGGTCCTGTACAACGGCTCGGTGCTGGCGGAGATCGTGCGGGCGGGCATCCTGTCGATCCCCCGGGGACAACGGGAGGCCGCGCTGGCGGTCGGCCTGCGTCCCGGTCAGGTGATGCGGATGATCCTGCTGCCGCAGGCGGTCACCGTGATGATGCCGGCGATCGTCGCGCAGCTGGTGGTGTTGCTGAAGGACACCGCCCTGGGCTTCATCGTGTCGTTCGAGGACCTGCTGAACGCGGGGGCGCGCGTGCTGCCCTCCAACTTCAACAACATCATTCCCGCGGTGATCGTCATCGCGATCATCTACATCATCATCAACGTGCTGGTGGGCACCGTCGCCACCTGGCTGGAGATGCGGAGCCGTCGCAGCAGGAAGACGGCGGCCCAGCCGATCGCCCGGCCCGACTCACCGACCGCGGTCGAGGGCGGCCTGGGAAATCCGGCGCCCTAGCAACCACAGCGGTCGAGGGCGGTCACCGGATCCGGTGGCCGCCCTCTTCCCATACCGGGCCCCCGACCGGGTGGCCGGGCGCTCCGAGGCAGGTGAGGGTCCCACCGGCGGTGAAACCCGGCCTGTGGGAGAGGTCGGATCAACTACCTCTACCCCCCTCATTCCCCCCGATCCTGCGGCCCGTGCCGCCCCTCGGCGGCATATCTCTGGTGACGCGAGCGTGATACCGGCGACACGGGGCGGGTTATCGGGCAGGATTGCGCCATGTCCCCCGAGCAGGCCATCCTGCCGTACGCCACCTGGCCCTCGCCGATCTCCACTTCCGACGTCGCCCGCTCCGGGCTGCGCCTCGGGTTCCCGACAGTGCTCGGCGAGGAGGTCTGGTGGACCGAAGACCGTCCCGCCGAGGGCGGGCGGACCACCATCGTGCACCAGAGCGCGGACGGCACACGGCGCGAGTTGCTGAGCGCGCCGTGGAGCGCCAGGACCAGGGTCCACGAGTACGGCGGGCGGTCGTACGCGGTGCTGCCCGGCGGGGGCCTGGTGTTCACGAACTTCACAGACCAGCGGCTCTACCTGCTGCCCACCGGCGGCGAGCCCCGGCCGCTCACCCCCGAGCCCAAGCACCCTGCCGCCCTGCGTTACGCGGACCTCCTCGTCCACGACGGTCAGATCTGGTGCGTCAGGGAGCGGCACGACGACGGCGAGGTGAGCCGGTCGATCGTGTCGATCCCTCTCTCCGGTGAGGTCGAGCCCCGTGAACGGATCAGCGGGCATGATTTCTACGCCTCTCCCACCATCTCCCCCGACGGCGAGCACCTGGCCTTCATCTGCTGGAACCATCCCCAGATGCCGTGGAACGGCACCGAGCTGCGGGTCTGCCGGCTGGCCGACGGCACCTCCTGGAAGGTCAAGGGGGGCACCTCCGAGTCGGTGCTCGCCCCGCAGTGGCGTGACGAGCGACACCTCTACACGATCTCCGACTGGTCGGGCTGGTGGAATCTCTACCTGGTCGGGATATACGGCACCGCGACCCGGGCGCTCTACCCGATGGAGGAGGAGTTCGCGGGCCCGCTGTGGCAGCTCGGTGCGACACCGTACGCGCCGATGGCCGACGGCAGCCTCGCGGTCCTGCATGGGCTGGGCGGTCTGCGGCTGGGCGTCTTCGACCCGGACAGCGGCCTGCTGAGCGACCTGGACGTGCCCTACGACGGCTGGGATCCGGTGCTGGCCACCGACGGGCACGCCCTGGTCGGTATCGGGTACGGCCCAGCGCTGTCCCGCTCGATCGTCCGGGTCGACACGGTGACCGGCAGCGCGCGGGAGCTGCGCAGGGATATCAACGAACTGCCCGACACCGCCTACCTGCCGCTCTCCAGAACCGTGGAGTTCGAGAGCCGGTTCGGGCGCGAGGTGCACGCGTTCCTCTATCCGCCGTCCAACCCCCTGGCACGCGGCGAGGGCCCCCCGCCGTACGTCGTGTTCGTGCACGGCGGGCCGACCGGGCACAGCGCCGGAGCGCTCGACCTGGAGAAGGCGTTCTTCACCAGCAGGGGCATCGGGGTGATCGACGTCAACTACGGCGGTTCCACCGGCTACGGCCGTGCCTACCGCGAGCGGCTGCGCGGCCAGTGGGGCGTGGTCGATGTCGAGGACTCGATCGCCACGGCCGAATGGCTGGCCGCGGAGGGGCTGGCCGACCCGGCGCGGATCGCGATCCGGGGCGGCAGCGCGGGCGGCTGGACGGTCATGGCGGCCTGTTGTACGTCCGACGCGTTCGCCGGGGGCGTCTCCTACTACGGCATAAGCTCGCTCGCCACGTTCAGCGCGACCACCCACGACTTCGAGTCGCGCTACATCGAATGGCTGATCGGTCCGGAAAATCCCGTTCTGTACGCCTCACGCGAGCCTCTCGGCCAGGTGGCGGGGGTGAGCTGCCCGATGCTGCTCCTGCAGGGTCTCTCCGACCCCGTGGTTCCCCCCGAGCAGTCACAGGCCTTCGTCGACGCTCTGGCCGAGCGCGGCATTCCCTGTACCTATCTCACGTTCGAGGGCGAGGCCCACGGCTTCCGCCGCGCCGAGACCCGCAGCGCGGCACTGGCCACCGAACTGGCCTTCTACCAGCAGATCTTCCACGTCTGAACGCTCAGCCGCGGCTTCTCGCTCCCGGCACGAGTGTCCGTCCGGCGGACGACCTTTCGAGTGCCGGGCCGGTCAGCGGGCGAACTCGGTGGCCCGGGACTCACGGACGACCGTGATGCGGATCTGACCGGGGTAGGTGAGCTCCTCCTCGATCTGCTTGGCGACGTCGCGGGCGATCACCTGAGCCTGGATGTCGTCGACCGCGCCCGGCTTGACCATGACCCTGATCTCACGGCCCGCCTGCATGGCGAAGACCTTCTCGACCCCCTCGTAGGAGGTGGCGATCTCCTCCAGACGCTCCAGCCGCTTGACATAGGCCTCCAGCGACTCTCGGCGTGCGCCCGGACGGCCGCCGCTGATCGCGTCGGCGGCCTGGGTGAGGACGGCCTCGACGGTCTTGACCTCGACCTCGTTGTGGTGGGCCTCGATGGCGTGGACCACGTCCTCGTGCTCGCCGTACCGCCTGGCGATCTCGGCGCCGATGAGCGCGTGGCTGCCCTCGACCTCGTGGGTGAGGGCCTTGCCGATGTCGTGCAGGAGCGTGCAGCGCTTGAGCAGCGTCGTGTCGAGCCGCAGCTCGGCTGCCATGATGCCGGCGATGTGGGCGGACTCGATGAGGTGGCCGAGCACGTTCTGACCGTAGGAGGTGCGGTAGCGGAGCTGGCCGAGGAGGGTGACCAGCTCGGGGTGCATGTCGGTGATGGCGAGCTCCACCAGGGCGTCCTCCCCCGCCCGCACGCACAGCTCCTGAACCTCGGCCTTGCTGCGCTCGTGGGCCTCCTCGATGCGCTGCGGATGGATGCGGCCGTCGAGGACGAGTTTCTCCAGGGTCAGCCGCGCGGTCTCGCGACGGACCGGGTCGAAGCACGACAGCAACACGGCTTCCGGCGTGTCATCGATGATCAGGTTGACTCCGGTGGTCGACTCGAAGGCGCGGATGTTACGGCCCTCGCGGCCGATGATGCGCCCCTTCATCTCGTCACCCGGCAGGTGCAGGACGCTCACGACGGACTCGGCGGTCTGCTCGGTGGCCACCCGCTGGACCGCCAGCGTAACGATCTTGGTGGCGCGCTTCTCGCCCTCTTTGCGCGCCTCGCTCTCGATCTCCCTGACGATCAGGGCGGCCTCGCGCTTGGCCTGGTTCTCGATCTCCCGGACCAGTTCGGCTCTGGCCTGGTCGCCGGTGAGCCCGGACACGCGCTCCAGGATGGCCTTGCGCTCCTCGGCCACCCGTTCGAGATCCTCGCGGCGATCGGCCAGCTCGGTCTCCGTCTCGGCGAGCTTGCGGGCCCGGTCGGCCTGGCGCCTGGCCTCATCGTCGAGGCGCTCCTCCCGCTCGGCCAGCCGGTTCTCCCTGCGTTCGAGGTCTGCCCGGAGTTCCTTGAGCTCGTATTTCAGCACCTTGCCCTCGGCCTCGACCTCCTTGCGCATCTCGGCCGCCGCCTCGACCGCCGCCTCCGATCTGCGCAGCAGCTCTCCGGCGTCGTCCTGGGCCTTCGCCCGGATACCGGCGGCCTCACGCCTGGCCTCCTCCAACTGGGCCGAAACCTCGGCCTCCTGCTCCGGGGTGAGGCCCTTCGGCCCGGCTCCTCCGATGCGACGCAGCAACACGACCAGCACGGCCGTCATCATGGCAAGAGCCACAACCGCCACTGCCAATATGACGACCACGACCGGATCCATGCGCGCCTCACCTTCCTCGCGTCGCAAATATCAAGCACACGAGGGGTCACACGCACGGCACGGAAAGCTCAAGAGACGGCGCTGCCGGGACAGAAGTGAACCCAGAGGGATCACTTACCGGCTTTTCGCGCCGGCCCGCTCTCCCGCCCTCATCCGCCGAGCCTGTTTGTCCGTATACACCGCTATGACAATCCGCACTGCGCGGAGTAACTCCTCACTGCCGTTGAGATTAAGCGTCAGAGAGGTAACGAGCAAGCAAAGACCTGGCGTCAGGCTGCTTTGAGCTAGTCGAGGGGATAGCCCGAATCTTCCGTGAATGGCGCTGTTTCTGCCTCATCATCCTCCAGCGCTTCGCGGATGACGCGAAACGCCAGGCCAGGACCGTATCCCTTCCGAGCGAGCATGCCGGCCAGCCTGCGGGTCCTGACCGCAGGGTCCAGACCGCGGGTCGAGGAGAGCTTGCGCCGCACAAGGCGACGGGCGGTCTCCGCCTCCTGCTCGGGGTCGAGCTGCTCCACCGCGTCCTTCACGGTCTCCTCGTCCACCCCCCTGTGCCGGAGCTCGGAGGCAAGGGCCTTTCTGGCAAGCCCCCGCCCGGCATGGCGAGAGCTCACCCATGCCGCGGCGAACGCCTCATCGTCGATGAGCCCGACCTCGGAGAAGCGCTCCAGCACGGCGTCCGCCGCCGCCTGGGGCACCTCACGCTTGTGCAACGCCTCCGCGAGCTGGGCTCGGGTGCGCGGCGCCATCGTCAACAGCCGCAGGCAGATCGCCCGCGCCACCGCCTGCGGATCGGCCCCGGCTCCCCGGCTCGCGGGAGGTTCCTCGGCCGGTCCGTCAGGAAGGAGGCCGTCAGGAAGGGCGCCCGAAGAACCGCCCCCGGAGCGGCGCTCACCACGCCGGGAGCCACGTCCCCGCCGGCTTCGCGGCTCGCCGCCGGCAGGACCTGCGGCCTCTCCTTCGGAAGCGGGGAGACCCTCGCCTCGCCCGCGCCCGCTTCTGCCCGGCGAGCCGCTCCGGGGCTCGTCGGGCCAGGCACCCCAGTCTCTCGGCCCGACCTCACCGGGCGGACCGAGGTCGGCTCCCATCATCATCGATCAGCCCGGATCAGGCGTCACCCGGCTTGGGAGTGGCCGCCTTGGAACCTCGACCGGACGCGGCGGCCGCCGGGGCCGGACCGGAACCACGACCGGGCGCGGCGGTCGCCGGAGCGGCAGGCGGCGGGGTGGCCGGGCTGTCGACGCGCGGGCCGACACCGAGCTTCTCCTTGATCTTCTTTTCGATCTCGTTCGCCATGTCCGGGTGGTTCTTGAGGAAGTTTCGCGCGTTCTCCTTGCCCTGGCCGAGCTGGTCGCCCTCGTAGGTGTACCAGGCTCCGGACTTGCGGACGAAACCGTGCTCCACACCCATGTCAATCAGGCCACCCTCGCGGGAGATGCCGACGCCGTAGAGGATGTCGAAGTCGGCCACCCGGAAGGGCGGGGCCATCTTGTTCTTGACGACCTTCACCCGGGTGCGGTTGCCGACCGCCTCGGTGCCGTCCTTCAGCGTCTCGATACGGCGGATGTCGAGACGGACCGAGGCGTAGAACTTCAGCGCCTTTCCACCGGTCGTGGTCTCGGGCGAGCCGAACATGACGCCGATCTTCTCGCGGAGCTGGTTGATGAAGATCGCGGTGGTGCCGGTGTTGTTGAGCGCGCCCGCGACCTTGCGCAGCGCCTGGGACATCAGGCGCGCCTGGAGGCCGACGTGACTGTCGCCCATCTCACCCTCGATCTCGGCCTTGGGCACCAGGGCCGCGACCGAGTCGATGACCAGCAGGTCGACGGCACCGGACCGGATCAGCATGTCGGCGATCTCCAGCGCCTGCTCACCGGTGTCCGGCTGGGAGACGAGCAGCGCGTCGGTGTCGACGCCCAGCTTCTGGGCGTACTCGGGGTCGAGCGCGTGCTCGGCGTCGATGAACGCGGCGATGCCGCCGCCACGCTGGGCGTTGGCCACCGCGTGCAGGGCGACCGTGGTCTTTCCCGAGGACTCGGGACCGTAGACCTCGACGATGCGTCCGCGTGGGAAGCCCCCGATGCCGAGCGCCACGTCGAGCGCGATGGAGCCGGTGGGGACCACCTCGATGGGCGCCCGGGTCTCGTCGCCCAGGCGCATGATGGAGCCCTTGCCGAACTGCCGCTCGATCTGAGCGAGGGCGGTCTCGAGCGCCTTCTCGCGGTCGTTAGCTGCCATGGGAGCCCCCCTGGAGGGTCGCGGGTTGGATCGGTTGCCAGAAAGCTACGGGGTGCCGCCGACAATTTCGGGAGGGCACGCCAGGAGTGACGGCCCGTTCAATATAGCCGAACGACTGTTCGATCGCGGCCCGTTGGCATCACGTGTTCCAGGAACCGTGATCCACCGCGGGACTCTCCCGTACGGGGCCGGTCACAGACGTGGGGCCGTGGCCGCGAGGAGCGCGGCCCCATCCGGGAGGCGACATTTCCGAGAATTGTCCTGAGCCTGTTGTAACCGGGCTGACCTGGGGTGATCCTGAGGGGAAACGACCCGAGGTGCCCGACGTGCCCAACACGTTCACGCAGCAACGCCTAGTCCATCTCGACTCCCTGGCCGCCGAACTGCGACAACGAGGGCTGGTGAGCCGCACCCTCGGAGGCGCCGCTCCGGTGCTGTGGGTGTGGCATCCGGACAACGGCCGGCAGACCATCGTCTTCGCCACTCCCGTCAAGGACGGCTGGCTGTTTCTGTGGTCGCCGGACGGCGAGGAGAGTGCCGACGACCCCGCGCAGGCGGCCGGCTCGGTGGAGAGACTTCTCGCTCCGCCCGAGGAGCCCTCCTGACCGCCCCCCGGCCCGCTCCTCAGCGGAGCCTGGGAGAGACGTCGGTCACCCCGCACACGGCGTGCCAGACCTCCTTCGCCCCGACCCCCTCGGCCAACGCCTGGATCACGGTCCGGCCGCCGAGGTCGGCGATGACGTAGTCATGGGCCCACGACTCGGCGTACTGGTCGCCGAAGTGCAACTTCATCCGCTTCCAGAAATCCGACAGGCGCATGCCCCAAGTATGGGACCACACCGGCGTGCCGCGGCCCGCGCCCGGCACGCCGCGCGTCGGCGGCGTCCCGGTCCCCGGTCCCGGTGAAAGGGAGACCCGGGGACGGGGACCGGCAGAGACCGGCAGGGACCGGCAGGGGCGGGGGCCGCGTATCGGCGGGAGTACGGGCCGCCACGGAGGTAAGGCGGACCGTCGGAGCACGCGGGAACCGTAACCGAGGGCGACCGGCTCGCGGCTGAGGGGCGGCGCGGACCGTCAGAGCACGCGGGAGCCGTACATCTCGCCGAGGGGGTCGGCGAGCAGTTCCACCCGCGCCCCGTCCGGGTCGGTGAAGTAGATGGAGGTACCGCTCTCCACCTGGTGCGGCACGCCCGCCGCCGCCAGCTTGCCTCGCAGGCGCTCCCAGGTGGAGGGGTCCACGGAGACGGCGACGTGGTGGAGCCCGCCGAGGACCTCCCGGTAGGGGCCGAGGTCCAGCCCCGGGAAGTCGAAGAAGGCGAGGAGGTTGCCGTTGCCGATGTCGAAGAAGAAGTGGTTCGACCCCCGGTAGTCGCGGTTCTCGAAGATCTCCGTGAGGGGGAACTCCAGCAGGTCCTGGTAGAACCTGATCGTCGTCTCGACGTCTGAGGAGATCAGCGCGAAGTGGTGCAGCCCTCTCGCGCTGCTCGGCGGACGGTTCTCCCCGAGGTGCTCCGCCTTGATCCGCTCGCGTTTCGCCTCGATGGCCTGGTAGTCGATGATCACCGTCAGCTCACCACTCAATGCGTCCTGTGTTCGCCAAAGCATGCCAGTGACGACAGGAGCCAACCTACCCCTGGGACGGGGGCCATGCCGGCGACGCCCTTTCGAACGCCTCCGGCGTACAGACCCGGCGATCTGGCCGTGGCGCCGGTGGATCACGTATCCGCAGGTGATGCGCGGCCCCGGTCAGCGGCAGGCGGTGACGGGTTCTGTCGGTGGCACCGTGCAGTATGGGCGGTGGCCGGTTGGTCGGCCGAGCCGGGAGGCAGGGGGCGCGATGAGCGAGACGGCGGGCGCGGACGGGGCGCTGGGGCACTTCACCCGGGTGACCAGGGACTGGTTCACCGGGGCCTTCGCCGCGCCGACCGCGGCGCAGGAGGGGGCGTGGGCGGCGATCGCCCGGGGTGACAACACCCTGGTGGTCGCCCCCACGGGTTCCGGCAAGACGCTGGCCGCCTTTCTGTGGTCGCTCGACCGGCTGGCGGCCGGGCACTCGGCCGCCGGGTCTCCCCCGTCCAGCGAGGACGCCGGGTTCCCCGGAAGTGCCAAAGAGACCACCACGATCGTGGACGCCCCGGCGGGCGCCGCCGTCCCGGACATGACGAGCGGCACGGGCACCGGGGGGAGGCGGAGCCGTTCCCGACGGGACGAGGGGCCGCCGAGGCTGTGCCGGGTCCTTTACGTGTCGCCGCTCAAGGCTCTGGCCGTCGACATCGAGCGCAACCTCCGGGCGCCGCTGGCCGGGCTGAGGCAGACCGCGAGAAGGCTCGGCCTGCCGGTGCCGGAGATCTCGGTGGCGATCCGCTCGGGCGACACCTCGGCCGAGGAGCGGCGCCGGTTCGCGACCAGGCCGTCCGACATTCTGATCACCACCCCCGAGTCGCTGTTCCTGCTGCTCACCAGCCAGGCCCGTGAGGCACTGCGCGGCGTGGAGACGGTCATCGTCGACGAGGTGCACGCGGTGGCCGCCACCAAGCGCGGCGCACACCTGGCACTCAGTCTGGAGCGGCTCGACGCCCTCCTGGCCCGGCCCGCACAGCGCGTCGGCCTGTCTGCGACCGTACGGCCGGTGAGCGAGGTCGCCGCCTTCCTGGGCGGGCCCCGTCCGGCGACCGTGGTCCAGCCGCCGGCGGGTAAGGAGATCGAGGTCGAGGTGGTCGTCCCGATCGAGGACATGACAGAGCTCGACACGCCGCCCACCTCCCCCGCCTCCGACGACGACCGATGGCTGACCGAGACCCCGGCCAGGCGGTCGATCTGGCCGCATGTGGAGGAGCGGCTGTTCGACCTGATCGGGAGGCACCGGTCCACGATCGTGTTCGCCAACTCACGGCGGCTGGCCGAACGGCTCTGCACCCGCCTCAACGAGCTGGCGTGGGAGCGACGGGCCGCCGAGGGCACGGAGGCGGATCCCGCGCACCGGGCCGAGAACCTCCCCGGGCCTCCCGCCTCCCTCTCCACCCCGGCGGCCATGATGGCGCAGGCCGGTTCGGCCAAGGGGGTCGTCCCGGAGGTCGTACGGGCCCACCACGGGTCGGTGTCGAAGGAGGAGCGTTCCCAGATCGAGGAGGCGCTCAAGTCCGGGCGACTGCCCGCCGTGGTCGCGACCTCCAGCCTGGAACTCGGCATCGACATGGGTGCGGTGGACCTGGTGGCCTGCGTGGGGGCGCCGCCGAGCGTGGCGAGCGGCCTGCAGCGGATCGGCAGGGCCGGGCACCAGGTGGGAGCCGTCTCACGTGGTGTGATCTTTCCCAAGTACCGGGGTGACCTGGTCCAGACGGCCGTGGTGGCCGAACGGATGAGAAGCGGGGAGATCGAGGAACTGCGCTATCCGCGCAACCCTCTCGACGTCCTCGCCCAGCAGATCGTGGCGATGACCGCGCTGGACGAGTGGACCGTCGACGAGCTGGAGGAGGTCGTACGGCGAGCCGCCCCCTACCGGACGCTGCCCAGAAGCGCGCTGGAGGCGACCCTCGACATGCTCGCCGGGCGCTATCCGAGCGAGGAGTTCGCCGAGCTGCGACCGCGCATCGTCTGGGATCGGGTGGCCGGCACCCTGCGGGGCCGTCCCGGAGCCCAGCGGCTGGCGGTCACCAACGGCGGCACGATCCCCGACCGGGGACTGTTCGGCGTGTTCCTGGTCGGGGAGAAGTCCTCCCGAGTGGGCGAGCTGGACGAGGAGATGGTCTACGAGTCGCGGGCCGGTGACGTGTTCGTGCTGGGCGCCACCTCCTGGCGGATCGAGGAGATCACCGCTGACCGGGTGCTGGTCACCCCCGCGCCCGGACAGCCGGGGAAGCTCCCGTTCTGGCACGGCGACACCGCGGGGCGCCCGGCGGAGCTGGGGAAGGCCATCGGCGCGTTCCTCCGCCAGATGTCCACGGCGGGCGCGGATGCCGAGGCGGGAGACGGTGGTACGGAGAGCGCGCGGCCAGGGGACGGGGGGGCGGGAGCCAGAGAAACGCCGAGCTCGGTGGCGGGGAACGCCCGGACGGGAGGCACGGGGACAGGGCATCGGGAGAGCTCAGGGGCGGGAAACGGCGAGACCGGAAACGCGGCGCGGGATGGGGCGCTGGAGAGGATCAGGGCGGCGGGGCTGGACGGGTTCGCCGCGGCCAACCTGCTCGCCTACCTGGCCGAGCAGCGGCAGGCGACCGGCTATGTGCCGGACGACCGGACGTTGCTGGTCGAGCGGTTCCACGACGAGCTGGGCGACTGGCGGGTGGTGGTGCACTCCCCGTACGGAGCACGGGTGCACGCGCCGTGGGCGCTGGCGATCGGGCGGCGGCTGCGGGAGCGCTACGGCGTCGACGTGCAGGCCGTGCACTCCGACGACGGGATCGTGCTGCGCATCCCCGACACGCTCGCGGAACCTCCGTCCGACGTCGCCGCCTTCGACCCGGACGAGATCGAGCGGATCGTCACCGAAGAACTCGGCGGCTCGGCGCTGTTCGCGGCGCGGTTCCGCGAGTGCGCGGGGCGGTCCCTGCTGCTGCCGCGCCGCGTGCCGGGCAGGCGGTCACCGCTCTGGCAGCAGCGGCAGCGCGCGTCGCACCTGCTGAACGTGGCCGGCCGCTACGCGTCGTTCCCCGTGGTGCTGGAGACGATGCGCGAGTGTCTTCAGGACGTGTTCGACGTTCCGGGACTGGTCCGGCTGATGCGCGACATCGAGGCGCGGCGGGTCCGGCTGGTGGAGGTGGAGACCGGGAAGGCGTCGCCGTTCGCGGCGTCGCTGCTGTTCAACTACGTCGGCGCGTTCATGTACGAGGGGGACGCCCCGCTGGCCGAGCGCCGCGCCCAGGCGCTCGCGCTCGACACGAGCCTGCTGGCCGAGCTGCTGGGCCAGGCCGACCTGCGCGAGCTGCTCGACCCCGATGTGATCGCCGACACCGAGCGGGAGCTGGCCCGGCTGGACCGGCCGCTGCGCGACGCCGAGGACCTGGCCGACCTGCTCCGCTCCCACGGCCCCCTGGTGGCCGAGGACGTGAGCGTGCGCGAGGGCGACCCGGCGTGGCTGGCCATGCTGGAGAGCTCCCGGCGGGCGATCAGGGTTCGGGTGGCCGGGCAGGAGCGGTGGGCGGCGATCGAGGACGCCGCCCGGCTGCGCGACGCGCTCGGCGTGCCGCTGCCGGTGGGAGTGCCGCACGCGTTCCTGGAACCGGTGGACGATCCGCTGGCCGACCTGCTCGCCAGGCACGCCCGCACCCGCACCCCCTTCACCGCGAGCACGGCCGCGACCAGGTTCGGCCTCGGCACCGCGGTCGTCACCGACGTGTTGCGCCGCCTGGCGGCCTCCGGACGGGTGGTGAGCGGGGAGTTCAGACCGGGTGGCCGGGGCGAGGAGTGGTGCGACGCCGGGGTGCTGCGGATGCTGCGCCGCAGATCCCTGGCCAGGCTCCGCAAGGAGGTGGAACCGGTCTCCGCGGAGACCCTGGCCGTCTTCGCCCCCGCCTGGCACGGCATCACCGACTCCCCGCGGCGGGGCAGGCCGCCGATCGACGCGCTGGTGAGCGCGATCGAGCAGTTGCAGGGCTCGGCGGTGCCCGCTTCGGCGCTGGAGACGCTGATCCTGCCCTCGCGGGTGCCCGGATACGACCCGTCGCTACTGGACGAGCTGACGGCCTCCGGCGAGGTGATCTGGGCGGGGCAGGGATCTCTGCCGGGTGGCGACGGCTGGGTGTCGCTCTACTTCGCCGACACCGCGCCGCTGCTGATGCCCGATCCCGCCGACATCACGCTGACCCCGGTGCACGGGGCGGTGCTGGAGGTGCTGGGCGGTGGGGGCGCGCTCTTCTTCCGCGAGTTGGCGGGCCGGACCGGCGTTCTTCTGGCCGGTTCGGTCCCGGACGACCGTGCTCTGTCGTCCGCCGTGTGGGACCTGGTGTGGTCGGGCCGGATCACCGGTGACACGCTGGCGCCGCTGCGGGCCACGCTCGGGACGGGGCGCCCCGCGCATCGCCCGGCTCCGACCCGGCGGCGGCGGGCGGTGCTGCCGAGCCGGAGCGGCCCGCCCACGGTGGGCGGGCGCTGGTGGACGCTGCCCGCCCCCGCCGAGGATGCCACCCAGCGCGCCCACGCCCAGGCCGAGGTGCTGCTGGAGCGGTACGGCGTGGTGACCAGGGGCGCGGTGACCGCCGAGCGGCTGCCGGGCGGGTTCGCCGCCGTCTACCAGGTGCTTCGCGCCTTCGAGGAGAGCGGCCGGTGCCGCAGGGGCTACTTCGTGGAGGGGCTGGGCGGCGCCCAGTTCGCCCTTCCCGGTGCCGTCGACCGGATGCGCGCCATGTCCGTCTCCCCCACCACGCCACCGAGCGCGGCACCGGTACCCGACCCGTGGAGCTCCCGGAAGCCCGAGGGCGCGGGGGAGAGCGGCCGCCGAGCGGTGGTGCTGGCGGCGACCGACCCGGCCAACCCGTACGGGGCGGCCCTGCCGTGGCCCGCCCATCCCGGCGAGGTGACCCACAAGCCGGGCAGGAAGGCCGGATCCCTGGTCGTGCTCGTCGACGGGCACCTGATCCTCTATGTCGAGCGCGGCGGTAAGACCCTGCTCTCCTTCTCCGGAGACGACCGCCTCCGGCCCGCCGTCGACGCCCTCGCGCTCGCCGTACGCGACGGCGCCCTCGGCAAGCTGACCGTCGAGCGCGCGGACGGCACCGCCATCAACGACTCCCCCCTGGCCGCCGCCCTGGAGTCCGCGGGCTTCCACCCGACCCCTCGGGGGCTGCGTCTGCGAGCCTGAAGTGCCGTACGCCTTTCTCAAGCCGCACGCCTTCCAGCCGGTCGACGATACTCAAGCCGGTCGCCAGTAATTCCTAAGAGGTTTCCAAGTGCCGTCGCGATGCTGGTCATGCAAGTCAGTCGAAGGGGGAACAAATAGTGACCAACAACAAGTCAGAGCTCTCCACTCTGTCCGCACTTGGCCTCGAGCTGGACGATGACCAGCTCGCGCAGGTCAATGGTGGTTACTACTGGGCGTGCTACCACTGGGAGGACTTCGTTCCCGGCGCCCCGGGCTACTGATCCGACCAGGCGTCAGCCAGGCCATCGCGTTGAACGGACGCGGGTAGCCATATAACGCAGATGGACGGGGCGCGGCCGGTGTCCGCGCCCCGTCGGCGTTCCCCACCTCGTTCTCCCCCGGAACCCTCCGGGGTACCGGTCCTCTCCCGGGGTTCCACCGGTCAGGACGAGGTCATCTCCGGATCGAGACCACCTCGGCGACCGGCTCCTCTCGCTCGCGTTCCTGGCGCCTCTGGATGCTCTGGAAACCGACCAGGTCGTCCGGGAGCGCGTCGGGCACGTCCAGGTCGAACCTGGACAGCGTGCGGGTCCGCATCGCGACCAGCGCCGTGACCGCGATGGCGACCGCGAACAGCACGTACATCAGTCCGACGCCGCGGCCCTCGCCGGTACCGAGCACGAGGCCGACCGTGCCGGCCAGCGGCCCGCCTGGCGCGAGCAGCGGCTCGAACAGGGCGCTGCCGTACGGCGCGACCAGGCCGAACCCGATCGGCAGGGTGGACCAGGCGATGAGCGTGTTGAGCGCGATGACCCGGCCGTGGAACCGCTGCGGCACCTTGACCTGGATGATCGTGGCGTAGACGCCGTTGAGCATGGTCAGCCAGAACGACATCCCGAAGGCGCCCACCGCGATCAGGGGCAGGTTCTGCCGCAAACCGGTGACCAGGCAGAAGAGGCTCAGCACGAGGGTGGAGAGCATGACGCCGCGCAGCCGCCGCCGCCTCGGTCCTCCCCAGACGGTCATGGTCAGGCCGCCGAGGAAGACCCCGAGGCCGCCGGCGAAGGAGATCCGGCCGACGTCCTCCAGCGTGGCGAAGCCAAGGACCAGCGGCGAGATGAGCAGGAACAGCGGGGACAGGAAGACGTTGAGCACCGCGAAGAAGAACAGCATGCCGCGGAAGCCCCGGTTACCCCAGGAGAACCTCCAGCCCTCGACCATCTCGGCGACCAGCGACTCCCTGCGCTTCCACGCCATGGTCCTCGGGAAGCGGACGAAGAGCAGCACCCCGATCGCGAAGACGTAGGAGACGACGTCCAGGACGAGGATGCCCTCCAGGCCGACCACCGCCATCAGGCCGACCGCGAGCAGCGGGACGACCAGTTGCGCGGTGCCGGTGACCATCTGGACCACCCCGTTGGCGTGGCCGAGGAAGCGCTTGGGGACCAGTTGCGGTACCGCCGAGTTGTACGCGAGACGCTGGAAGGTCAGCGCCACGGACAGCAGCACCAGAAGCGGGTAGATGTGCCAGACCTGGAGGTTGCCGGTCCACAGCAGGACGCCGAGGGCCAGCTGGGTGCCGAACGCGCCGATGTCTCCGGCGAGCATGACCCGTCGCCGGTCGTAACGGTCGACGAGAGCACCGGCGAGGGGGGAGACCAGCATGCCCGGGACCAGTGCGAGGACTGAGAACAGGGCGAACCTGGCGAGCGAGCCGGTGGTGATGTAGATCCACAGCGGTACGGCGAACTCGGTCAGCGACGACCCGACGATCGAGACGAGCTGTCCCGCGGCCACGGTGGCGAACCGCCTCATGCTCGGCTGGGGGCCGGGCCTCGCCGGGGATGCCAGCCCGGTCGCCGGTGGCGAACCCCCCGTGCCGGGAGCGGCGAGATCGGGCACTGCCGGGGTCCGCCCAGTCCGGACGACGGCTCCGGTGGGTACGGTCCGCTCACCGGGGTCCTGACCGGTTCCGGCCTCCGCGACTTTTACCGGCGCGGCCGGAGGCGTGACGGCTCGGGTGAGGGCCGGATCGGCGAAGGCGGCCCGGGCCGATGTGTCCTGAACGGAGATGCCCCGCGCAGAGGCGTCCTGGATGGAGACGCCGTCGAGCCACCAGGTGGACCTGTCGGTGCGGCCCAGCTTCGCCGTGTCGCCGGAGGCGATGGCCCGGTGAGTGCCGGTGACGATGGCCGCGAGCTCCTCTGCCCGATATTTCAGGAAAAAGTGTCCGGCCTCGTCGAGGACGACCACGGCCGTGGAGCCGGTCAGCAGGTGCCACTCGCGGTAGCGCTCCTGGTAGAACTCGGTGGCCGGGTCGCGGTCGCCCGCCACGGAGATGATCGGCGCCCTAAGCGGTTCGACGCCGTCGGTGAAGAGGCGGGTGAAGTAGCGCTCCGCCTCCCTGGTGCCCTTGCGGCGGTTGTCGATCATCAGCTTGAGCTGGTCGCGTTCCAGGTCCTCCACGTCGAGACCGGCGGCCTGCAGGGCGTTGGCCCAGACCTGGTCGCTGCGGAGGCGGTCGGTCAGGTTCGACAACCGGGCCAGCAACGAGTTGGGGCGCGCGAAGGGGAAGATGCCGCCGAGATAGATCGCCTCGACCTGGCGGCCCGCCGCCTCCAGGTGGCGGGCGATCTCCACGGTCAGCATGACGCCGAGCCCGCAGTGCCCGTACAGCGCGAGCGGCCCCCGGACGTCCCTGAGAATCTCCGCCACGCAGCCCCGCGCGACCTCCTCCACCGGCCGGGTCTCCTCGATCAGCCCCATCTCCTGGCCGGGGACCGCGACCGCATGCAGTGCCCAGCTCGCCGGCAGCGCGTCGGCCAGCGGCTGGTAGATGGCCGCGCTGCCACCGCCGTACGGCACGCAGACCAGGGTCGAGGTGGCCGCGCGGGCCGGGGTGAGCCGGTGCAGGAGCATACGCGGGCCGTCGTCGGCCGTCTCGACGAGCCGGGCGAGCTCGCGGACCGTCCGGTTCTTGAACAGGTCCAGGATGGTGACCTGGCGCCCGCCTTCCGGGATGGCCTTTCTGAGGCGGGCGACCACCTGCGCGGCGAGCAGCGAGTGTCCGCCCAGGTCGAAGAAGTCGTCCAGCACGCCGACCTGGACGAGTCCCAGCACCTTCGCCCATACCGCTGCGATCGCCTCTTCGAGCGGCGTTCCCGGCGGGACGAACCCGGCCTCCTGGTCGGGTCGTGCCTCGTCGGGTTCCGGCAGCCTTGCCCGGTCGACCTTGCCGTGCGCCTTCAGCGGCAGCTCGTCCAACCAGACGAACCGACCGGGGATCATGTACTCGGGGAGCCGCTCGCCGAGCCTGGCCCGCAGCTCGCTGACGCTGCTCCGGTCACCGGCGGTCTCCGCGACGACGTACCCGACCAGCCGGTCGGCGCGTAGTTCGACGACGGCGTGGGCGATCCCCGGCTGGCCGGCGAGTACCGACTCGATCTCCGGCAGCTCCACCCGATAGCCCCTGACCTTGACCTGCAGGTCGCGGCGGCCGAGGAAGCACAGATCACCTGAGGGCAGCCAGCGGCCCAGATCGCCGGTCCGGTACATCCGGGCGCCGGATTCGCCGTACGGGTCGGGCAGGAACCTGTCGGCCGTCAGCCCGGGGCGGCCGAGGTATCCGCGGGCGAGCCGGTCACCGCCGAGGTGGATCTCGCCGGTCATGCCCGGCGGGACCGGCCGCAGGTGCTCGTCCAGCACGTAGACCCGGGCGCCGGGCAGCGGCCTGCCGATCGGCAGGTTCAGCGCCCGCTCCTCCTCGCCGGTGACGGCGTGGGTGGAGATGCCGACCGTGGCCTCGGTGGGGCCGTAGTGGTTGACCACCGTGGTGTGCGCGGCCAGCTCGCGGGCCCAGCTCCACCCGGAGGCCTCGCCACCGAGGATGAGGAGCCTGCGCGGGAGCAGCTCGGCGGGGTCGTCCACCGCGGCGAGCAGCGAGGCGAGGTGGGAGGGGGTCATCTTCAGGTAGTCGGTGCGGCTCAGCTGCCCGGCGAGCTCCTCGGCCGGGGCCTGCGGGTCGGCCAGGTGCAGCTCACCACCGGTCATGATCGACAGGTAGAGGATCGTCACCCCGAAGTCGAAGGAGAGCGACTGCAGCAGCGTGTGGACCGAGGCGGGCTCGACCTCGAAGCGCTCCCTGACCCCGGTGAGGTAGTTGAGCACCTGCCGGTGCTGCACCCCGACGCCCTTCGGCCGCCCGGTGGTCCCCGAGGTGTAGATCACGTACGCCAGATGGTCCGGCGAGACTTCCGGAGGCTCGAACCCGGTCTCGTCCAGCGCCTCGGAGTCCAGGCGGATCACCGGCGCCTCGGGGAGATCGGGGACCAGGTCGCACAGGGCGGAGGCGGTGAGGACGGCGACGACCCCGGCGTCGGCGAGCATGTACGCCAGGCGGTCGCGGGGCTGCTTGGGGTCGAGGGGCAGGTACGCGCCACCGGCCTTCAGCACACCGATGACCGCCGCCGCGAGGTCCGTGGACTGCTCCAGGAGGACACCGACCCTGCTGTCCGGACCCACGCCATGACGGTTCCTCAGCAGGGCGGCGATCCGAGTGGAGCGCTCGTCGAGCTCGGCGTAGGTCAGCGAACCGCCGCGAGCCGCAAACGCCGCAGACGCCGCGCCCGAGGCCGGCGAGCCGGCGTGGACCACCGCCGTCGCGCCGGGGGTCAGTGCGGCCTGCGCGGTGAGGAGGTCGTGGAGCAGGTCATGGCCGGACGGCCGGAGCGCGGGTCCGGCCCCGAAGCCCAGGACCCGGTCCCGCTCGTCATCGCCGAGCAGCGAGAGCTCGCCCACCCGCGCACCGGGATCCGCCACGATCGAGCGCAGCAGCGTCTCGAACCGCGCCGCCAGCAGCTCCACGGTCTCGGGGTCGAACAGTGCGGTGCTGTAGGAGAGGTGACCGACCAGCCCGTCCGGGCTCTCGAACAGGTAGAGGCCGAGGTCGAACCGGGTCGTCCTGGCCGGGAGGGTGAGGTAGGAGACGCGCCCGTCCTCCTGGCCCGCCTTGAAGTTCTGCAGCGCGAACGTGACCTGCGCGAGCGGCGAGCGGCTGACGTCGCGGACCACGTTCAGCTCGCCGACCAGCTGGTCGAACGGGAGCTCCTGGTGCGCGAAGGCGTCCAGCGCGCTCTCCCGGGTACGGGCCAGGAAGGTGGTGAACGGCGGGTCGTCCGCCAGGTCGGCGCGGAGGACCAGGGTGTTGACGAACATGCCGACGACACCGTCCAGCTCGGGCAGCCCGCGTCCGGCGACCGGGGAGCCGACGGCGAAGTCCGCCTGCCCCGAGTAGCGGGCCAGCAGCACCTGGAAGGCGGCCAGCAACGTCATGTACGGCGTGGCACCGGACGCGGCGCCCAGCTCGGCCAGCCGCCGGGTGAGGTCGGCGTCCACCCGGACGTCGAGCGCGGCGCCCTCGTGACGCTGCTCGGCGGGGCGCGGCCGGTCGGTGGGCAGTTCGAGGGCGGGCAGCCCGGCGAGCCGGTCGCGCCAGTGACCGAGCTCGCGGCGGTGGTCCCGGCCCCGCTGCCAGCGGGCGTAGTCGCCGTAGCCGACCGGTGCGGGCGGCGGGGTCTCACCGTCGTGCAGGGCGAGCAGCTCGCGGATGAGCAGGTCGCTTGACCAGCCGTCGATGACCGTGTGGTGGGCGGCGAGCAGGAGCACGTGGTCGTCGGGCGCCAGGAGGACCAGCGTCGCGCGAAAGAGCGGGCCGCGCTCCAGGTCGAACGGGACGGCGAGCTCGGCGTCGAGCAGCTCGATCGCGGCGTCCACGTCGGCCGCCTCGGTGACCCGCAGCTCGGCGGGTCCCGGCTCGTCGACGACGAGCTCGGGGGTGCCGTCCTCGGTGGTGAGGAACCGCATCCGCAGGGCCTCGTGGCGCGCGACGATCTCGTCCAGCGCCCGGCGCAGCGCGCCGGCGTCCAGCTTCCCGCGCAGGCGCACCGCGACGGGGACCGTGTAGGTGGTGGTGCCGGGGCGGTACTGCTCCAGGAACCACAGGCGCTCCTGCGCGTGGGACAGGGGCGGGACGGTTCCCTGAGCACGGGCGACGACGGCCCGCGACTCCCCCCGGTTCCGGAGTCTTCTCGCGAGCAGTGCCTTCTTCGCGTCCGACAGCGTTGTCTCGCTCAAGCCCGCAGCTCCGTTCTGAGGGCCGCGAGGAAGAGCGCGGCGTCCCGGCCGTTGATCAGTCGATGGTCGTAGGCGAGGCCGATGTTGGCGACGGTTCGCACGGTCACCGTGCCGTCCTCGGCGAGTACCGGCTCGGACTGCGGCGAGGTGATCGCCAGGGCGCAGACGGTGCCGGGGAAGATGAGCGGGATCGCGAGGACGACGTCGGCGTCGGTGTGCAGGGTGACGGCGATGTTGGCGCCGGTGAGGTCCTTCTCCCGGAAGTCCCCCTCGGCCGCGGCGAGCCGGTAGCGCATGAGCGCCTCGGCGATCTCCCTGAGCGACCCGGTGTCGCGGACGACCGGCACGTACAGGCCCTCGCCCAGGTCGAACGTGACGCCGACGCGCGGGGCGTCGGCCAGCCGTGCCTCGTCCCCGTCGACCGAGGCGAAGAAGAGCGGGAAGGCGGGGTGCAGCGCCGCCACGGCCTGTACGAACAGCTCCGCCAGGCCGACCGGCCTGCGGACCTGTCTGCTCAGCTCCTTCGTCCGCGCCAGCAGCGGGCCCACCTCGAACCTCACCACCGTGTACGCGGCGGGGATCGCGGCGTGCGAGACGGTGACGGCGCGCGCGACGGCGCGCTGCACCCGCGACAGGCGTTGGGTGGTGCCCGCCTGTCGCCCGTCGGCCTTGTCCGGGTCCGTACCGGGTCCCGGCGCGTCCACCCGCGCGGTGCCGGTCGTCTCCCCGGAGCGGCGGGCGGCCAGGGCCACCACGTCGGCCCGGCGGATGACGGCCAGACCCAGGGACGCGACGTCGGAGTCGGAGATCCCGAGCTCCTCCATGGCGGCGCGGGCGGGATCGGTGACGACCGGCTGGAGAGCCGGCGCGCTCCCCCGTCCCGCCATGTCCGCACCTGCCACCGGCTCGGAACCGGGACGTTCCAGGACGGGGACGGCCTCGGCGGTGACGCGGGCGAGGAGCGCGCCGGGAGCGATCCAGCTGTTGAGGGCGGCGGCGTGGTACAGGTGGCCGGACTCCCCCGCCTCCAGTTCGTCGGCGGCCTTGGAGGTCTCCAGCACGGCGACCGCCTCCCCCGCGACGACGGGTCCGCCGTCCTCGACGAGCCACTCGACGATCAGGTACTCGGTGTCGTTGTTGTTGAGCTTGGGGACGCGGATGTCAGCCACGCAGGGCCTCCCGTACGGCACGGTGGATCGTGGACTCCCCGACCAGGACCTCGTTCTCCAGGTGCGCGGCGGTGGGGATCACGGCGGCCCGCGAGTGGACGAGGCGGACGGGACCGCGCAGGCGCTCCCAGACGCGGGCGTGCAGCAGGTGGGCCACCTCGCTGCCCCAGGTCCCCCCGGCGGTGCTCTCCTCCGCGACCACGACGACGTCCGCGAGGTGCGGCAGGAGCGCGTCGGCGTCCAGCGGATAGAGGCGGGAGGGCACCAGCAGCCGGGTGCAGATCTCCTGCTCCACCAGCAGGGAGCGCATCGCGGCCAGCACCCGGTGGGCCATCCCGCCGGGGGCGATGACCACGCAGTCGGGGCGCTCCGCGGAGTCGCGGATGTCCACCACGGCCAGGTCTCCGTCGCGGCGCAGGAGGAACAGCGGATCCACCTGGCCCATCGGCCGGGTGTAGAGGATCTTGTCCTCGAAGAACACGCACGGCTCGCCTCGTTCCAGCATCGCCGCGAGCACCGCGCGGTTGTCGTGGAAGGGGGACATCTCGTACAGCGACAGCCCCGGCATGCCGACGAAGTGCTTCTGCAGGCTCTGGCTGTGCGTGGGGCCGTAGCCCCGGCCGCCGCCGGTCGGGCAGCGCACCACCATCCGCAGCGGCAGCCGCCCGCCGTACATCGACACCGACTTGGCGGCGAAGTTGCAGAGCTGGTCGAAGGCGAGCGACACGAAGTCGCCGAACATGATCTCGGCCACGGCCGTGTTGCCGGTCAGCGCCAGGCCCGCCGCGACGCCGGTCAGCGCGCCCTCGCTGATCGGAGTGCCGATCACGCGTCCGGGAAAGCGGCTGGACAGGCCCTTGGTGACCTTGAAGGCGCCTCCGTATGGATCGAGGATGTCCTCGCCGAGGACGTAGGCGGTGGGGTCGTCGTCCAGCAGCCCGTGCAGTGCCGCGTTGAGGTTCTCCGCTACGCGCACGGTGCCTCCCAGCGGGAGAGCGGGCGCGCCGCGACCTCGTCGGCGACGGCCTGGACCTCTGCCCTGACCGCGTCGTCGATCCGGTGGAACTGCCCGGGATGGTGGTGGGCGTAGCGGCCGTACCAGTCGTTGTCCCTGGCGACCCGTACCGCGTCGGCCGGGCGCGCGTCGTCGCCCTTGCTGTGCGGCCCGAGGCGGTGGGTGACGAACTCGACCACCAGCGGCCCCGCCTCGCGCACCCGCGCCACCTCCTCCTCCAGCGCGAGGCGGATCTCGTTGACGTCCGTGGAGACGACCAGCAGGTGCGGGATGCCGAAGGCCGCCGCCCGGCCGGCCACCGTGCCCGCCATCTGCGACGCGGTCGGGGTGGACTGGGCGACACCGTTGTTCTCCACCACGACGAGCAGCGGGAGCCGCCAGAGCGCGGCGAGGTTCAGCGCCTCGTAGACCGCTCCCTCGCCCCAGGTGCCGTCGCCGATGTGGACGCAGGCCAGGGCCCCTGGCTCGGCGCGCTTGAGATGGAGCGCGACACCGGCGGCGACCGGCATGCTCTCGCCCTGCACCCCGGTGGACAGGTAGCGGTCGCGGTGGATGTGCTGGCTGCCGCCGACACCTCCGCAGACCGCGCCCTGCCTGCCCATGATCTCGGCGAGCAGGCCGTGCGGGTCGCGGAACCTGGCCAGGTAGTGGCCGTGGCCCCGGTGGTTGCTGAAGACGTGGTCGGCCGGGCCGAGCAGGGGGCGGAGCGCGACCGGAACGTACTCCTGGCCGAGGCAGGTGTGGGTGGTGCCGTTGAGCTCTCCCCTGCCGTACAGCTCCAGGAGCTTGAGCTCGAAGTGCCTGACCAGCAGCAGGAGCTCCAGGTCGTCGTCGGCGAGGCGGGAGAGACGGAGCCCGTCGAGGGTCTCAGTCATCGCCGAGGGAGCTCACGATCCCGGCGATCGTCGGGTTGTCGAAGAAGTCGTCCAGGGAGACCTCGACGTCCAGGCGCTTGCGCATCCGGGCGATGATCTGGGTGATGGTCAGCGAATGACCGCCCAGGTCGAAGATGTCGTCGTCGTCCTCGATCGGCGAGATGCCCAGGACCTCCTCCCAGATCTCGCGTACCTGGTCGGTCAGCGTGGTGACGGAACCCATTCGTTCTCCAGAAGTTCGTGCAGTGGCAGGTCGGGGTCATCGGTGGCGCGTTCCAGCAGGAGGCGCAGGTCCTCGGCCACCCCGGCGGCGTCGGGCACCGTCTCGGGGTCGTGGCGCAGGCTGATCTCCAGCCCGCCGGGGCCGTCCACGCACTGCAGGTGCAGCGCGCCGCGTACCCCGTGGTTGAAGACCGTCCACTCCACGGACGCGTCGAGGCCGGTGAAGACCGGGTCGGCGTCGCGGCGGACGCGGTAGCTGACGGAGACGGGTACCAGTGCGGCGTGCGGCCGGATGCGGGGCAGCGCCCGGGAGAGCGGCACCTGGCGGAACCGGTAGACCTCGCGCAGCTCGGCGCGGAGCGCGGTGGCGAACTCGCGGAAGGTCTCCCGCCCGAACGGGGCGGAGGCGACCGGGAGCTCGTTGACGAACAGGCCGATGTGGCCGGCGGCCTGTTCGGGCCGGGTGGACAGGTCGACGGCGGTGGTCACCGAGGCGTTGCCGTAGCCGAGAAGCCGCGTGTGCAGCGCGGCCAGCAGCACCTCGAACCGGGTCAGGCCGGGAACCGAGGGGACCTGCGGGTCGAGGGTGAACCGGAGCACCCGTCCCTCGCCCGCCCGCCGGGACCTCAGCGCCCGGCCGAGCACGACGGTCTCGCCCGGGTCTCGCCAGCGGGGCCTCCAGAACTCGCGCGCGGCGGGAAGCATGGCGGCCACCCGGTCGCGCTCGGCCCTGCCGTGGTCGATCCCGGGCAGCGGGGACGGCGGCTCACCGTTGTGGAAGGCGGCCAGGTCACGCACCAGGATGTCCTTGGACTGCCCGTCGAAGATCAGGTGATGGGCGACGAAGAGCAGCAGGTGCCGCCCGGGGCCGGTCTCGAACAGGGTGAAGCGGGCCAGCGGGCCCTTCTCCAGGTCGAAGGCGCGAAGGATCTCCTCCCGCACGCCCGGGAGGTCGGGCGAGTCCGGGGCGGCCGGCCCCTTTGCCGGGGAGCCGGTCGAGGGATCAGCGGGGAAGGCCGTCGCTCGGCGTACCGGAACCTCGGCGCCGGGCACGAGCCTCAGCTCGTCGCCCACCTCCGCCACCACACCGCCCAGCGCCGGGTGCCGGTCGACCACCGCGGCGCAGGCCGCCAGCAGCGCGCCGGTGTCCAGGGCGCCGCGGAGGTGAACGATCAACGGCATGTGGTAGGCGGTGCCGCCGCCCGCGGCCTGCTCGGTCACCCACATCCCCTGCTGGGTGAACGTGACCTCGGACCCGGACATCACACGCCCCCCATCGTCCGGCGCAGCGCCTTCTTGTCGACCTTGCCGCCGGCGTTGTGCGGCAGGGCGCCGACGGTGACGATGTGCGCGGGCAGCTCGTGCGGGGCCAGCCGGTCCTTGAGGAAGATCCGTAGCTCCTCCGGCGCGAGGGGCTCCGAGGTCGCGAGGGCGACGGCGACGACGGTTCCGAGCACCGGGTGCGGAACCCCGAACGCGGCCGCCTCGATCACCGCCGGGTGCCGGTGGACGGCCTCCTCGACGTGGATCGTGGAGACCTTGAAGGCCCCGGACTTCACCACGTCGCCCTCCCGGTCGACGAGGTAGAGATAGCCGTCGGCGTCGAGGTAGCCGAGGTCGCCCATCCGCACCCAGCCGTCGCGGAAGGTCTCGCTGCCGGGGTCGCCGTAGTAGGCGCGCGGTACCGCTGGAGATCGCATCCAGACCTCCCCGGTCTCCCCCCGTGCCAGCGGCTCGCCCGTCGCGGTGGCGATCCTGACCCGTCCCCCGGCGATGGCGCGGCCGACGCTTCCCGGCCGCTCCGGGTCGAACATCATGATCGTCTGAGCCGGGGCCGCCTCGGTCGAGGTGTAGTAGTTGGCGATCGTCGCGCTGGGGAAGGCCCTGGTCAGCGCCTGGGCGACGGCCGATGGCAGCGGCGCGGCGGCCGAGCCGAGCAGCAGCACGCTGGACAGGTCGTGCCGCTCGGCCACTCCCGCGTTGATCAGCTCGATGGCCATCGCGGGGACCAGGAAGACCGTCCCCGCCCGGTAGGACTCGATCAGTGACGCGAAGCGGCCGGGGGTGAAGCGCGGCAGCGTCACGACGGCCGGCCGGGCGTCGAGCGCGTTGATCAGCATCGTCTGCCCGGCGTTGGTGCCGATCGGGAAGGCGTGCACGAGATGCCGGGAGTGCGCGAACGGGCGGCGTCTGGAACCGCAGCCATAGGTCAGGTTGGCATGGGTGGCCGAGACGCCCTTGGGGCGGCCCGTGGTGCCGGAGGTGTAGAGGATCTGGGCGAGATCTCCCGGCTCCGGTGCCGCGAGGTCGGCCTTCTCATAGGACGTTTCGGCGCTCAGGCGGTCGACGGTCGCGCTCCAGCCGACCTCGGGCACGGCGAGGGCGGCGGTGAGGTCCGCGGTGAGGCCGGCCGCGTGGACGATCCCGGTCGCACGGCAGTTGACCAGCATGAGACGCAGGTCATCGGGGGCGAGGCGGTCGGAGAGCGGTACGGCCACCGCCCCGGCCGCCAGAACCCCGCAGAACGCCACGGCGTAGTCCGTCCAGTCGGCGGCCCCGAACACCAGGCCCACCCGGTCGCCCGGGGTGACACCGCGTGCGAGCAGGCCGTTCGCGAGCGCGAGGGACCGCTCGTACCACCGGTGGTAGGTGAGCGGGGCCGAGCCGTGCACGATCAGCGCGATCCCGTCGGGGTCGGCGAGTGCCCGGTCTCCGAGCAGTTGGGGGACGGTCAGGTTCACCGGGTGAACCTCCCACTAAAGATCGGATGTATATGCGATCAAGGCACGTGGCCATTGATAGCATTACAGGAAAGAATCTTTACTATTCAAAATCGAGCGCCAGTCTTACATGATCGCCACAGCCTGGCAAGACCTTTGGCGGAGGTTCACCGGAAGGACGAAACCCTCGCGAGAGTGGGCCTTGCGCCCTCGGAGTGGAGGTGTAACACTGACCACCCAGAACTAACTGAAAGGTTTCTTTCCAGAAAGTGACCTTTCCCGAGGCCCGCTCAACTGGGCAAATATGCACGGAGTGGGCCTTTTGCGTACCAATTTCCAGCGCGATTGCGTAAGCCACCGGACCCGCGGCCGAAAAAGGAGCCCTGCGTGTTCCAATCAGAGACCGTTCCAACCGGCCGGCCGGGGACGGAGTACCCCCTGTCCCCCGGCCAGCAGCGGCTCTGGTTTCTCCACCGGCTCGACCCGGACGACTCGACCTACAACACATCCTATGTTTACAGGTTGAAAGGTCGCCTTGACAGAGCCGCCCTGGAGGCCGCGTTCACCGCCGTGGCCACCCGGCACGAGAGCCTGCGGACCAGGTTCCGCGAGGTGGACGGGAAGCCCCTGGCGATCGTCGACCCGCCCTCGCCGATCCCGGTGGAGCGGCTGGCGGCCCAGGACGCGCGGGAGGCCACCGCCCTGGTCTCCGCTCTCACCAACACGGCCTTCGACCTGGCCGCCGCGCCGCCGTTCCGGGTCTCGCTGATCGAACTCGGCTCCGAGGAGCACGTGCTCTGCGTCGTCCTGCACCACATCAACGGCGACGGCTGGTCGCTGAACGTGCTCCGCTCCGAGGTCGCCGTCCACTACGGCAGCCGGGGCGGCGCGGCGCTGCCCGAGCTTCCCCTGCAGTACGGCGAGTACGCGCGCGACCTGCGCCCCGCGGACTCCGAGCTCCGCTGGTGGACCGAGCGGCTCGCCGGGGTGCCCGCCCTGGAACTGCCCACCGACCGGCCGCGCCCCGCCCGGCGGACCGGCGAGGGCGCCGAGGTCGACTTCCGGATCGAGGCCGAGGTGGCCGCCTCGATCGGCGCCCTCGCCCGGCGCGCCAGGTGCACGCCGTTCATGGTGCTGCTGGCGGCCTACCAGGTCCTGCTCCACCGGCACACCGGCCAGCGCGACTTCTGCGTGGGCACCCCCTCGGCCGGTCGTGGCAGCACCGAACTGGAGACCATGATCGGTTTCCTCGCGACCACGCTGGCCCTCCGCTGCGACCTGTCCGGCGACCCCACTTTCGACGACCTGCTCAGGCGCACCCGCAGGATGGTGCTGGACGGGCTCTCGCGGCAGGAGATCCCCTTCGAGCGCCTGGTGGCGGATCTCGACACGGAACGCGATCTCAGCCGCACGCCGCTGTTCCAGACCATGTTCGCCTTCCACACCCACGGCGAGTGGGCCGAGCCCCTGCCCGGCCTCGACGCCACCCCCTTCCCCAACGGCTGGGCCCGTGCCCGGCTCGATCTGTCCATGGACCTCTCCCCCGGCGACGACGGCCACCTGTACGGCACCGTCATCTACAGCACCGAACTGTTCGACCGCGAGAGCGTGGCACGGCTGGTCGCCCGCTTCCAGGAACTGCTCGCGGCCGTGGTGGCCGACCCCGGCTCGCCGGTGAGCTCGCTGCGGATGCTGCCGGACGCCGAACTCGCCCTGCTGGCGGAGTGGAACGACACCGGGACCGAATCACCCGAGGTCACGCTGGTCGACCTGCTGCTCGAACAGGCCGCGGCGACCCCGGGCGCGATCGCGGTACGGGCCGTGCCCGCCGGCACCGCGTCGGCGGGCGGATCCGGAGCGGCGGAACTCACCTACGCGGAACTGGCCGGGCGGGCGGCGGAGCTCGCCGGGCGGCTGAGCGCGGCCGGGATCGGGCGCGGCTCGCTGGTCGCGGTCCGGATGGAACGCGGCGCCGACATGCTCGTCGCCCTGCTGGGCGTGGCGATGAGCGGCGCGGCCTACCTTCCCGTCGACCCCGACTACCCCGAGGCCCGGGTCGGGTACGTGATCGAGGACTCCGCGGCCGCGCTGGTCCTGACCGGCCTCGACGACCTTCCCCCGGCGACCACGGTCCCCGCCGCGACCACGCGACCACATCCCGGCGACACCGCGTACGCGCTCTACACCTCCGGGTCCACCGGGCGGCCGAAGGGGGTGATGGTGCCCCACCGGGCGCTGACCAACTTCCTGCTGGCGATGCGCGCGCTGCTGCGCTCCGCACCCCGGGACGTGTGGCTGGCGCTGACCTCGCTGTCGTTCGACATCTCCGCCCTGGAGCTCTACCTGCCGCTGGTGACCGGTGGCCGGGTGGTCGTCGCCGACGCGGAGACGGCCCGTGACGGCGCGCGGCTCGCACGCCTGATCAGGGACGAGGGCGTGACCCACGTACAGGCCACCCCCTCGGGCTGGCGGGTCCTGCTCACCGGGGACCTGCCGCGCGTGGTGGGTCTGACCGGCGGTGAGCCGCTCGCACCCCGGCTCGCCCGCGAGCTCCGCCCGCACCTCGACCGGCTCGTCAACGTCTACGGCCCGACCGAGACCACCGTCTGGTCCACCGCCTGGGACGTTCCAGAGCATCCCGGCGAGATCGTCATCGGCCGCCCGATCGCCAACACCGTCGTCCAGGTCACCGACCCCGTCGGCGGACCGTGCCCGATCGGGGTGGCCGGAGAGCTGCTCATCGGCGGCGCGGGGGTGGCCACCGGTTATCTGGGCCGCCCGGCCCTGACCGCGGAGCGCTTCGTCCCCGGCCCCGGCGGCTCGCGGCACTACCGGACGGGAGACCGCGTCCGCCTGCGCAACGACGGCACCCTGGAGTTCCTCGGCCGTAACGACAACCAGGTCAAGCTCCGGGGGCACCGCATCGAGCTCGGCGAGATCGAGGCGGTGCTCGACACCCACCCCGACGTGCGGCAGACGGTCGTCGCGGTGCGCGGGGACCGGCTGGTGGCCTTCGTCGTTCCAGCCGCGTCATCACAGGTGGAGACGGACGGCGCGGGAGCGCTCGACGGGGTCGGGGAGCACGCCGCGCGCGAGTTGCCCGGCTACATGGTGCCCAGCGTGTTCGTCGAGGTGGAGGCGTTGCCGCTGACCCCCAACGGGAAGGTCGACCGCAACGCCCTTCCCGACGTGGACGCGACACCCTCGCGGGACGCGGTCGCTCCCCGCACCCCGGGCGAGCGGATGGTCGCGCAGGTCTTCGCCGAGGTGCTCGGGACGGCGGAGGTCGGGGCGCACGACGACTTCTTCACCCTGGGCGGGCACTCGCTGCTGGCCACCATGGTCACCTCACGGCTGGCGGCGCTGTCCGGAACGGAGATTCCCGTCAGGGAGGTGTTCACCCGGCCGACGGTCGCCGGGCTGGCGGAGCTGATCGCGACCGCGTCCGGCGAGCGGAGCGACGGGCCGCGCCCGAGGCCCGAGGGAACCGCCCCGCCGCTCTCCTTCGGCCAGGAGCGGCTCTGGTTCCTCAACCGGCTCGACCGAGACGACGCGTCGTACAACATGTGCCTGGTCAGGCGGCTGCGCGGGCCGCTGGACCGGGATGCCCTGGCCCGCGCCCTGGCGGGCACGACCGCCCGCCACGAGAGCCTGCGCACCCGCTTCCCCGAGGCGGACGGCGTGCCGGTCGTGGTCGTCGACCCGCCGGGGCCCGTGACCGTCGAGGAGGCCGACGCGGCGGGTGAGGCCGAGGCACTGGAGCTGGTCTCGGCGCTGACCAACGCTCCCTTCAAGCTGGCCGCCAGGCCGCCCCTGCGCGTCGCGCTGATCCGGATCGCCGAGGACGACCACGTCCTGTGCGTCGTGCTGCACCACATCCTCGGCGACGGCTGGTCGCTCAACCTCGTCTTCGACGAGGTGTCACGCCTGTACTCCGGCGACCCCGGCCTGCCCCCGGTCCCGCTCCAGTTCGGCGACGTCGCCCGCTGGCAGCGCGAGCGCGACCTCGGTGGCCTGCTCGGCTACTGGCGGGACAGGCTCGCCGACCCCACCCCGCTGGACCTGCCGGTCGACCGGCCACGCACCGCCGGGGCCGCCAGGCGCGGCGAGGTGGTCACCGTCCGGCTGGAGGAGGCCGAGGTCGCCGCCCTGGCCCGGCTGGGCAGGGAGCACGGTGCCACCATGTTCATGGTCCTGCTCGCCGCCTACCAGGCTCTCCTGTCCCGGCACAGCGGCCAAAGCGACATCCTCGTCGGTACGGCCACCGCCGGCCGGGACCGGGTCGAGCTCGAACCGGTCGTCGGCTATCTCAGCGACACCCTGGTCATGCGCGGCGACCTGTCGGCCGACCCCACCTTCGCCGACCTGCTCCGGAAGACCAGGACCGGTGTCCTGGACGCCTTCTCCCATCGCGGCGTGCCGTTCGAGGAGCTGGTGCGGGCCCTGGGGGTCGAACGCGACCTCACCCGCACGCCGCTGTTCCAGACCATGCTCATCCTGCACACGCAGGACTCCGGGCAGGCCCGCGACGCCTTCGCCGGGCTGACCGCCACGGCGTTCGAGCACGGCATGCGGCAGGCCAAACTGGAGCTGATGCTGGAGGCCTGGCAGGACGAGCACGAGCTCATGCTCAGCTTCGCCTACGACGCCGAGCTCTTCGACCGGGCCACGATCGAGACCATGGCCGCACGGTTCCACCTGCTGCTCACCGCGCTGCCCGGCGCGTCCGGCGACCGCGTCTCGAAGCTGCCGCTGCGCACCGAGGACGACGGCGCCCTGCTCCTGCGCCTCTCCCACGGCCCGGTACGGCCCACCGCCGCCCCGGTGCCCGACCTGTTCGCGGCGACCGTACGCGACACGCCGGGCGCGGTCGCGATCGGGTGCGGGGGTGCCACGCTCGGCTACGCCGGGCTGGACGCCCGCGCCGACGAGCTGGCCGCGCTCCTGCGGGGGCACGGCGTCGCCGGTGGCGATGTGGTCGGCGTCTGCCTGGACAGATCGCCCGACGCCGTCGCGGCCCTGCTCGCGGTCTGGCGGGCCGGGGCGGCCTATCTGCCGCTCGACCCGGACCATCCCGCCGAGCGGCTCGCCTTCATGCTGGACGACAGCGCCACCCGCCTCGTCCTCACCTCGGCGGCCCTGCGCGACCGGCTGCCCGCCGGCACCCCGGTCGTCCACCTGGACGACCGGCCCCCCGCTCCGGAGACCGGCCGGCCCGCCGATCCGGCGGCACCGGACGGCGGGGCCGCCTATGTGATCTACACCTCCGGGTCCACCGGCACGCCGAAGGGGGTCGTGGTCTCGCACCGCAACCTGGCCGCCCGTGTCGGGTGGATGCGCGAGGCGTACGGGCTGGGTCCGGGCGACCGGATGGTCCAGTTCGCCTCGCTGAGCTTCGACACCCACGCCGAGGAGATCTACCCGGCGCTGGCCGCCGGGGCCCGGCTGGAGCTGCTGCCCGAGGGCGGCGTCACCCTGCCCGACCACCTCGACCAGGTCACCGTGCTCGACCTGCCCACGGCCTACTGGCACGCGCTGGTCGACGACATCGACGAGATCCCCTGGCCGCCGACCCTGCGTCTGGTGATCCTCGGCGGCGAGCAGGTGCACGAGGCGGCCGTGGCCCGCTGGCGCCGACGCTTCGGCGACCGGGTACGGCTGGTCAACACCTACGGCCCGACCGAGGCGACGATCATCGCCACCGCCGCCGAACTGGACGGCTCCCCCGGACGCCCGCCCATCGGCGTCCCGATCGCCGACACCTCGATCCTGCTCCTGGACGGTTCCGGCGAGGCCGTACCGCCGGGGGCGCCGGGTGAGCTGTGCGTCGGCGGGGCGGGGGTGGCCGTCGGCTACCTGGGCAGGCAGGACCTCACGGCCGAGCGCTTCCCCACCCTTGGCGACCCGGGTGTCCCCGGCGTCCTCGGCGGGGGGCGGATCTACCGGACCGGCGACCTGGCGCGCTGGCGGGCCGACGGGCAGTTGGAGTTCCTGGGCCGCCTCGACGACCAGGTCAAGGTACGCGGCTTCCGGATCGAGCTCGGCGAGATCGAGGCGCGGCTGCTGACCCACCCCGGCGTCGGCCAGGCGGCGGTGGCCGTGTACGGGGAGGCGCTGGTCGGTCACGTCGTCGGCACGGCCACGGGAGACGAGCTGGCCGGGTACCTGGCCGAAACGCTGCCCGCCTACATGGTCCCCGCCCTCTGGGTGAACCTCGCCGCCCTGCCGCTGACCGGGAACGGCAAGCTTGACCGGGCCGCACTGCCCGCGCCCGAGACCGGCCCCCGGACGAGAACCGCCCCGCGCGGCGACGCCGAGGAACTGGTGGCCGAGATCTTCGGCGAGGTGCTGGGGATCGAGGAGGTCGGCGCCTTCGACGACTTCTTCGCGCTGGGCGGGCACTCGCTGCTGGCCACCCGCGCCGTCGCCAGGCTCCGCGCCGCCGTCGAGGTGGACGTGCCGATCCGCACCCTGTTCGCGCGGAGCACCGTGGCCGACCTCGCGGCGGCGGTGGAGGAACTGCTCGTCGCCGAACTGGCCGAGATGTCCGACGAGGAGGCCGCGCGCCTCATGGAGACCGGGAGCTGAGATGGACTACCACGTCGTGGTCAACCACGAGGAGCAGTACTCGATCTGGCCGGACGGCCGGGACCTGCCGGACGGCTGGCGGCACGAGGGTGCCCGGGGTACCAAAGAGGACTGCCTCGCTCACATCGACCGCGTCTGGACCGATCTGCGCCCGCTCAGCGCGCGGAGGTCCTGAAGATGTCCGACCGATTGGTGCCGGGAAGCATGCGAGAGGAGATCGTCATGGTCAGGGAACGGCTGGCGGCGATGGTGGCCTCGGCGTCCGACGGCGCGGTCACGGCCGGGGAGGCACTGGCCGCCACGGTCCCGCTGTCCGCGCTGGGGGTCACCTCCCTCGCGCAGATGCGGCTGATCGACGCGGTGGAGACCGAGTTCGGGGTGGAGATCGACCTGTCGGGTGACGGGCTCGACCTGCTGGACGACCTGGACGCGCTGGAGCGCCACATCGACGCGGTACAGCGCTCGCACTCCTGACCTCCGACTCCTGCGACAGGGGGAGCACATGGACATCCGGTTCTCGGGGAGCCGGTCGGGGACGGCACCGCTGACCTGGGGGCAGCGCGCCATCTGGGACACGATCCGAAGGACGGCGCCGGACGACCACTACTTCAACTTCGGCCGGGTGCTCGCCGTGCCCCGGCGGGCCAGACCGCTCACCGTGGCACGGGCCGCCGAGGTGCTGCGCGCGCTGGTGGAACGGCACGAGTCGCTGCGCACCAGGCTGGGTGAGCCCCCGTACGGAACCGCGGAGTCCTACCTTCAGACCCCCGCGAAGGCTCACGGGTACAAAAACAGCAGCGGCGGCGCGGAACCGTGGCAGGTGCTGGAGACCACCGGGGCCGTCCCGGTCACCGTCTCCGAGGGCGACCCCGAGCGGCTCCGGGACGCGCTGGCACAGACCGCCTTCGACTACCGGAACGAGTGGCCGCTGCGGATCGGGCTCGTCGTCGAGTGCGGCGAGGTCACTCACATCGTGCTCGTCTTCTGCCATCTGGCCGCCGACGGCCTCGGGGCCGAGGTGGCGGTCACGGATCTGCGGCTGCTCCTGTTGCGCGGTTCCCTGCCGGGCCCGCCCCCGCCCTCACCGCTGGATCTGGCCCGCTGGCAGGGCTCCGAGCGGGGTCTGAAGGTCGCGAGGATCGCCGCCGAGCACTGGGAGAGCGAGTACCGGCGCATCCCGCCGACCATGTTCGACCGGCGCGAGGAGGCCCCCGCGGATCCGCCGATCTGGCGGGCGCGACTCGTCTCGCGGGCGATGGACCTGGCGGTGCGACGGATCGCCGCCGTGCGCGGCACGAGCACCTCGACGGTCCTGCTGGCCGCCGCGTCCGTACTGGCCGGGAAGGTGAGCGGCCACGAGGTGTGCGCGATGCTGCCGATCGTGGGCAACCGCTTCCGCGGCGACACGGCCGGCGCCGTCACCACGCTCTCCCAGGAGGGCCTGTTCGTGCTGGACCTGCGCCGGGGCGACTTCACCGAACTGCTGCCCGCGGCCAAGCCCGCCGCGCTGCGCGCCTACCGATCCGCCTACCACGACCCCGCCGAGCGGGACGGGATCACCGAGCGGATCAGCCGGGAGCGGGGCACGCCGATCCACCCGTACTGCTGTTTCAACGACATGCGCTTCGCCGACCGGGTGGACGCCTCCCCCGACGAGCGGACCGTGCGGGGCGCGCTGGCGGAGACGATCCTCACCTGGCCGCTCAGCCAGGAGAAGCTCAACTGCCGGTTCTGCCTGCACGTGACCGGCGAGCCCGGCGGGCTGGGCGTCTCGCTCACCGCCGACACCCGCCACCTGTCCCGCCCCGCGATGGAACGCTATCTCCTCGATCTGGAGTCCCTGCTGGTCGAGGCCGCGTTCCGCGAGGTGCTGGAGCCCGTCGGTTGACTCCTCTCCCGGACCGGAACCCGGACACTCCCCGCCGAAGGTGCCCGACGGCGGTCCACACCCACCCCAGCCGGCGCCCACCGCCCGGCCTCCTGCCCGGAACCGGAGCCCGATGACGGTCCACGCCTACGCCGAGTCGACGTCCTGCGTCCAGGGCGGCTCACTCCGCTTCCACCTCGCCCGCGCCTCCCGGGCCCCGCTGCGCGGCTCGGTGCTGATCGAGGACGTGGCCACGGACCTGGCGGTGCTCGAAGGGGAGTTCACCGGCCCGTCCTGGACGCTCGACGTCTCCGCCGACTGGTCCAGCTCGCTCTACCGTGCGATCTTCACCGCCGACGAGGGCGTCTGCGAGGTCTACTTCGTCGTACGGGCCGCCAGGGCCGGCTCGCCGATCCTGCTGTCGATCCCGTTCCCGACCTGGCAGGCATACAACCGGGCGGGCATTCCCGGCGAGTCCATCTACTGGACCGAGCAGGCCACCCGGGCCTCGCGTGTCTCCTTCGACCGGCCGGGCGGCGGGCCGCCGCCCGAGCGCTGGGAGGAGGGCATGATCCGCTGGCTGGGTCCCGCCGGATACGACGTCGACTACTGCTCCGCCCTGGACCTGCACTCCGGGCGCGAACTGCTGGCCGGCTACCGGCTGCTGATGGTCAGCGGGCACGACGAGTACTGGTCGGCCGGGATGCGCGACAGCGTCGAGGAGTTCGTCCGCCGGGGCGGCAACCTGGCCGTCTTCTCCGGCAACACCTGCTGGTGGCAGTTCCGGCTGGAGGACGACGGGCGCACCATGGTCTGCTACCGCGACGCGGTCGCCGACCCGATGGCCGCCGTGGATCCCGCCCTCACCACGGTCGAGTGGTCCAGCGCGCCGGTGAACCGCCCGGAGAACGGCCTGACCGGGGTCAGCTTCCGGCGCGGCGCCGGGACCTGGGGTCCGTACATGCGGCTCATGCACGAGGAGTCCTACACGGTCCGCTTCCCCGAGCACTGGGTGTTCGAGGGCACCAGGCTGGGTGAGGGCGACGCCTTCGGCAGGGGCGCCATCGGCTACGAGACGGACGCCTGCGACTTCGTCGAGCAGGACGGCGTGCCGGTGGCCACCGGGCGGGACGGCACCCCGCCGTCCTTCGTCATCCTGGCCACCGCCGACCTGCGGCACTGGCACCGGTACGGCCAGGGCGGCATGGCCACCATGGGCGTCTTCGGCCTCGGCGCCGGGACCGTGTTCACCGCCTCCACCGTGAACTGGGGAAACACCCTGCACGACCCGGCGGTGGAGCGGATCACCCGCAACGTGCTCGACCGGCTCTCCCACCGCGTCTCCGGCTGGGAGGTGATCGGCCCCGGCGGCTCGATCCGCGCGCTGACCGCGTGCGACTCGCGGCTGTACGGGGTGGGCACCGACGACGCGCTGTACCGCAGGGACGTCGGCGGCCAGAACCTGCGCTGGCGCCGCATCGACTCGGGCGGCGGCGTCGTGGCCATGGCCACCCCGCGCGAGGCGTCCGGCACCAGGCCCGTCGGCCTGTACGGGCTGACCGGCGACGGGCGTCTCGTCTACCGCGCCCCGGGCACGCGGGCCCCCTGGGTCGCACTCGGCGACGCCCCGCCGGGCGGGGTGGGGCTGGCTCTGGTGGACGGCGACCTGTGGGCCGTCACCACCGCCGGTGGGCTGTGGCACCTGCCCCCGGACGCCGCGGAGTGGATCCCGGCCGACGAGAACACCGGCGAACTCCCGGGCGCGATGGCCATGACCGCCATGAACGGCCGCCTCTACGCCGTCGACCTCGCCGGGCGGGTCCGCACCCGGCTGCCGCTGCCGGGCCCCGGCGAGTGGGCCGACCTCTGCCCCGCCGACGGGAGCACCACGCTCACCGCCCACGCCGGCCGCCTGATCGGCACCACTCCCGGCGGCCCGCTGCGCTGGCGGACCCCTACGCCCTAGGCACCGGTCCCGCGGTTCCCGCCGTGGCGAGGCCGATGGCGACGCGGCGGAACGCCACCCGACCGGCCACGGCAGGTGGCGGCGCCCTAGCGGCCGAGGCCCGCTTCGCGGGCGCGGATGATGGCGTGGGCGCGGTCGGCGACCTGGAGCTTGGCGAAGACGTTGGACACGTTGTTGCGGACGGTCTTCGGTGACAGCGCCAGGCGCTCGGCGATCTGGCGGTTGGACGATCCCGCCGCGATGAGATCGAGGATCTGGCGTTCTCGCGTGGTGAGCTGGGAGAACGGTTCCTCGACGGCGGGGCGGATCGCGGCCAGACGGGCGAAGTAGCCGTTCACCCGGCCGGCGACGGCCGGGCCGAAGATGACATCACCGCTGGCGACGGCGGTGATGGCGCGCAGGATCTCGTTCTGGTCGGCGCCCTTGACCAGGTAGCCGCGGGCACCGGCGAGCATGGCGGCGAAGACGTTTTCATCGTCGTCGTACATGGTCAGCGCCAGCACGCCGACACCGGGGTGCGTGGTCACGATCCTGCGGGTGGCCTCGATGCCGTCCAGTCCGGGCATCTGCAGGTCCATCACGACGACATCGGGCCGTAGCCGTCCGGTGAGGAGCACCGCCTCAGCGCCGTCGGCGGCGGTGGCCACCACCTCCACGGTTCCGGTGGAGGAGAGCATGAGGCGGAGCCCGTCGCGGTAGACGGGATGGTCGTCGGCCAGCAACACCCGGGGGATTCCGGAGGCGGTCATCGATGGCCTCCCTCTGAGACGTCGGAAAGGGACATTGTCTCGCAGTCCACTCCGTAGGGAATGACCGCCCGGACCCGGGTTCCGCCCCCGGGCCCGGCCGACACCGTACAGCGCCCGCCGAGCTCGGCGGCCCGTTCCCGCATGGCGACCAGCCCCACGCCGGCGGCGGCTCCGGCGGCCATGCCCCGCCCGTCGTCGGTGATCTCGATCCGCAGCGTGCCGCCCGCGGCGGTCAGCTCTACGGTGCAGGCGGCGGCCCGCGCGTGCCGGGAGGCGTTGGCCAGGGCCTCGGAGACGATCCGGTACGTCGCGACCTCGGCCGCCGCCGGAAGCCTCGACAGGTCCCCGTCCGTCCGGATGGTCACCGCCGGCGCGTCGCCGGCGAACCTGGCCGCCAGCCTTTCCACCGCGCCCACCAGACCGAACTGGTCAAGGGCCGGGGGCCGCAGGTCGTGCACCAGGCGGCGCACGTCGGCCAGGACGGAGGACAGATCCCCGCGCACGCTGGCCAGGATCTCCTCGGCCGCGGGCAGGTCGCGCACGGCCACGTTACCTGCGGCCTCGACCTTGAGCGCGGCGGCGGCCAGGAGGGGGCCGAGACCGTCGTGCAGGTCCCGGCGGAGCCGTCGGCGTTCCTCCGCGATGCCGGTGACGAGTTGCTCCCGGCTGCGCTGGAGTTCCTCGGTGAGCGCGGTGGCGTGGGCGGCCGCGGCCGCCTGCCGGACGACATCGGCCAGGAGGCGCTGGTCCGCGTCCGACAGCCGCGCGCCCATCATGGGGACAAGGACCAGCCGCCCGATCTGCGCCTCCCGGTAGGCGAAGGGCAGCACCACGACGTCGTCGCGGCGGGTGCCGTGTTCGACGACGGCGGTGTGGCCGTCGGGCCTGTCGAGTTCGACCCGGACGTAGGGCGAGCGGAACGCGGTCGACAACACCCCGGCGACCTCGCGCAGCAGTTCGTCGGGGCCCACCGACTCCTCCAGCCGCTCGGCCAGCACCGACACCACGTCGTAGGGTTCCCCCCTGCCGGTGAGGATCCGGTTGACTCCCCGCTGGACACGCAGCCTCAGCGGCGCGTAGAGCACCGCGACCACCCCGGCCCCGATCACCGCCGCCAGCGGGTCCTGGATGAAGGCGCCCACGCTCAGGAAGACCGCCATGTCCACGGCGACCACGGCGGCCGCCAGCCCTCCGTACAGGATCGTCCGGCCGAGCAGCAGGTCGACGTCGTAGAGGCGGTAGCGGGCCACCGCCACGACGACGGCGATCGCCATGGAGGTCAGGCAGAGTGGCCAGATGATCCCGCTGAGGTCGGGGAGGTACGGCTTGGTGGCGACCAGGACCACGGTGATCACGACGTTGACGAGCCCCGCGAGCAGCATCCAGCGCAGCTGTGCCCGCAACCCGGCCTCGGAGCTACGGAACCTGCGGACGAAGGCCGCCACCGAGATCAGCACGCTGACCAGGATCAGGGCGAGGATGCCGAACCGGGTCGCCTGCCAGAACGCCTCGGGCAGCGGCGGGGTGACCGGGTCGACCGCGAGCCCGGCCAGGCCGGGGAAGACGGGGTCTTTCTCGGAGATGATCCGCCAGGGGACGGTGAAGAGGATCAGCACGGCGAGCGCGGCGCTGCCCAGGGCCGGCCAGGCGGCCCATCGCCAGCGCGGCGAGGGCAGCCGCCCGTCGGGAAAGAACAGCAGCACCAGCGGGACGAACAGGTTCTGCACGGGGCCGGTACGACCACCGATGAACAGTGCGATCTCGGTCAGCGGCAGGTCTCCGCCATACCGCAGCACCGACAGTGCCGCGTAGCCGGCGCCGAAACCGTTGGCGCAGGTGAGCACGCCTCCGGCGACCAGCAGCCACGCCATCGGGTGCCGGGGTAGCCGGTGGATCAGGACGGTCCCCGCCGCCACGAGCACCAGGCCGGGAAGCGTGGAGGTCCATATCGGCCAGCTGATCGGGTCGGGCCGGGGAGTCGCGCCCGCCGCCGCGTCGGCCAGGTACCCGCCCACGGTGGCCAGCACACACAGCATCAGCGACACGAACGCGCACATCCACAGGGCCCGGTCGAGCCGCCCGGAGGGAGCGGCGTGATCAGAGCTGTCCGGCTGGCCGGCGGCTTCCTGGCGAGGAGTCGGCACATTCGTATGGTGACACCCCACGGACCCCACGGCCACGGGTCAGGTGTCCCGCGTCGAGGCCCCCTTGTCCCTAACCGTGGCGGGCGGAGACGGGACAGAGACGAGGGCATGCTCCCTGGCCGTCCGGGACGGGGGTGGGAGAGCTTGTCGGTCGAGCCGAAGAGCTGGCCGTGCACAGGCGCGGTGCGAGCGAGAACAGGGGACCGAGGGTCCCGCAGGAAGGAGCCGGTCATGGCCGTTCAGGTGGATACCCACCGTTCCCTAGCCGATCGTGTGAGGCTGGCAGGGATGATCCTCGCCGTGGGCAGCGCCTCGTGGGCGGTGGGCACCCTCGTGTCGGGCGAGACCATCCAGACGAGAATCGTCGTCTTCTCGACGGTCACCGAGATCCTGTACCTGATCGGCGTGGCCGCTCTGGCATGGGTGATCGGGACCACCGGGGCGGCGGGGCGAATGATCACGTCGGTGCAGCTGGTCCTGCTGGCCGGGGCTCTGGTGTACAGCGTGGCCGGGTTCTGGTACGAGACCTACGACCAGATGCCGCTCTGGCTGGCCGTCGTCGACGTCTGCTGGCCGCTGGCCAACCTCTGCACGCTCGTCATGGGCGGCGTGGTCGCCTGGCGGGGCCGCTACCGGGGCTTCCTGCGCTGGCATCCGCTGCTGTGCGGGAGCTGGCTGATCGTGATGATCCCGGTCAAGAACCTGCTCGGGATAGGGGTCGGGATCTACGTCAGCGCCGCCTGGCTGCTGGGCACGTACGCGGTGCTCGGGCTGCGCCTGGCGCTGCGCCCGGCCGCCGTGCTCCCCGGTGTGGACGGCGGAGCGGTGAGCGGCATCCGGCCCGTGCCCGGAGGGCACGGAGGTCAGGTGGAGGTCGGGCCGTAGACGGCGCAGGGGGCGCCGGTGGTCATGGCCCAGTAGCGGTCGCCGTAGGACCAGTGCCACCACTCGGTGGGGTAGTTGACCAGGCCGGCCGCCTCCAGGGCCGTACCGAGGATCCTGCGGTGGTGACGGGCCTCGGCGGACAGGCCCGGGGCCTCGGTGTAGCAGGCGCCGCCGCTCTGCTCGGGGGTGGCGTTGAGCGGGGTGCCCATGTCGAGCTCGGTCCCGTCCTCGGCGGACAGGGTCAGATCGACCGCCGCTCCCGCGGTGTGCGGGGCGATCTCGACGGGCGAGACGTAGCGGCTCGCCGCGCTCCGGAGCTCCGCAGGCGACATTTCCGGAAATGTCGCCCGCAACTCCGCCGAGTAGTCATCGAAGATCTTTTTCTGGGTCGCCGGTGGCCGGTAGCCCTCCACGACCAGCAGCCGGTATCCCCCCGGAAGCTGCGCCTGCGCCTTCTCCAGCCGGTCCAGCAGCCCGAGCCGCAGGTGGGCGAAGGCCCCCTCGGCGTCGGCGAGCCGCCCGTCCGTCTCCAGCCGCCCCCGCACGTCGATCAAGGGTTCACCGGACTCCTCGACGGGGATCGAGGCGACTCTGGCGTCGGAGATCAGCACGATGTCACGCATGACGGCAATTCTTCACCAAACACCTGCCGGCTGGAGACCCGGTTCTCCAGAAGGGGTCAAGGACCGGTCTGCGAATCGTCAACTTCGGCCTTCCCGGCAGAGCGGCGCTCCGGAGCCCGGCCCGCCGCCATCCATCATCCGGTGCCGTCATCCGGTAAGGAACCCGCGAGGATCGAGAACGGCTCGGCCACCGGCGTCCTCCGGGTGAAAGAACGTCAGACGGTGTCGGAGAACACCTGCTCCCGAGCCTGCTGCAGCGCCGACACCAGCGCGCCGCGCAGTACGGGGTTGCCCCTGACCCGCGAGACCACGACCCGGGGCTGGCTCGGGCAGACCCGGGCCACGGCATCCTGCACCCTGGCGGCGAGCGCGTCCCCTCCCGCCCTGCCGACGTCGCCGCTGAGCACGATCAACCCGGGGTCCAGGACCACGGCGACCGCGGCGACGCCGACCGCCAGCCGCCCGGCCAGTTCGTCCAGAAATGCCTCGGCACCCGCCGCGACGGCCGTACGGACCCGCTCCCCCACCGGAGTCGCGTCGGCGACGGAACCGATGCCGTAGGCGCTCGCGAGCCCGGCCACGGCGTCGCCGCCGACCAGGCGCTGGAACGAGCCCGACTGGGGTTCGCTCACGTCGGTGGGGAGCGGCTCGCCCGGAACGGGAAGCCAACCGATCTCACCCGCGCCGCCGGTGAAACCGCGGTGCAGCCGCCCGCCCAGCATGACGCCGAGCCCCTGGCCGACCCCGGCCCAGACGAGCACGAAGTCGTCGACGCCCAGCGCCGCGCCGTGCGCGCGCTCGGCCAGCGCGGCCAGGTTCACGTCGTTCTCGATCGTCACCGGGACGCCGAGGTCGCGACGGAGCTCGGCGAGCACGCCGTTGTGCCAGGAGGGCAGGTCGAAGGAGAACCGCACGTCGCCGGTGCCGGGGTCGACGACGCCCCGGGTGCCGATCACGAAGGCACGGAGCCGGTCCGCGCCGATGCCCGCGGCCCCGCACGCCTGGCCGACCGCGCCGCGCACCAGCCGTACCGGGTCGTCGTGCCCGCTGGGGTCGGCCGAGACCTCGGCGACGAGTGTGCCGGTGATGTCGGCGATCCCGGCACTGATCCGGTCGGGGAGCACGTCGAGCCCGACCACGTACGCGCAGGAGGGCACCACCCCGTAGAGCGCGGCGTTGGGGCCGCGCCCGCCGGCCTGCTCGCCGACCACCGCGACAAGGTCTCGCTCCTGGAGCCTGGCGAGCAGCTGACCCGCGGTCACCTTCGAGAGCCCGGTGTGTTCTCCCAGCTCGGCCCGGGTTAGCGGGCCACTGGACAGCAGGAGCTCCAGCGCCGCGCGGTCGTTGAGCTGGCGCAGCAACCGGGGGGTCCCCGGGCGTGTGGACAAGGCCGTCCTTCCCGTCACGATCCGCTAACGATCGTTTCTTTTAAGAAAGTTTCTTGTTAGTTTATCCCTAGCCAGCCCGCAGGCAAGTGATCGGGACCGCGGGTTGTGACAGTTCCGACAGCTCCCAGTGAGTGCAACGGGTCGCGGGGACCCCGGCCATAACAGATGAGCGCAAACTCCGGCGAAAGCCTGAAAGGGAGAACTCCAGTGAAGTTCGCGAGAATCGCCACCACGACGGCCACCACGGCCGCCCTCGCCCTGGGTCTCGCCGCGTGTGGCAGCAGTGAGCCCGCCACCCCGGCCGCCGGCTCCGACGCGTCGGCACCCGCCGCGTCCGGACCCAAGTTCGCAGGTCAGACCCTGACCGTCTGGCGCCTCGGCGCTCCGGACGAGAAGCAGAACAAGCTCATGGGCGACCTGAACGCCAAGTTCAAGGAGACCACCGGCGCCGAGGTCAAGCTCCAGTGGGTGCCGTGGCCCGACGCGCAGGCCAAGTGGACCGCCGCGCTCGCCGGTGGCGAGGGCCCCGACGTCACCGAGTTCGGCAACGACCAGGTCGCCGCCTGGGTGGCGCAGGACGCGCTGACCGACATCACCGAGATCGTCAAGGCCGCCCCCGACTTCCAGCAGATCCCGCAGAACCTGTGGGGCTACGAGACGGTGGACGGCAAGATCTACGCCGCCCCGTGGGGTGGCGGCACCCGCGCCGTCCTCTACCGCAAGGACTGGTTCGAGGACCTGAAGATCGAGGTGCCCAAGACCTGGGAGGAGCTCGTCGAGGCGGGCAAGAAGATCGTCGCCAAGAAGGGCAAGGACGTCGACGGCTTCGCCTTCAACGGCGGCTCCGACGCCAACATGTCGCTCTCCCCGTTCGTCTGGTCGGCCGGCGGCGACTTCGCCGCGTTCGAGGGCGGCAAGTGGGTCGGCAAGCTGACCGAGCCCGGGTTCAAGGAGGGCTTCCAGTACTACACCGACCTGGTGACCAAGCACGGCGTCTCGCGCAAGTCCGCGCTCACCCAGAACTCGGTGGACATCGCGACCCGCTTCGCCAACAGCAAGGTCGGCATGTACGTGACCGGCGGCTGGGACATCACCACGATCAAGGAGCAGAGCGGCGGCAAGGTCGACGACTCGAAGATGTCCTTCTTCTCGCTCCCGGCCAAGGACGGCAGCGGCCCGGCCCCGGCCTTCCAGGGCGGCAACGACATCGCCATCTGGAAGGACACCAAGAACCTCGAACTGTCCGCCGAGTACGTCAAGCTGGCCGCCGGCAAGGAGTTCGGCACCCGCTACGCCAAGGAGGGCGGCCTGCTTCCGCTCTACCCGGAGGCCCTGACCGAGTACGCGTCCGACCCGGTGCAGGCGCCGTTCGCCGAGACCTTCAAGGTCGCCAAGGGCTTCCCGAACGACACCAACTGGGCCGAGGCCAACGACACCAAGGCGGTCCTGCAGAGCGCGGCCCGCTCGGTCATCGAGGGTAAGAAGGACGTCGACACCGCGCTGGCCGACGCCAACAAGGAACTCGAAGAGATCCTGAACCAGTAGTCATGGCGAACACCTCAACCATCGCCCGGGACGGGGGCTCCCCCTCCGTCCCGGCGCGGGGGCACCGAGGCGCCACGCCCCCGCGCAGGTCCAGCGGGCTGCCCGTCCGGGTGGTCCCCTACGCGCTGCTCGTCCCCGGCCTGATCGTCATCGCGGGCCTGCTGCTCTACCCGCTCTTCCAGATGGTCGTCATGTCCTTCCAGAACGTGGGACTGCGGCAGATCCGGGGGGTGCCGGCCGAGTCCGTCGGCCTGGAGAACTACCAGAAGCTCGTCGAGTCCGAGCTGTTCTGGACCTCGCTGCGCAACACGGTGGTCTTCGCCGTCGTCACGGTGGCGCTCACCCTGCTGCTCGGCACGCTGGTCGGCCTGCTCCTGCACAAGCTGGGCAAGAAGATGTCGACCTTCCTGATCGTCGGCATCATGGCCGCCTGGGCCACCCCGCAGATCGCCACCGCGATCATCTGGCGCTGGCTGTTCGACGCGGAGTCCGGCGTCATCAACTGGGCGCTCAACGCGCTGCCCGACTGGTTCTCCTCCCTGCTGTTCGGCCGCTCGGACTGGACCGGCGAGCCGTGGCTGAACGACGCGTTCACCATCTACATCGTGCTGATCATCGCGGTGGTCTGGGCGTCGTTCCCGTTCATCGCGGTCTCGGTGCTGGCCGGGCTGAAGAGCATCTCCAAGGAGCTGTACGAGGCGGCCAGGGTGGACGGCGCCTCCGCGTGGCGGATCTTCTGGAAGATCACCTTCCCGCTGCTGAAGCCGGTCTTCGCGGTGCTCACCGTGCTCTCGGTGATCTGGGACTTCAAGGTCTTCACCCAGCTGTTCGTGCTGGCCGGCGGCACCTCCAACCGGGAGGCGTTCAACCTGTCGCTGTTCGCCTTCACCCAGGCCTTCAGCGCACCGCCCAAGATGGGCATGGGCGCGGCCATCGCGGTGGTGCTGACGCTGATCCTGCTCTTCATCACCTTCTTCTACGTCCGCCAGATCGTGAAGACGGAGGACGTGCGATGACGACGTACGGCAGGCGCGGGCCGCGGGGAGATCTCCAGCGGCGTAAGCGACTCGGCAACATCGGCCTGAACACCGCGGCCGTCCTGGTGTTCCTGTTCGCGGTCTTCCCCGTCTACTGGATGGTGAGCACCGCCTTCAAGAGCAGCGAGCAGATCTTCACGACGGACTTCATCCCCTTCCCCACCGATCCCACCCTCGAACACGTGCGGCGGGTCTTCACCGAGGGCGTCGCCGGCCACTCCATCTGGCGTTACCTGCTCAACAGTTCCATCGTGGCCCTCGGCACCGTGCTCATCGGCGCTGTCTTCTCGCTGCTGGCGGCGACCGCGGTGGCCCGCTTCCGCTTCCGCGGGCGCACCTCGTTCCTGATCCTGCTGCTCATCGTGCAGATGGTCCCCGGCGAGGCACTGCTCATCCCGCTGTTCATGATGGTCAGGCGGGCCGGGCTGTACGACCAGCTCCTCGGCCTCATCGTGGTGAACGTCGCGATGACGCTGCCGTTCGCCATCTGGATGCTGCGCACCTTCGTCGCGGCGGTTCCCAAGGAACTGGAGGAGGCGGCCTGGATCGACGGCGCGAGCCGGTTCGCCACTTTCTGGCGGGTGCTGTTCCCGCTGGTGGCCCCCGGCCTCGTCGCGACGAGCATCTTCTCGTTCATCACCGCGTGGAACGAGTTCGTGTTCGCGCTGACGCTCATCGGCGACCAGGGCAGCTACACCATGCCGGTGGCGCTGCGCTACTTCGTCAGCCAGCGGTCGGTGGACTGGGGCGGCATCATGGCCGCCTCCACCCTGATGACCATCCCGGTCATCGTCTTCTTTCTCCTGGTGCAGCGGCGGATGGTCTCCGGACTCGTCGCGGGCGCCGTCAAGGGCTGATCCCCCATCGGTGCTGGTACGGCTCGCACCCACAAGGCGCGAGCCGTACCAGCCCTGCCTGTTCCATGTCCGCTCCCCTACATCTCAGGTAAGGAACACCTACCGCCATGTCTGAGCTCATCGCGGATCGCGGCGATCAGGGGCTGCGTCGTCTCGCGGCCGGCACTCTGCTCGCCGCGTTCCAGGGCACCGAGGCACCCGAGTGGGTCCTGCGGGAGCTGGAGAACGGTCTCGGCGGCGTCACGCTCTTCGGCTTCAACGTCGCCGACGCCGCGCAGCTGTCCGCCCTCACCTCCCGGCTGCGTGAGACAAGCGACCCGGTCATCTCGCTGGACGAGGAGGGGGGAGACGTCACCAGGCTCGCCTACCACGTCGGCAGCCCGTATCCCGGCAACGCCGCCCTCGGCGCCGTGGACGACGTCGAGCTCACCCGGCGGGTCTACCGGTCCATCGGCGACGACCTGGCCCGGTGCGGCGTCAACCTGGACATGGCCCCGTCCGCGGACGTCAACACCGCCGAGGACAACCCGGTGATCGGCACCCGCTCGTTCGGGGCCCAGGCCGCGCTCGTCGCCCGGCACACCGTCGCCGCCGTACACGGCCTGCAGTCGGCGGGCGTGGCCGCCTGTGTCAAGCACTTCCCCGGCCACGGCGCGACCCGGCAGGACTCCCATCTGGAGGTCCCGCTCGTCGACGCCTCCGCCGAACTGCTGCGCGAGCGCGAACTCGTGCCCTTCCGCGCCGCGATCGAGGCCGGAACCAGATCCATCATGACCGCGCACGTGCGTGTCCCCGCCGTCACCGGCGGGTTCCCCGCGACGCTCTCCCCCGCCGCCCTGACCGGCCTGCTCCGCGGCGAGCTGGGCTACGACGGTGTGATCGTCACCGACGCCCTCGACATGCGGGCCGTCACCGACACCTACGGCCTGGCAGGCGGCTCGGTGCTCTCCCTCGCCGCCGGAGCCGATCTGCTCTGCCTCGGCCCGATCCCCACCGAGGACGACGTCCGCCTGATCCTGGACGAGATCGTCGACGCCGTACTGGACGGGCGGCTGCCCGCGTCCCGCCTGGAGGAGGCCGCCGAGCGGGTGTCCGCCCTGCGCGCCTGGTTCGGCACGCCCCGCACGGGTGAGGCCGAGCGGGACGTGATCGGCCTCACCGCCGCCCGCCGCGCGGTCAGCCTCACCGGCTCGGCGCCTCCCCCGGTCGACCCGCTGGTGGTGGAGGTGGACACCCCGCCGACCATCGCGGTCGGCGACGTGCCGTGGGGTTTCACGCCGCTGCTGCCGCGGGCGGAGGTGCTGCGGGTCAAGCCGGAGGCCGCCGACGTGCCGGGCATCCTGGAACGCGCCTCGGGCCGCTCCCTGATCGTCGTCGTCAAGGACGCCCATCGCTACGAGGCCAGCAAGTCGGTGATCTCCGCGCTGCTGGCCGCCCGCCCCGACACCACGGTGGTCGAGATGGGCCTGCCGATCTGGCGCCCCGAGGGCGTGACCTACGTGGCCACCTACGGTGCCGCCCGCGCCAACGCGCAGGCCGCCGCCGAACTCCTCGGCGTCTGAGCGCCGTCCCCCCCGCCCCGAGCCTGGGCAGGCTCGGGGTCAGACCGGCTCCAGCAGTTCCGAGACCTTCGCGCCGGGTTCCGTGGCGAGGGCCCGCAGCAGCGCGCGCAGGTGACCCGCGATCTGGGACACGTCGTCGTGACCGATCACGGCGGGGTTGAACCGGAGGCCGAGGGTGAGACTCCGCTCCGCGTCCACGGCCTGGACGTGCAGCGCGCCGTGGGCCACCCCGTTGAAGACGGTCCACTCCACCCCCGCCCCGACACCGGGGAACTCCGGGACGGCCGCCCTTCTGCGGTAGCTGAACAGCACCGGTGCGACGGGCGGCTCCGGCGGCGCGTACCGGAACCGGTACATCGCGTGGAGTTCGGCCCGGACCGTACGCAGGTAGGCGGGGAACTCCTCGTCAGGGCCGGGGTGCGGGGTGAACGGCACCCGCGCGACGAACGGCCCGATGCGCTCGCGCGTCCGGCAGGTGCGGGTCCCGAGGTCGAGGGCGAGCGGCGAGGCGACGGTGCCGTAGCTCCGCAGCAGCACGCCCACCGCCGCCAGGAGCAACTCGAACCTGGTCGCGCCAAGAATCGCGGCGGCCTCGGTGAGGGCGCCGGACTCTGCGGCGCCGAGCACCATCTCGACGATCTCACCGGGGCCGGCGCCGTGCGGGACGGCGCGCAGGCCGGGCAGGACCGGTTCGACGGGCTCGCGCTCGCGCTCCCTCCAGAACTCCTCGGCACCCTCGGGCGGTGCCGGGGCCCATGTCGCGGACGGCGTACCATCCGGCGGCGGGAGGGGCGCACGCGAGAAGTAGGCGTCGGCCAGGTCACGGACCAGAAGGTCCTTGGAGCCTGCGTCGAACACCCGCGCGTGCGCGGTGAAGAGCAGCCGGAGGCGCTCGGGCCCCACCCTGACGAGCGTGAACCGGGCGAACGGGCCGCGCTTCAGGTCGAACGGGCGAGTGGCCTCGGCCGCCGCGATCCCGGGGTAACCCTCGGGGGCCGACTCCGTACGGGTGACCCTGACCCGGCCGAGCACCGGGTGCCTGCCGGCTACGGCGGCGCACGCGCCCAGCAGCGCCGGAGCGTCGACGGGGCCGTTCAGGTGCAGCGCCAGCGGGATTCCCCGTAGCTCGAAGGGCGTGTACGCCATCCTGTCCTGCTCCCTCGCAGGTGACCTCCGCTCGGGTGGGCGCCGGGGCGCGGGTCACGCCCGGCAGAGAATTATTAGGAAAGTTTCTTGTTTATTTATACATCTCGAATGCTACACATGTGGTACGCCTGAGACAAGCGACGTGTGACGAACCGAGCCGGAGGCGTTGATGATCGTTCGTGGCGGCCGGACGGGCGGGCCGAATGGCGCCAGCCCCGAGCTGGCCGAGCTGGCCGACACCGTGCTGCAACCCGGATTCGTGGGCGTGGAGGCGCCGGACTGGCTACGCAGGCGGCTCGCCGGAGGGCTCGGCGGGGTCGCGCTCTACTCCCGGAACCTCGTGGACGGCGAGCAGGTCAGAACGCTGACCGCCGCTCTGCGCGCGGAGAACCCCGACGTGGTGATCGCCACCGACGAGGAGGCGGGTGACGTCACCCGGCTGGAGGCGCTCACCGGCAGTTCGCGCCCCGGCAACCTCGCACTCGGCGCGGTGGACGACCCCGAGCTGACCGAGCTCATCGCCCGGGAGGTCGGGCTGGACATGGCCGCCGCGGGCATCAACCTCAACTACGCCCCCGTGGTCGACGTCAACTCCGACCTGGACAACCCCGTCGTCGGCACCCGCGCGTTCGGCACCGACCCCTGGCTGGTCGCCCGGCACGCCCGCGCCTGGGTCACCGGCCTCCAGTCCGCCGGGGTGGCCGGCTGTGCCAAGCACTTCCCCGGCCACGGCGCCACCGCCGTCGACTCGCACGACGACCTGCCGACCGTCGCCTACTCGGCCGAGGAACTCGCGGCCACCACGCTCCCGCCCTACCGGGCCGTCATCGAGGCCGGGGTGCGGGCCGTGATGACCGGCCACCTGCTCGTCCCCGCCTACGACCCCGACTCTCCCGCCACCATGAGCGACCGCATCCTGGTCGGGCTGCTCAGGGAGGAACTCGGCTTCGACGGGCTGATCGTGACGGACGGTGTGGAGATGCCCTCGGTCGCCGGGCGGTACGGCGTGACCGGGGCGGCGGTCCGCGCCCTCGCCGCCGGGGCCGACGCGATCTGCGTGGGCGGCGAGCGCAAGGGTCCCGGAGTGGTCGGCTTCATCCGCAACGCCATCATGGCCGCGGTGGCCGACGGCACCCTTCCCGAGGAGCGCCTGGCCGAGGCCGCCTCCCGGGTCCGCAGCCTGGCCGCCTGGTCCGCCGCACGGCGCCGGACGGCCGGGGCGGCGGTCCCGGAAGGCGGACCCGCCGGTCTCGCCGCGGCCAGGCGGGCCCTGCGGGTCCGCGGCGACGGGCTCCCGCTGCCCTCGGCGCCACAGGTGATCGAACTCGTCTCCGAGACGAACATCGCCGTCGACCGTGCCACCCCGTGGGGCGTCGCCTCGCCGCTGGCCGCACTGCTGCCGGGCACGACGGCTCTCCGGCTCGGCCCCGAGGACGCGCTCCCGCCGCCCACCGCCGGGCGCCCGCTGGTGATCGTGGTCCGCGACGCCCACCGGCACGCCTGGGTCGCGGACCGCCTGGGCGCCTTGCTGTCACACCGCCCCGACGCGATCGTGGTGGAGATGGGCCTGCCGGGTCCGGCCACCCCCGGTGCCACGCACATCACCACCCACGGCGCGACCGCCGCCTCGGGCCGGGCCGCCGCCGAACTCCTGGCCGGCCACTAGCCGTGCTTTACGGATCTTCTCGCCTCCCGCGCTCTCCCGGACGGATGCCCTGCGGCGTTGTCGTCACCCATGACTCCGTCATGGGCCCCTTCTCCGCCTCGCGGGCCATCCGTCCGGCCGGTCCGCGGCGCAGGCGGAGATCCACAGAACCCGTATCAGGAGGCGAAGATCTCTTCCCGGGCCTGCTCCAGAGCCGCTATCACGGCCCCGCGCAGCACCGGGTTGCCGGTCACCTCGCTGGCCACCACCTGCGGCCGGACCGGGCAGCTCCTGGCCACCGCCTCCTCGATCCTGAAGGTGAGCGCGTCACCTCCGGCCCTGCTGACCTCGCCGGCGAGCACCACGAGTCCGGGGTCGAGCACGACGCACACCGACGCCACGCCCAGCGCCAGCCGCCCGGCGATGTCGTTGATCAGGGGTTCTCCCCGCTCCCCCGCCGCGACCGCCGCCGCGACACACTCGGCGGCGCTCTCCCCCTCGAAGCCGTACGTCGCGGCGAGTTCGGCGACCGCCTCGGCGCTGACCAGGGACTGCAGACCACCGGCGAGCGAGGGCAGCCTGCCGGGCACGGCCCGCACGTCCTCGGCCAGCGGCACCCCGGGCACCGGCAGGTAGCCGATCTCACCCGCGCTGCCGGACCGGCCGCGGTGCAGCCGCCCGCCGAGCACGACACCGAGGCCGATGCCGCGGCCCACCCACAGGAGCACGAAGTCGTCGACCTCTCGGGCGGCACCCAGGGTGCGCTCGGCGATGGCGACGAGGTTCACGTCGTTCTCTATCCTGACGTCGCGGCGCAGGTCACGGGCGAGCGCCTCGTGGATGCCCTCGTGCCAGCCCGGCAGGTCGAAGGAGAACCGCACGTCGCCGGTGCGGGGGTCGACCACGCCCGGGGTGCCGATGACGACCGCGCGCAGCTTGGAGAGCGCGACCTTGGCGGACCGGCAGGCCTTGACCACCCCACTGTGCACGAGGGCGACCGGATCCTCATGCCCGTTCGGCGCCACCCGCGCTTCGGCGATGATCTCCCCATGGATATCCGCGATGGCGGTCGTGACGAATTCCGGGCCGACATCCAGGCCCGCAACATAGGCCGAGGAGGAAATAATCCCATAAAGCGCGGCATTAGGCCCGCGTCCCCCCGCCTGCTCCCCCGCCACCTCCACCAGGCCGCGGCCTTCCAGACGGGCGAGCGTCTGGGAGGCCGTCACCTTGGAAAGACCTGTGAGCTCCCCGATCTGCCCCCGTGTCAGCGGCCCGGAGGCGAGCAACAACTCCAGGGCGGCCCTGTCGTTGATCTCCCTCAATAGCCTGGGCACGCCAGGACGTCGCTCCATACGCATGCTCTCTTGTTCGCCGTTTCCCCGTCGCAATTACATTCAAGCAAGAATAACGGTTCTATTCATTAATAAGACTTCCCGATAGTTTAGCCCCGTGGAGACCCGGCGGAGGTGCCGCGAGGGTCCCCGCCACGCCGCCGTCCCGCGCTCCGGGACGGACCCCTCCGGTTTTCGTACGCCGTGCGCACACCGTCGCCCAGGCGTGGCGAACCACTGCGAATCCAGAAAATCAAGGGCTTGCGACGTCGACACGGCGCGTGGAACACTCCCGAAAACAGTAAAGATTCTTTTCAGTAAACCCTTTGCCGACCGGTGACGAGGCAGGTCTCGACATGGATACCGTCCTGAGGATCGCGGCCGACTACACGGGGCCACAGGCCCGGCAGGGGCCCGTGACCATGGGCCAAGCCAACATGGCGCGTTGCGTGCTCCGCGACCCACCACTGCACATGAACTTCCGCGTCACCAAGCGCCTCCCCGGGAGAAGGTCCCTGCCCGCCGTCGCCGAGGCGCTCGGGCGGCTACTCTCCCGGCACGAGGGACTGCGGGCCACCATCCACTCCGGCGTCCAGGTCGTGGCCGGTTCCGGCTCGCTGTCCGTCGAGGTGCACGGCGCCGGGACCGGCCTCGCGGACGAGGTCGCCGAGGACGTGGGCCTGCGGATGCAGGGCACCCGATTCGACCTGGAGGGCGAGCTTCCGATCAGGGTCGCCGTGATCACCGAGGACGGGGACCCTCGCCTGGTGGTGTTCGTCCTGCCTCACACCTCGGTCGACGCCATCGGCCTGGCCACCCTCATGAGGGAGTGGGAGCGCCTGATCCGGGGAGTCGCCGTACCGGCGCCGTACCCGACGCAACCGCTGGACCTCGCGACCGCCGAGGGCACCCCGGCGTCCCTGCGCCGGACCAAGGCGGCGCTGCGGCACTGGGAGAACGGCCTGCGGCGGGCACCGCAGTCGATGTTCACGGTCGACGAGACCGCCGACGCCGACGCGATCCGGCCCCGGTTGCGGGTCCGCTCGGCACCGGCGGCCAAGGCTCTGGAAGCCATCGCGAGCCGTACCGGGGCCGGCCGCTCGGCGATCACACTCGCCGCGCTGGGCATCCTGATCGGCCTGTGGAACACGCAGCGGACCTGCGTGATCGCGTCGCTGGCGAGCAACCGAATACGGCCCGAGCTGCGCGACTACGTCGGGCCGCTGGCCCAGGACGCGCTGATCACCGCGGAGCTGGACGTGCTCACCTTCGACGAGGCCGTCCGCCGCTTCCGCGGCGCCTCCCTCTCCGGATACCAGCACAGCCGTTTCGACTCCACAGCGCTCTGGGAGGTGATCGAGGCGGTCAACGCCGAACGGGGGGTGAACTTCGCCCGTGACTGCGTCTTCAACGACATGAGCGGTGTCACCGGCCCCTCGCCGGAACCGGCACCCGCCGCCGAGGTCGAGTGCGACTGGCTGCCGGAGGCCTCGCTTCCCGCACACCTCGCGCTCTGGGCCAACCGGCTGACGGAGGTGGTGGACCTGACGCTCTGGATCGATCCGCGAGTGATGAACCGGGAGCAGGCGGAGAGCTTCGGGACCGGGCTCGCCCGGCTCCTGATCGCGGCCGGGGACGGGGACGTCCAAGCTTGCGACATTACGAATATATCGGGAATTTTACCTATCGAGCGTGATGAGGACTGGATCTACATCGACTCCTGCTGGGTGAGCCTCCGCGCGGTGGAGCGGCTCGTCGGTGAGGCGGTCCAGGGAAGACCTCATCTCGTGACACACGCTCCGGACGGGCTCCTGACCTGCCACGTCACCTCAGGAACCGCCGAGGAGGTCCACGCGGCCTGCCTCGCCCTGCTGCCGGGCCGCACCTCCGCGATGGCCCCCCACCGCTACGTCGTGCACGCACCGGAACCCACCGGCGCGTCGCCGTACGGCCCCGTCCTCACCGAGGGCGACGGGCGTCGTTCGAGGTCTCAGTGCCCCTCGCGCGTAAGTAACCAATAGCAGGCGGGATAATCGGTTACATGCGCCTATCCGCTCGTGTCGACTATGCCCTCCGTGCCGCCGCCGAACTCGCCGCCGCGGGTGATGGCCCCACCACGGTAGGGGAGCTGGCCAAAGAGCAGGACATGCCTCCCAAGTATCTTGAGAACATCCTGCTCCAAATGCGCCGCGCCGGGCTGGTCCGCGGCCAGCGTGGTCCCGAGGGGGGCTACGTGCTGGCCCGCCCGGCCACCGAGATCAGCCTGGCCGATGTGATCCGTGCCGTTGACGGCCCGCTCGCCAACGTCAGGGGGGAGCGGCCCGAGCACGTCGGCTACCGGGGTCCCGCCGAGTCGCTGCAGCAGGTCTGGATCGCACTGCGCGCCAGTGAGCGGGCGATCCTGGAGGAGGTCACGCTTGAGAACGTGGCCACCGGTGCCCTCCCCGAGCGGGTTCGCAGCCTATCCGCCGACCCCGCGGCCTGGGACTGACCGTGCCGCCCGCGACGTCCCCCGTGATCGTGCCGGCACCGCCCACCCGCGGCCGGCACCTGTCTCCCGGCGGGCGCCGTGCCCGAGGGTGACGTCGTCCACCAGGCCGCACTGCGGCTCGGCCGGGCACTCGACGGGCGGACGCTGACCCGCTCGGACTTCCGGGTGCCGCGCCACTCCGCGGCCGATCTCACCGGGCGTGCGGTACTGGAGACCGTCTCACGCGGCAAGCACCTGCTCACCCGCGTCGAAGGTGGCCTGACCGTGCACACCCACCTGAGGATGGACGGGAGCTGGCAGATCTCGCCCTCGGGGCGGGGACTGCCCCGAGGTGACGTCGTCCGCCTGGTGCTGGCCAACATGGAGTGGCAGGCGGTGGGGGTCCGGCTGGGCATGGTCGACCTGGTCCGCGCCGAGGAGGAGGGGCGACTCGTCGGGCATCTCGGACCCGACCTACTCGGAGGTGACTGGGACGAGGCCGAAGCCGTACGGCGGCTGGCGCGGCGGCCTGAGACGAGCATCGGGGTCGCGCTGCTCGATCAGCGCAACCTGGCGGGAATCGGCACCATCTATCGTGCCGAGACGCTTTTTCTCACCGGGGTGTGGCCGTGGCGACCGGTGGGTGCGGTAAAGGATCTGGAGGCGATCGTTTCGCTCGCGCGACGGTTGATGGACGCGAACAAGGAGCGCCCGAACAGGACCACGACGGGCGACCCTCGTCCGGGACGGGGCACCTGGGTCTACGGCAGGGCCGGGCGGCCTTGCCTGCGCTGCGGGCATCGGATCAGTCGCGGGGAGATGGGCGCACAGCCGCAGGAACGGCTGATCGTCTGGTGCCGTCACTGCCAGCCGGAAGAACCGACCGGCTAGGCGGCGACCATGTCGTTGACCTCAGGGAAGACGGAATCGGGCACGGTCTCGGGAATCGGCAGACGCTCCCGCTCGGGGACATCGCCCGCCAGCACCGGAGCGTGCTGGAGTTCGGCCAACGCGAACTGGTCGGAGACCTCACGGAGAACCTGTGAAAGCGGCACGCCCAGGGCACCGCAAATCGACGCGAGCAGCTCTGAAGAGGCCTCCTTCTGGCCACGCTCCACCTCGGACAAGTAGCCAAGAGAAACCCGAGCCAGTGTGGACACCTCACGCAGGGTGCGACTCTGCCGCACCCTCAGCCGCCGCAGCACGTCACCGAGCAGCTGACGCAGCAGGACCATCTGTCGCTCCCTCCCCGGCGCGGATGCCTTCGCGACACTCCGCGCTATCGGTTCGTGCCGCCCGTTCTTCGAACGCGACCCTTGGTACATACTCCTCGCCGTCATCATCGCTTGACCTTTACCTCACTCACAGTTCCACCGTACCTGTATCCACCGACGCCGCGGCAGACCATGGTGAGTATGTTCGCTGGGGACGTAACGCGGTAATCACCCGGAATGTTCCCCCACGTTCGCCTCCAGCACACCTCGGAGAAGGTCTACGGCCTCATTCACCGTCGATTCCCGGATCTGCTCACGAGTCCCCGCGAGTTGCGGATCCCGGTGCCATACCCGTCCGTCCGGACCGCTAACGGCGAGATGAACCGTACCGACCGGTTTACCATCCTGTGGTTCGGGACCGGCCACACCGGTGACGGCCAGACCGTAGGTGGAGCCGGCCAGGAGGCGCACCCCGGTCGCCATGGCGGCGGCGACCTGCGGGTGCACGGCGCCCTCGCGGTCGAGCAGGTTCGCGGGGACGTGCAGCAACCGCTGCTTGAGCTCGGTGGAGTAGGAGATGACCCCTCCCAGGAAGGCCGCGGAGGCTCCCGGCGGCTCCGTGAGGGCCGCCCCGATCAGTCCGGCGGTCAGTGACTCGGCCACCGCCACCGTCTCGCCCCTGCGGACGAGAAGGGAGAGGACGGTGGTGGTCGCGAGCAGGCGGTGGCTCATACGGCCCGCGCCCGCTTCGCGACCTGCCTGAGCTTGATCGCCCGGATCACGTAGTCAAGGCCGGTCCCGACGGTGACGACGGCCGCCGCTCCCATGACGACCCAGCGGATCGGGTCGGGCACACCCGGCCAGATGTAGGAGACGATCGCAGCGATCTGCAGGACGGTCTTCACCTTCCCACCGTAACTGGCCGGGATGACACCGTGCCGGATGACCGCGAACCTCAGCGCGGTGACGCCCAGTTCCCTGCCCAGGATCACGACGGTGACCCACCAGGGCAGCTCCCCCAGCACCGACAGGCTGATCAGTGCGGCACCGATGAGGGCCTTGTCGGCGATCGGATCGGCGATCTTCCCGAAATCGGTGATCAGGCCGTAGCGGCGGGCCAGCTCCCCGTCGAGCAGGTCGGTGAGCGAGGCCACCATGAAGACCACCAGCGCGGTGACCCTCCAGCCGGATCCCGGCAGGAAGAGGCAGGCCGCGAAGAACGGAACCATCGCCAGTCGTATCACCGTCACGACATTGGCGATGTTCCAGGCGCTCACCTTGGGGCGCGCGGGTGCCGCTGTCGAGTCGGTGCCGGTCTCTGGCGTGTTGGTCATACGCTCTCCCGGCCCGGTGGCGCGTTCATGGGGCCGCCTTGATACGGGCGATCAGGTCGACACCCTCCGAGTCGACCACGACGGCCCGGACGATCTGGCCGGGGACCAGTCCGATGCCCTGGACCGTCACCGAGCCGTCGACCTCGGGCCCCTGGTGGGCGGCTCGGCCCTCGTAACCGCCGTCGCCCAGGTCCTCCTCGATCAGGACGTCGACCTCGGTGCCGATCCGCTCCTCGGCCCGCTGGGCCATGAGCTCCTCGGCCAGCTCGGTGAGCGTGGACACCCTGGCGTCGACGATCTCCTGGTCGAGCTTGCCCGGGAGCGAGGCCGCCTCGGTGCCCTCCTCGTCGGAGTAGCCGAAGATACCGATCACGTCGAGCCTGGCCTTCTCCAGGAAGCCCACCAGCTCGCCGAACTCCTCCTCGGTCTCGCCGGGGAAGCCCACGATGAAGTTGGAGCGCACACCCGCCTCGGGAGCGTGGACGCGGATCGACTCCAGGAGGTCGAGGAAGCGCGCGGGGTCACCGAAGCGGCGCATCCGGCGGAGCACGGGACCGCTGGCGTGCTGGAAGGACAGGTCGAAGTAGGGGGCCACCCCCTCCGTCGAGGAGATGATCTCCAGCAGTCCCGGACGGAGCTCGGCGGGCTGCAGGTAGCTGACGCGCACCCGTTTGATGCCCTCGGTCGCGGCGAGCGAGGGCAGCAGCTTCTCCAGCGCCCGCAGGTCGCCCAGATCCTTGCCGTAGGAGGTGGAGTTCTCGCTGACCAGCACCAGCTCCTTGACGCCCTGCTCGGCCAGCCAGGCGGCCTCGCCGAGAAGTTCCTCGGAGCGGCGCGAGACGTACGCCCCGCGGAAGGCGGGGATGGCGCAGAACGTGCAGCGCCGGTCGCAGCCGGAGGCCAGCTTCAGCGAGGCCACCGGCCCTTCGCCCAGGCGCTTGCGGAGCGGCCGGGGACCGCTGGCGGGTGCCAGGCCCTCGGGCAGCTCGCCGTGGCCGGGAATGGCGGTCTTGGGGGCGGCGGCACGATCCACCGGCGAGATGGGCAGCAGGGTCCTGCGATCACGGGGGCTGTGCGGGACGAGCGGCCTGCCCGCCAGCACGTCGTCGAGGCGGGTGCCGATCTCGGTGTAGTCGTCGAAGGAGATGACCGCCGCGGCCTCGGGCAGCGCCTCGGCGAGCTGGTCACCGTACCGCTCCGCCATGCAACCCGCGGCGACCACCTTGGCCCCGGAGTCGGCCGCGGCGAGCAGCGTGTCGATGGAGTCCTTTTTCGCTGAGTCGATGAAGCCACACGTGTTGACGACGACGACGTCGGGATCGTCGTCGCCCAGCTGCCAGCCGGCAGCCTCAAGACGAGCGGCGAGCTCTTCGGAGTCGACCTCGTTGCGTGCGCAACCAAGTGTGATCAGCGATGCGGTTCGGCGGGATGACATGGTGAACACTACGGTATCGGGAGTTGGCCACTACCCGATGCACCTCCCCCACTCCAGCACCGCCGCATCCCCGTCCGCCCCGGACATCCCGCCGCGAAGACGGGAGTCCGGAAGGTGAGGCCCACCGCGCCGACCAGGGACGTTCACCCGGCCGGGTGATCCCCGAGCTTCGCCGGAGCCGTCACCGCGGCCCCGGCGGAACTGCCGGTCACCGCGTCAGCGCTCCTTTGCGGCAGGGGCCTCGTAGGAGCGGTTGACGATCTGCCCCGGACTCCCCGGGGCACCCAGGCTCTTGCCGTTCACCTTCAGCGTGAACGCCCCTCCGTCGCCGAAGGTGACCCTCATCCTGTCCTTCGCCTTCCAGGTCGAGGTCTTGCCCTCCTTGAGCGTTCCGGAGAAGAGCCTCTTGCCACCCGCGTCCTCCACGTCCAGCCAGGAGGTGCGCTCCGCCCTGACCTGGAGGACGACCATGTCCTTGCGCTTCTTCTCGGCCAGGGACGCCGCCCGGCCCGGTGAGCCGGGAACGCCGCCGACCGGCGGCGGCAGCGCGGCGGGCACCGGTGCGGGATGGACGTCCGCTATGGGCGTGTCGCCCCCGCCCATGGTGCGTACCACTCCGAAGATGACCACGATGCCCAGCGCCACCGCCATGGCCGTCGTCCAGTTGGGCGAGCGGCGCTCACGGATCTTCAGTGGCATGTCGGCCTGGAAGACGCTGGACGCCCGCACCGGCAGCGGGACGCCCCCGTGTTGCTCGTCGTAGCGGTGCACCAGCGTCTCCGGATCGAGCCCGACGACCTTGGCGATGTTTCTTATATGGCCCCGTGCGTAGAAGTCACCTCCGCACTGGGAGAAGTCGTTCCTCTCGATCGCCTGGATGAGCACCTCGCGGATGCGTGTCCGCGCGCTCAACTGCCCAACGGTCATCCCCATCGACCGCCTGGCATCCGCCAGATCGCTTCCAATGCCCATGGCGCACGCCCCTCAGCCCCCGACGTTGCGTAGCGATCCCCATTCAATCAGTAACCGGACGGGAGGTGTGCGGCGGGGGGTCCGTTCCCTCCCGGTGTGTCATCCTCCACGCAGGTCGGCCAGCAGACCGGGCAGCTCGTCGGGCTTGACCATGACCTCCCGGGCCTTCGACCCCTCGCTGGGCCCGACGACGCTCCTGCTCTCCAGCAGGTCCATCAGACGGCCCGCCTTGGCGAAGCCGACCCTGAGCTTGCGCTGGAGCATCGAGGTCGAACCGAACTGGGTGGTCACGATGAGCTCGGCCGCCTGGATCAGCAGGTCGAGGTCGTCGCCGATGTCCTCGTCGATCTCCTTCTTGGAGGTCGCCACGGCGGCCACGTCGTCGCGGTACTCGACGGCCATCTGGTCCTTGCAGTGCCCGACGATCTCGCCGATCTCCTTCTCGGAGACGAACGCGTTCTGCAGTCGCATGGGCTTGCTGGCGCCCATCGGCAGGAAGAGCGAGTCGCCCTGACCGACGAGCTTCTCCGCGCCCGGCTGGTCCAGGATGACCCGGGAGTCGGCCAGCGAGGAGGTGGCGAAGGCCAGCCGGGAGGGGACATTGGCCTTGATCAGCCCGGTGACCACGTCCACCGAGGGGCGCTGCGTCGCGATGACCAGGTGAATGCCGGCTGCGCGGGCGAGCTGGGTGATGCGGACGATGGAGTCCTCGACGTCGCGCGGGGCGACCATCATCAGGTCGGCGAGCTCGTCGACGATCACCAGCAGGTAGGGGTAGGGCTGGTAGACCCGCTCGCTGCCCGGTGGCGGCACCAGCTTGCCCGTGCGCACCGCCTTGTTGAAGTCGTCGACGTGCCGGAAGCCACTGGCGGCCAGGTCGTCGTAGCGGCGGTCCATCTCCCCGACGACCCATTCCAGGGCCTCGGCGGCCTTCTTGGGGTTGGTGATGATCGGCGTGATGAGGTGCGGGATGCCCTCGTAGACGCTGAGCTCCACCCGCTTGGGGTCGACCAGGACCATGCGGACCTCGTCGGGGGTGGCCCGCATCAGGATCGAGGTGATCAGCCCGTTGACGCAGACCGACTTTCCGGCGCCGGTGGCACCCGCGATGAGCAGGTGCGGCATCTTGGCGAGGTTGGCCACTATCGTGCGCCCCTCGACGTCCTTGCCCAACCCGACGATCATCGGGTGGTGGTCCGCCTGGGCCACCGGGGAGCGCAGAATGTCGCCCAGCGAGACGAGGTCCTTGTCGGTGTTGGGGATCTCGACGCCGATCGCCGACTTGCCGGGGATCGGGGACAGGATCCGGACGTCGGCCGACTTGACCGCGTAGGCGATGTTCTTGGTGAGCGCGGTGACCTTCTCGACCTTGACCGCCGGGCCGAGTTCGATCTCGTAGCGCGTCACCGTCGGCCCCCGGGTGAAGCCGATCACCTGGGCGTCGATGGCGAACTGCTCCATCACGCTGGTCAGCGCGTTGACGACCACCGTGTTGGCCTTCGTCTGCGGCTTGGGGGCGGTGCCGGGGCGCAGGAGCTGCGACTCGGGCAGGGTGTAGGGGCCCGCCTGCGGGGACAGGACGAGCTGCTCGACCTTGCGCGGCGCCGGGGTCGGCTCGGGAGGCTCGGACGCCTCGGCCCTGACCTGCGCGGGTTCTGCCTCGTCCACCAGGCCGGGCACGATCTCCGGGGAGTGGCCTCCGAGCCCTCCCGGCGACTCGGCGACCACGGGCGTGTCGTAGGGCTTGACGTGGTCGCCCGGCTCGGCCCCGCCGGAGTCCGGCTTCTTGCGGGCGGGGGACCGCTTCCTGGACGCCCGCGGCGCGGTGGGCAGGTCGCGGTTGAAGAGCATGTGCCTGATCTCGGCCAGCCGCTCGGGAACCCGGTGCACCGGGGTGGCGGTGATCACCAGGATGCCGAAGCCCGACAGGATCAGCAGCAGCGGGATGGTGACGAAGGGGGGCAGGATGCTCGCCGGCGGCGCCGAGACGATGAAGCCGATCATGCCTCCGGCGGCCGCCACCTTGTCCATGCCGTCCGAGCCGCCCCCCGAGGGGTACGGCGTGTCGTGAACGACGTGCACGACACCGAGCACACCGATGGTGAGGGCGGACCACCCGATGATCATCCGGCCGGTGTCGGCGTTCTGGTCGGGGTGCCGCAGCAGCCGCCAGGCCAGCAGCACGAGCAGGATCGGGATCAGCCAGGTCAGCGATCCGAAGATGGCCCGCATCACCTCGTCGACCACCGTGGAGACCGTGCCGGTGTTCTCCCGCCAGGTCATGGCCGCCAGCACGATCGCCCCGGCGAACACCGCCAGGCCCAGCCCGTCGCGGCGGTGGACGGGGTCGAGCTCGCGCGCGTTCTGTCCCAGGGCCCGCGCGGCGCTGCCGATGCCTCCCGCGAGGAGCATCCAGATACCCATGAACAGCTTGCCGATCATGGTGAGAACCCAGCTGATCGGGTCGTGCTGCGGCGAGGCCGGCCTGCGGGCCGCGCCCGCACCCCTCCCCCGGTTGGCGGACGCCCGCCGAACGGGGGCCGTACGGGCCTGGGAGGCGCCCGAACGACCGGGGGAGCCCTTGCCGGAGGGCTTTCCTGAGGAGCCTTTAGACGTACGGGTGGCCATGCTAGGGAGGTTAACGAGACGGGTGGTGGATTGCTCGCCGACTCGCCGGAAGGGCACCCTCTCCCCAACCTTTCACAAAATCGGCTGATATCTCGTGAGCAGTTATGACGCGATCCGGGAAGGCGTCCGGCAGAGCCCGCGCTCCTCCACCGCCGGCGCCTTGTCGACGGAACCGCCTTCCCCGACCACGGCCGTGGGCCGACCGGCCCCCGTCACTCGCCGGCAGGTGCTCGTCGAGGTGAACGACCGGAAAACGATCCCCCGGAGCCAGAACCTTCGCCCAGGTCCCAGATGTGGATGAGAGGCGAAACATGACCGGCATGACCGAGCCGCTGCGGAACACCAGGAAGATGGCGGGCAAGGTCTGCTCCCTGCGCGGCGTCCGCTGACCCGCCTCGGGGCCGGCGGGGAGCGGGCACCCGCGTCCGTACGACGGCCGGTGCGGCCGCCGTACGGAGGTGAGGGTCAGACCTCGATGACGACCGGAATGATCATCGGGCGGCGGCGGTAGGTGTCGCTCACCCAGCGCCCCACGGTCCTGCGGACCACGCGGCGGACCTGTTGGATGTCCACCACCCCGTCGGCCGCGTTCTCCTGCAGCGCCCGCTCCACCTGCGGCAGGATGTCGTCGAACATGGCCGGGTCGATGCCGGACCCCCTGGCGTGGATCTCCGGGCCCCCGGCGAGCTTGCCGGTGGCGGTGTCCACCACGATGACGATGGAGATGAAGCCCTCCTCGCCCAGGATGCGGCGGTCCTTCAACGCGAAGTCGGTGACGTCGCCCACCGAGGTGCCGTCCACGTAGACGTAACCGGCGGGAACCGCGCCCACGATCTTGGCCCGGCCGTCGACCAGGTCCACCACGACGCCGTCCTCAGCGATCACGATGTGGTCGTCCGGCACCCCGGTCAGCGCGGCGAGCTTGGCGTGCGCCCGCAGGTGGCGCCACTCGCCGTGCACCGGCATGAAGTTGGACGGCCGCGTCAGGTTGAGCACGTACAGCAGCTCGCCCGCGGCGGCGTGTCCGGAGACGTGCACCTTCGCGTTGCCCTTGTGCACCACGCGGGCGCCCCAGCGGGACAGGCCGTTGATCACGTTGTTGACCGCGGTCTCGTTACCCGGCACCAGCGAGGAGGCCAGGAGAACCGTGTCGCCCTCGGCGATCCGGATCGGGTGATCGCGGTTGGCCATCCGCGACAGCGCCGCCATCGGCTCGCCCTGGGACCCGGTGCAGATCAGCACCACGTCCTCCGGCGGCCAGCCCTCGATCTCCTTGGAGTCGACGATCAGCCCCGGCGAGACCCTCAGGTAGCCCAGGTCGCGGGCGACGCCCATGTTGCGCACCATCGAGCGACCGACCAGCGCGACCTTGCGACCGTGCTTCTCAGCCGCGTCGATGACCTGCTGGACGCGGTGGATGTGGGAGGCGAAGCTCGCCACGATCACGCGCTTGCCCGCCGTGCGGACGACCTCGTCGATGACCGGCGCGATCTCCCGCTCACTGGTGACGAAGCCCGGCACCTCGGCGTTGGTCGAGTCGGACATCAGCAGGTCGACGCCCTCCGCGCCGAGCCTGGCGAACCCACCCAGGTCGGTCAGCCGCCCGTCACTGGGCAACTGGTCCATCCTGAAGTCACCGGTGTGCAGGACAATGCCCGCGGGTGTCCTGATCGCGACGGCCAGCGCGTCCGGGATGGAGTGGTTGACGGCGAGGAACTCGCACTCGAACGGCCCGAACCTGTGCCGCTCTCCCTCCACGACCTCGCGCTTGACCGGCTGGATGCGGTGCTCGGTGAGCTTGGCCTCGATCAGCGCCAGCGTCAGCTTCGACCCCACGACCGGGATGTCGCGGCGCTCGCGCAGCAGGTACGGCACGGCACCGATGTGGTCCTCGTGCGCATGGGTCAGGATCACGGCCTCGACGTCGTCCAGGCGGCCCCGGATGTACTCGAAGTCGGGCAGGATCAGGTCGATGCCGGGCTGGTCGGGCTCGGGGAACAGCACCCCGCAGTCGACGATCAGCAGACGGCCCTCGTACTCGAACACGGCCATGTTGCGGCCGATCTCACCGAGGCCGCCCAAGGCGACGATGCGCAGGGCGCCTTCGGGCAGCGTGGGCGGCGGCCCGAGTTCGGGATGGGGGTGACTCATCAGGCCACACCTCTCTCAGCGGTCTCACATGCGGCAAAGGCCCCCGTGGGCAGCAGGACCACTCTCTCGCCGAGCACCCCGTCCCCAAGCGGACCAGTGTGTCTTCTTTCTCGCAAACTCTCGTTCCTCCTGGATGCGGCCGATGAGGGCCGCGGTCGTCGCTCTCATGTCACAACTTCGTCGGACAGCTTCACACCGCCCGTGATCAAGTCTTCGCGCAGCCTGGCAAGCTGCTCATCGGTCGCCTCCACCAGAGGCGACCGCATCGGTCCCGCGGGCTGCCCCACCAGGTTCAACGCCGCTTTCGCCATGATCGCGCCACCGGCCTGCGTCATGATCCCGGAGACCACGGGGAGCAGCCGGCGGTGGATGGCGAGCGCACCCGCCACGTCCCCGGAGCGGTACGCCTCGATCATCGCGGCGATCTCCGCGCCCGCGACGTGGCCGATCACGCTGACACATCCCACGGCCCCCACCGACAGCCACGGCAGGTTGAGCGTGTCGTCACCCGAGTAGTAGGCGAGGCCGGTGGACGCGATGACCTGCGAGCTCTCGAACAGGTCGGCCTTGGCGTCCTTCACCGCGACGATCCGCCCGTGCCTGGCGAGCCGCGTCAGCGTCTCCCTCTGGATCGGCACACCACTGCGACCTGGGATGTCGTAGAGCATGGCCGGCAGGGCCGTGGCGTCTGCCACTGTACAGAAGTGATGGTAGATCCCCTCTTGGGGGGGCTTGCTGTAGTACGGCGTCACCAGCAGGAGACCGTGGGCCCCGGCCCGCTCGGCGGCTCGGGCCAGCTCGACACTGTGGTGCGTGTCGTTGGTGCCGGCTCCGGCGACGACCGTGGCCCGGTCGCCGACCGCCTCGACGACGGCGCGCAGCAGGCGCTCCTTCTCCTCGTCCGTGGTCGTCGGCGACTCTCCCGTCGTGCCGCTCACGACAAGGCCGTCGTTGCGCTGCTCGTCCACCAGATAGGTGGCCAGACGACGCGCTGTCTCGTAGTCGACCGCTCCGTCACTCGTGAACGGCGTGACCATGGCGGTCAGCATGCGGCCGAAGGGGGCGTCGTAGGTTCCAGTTGGCGCTGCCATAGACCGAACGCTACCTGGATCCGCTGAAACGGTGGACCCCGCCACCCCGCCTAACCTCCGTCCACCGATGGGCCCAAGAGTGAGCATCTCCCCAAGGTGCCCGCTGCACACCGTACACGCGGATATACGACGCCGCGGCGAGGGACTCCGATCCGCACTCGCCACGGGACTCCGGGCCCGCCACGCGACCTGAACCGGCCGGATCGATCCGGGGGTGACCTGGGGTGATCAGGGGCCGGCAACGGCATCCGGGGCTTCGCACCCGGTTACATCGTTAAAGATACTTTTGTCCGCTTCGGCGGCGACAGGGAATTCCTTGAAGAAAAAAGAGGCCGCCGATATGTGCTCGGGGGTACACACATCGACGACCTCTACCGTTGAATCGGCGCTCCTTACGCGGGCGTTACACGGTCTCTGAGATATTTTTGGGCACTTCTGGGAGCGGCACGCAAAGTTGGAGTTCCAAATCTCCACCATCACCCTGCGTTGCGCATCGAATACGACAGGATGGGACAACGCCCCAGAACCCAGGGATGGACACGTGGCAAGCTCCGATCCTGTCTACCTGCGCGTCGTCGCCGACATCCGGCGCCAGATCGTCGACGGCTCCCTTCCCCCCGGCTCCCCGATCCCCTCTCGCGCCCAGCTGACCAGGAAGTACGGCGTGGGCGAGACCGCCGCCAGGCACGCGCTGCGGGTGCTCACCGCCGAAGGCCTGATCGTCGGCCGCGTCGGCTCGGGTCACTACGTACGGGAACAGCCGGCGCTGCTCCCGCTGCACCGCTGGCGCTTCCACGACCACCACGCCCCCTTCGCGGCCGACATCCAGTCACAGGGCACCCGGGCCACCTGGGACTGGCGGGCCGAGCCCGCCGACGCCACCCCCGACATCGCCCACCGCCTCCGGCTGGACGAATCCGCCCCGCTGACCCGCACCCGCTACGTCTTCCGCGGCGACGGCAAGCCGATCCAGCTGACCACCTCCTACGAGCCCGCCGAGTTCGGCGAGCCCGTCACCGAGGAGAATCCGCGCAGCCTGGTCGCCCGCCTGTCCGCCTTCGGCGTCAAGATCACCGAGGTCGTCGAGCAGGTCCACACCCGCGTCCCGCAGCCCGCGGAGAGCGACGCCCTCGCCCTGCCCGCGGGCGTCAACGTCCTGCACGTCGAGCGCACCCACTGGGCCGGAGACCGCCCGGTGGAGACCAGTGACATCGTCATTCCGGGTGATCGCTTCCGCCTGGTCTACTCCCACCCCCTGCACCCCTGAGAGACCTCGGCCACCGTCCTGCCCGCGCCTTTCGCCCGGACGGACGAGAGGTCAGGGGTGGGGACGGGAACGCAGCACCTCCAGGGCACGGTCCGCGTGGGCCTCCATGTGGGTCTCACTGTGGATCGCTGCCAGGAGGCGGCGGTCCTCGCCGATGACGAAGGTCATCCGACGGGTGAGGAAGGGCCCCACCGCGATGTTACGGCGGGCGCCGAGGCGCCGGGCGACCACACCGTCCGGGTCGGACAGCAGTGGAAAGCCCAGCTGGTTGGCCTGGGCGAACCTCGCCTGCCGGTCGACTCCGTCACGGCTGATTCCGATCCTGGTCGCCCCCACGGCGGCGAAGTCAGCCGCCAGGTCGCGGAAGTGGCAGCTCTCGGCCGTGCATCCCGACGTCATGGCCGCCGGATAGAAGAACAGCACCACCGGCCCCTTGGCCAGAAACTCACCGAGCCGCCTTCGCGTGCCCGTCTCGTCGAGAAGCTCGAAGTCCTCGACCATGTCTCCCACCGCGAGGTTCATGCCCACGGGTTGTCTCCCTACGCCGTCGGAGGACCTCCGCCCGCACCGCCGGGATCCTCGTACCCGGCCAGAGCGGAAGCCGATGTTCCGCCCCCATTCTCCGGTGAATCACCGACGGCACAACAGGGGCCCCGCCCACCTCGGTTCTCAGGAACGGGATCGCTGCGTCAGGGCCACGCAGGCGAGGACCACCAGGGCCGCCGCGACCGTGACCGGGCCGAACGACTCGTCGAGCAGCGACCAGGCCCACAGCAGCGTCAGCAGCGGCTGGGCGAGCTGGGTCTGCCCCGCACGGGCGATCCCGCCCATGGCCAGGCCCGCGTACCAGGGGATGAAGCCGAGAAACATCGAGACCAGGCCGACGTACGCGAACCCGGCCAGCGACGCGGCGTCGGGCCGCACGTCGGTGGCCAGCGCCAGCACCACCGTGATCGGCACGGTCAGCGGGGCGGCGAGGACGAGGGTGTGGGAGATGACCCGCCAGCCGGGGGTCTCCCGGGCCAGTCGCCCGCCCTCGGTGTAGCCGACGGCGGCCGACAGCAGCGCGCCGACGAGCAGCACGTCGGCGCCGGCGACGTGACCGCCCCCCATGCTGAGGGTGAAGGCCGTGATCGCCACGGCACCGAGGCCGCAGGAGATCCAGAACATCGCCCTGGGCCGCTCCCCCGCCCTCAGCACGGCGCAGGCGGCGGTGGCCGCCGGCAGCAACCCGATCACCACGGCGGCGTGCGAGGTGGAGGCTCCGGCGTTGAGCGCCAGGCCGCTGAAGACGGGGAAGCCGAACACCACACCCGCCACGATGACGAGGTAGGACCGGAGCCGGGACCTGGGGGGCAGCAGCGGCACCCTGGCGGCGAGCAGGAACGCGGCCGCCGCGACCGCCGCGACGGCGGCCCGCCCGACCGCTACCAGGTAGGGGTCGAAGCCCTCCATCGCGAAGACCGTCGCGGGAAACGACCCGGAGAACGCCAGCACCCCCAGCCCCGCCAGCAGGGTCCCCCGCCACGCCGTGCCCCGCGCCTCGGACGGCACCGCTTCCAGGGCCCCGGTCGCTCCGCCGATGCCATCGACCGCTACTCGATCCGAGACGATAGCGCTACTATTATCCCTCATGAATGACGATAGCAGTATTGCCCGATTGGCCGCCACGCTCCGCGAGGAGATCGGCCGGCTCCGTCCGGGCGACAGGCTGCCGTCGAGCCGCGAGCTGGTCCGGCTGCACAACGTGAGCCCGGTGACCGTGTCGCGCGCGATCGGCAGGCTCTCCGCCGAGGGACGGGTGATCACGAAGCCCGGTAGCGGCGCCTACGTCGCCCCGACGGTCACCCACGGCGCCGACAGCACCGACATGTCCTGGCAGACGGTGGCGCTCGGCGACCGGGTGGTGGACGACAGCGGGGTCAACGGCCTGCTGACCCCTCCGCCGGACGGGGTCATCCCGCTCACCGGCGGCTACCTCAACCCGGCTCTGCGCCCCTCCAGGGCCCTGTCAGCCGCCGCCTCCCGGGCACTGCGCCGCCCCGACGTCTGGGAGATGCCACCGCTGACCGGCTCCGCCGAGCTGCGCAGGTGGTTCGCCCAGGAGGTGGGCGGCGACGTCACCCCTTCGGACGTCCTCGTCGTCAGCGGCGGGCAGGCGGCGCTGACCCACGCCTTCCGCTCCCTCGCCGCCCCCCAGACCCCCGTTCTCGTCGAGACCCCCACCTATCCGGGCGCGCTGGCCGCGGCGCGGGCGGCCGGGCTCCGCGCGACGGCCGTTCCCATGGACCGTGGCGGGGTCCGGCCCGAACTCCTCGCGGAGGCGTTCGCCGTGACCGGCGCGCGGGTCTTCCTCTGCCAGCCGACCCTGCACAACCCCACCGGCGCAACCCTGACCCTCGAACGGCGCGAGCAGGTGCTGGCGATCGCCCGCGCCGCCGGAGCGTTCGTGATCGAGGACGACTACGCCCGTTACTTCAGCACATTCCCCGTACCGCCGCCGATGGTCGCGCTGGACGCCCACGGCACGGTCGTACACATCAACTCCCTGACCAAGGTTCTGTCGCCCAGCATGCGCCTCGCCGGGGTCGTCGCCCGCGGCCCCGCCGCCCGGCGCCTCCGGGCGAGCCAGCTCGTGGAGTCGTTCTTCGTAGCCAGGCTGCTCCAGGAGACCGTCCTGGAGTTCGTCAGCTCGTCCGCCTGGCGGCGCCACCTGGCCACGCTGGGCACCGAGCTGACGCTCCGCAGGGACACTCTCACCGCCGCCCTGGCCGCCCGGATGCCCGCGGCCGAGATTCACCTGGTTCCCCGTGGTGGCCTGCACCTGTGGGTACGGCTTCCCGCCGAGGAGGACGAGGACGTCGTGGTGGAGGCCGCCAGGAGGGCGGGCGTCCTGGTGAGCCCCGGGCGCATCTACTACCCGGCCGAGTCTCCCGGCCCCCGCGTCAGGGTGACCCACTCGGCGGCCGTCCACCCGGCCGAGCTGGTCGAGGGCGTCCGCAGACTGGCCACCGCCCTGGACGCCTCCTGACCTTTCGCCCCGAGGGAAAGACCAGGAAGCGGTCGTCTCCGGCCTCCCCGCCCCCTCATGGTCATGATTGCTCCCACGGCTCCCCCCAGGCACGAGGTAGCGCTTTCGAAACACCAGCTATAACGCCATGACGATGTCTGAGGAAACTACAACCCCCTAACGGCTTACAGTGGTTGCGAAGAGGTGAGTGAAGACATGGACAATCCCGCCGACCTGGTGATCGACTTCGTCAACACGTACGACGTCGAGAGCGACGCCGACTCGATCCCCACCCCTGCGGCGCTGACCGCCTGGCTCGGCGGGCGAGGCCTGATCCGGCCGGGAGCGGTGGCCGGTGAGACGGATCTGGCGACGGCCACCGACCTTCGCGAGGGTCTCCGCGCGGCGCTCCGGCACAACCATGACCGTCCCGGAGGTACGAACGACCACGGGGCCGGGCTGTCGCGGGCCTTCGCCGCTCTTCCGCTCCGGGTCGCCCTGACCGCCGACGGGCCGGTGCTCGAACCGGTCGTGACGGGAGTGCTCGGCGGACTGGCCGAGATCGCCGCCGCCGTGATGAGCACCCACGCGTGCGGGATGTGGCCACGCCTGAAGGTCTGTACCGAGAGCACCTGCCAGTGGGCGTTCGTCGACTCCTCCAAGAACCGTTCACGCTCGTGGTGCTCCATGAGGGTCTGCGGCAACCGCACAAAGACAAGGGCATATCGGGCCCGTCGGCAGACGGAGCCGGGTTCACGTCATCTCTGAGTCGGATTCCCCGATACGGTGTAAGAGCCTGACTCACGGATCCACCCGCCTGATGCCCGCTCGCGTGGCACGAGATCCGCGAGACAGCGCGTTCCGAGGCGACGGCAGACGGCAGAGAAGGAGCGGGCCGAGATGGCAGACGTAGGCGTGCGGGCGGCTCGGCACGAGGATGTCGCCGCGGTGACGAGCACCCAGATCCGCGCCTGGAAGTACGGCTACCGGGATTTCCTTCCCGAAGGACCGCTGGAGCAGATGACCGGCCCAGCGGCCGAGAACATGTGGCGGCAGCAGTGGGACGACGCGATCACCTCGCCGCCCAGCTCCCGGCACCGCGTGCTGGTGGCCGTGGAGCAGGTGGTCCTGGACACCGACGCCTTCCCCGCGCTCGGCCCCGGCGGCATCGAGGCCATGGCGGCGATGCAGGGCGCCGAGAAGGTCGCGGGCCTGGCCTCGCACGCTCCGGCGGAGGATCCCGACCTCGACCCGACCATCGCCGGCGAGATGCTCACCTTCCTCATCGACCCCGACCACGTCCGGCGCGGTCACGGCAGCCGGCTGCTCAACGCCACCGTCGACTACCTCCGTGACGACGGCTACCACACCATCGTGACCTGGGTGTTCGCCGACAACTACGCGGTGCTCGGCTTCCTGGAGTCCGCCGGTTGGGGTGCCGACGGAGCCGAACGGGTCATCGACATGGGCCGTACGGTGCGGATGATCCGCCTGGCGACCGACATCAGCTAGAGCCGGAGAGGAACCGCACCCCTATGGCCACCCCGAGCCAGTGGATCGCCGGAGCACGTCCACGCACCCTTCCCGCCGCCGTCGTCCCCGTCGCCGTCGGCACCGGAGTCGCGATCGGATACGGCGGAGGGGTGTGGTGGCGGGCCCTGCTGGCCCTGTTCGTGGCCCTCGCCCTCCAGGTGGGCGTCAACTACGCCAACGACTACAGCGACGGGGTGCGCGGCACCGACAAGGGCCGGGTCGGGCCGATGCGCCTGGTCGGCTCGGGTGCCGCGCCGCCCCGCCAGGTCCTCGCCGCGGCCCTCGGCTGCTTCCTCGCCGCCGCGCTGGCGGGGCTGGTGCTCGTCGTGGCCACCGGGGCGTGGTGGCTGCTGCTGGTCGGCGCCACGGCGATCGCCGCCGCCTGGTTCTACACCGGTGGCTCCAACCCGTACGGCTACCGCGCGCTCGGCGAGATCTCGGTGTTCGTCTTCTTCGGTCTGGTCGCGGTGGCGGGCACCACGTACGTCCAGCTCGAATATCTGCCCTGGATCGCGGTGGCGGCGGCCGTCCCGGCGGGCCTGCTGGCCTGCGCGATGCTCGTGGTCAACAACCTGCGCGACATCGTGACCGACGGCCCGGCGGGCAAGCGCACCATGGCCGTGGTGCTCGGCGATCGCCGCACCCGCGTCCTCTACACCCTCTGCCTGGTCCTGCCCCTGCTGATCGCCCCCGCGCTGGCGCCCTGGCAGCCGTTCGCGGCACTGGCGCTGCTCGCCGCCCCGCTCGCCGTCGCCCCGGTGAAGGCGGTCCGGGCGGGCGCCACAGGCCCTGCGCTCATCGCGACGCTCCAGCAGACGGGCCGCTTCCAGCTCGGGTACGGGCTGCTGCTGACCATCGGCCTGGCGCTCTGACCCGCCCTGGAACGCCTTCCCGGCTCCTGCCGGAGGGGCAACGGGCGGTTCAGAGGACGCGGCGCATCACGACGCGGGGCGCGATCTCGATGCCCAGCTCCCGCTCGTGGCCTACCAGCTCCGCCATCTCCGGCCCCCACTCGGCGGGGTCGAGCACGGTGAAACCGTGCCGGGCGTACCAGGGGGCGTTCCACGACACGTCGCGGTAGGTCGTCAGCGTCACGGCGGCCAGACCGGTCGAGACCGCGTGGTCGCAGACGGCCTCCAGCAGGCGCCCGCCGACTCCCCCGCGCCCGTGGTCGGGATGGACTGCGAGCTGGTCGAGGTGGAGCTGCCCGTCGACCAGGCCGACCATGGCGAACCCGATCGGCGGGTCACCCGCGACGAGCACCCGGCCGGGATCCCCGGTCTCCTCGATCATCGTGGTCCCCGGCGGGAAGGTGATCCCGACCTCGGCGAACAGCCTGTCGGCCGCGAGTTCCACCGCCGCCAGCCCGGCCAACTCCTCCGAGCGCGCCCAGCGGACCTCAGTCGAAGTCGAAGATCGAATGCTTGTCATAGAACTGGAGGATATAGCGGCACCGCGCGCAGATCATAAGCGTTACCCGATGGGAGGTGACACCCCAGCGGCTGTCGAGCCGGCCCTGCTCCTTCTGGAACTCGGTGCCATGGCAGAGCGGGCAGGAAAGCTCGGATTCCCTCATGGTCACGCAACGAACGGCTCCCCCGCGGGGGTTCCTCGGGCTCGGAGGTCATGTGCCTCCGGGCCCCGCGCCGGAGCGACGCGACAGGGAGCGGCTCGCCCGTCAGAGATCGAGAAGGGGCTCCAGGCCGACGGTCAGGCCGGGGAGCTCGCGGACCCGGCGCACGCCCAGGAGCACGCCGGGGGTGAACGACGAGCGGTTCATCGTGTCGTGGCGGATGGTCAGGATCTCACCGGCGCCGCCCAGGATGACCTCCTGATGGGCGATGAGCCCGGCCAGCCGTACCGCGTGCACCCGCACCCCGTCGACGTCGGCGCCACGGGCCCCGTCCAGCTCCGTGCTGGTGGCGTCGGGCATCGGCGCGGAACCCGCCTTACGCCGGGCCTCGGCGATCAGCTCGGCGGTGTGGCGGGCGGTGCCCGAGGGCGCGTCCGCCTTGTTGGGGTGGTGCAGCTCGACGATCTCGGCGGACTCGAAGTAGCGGGCGGCCCGCTGGGCGAAGTTCATCATGAGCACCGCCGCGATGCCGAAGTTGGGGGCGATCAGCGCGTTGACGCCCGGGTTGGCGTCCAGCCAGCCCCTGACCGTCGCCAGCCGCCCGGCGTCGAAGCCCGTGGTGCCGACCACCGGGTGGACGCCGTGGGAGATGCACCACTTGAGGTTGTCCATGACGACGTCGGGGTGGGTGAAGTCGACCACCACCTCGGCGCGCTCCAGCTCCTCGATCGGGTCGCCCTGGTCGACCGCCGCGACCAACTCCAGATCGTCCGCCGCCTCGACGGCCCTGCATACTTCGACACCGACGCGCCCTCGGGCGCCGAGAACTCCAACCCTGATCACGGCCCCAAGGCTATACCGTGCGGGCCCGCCGGACTGTCGCGGACCACCGGGTCCGGTCACGTACCGGACGGGCCGTACGCCGGAGACGCGGACGGCCCCGGCGTGGGAACGCCGGGGCCGCTCGCAGACGGGATCGTCAGCCGGCCAGAACCGCGCTGAAGTCCCTGTCCTCGTCATAGGGGCCGATGACCGCGAGGGACATCGGGCGGTTGAGGACCTCCGCGGCGACCGCGGTGATCTCCTCAGGGGTCACCGCGTCGATCCTGCCGAGCAGGTCGTCGACCGATAGCAGCTCGTCGAAGACCAGTTCGCCCTTGCCGATCCTGGACATCCGGGAGCCGGTGTCCTCCAGGCCGAGCACGAGACCGCCACGCATCTGACCCTTGCCCCGGACGATCTCCTCCTCGGTGATGCCGTCGGCGACCACGCGGAGCACCTCCTCGCGGCAGATCTTCAGCACATCGTCGATCTTCGACGGCAGACAGCCGACGTAGATGCCGAACTGACCGGTGTCGGCGAGGGCGGAGGTGTAGGAGTAGGCCGAGTAGGCGAGGCCCCTCTTCTCCCTGATCTCCTGGAACAGCCGCGACGACATGCCGCCGCCGAGCGCCGCGTTGAGCACGCCGAGCGCGAAGCGACGATCGTCGGTGCGGGTCAGCGCGGTCGTACCGAGGACCAGGTTGGCCTGCTCGGTCGGCCGGTGCACCACCCGGGTACCCGAGCGGGCCTCGACACCGGGCCCCGACACGCGCGGGGGAACCGGCGAGGCGTCCCCGCCCAGGGCCCCCGCCCGCTCGTAGGCCGCGGCGACCATGGCCACGACCCGCTCGTGGTCGATGTTGCCCGCCACCGACACCACGGTGTGGGTGGGCAGGTAGTAGCGCCGGTAGTACTCGGCGATCCGGTCGCGGGTGACCGCGGTGATCGAGTCGACGGTGCCGAGGATCGGTCTGCCGACGGGCGTGTCGCCGTACAGTTCGGCGGAGAACTGCTCGTGCACCACGTCGGAGGGGTCGTCGTCGTGCATGGCGATCTCCTCCAGGATCACGCCACGCTCGGCCTCGACGTCCTCACCGGTGATGAGCGAGGAGGTCACCACATCGGCGAGCACGTCGATCGCCACCCGCAGGTCCTCGTCGAGGACCCGCGCGTAGTAGCAGGTGTACTCCTTGGCGGTGAAGGCGTTGATCTCGCCGCCGATGCCCTCGATGGCCGCGGAGATCTCCAGCGCGTCCCGCGTGGGGGTCCCCTTGAACAGCAGGTGCTCAAGGAAGTGGGAGGAGCCCATGTGCTGGGGGGACTCGTCTCTCGATCCGATGCCGACCCACATGCCGACCGCGACGGAACGCACGGTCGGCATGGACTCGGTCACCACCCGGAGCCCACCGGGGAGGACGGTGCGCTTCACCACCCCGGCGCCGTCCTTACCGGGGTGCAGAGTGGTGGTGATCACGAGTTGCGGTCTTCCCCTCCGCCACGGTTACCGCTGCCGCTGCTGCTGCTGCGGGTACGGGTGCGGCGGGGCCGCTCCTCGCGCGGCCGGTCGTCGGCGGGCGCCTCGGCCTGCGGGGCCGCCGAGGTGTCGGAGTCACCGGCCTCGGTCTTGGCCGCGGCCTCCTTCTCGATGACCTCGACGGGCACCAGGGAGAGCTTGCCGCGCGAGTCGATCTCGGCGATCTCCACCTGGACCTTCTCACCGACGTTCATGACGTCCTCGACGTTCTCGATGCGCTTGCCGCCGTGCAGCTTGCGGATCTGGGAGACGTGCAGGAGACCGTCCTTGCCCGGCATGAGGGAGACGAAGGCGCCGAAGGCCGCGATCTTGACGACCGTGCCCAGGTAGCGCTCGCCGACCTCCGGCATGTGCGGGTTCGCGATGGCGTTGATCGCCGACCTGGCCGCCTCGGCGGACGGGCCGTCGGTGGCGCCGATGTAGATGGTTCCGTCGTCCTCAAGGGTGATCTCGGCGCCGGTGTCGTCCTGGATCTGGTTGATCATCTTGCCCTTCGGGCCGATGACCTCTCCGATCTTGTCCACCGGAATCTTGATCGTGATGATGCGCGGGGCCGTGACGTTCATCTCCGCCGGGGAGTCGATCGCCTCCTGCATCACGTCGATGATGGCCAGGCGGGCACCCTTGGCCTGCTTCAGCGCGGCCGCCAGCACGGACGCCGGAATGCCGTCCAGCTTGGTGTCGAGCTGGAGCGCGGTGATGACGTCCTTGGTGCCGGCGACCTTGAAGTCCATGTCGCCCATGGCGTCCTCGGCCCCGAGGATGTCGGTCAGCGTGACGTACTGGTCACCCTCGTTGATGAGCCCCATCGCGATGCCCGCGACGATGCCCTTGAGCGGGACACCCGCGTCGAGCAGCGCCATCGTCGAGGCGCAGACCGACCCCATGGAGGTCGAGCCGTTGGAACCCAGCGCCTCGGAGACCTGACGGATCGCGTAGGGGAACTCCTCGCGCAGCGGCAGGACGGGCAGCAGCGCCCGCTCGGCGAGCGCGCCGTGGCCGATCTCGCGCCGCTTGGGAGAACCCACCCGGCCGGTCTCGCCGGTGGAGTAGGGCGGGAAGTTGTAGTTGTGCATGTAGCGCTTGGTGCGCTCGGGGTTGAGCGTGTCGATCATCTGCTCCATGCGCAGCATGTTGAGGGTGGTGATGCCCAGGATCTGGGTCTCACCGCGCTCGAACAGGGCCGAACCGTGCACCCGGGGCACGACGTGGACCTCGGCGCTGAGCTGCCTGATGTCCTTGACGCCGCGGCCGTCGATACGGACGCCCTCGGCGATGACGCGCTCGCGCATGAGCTTCTTGGTCAGCGACCTGAAGGCGGCGCTGATCTCCTTCTCGCGGCCCTCGAAGTCGGGTCCGACCTTCTCCAGCGCCAGGGCCTTGACCCGGTCGAGCTCGGTCTCGCGCTCCTGCTTGCCCGCGATGGTCAGCGCGGCGGCGAGCTCGCTCTTCACCGCACCGGTCACGGCCTCCAGGACGTCGTCCTGGTAGTCGAGGAAGAGCGGGTACTCGGCGGTCTCCTTGGCGGCGACCTTCGCGACCTTGGCCTGCGCCTCACAGAGCACCTTGATGAACGGCTTGGAAGCCTCCAGGCCCTGCGCCACGGTCTCCTCGGTCGGCGCCATGGCCCCCTCGGCGACGAGCTTGAGCGTGTCGCGGGTGGACTCGGCCTCGACCATCATGATCGCGACGTCGCCGTCGTCGAGCACACGGCCCGCTACCACCATGTCGAAGGTGGCGTTCGCCAGCTCGGAGTTGGTCGGGAAGGCGACCCACTGGCCCTCGATCAGCGCGACGCGGACGCCGCCGATCGGGCCGGAGAACGGCAGCCCGGCCAGCTGGGTGGAGAGGGACGCGGCGTTGATCGCAACGACGTCGTACAGGTGTTCGGGGTGGAGCGCCATGATGGTGGCGACCACCTGGATCTCGTTGCGCAGGCCCTTGACGAACGAGGGGCGCAGCGGCCGGTCGATCAGGCGGCAGGTGAGGATGGCGTCCTCGGAGGGACGGCCCTCACGCCGGAAGAACGAGCCGGGGATGCGGCCCGCGGCGTACATCCGCTCCTCGACGTCCACCGTGAGGGGGAAGAAGTCGAGGTTCTCCTTGGGATTCTTGGACGCGGTGGTCGCGGAGAGGACCATCGTGTCGTCATCGAGGTAGACGACGGCGGAACCCGCCGCCTGGCGCGCGAGCCGCCCGGTCTCGAACCGGATGGTACGCGTGCCGAATGAGCCGTTGTCTATAACGGCTTCGCTGCTGTGGACACCCTCCACGGGGGACCTCCTTGTGGGTCGGTCGCCCGCGTCCGGCCAGACGCACGTGTCGCGCCTGGTTCGTCGTGTTGCCGGCTCCCCGTAGGTGCAGCGCCGGTCTTCGATCGAAGCGCCCGGTTCCGTATGGCTTGTGCCAAGATGACCGGGGGCCACTACCGAGGACCGGCCCTCCGACGCCGTGGGGCGCGCTTGCTTGCGGACGCGGGGCACTGTCTCGGCTATTCAGTTTGCTCACTGGGACGGCGTCTTCCTGGCGCGACGCGCCGACACAGACCCAGATGAGATGAGGGAGCGGCGCGGACGCCACTCCCTCATGACTCTATCGGCGCAGGCCGAGACGCTCGATGAGCGAACGGTAGCGCGCGATGTCCTTGCTCTGCAGGTACTTCAGCAGCCGGCGGCGGCGGCCGACGAGCAGCAGCAGACCGCGACGGCTGTGGTGGTCGTGCTTGTGCACCTTCAGGTGCTCGGTGAGCTCGCTGATGCGCTTGCTCAGCAGCGCGATCTGCACCTCGGGGGAACCGGTGTCGGTCTCACCCTTGGCGTAGTCACCGATGATCTGCTTCTTTGCGGCGGTGTCGAGCGACACTTTTCTCCTTGAACCTCTACGGGCACGCACAATTCCGACTCCCCGAACGACCGTGCGTGCCTACAGTCGCCGTGGCGAGATCAGCATCGGGATCACGAGAACACCGATTACAGAGCTGACATGCCAGGTTACCATCGGCCTCGCAGCCCCCGCACATCCTGCGGGAGCACCATGGATCCGGCCCCGTGAACCGCCGATGAACGGGCGCCCGGACCGGCCCCGGTGGCACGGGGATCTGCGCGGGAGAGATCAGCCTGTCAGGCGCCGCACCTCGTCCACGTCCGCGTGGATCTGCTCGATGAGCGCCTCGATCGAGTCGAACCTGGTGTTGCCGCGGAGCCTCGGCCCGAAGTCGACGGCCACGTGCGCGCCGTAGAGGTCGAGGTCGTCACGGTCGAGCGCGTACGCCTCGACGGTGCGGGGCACACCCTCGAAGGTCGGGTTGGTGCCCACGGAGATCGCCGCGGGCCAGCGCTCGCCGCCGTACGCGGCGGGCAGGTTGCCGGTCTCGACGCCCTGCAGCCAGCCGGCGTAGACGCCGTCGGCGGGGATCGCGGTGAACTCCGGCGACTCCAGGTTGGCCGTCGGGAAACCGAGCTGCCGGCCGCGCTGGTAGCCGCGGACCACCACCCCCTCGACCCGGTGCGGGCGGCCGAGCGTCAGCCTGACCGCCTCCATGTCGCCGGAGGCGATCTGCTCGCGGATCAGCGTGGAGGAGATCGTCTCACCATCGCTGACCAGCGGGACCGCCTCGGCCACGAAGTCGTACTTCTCGCCGAGGGTGCGCAGCGTCTCCACGTCACCGGAGGCCTTGTGGCCGAAGCGGAAGTTCTCCCCCACCACGACCCCGGCGGCGTGCAGCCGGTCGACGAGCACGGTCTGTACGAACTCGTCGGGGCTCATCTGGGAGAACTCCAGGGTGAACGGCAGGACGCACACCGCGTCGACCCCCAGCCCGGCCAGAAGCTCGGTGCGGTGCCTGGCCGTCGTCAGCCTCGGAGGGTGCGTGCCGGGCCGCACCACCTCCTCCGGATGCGGGTCGAAGGTCACCACCACCGAGGGCACTCCAAGATCCGCGGCCATCGCGACGGCTCTAGCCACCATCTGCTGATGCCCGCGGTGAACGCCGTCGAAGACGCCGATCGTGACGACGGACCTGCCCCAGTCCTCGGGCACGTCGTCCAATCCGTGCCAGCCTCGCACCGCAGCCTCTTCCCCTTGTAGCGGATCGACCCCTAAAGCCTGCCATGCTCTTGGACCTTCTCCCCAATCGGGGAGCCCCTTGACGTCGACGTGCCCCCTGACGTCGGTCGAAGGCGCACCCACCACGTACGGCCGTCAGGGGACGAACACCGCCAGGGACTTGGCGATCTTGTCGTGCTCCTCCACCAGTGCCACCAGCGTGCCGTCGGGGCCGAACACCCCGATGGGTCCGTCTCCCATGCCCAGCGCGGGAAGCCGTCCACCGTGCGCGACGGAGCCCGCCTCCGCCGCGGTCACGTCCCGGCGGGGGAAGGCCGCCGCGACGGCGTCGGCCATCGGCAGGATCACGCACTCGGCGGCGAGCCCCTCCAGGGTGTGGGCCGCCGACAGGTCGTAGGGGCCCACCCGGGTACGGCGCAGGGCGGTCAGGTGGCCTCCGACGCCCAGGCCGGCGCCCAGGTCGCGGGCGAGCGCGCGGATATAGGTGCCGCTGGAGCAGGAGACCGAGGCGTCGACGTCGACGAGGTCACCGTGCCGTCGCACCGCGGTGATCTCGAAACCCGACACGGTCACCGGGCGCGGCTTGAGCGCGACCTCCTCCCCCGCCCTGGCTCGCTTGTAGGCCCGTTCGCCGTTCACCTTGATGGCGCTGACCTGCGGCGGGATCTGCATGATCGGACCGGTCAGCGCGGCGACCCCCGTGCGGACATCCTCATCGGTGACACCAGCCGCCGACGCCGTAGCGATGATCTCCCCTTCGGCGTCGTCGGTGTTGGTGGCCTGGCCGAGGCGGATCGTGGCGTCGTAGCCCTTCTCGGTGAGCGCGAGATGGCCGAGCAGGCGGGTGGCCTTCTCGACGCCGACCACCAGCACTCCGGTGGCCATCGGGTCGAGGGTGCCCGCGTGGCCGACCTTGCGGGTGCCCGCGATACCGCGGAGCTTGGCCACGACATCGTGCGAGGTCCACTCGGCGGGCTTGTCAACGATGATCAGCCCGCTCGGCGGCGGGATGCGCTTGGCGCGAGCCGTGCTCAATGGGATTCCTTTGACAGATGTGTCAGGAGAGTTCTACAGCAGTGCCCGGAGACTGGCGATCGTCTCCTCGACGGGCAGGTGGGAGGTGAAACCCGCCGCCTTGGCGTGCCCGCCGCCGCCCAGTTCGGCACAGACGCGTGAGACGTCCACCCCGCCCTTGGAGCGCGTCGAGACCTGCCAGGCGCCCTCGTCGTCCTCCTTGAGGATCGCGGCGACATCCGCCTCGTCGGTGCGCCGGACCACGTCGATGATCCCCTCCACCTCGTCGTACGGCAGCCCGTGCGCGGCCCGGTCGGCCCGGGTGACGAACGTCCAGACCAGGCCGCCGCCCACCTCGGGCTCCAGCCGAACCCGCTCCAGCGCGGCACCGAGCACCTTCAGGTAGCCGAACGGGGAGCGGTCCCACAGCTCACGGGCGATCTGCGCGGGGTCAAGCCCGCATGCCACCAGCCGAGCGGCCATGGCATGTGCCCGCGGGGTGGTGGAGGAGTGCCGGAACGAGCCGGTGTCGGTGACGAGCCCGACGTACAGGCAGGTCGCGATGGCCCCGTCGATCGGCAGGCCGAGCCTGCGGATCAACTCCTCGGCGAGCACGGCGGTGGCGGCGGCGGCGGGATCGATCAGGTTGAGCGTGCCGAACCCGAGGTTGGACGGGTGGTGGTCCAGCACGATCAGCTCTCGCGCCCTGACCGCGTTTCCGGCCAGCGTGCCAAGACGCTCGACGGTGGGGACGTCGAAGGTGACCATCACCTCCGGCACCGCGGGATAGCGCGCGGGGTCGGTCAGCAGGTCCTGCCCCGGCAGGAAGCGGAGCAGCCTGGGCACCTGGAAACTCCGGTCGCCGAAGGACGCGGTGACCCGCTTGCCCGCCGCGCGCAGCGCGAGCCCGACGGCCAGTGTGGAGCCGAGCGCGTCACCGTCGGGCGAGACATGACAGGCCAGCGCGACCTCGTCCGCGGCAGAGATGAGCTCGACGGCCCGGTCCCAGTCTTGGCCGGAGACCGGGCCGTCGTCACGCGGATCGGGCATCACGTCGCGGAGCGTCCCGCACGCTCCGAGGATTCGTCCTCTTCGTCCTCAAAGTCGTGGTCCCTGTCCTCGGGCTTGCGGTAGGGGTCGGCGTCCCCCGCGTGCAGGGCCCCCTCGGCCCGCTTGGCGATCTCCACGTCCCTGGCCTTCGCCTCGGCGAGCAGGTCCTCCAGGTGACGGGCGGTGTCCGGGAGCGGGTCGTGGGTGAACGTCAGCGTCGGCGTGTGCCGCAGACCCGTCTGGCGGCCCACCTCCGAACGAATGAGCCCCTTGGCGCTCTCCAGCGCCAGGGCGGAGTCGGCTCGCTCCGCCTCAGAGCCGAAAACGGTGTAGAACACCGTGGCGTCGCTCAGGTCGTTGGTGATCCGCGTGTCCGTCACGGTCACGAACCCCAGCCTGGGGTCCTTGATCCGGCGCTCCAGCATCTCCGCCACGACCTGCTGGATCCGGTCGGCGATCTTGCGTGCTCGTGCGGCGTCCATAGCTCCCCCCTTCTTGTGGGAACGGCCGGAGCGGGAGGGGTGTCTCCGCCGCCGACCGTCTCCACACCTAGTCTTCGTCCTCGTTGTAGAGCCGGTGTCTGGCGGACAGCAACTCGATCTCCGGGCGGAAGGCGATCAGCCGCTCGCAGTCGTCCAGCACCGCACCGCAGTTGGCGGCGGTGGCGGAGACGACCGCGATCCCGATCTCGGTACGGCGGTGCAGATCGAGATGACCGGTCTCCGCCACGGCCACACCGGGGAACCGTCGCTGTACCTCGGCGACGATGGGACGCACCACCGAGCGCTTCTGCTTCAGCGAGTGGACCTCGCCGAGCAGGATGTCCAATGTCAGGGCACCTACATACATAGTGGATCACCCGCCACGATCGTCACTGTGGCCCCTCCGGGGCGGGCCGCCCGCCGGCCGCCCCAGAAGGGGCGGCCGGCGGGACGGTCCTGCTGCCCTGTCCGGGGCATCAGACGCGCGGCTTCTCCCGCATCTCGAAGGTCTCGATGACGTCATCGATCTTGATGTCGCTGTAGCCGACACCGATACCGCACTCGTACCCTTCGCGCACCTCGGTCGCGTCGTCCTTGAAACGGCGCAGCGAGGAGACGGTGAGGTTGTCGGAGATGACGACCCCGCCGCGGATGATCCGGGCCTTGCTGTTGCGGACGATCGTGCCCGAACGGACCAGCGCACCGGCGATGTTGCCGATCTTCGGCACCTTGAAGACCTCGCGGACTTCGGCGGTGCCCATCTGGACCTCTTCGAACTCCGGCTTGAGCATGCCCTTGAGGGCCGCCTCGATCTCCTCGATCGCCTGGTAGATGACCGAGTAGTAGCGGATGTCGACGCCCTCGCGCTCGGCCAGATCGCGCGCCCTGACCTCGGGACGCACGTTGAAGCCGATGATGACCGCGTTGTCGTCGGCGACCGCCAGGTTGACGTCGTACTCGGTGATCGCACCGACGGCGCGGTGGAGCACCCGCAGGCGCACCTCGTCACCGACGTCGATCTTGAGCAGCGCGTCTTCCAGAGCCTCGACGGAACCGGAGACGTCACCCTTGATGATGAGCTTGAGCTCGTCGACCTGGCCCTTCTCCATCTCGCTGAAGAGCTCTTCGAGGGTGCGGCGACGGCCGGACTTGGCCATGTCCGCGATGCGCTTGCGCGCCGCGCGCTGCTGGGCGATCTGGCGTGCCATCCGGTCGTCGGTGACGACGATGAAGTTGTCACCGGCACCCGGCACCGCGGTCAGACCGAGGACCGCCACCGGACGGGACGGGTCGGCCTCGGTGATCGCCTCGCCCTTGTCGTCGAGCATCGCCCGGACGCGGCCGAAGGCCTCGCCACAGACGATCGAGTCGCCGACCCGGAGCGTGCCGCGCTGGACCAGCACGGTCGCGACCGGACCGCGGCCCTTGTCGAGGTGGGCCTCGATGGCGACGCCCTGCGCGTCCATCGTGTCGTTGGCCCGCAGGTCGAGCTCGGCGTCCGCGGTGAGCAGGATGGCCTCGAGAAGGTTCTCGATGCCGGTCCCGTTCTTGGCGGAGATGTCGACGAACATCGTGGTGCCGCCGTACTCCTCGGCGACCAGGCCGTACTCGGTGAGCTGGGCGCGCACCTTGCTCGGGTCCGCCCCCTCCTTGTCGACCTTGTTCACCGCGACGACGATCGGCACGTCGGCCGCCTGGGCGTGGTTGAGCGCCTCGATGGTCTGCGGCTTCACACCGTCGTCGGCCGCGACGACCAGGACGGCGATGTCGGTCACCTTGGCACCTCGGGCACGCATGGCGGTGAACGCCTCGTGACCCGGGGTGTCGATGAAGGTGATCTTCCGGTCCTCGCCCTCGTGCTCGGTGGCGATCTGGTAGGCACCGATGTGCTGGGTGATGCCACCCGCCTCCTGCGCCACCTCGTTGGTGTTGCGGATGGCGTCGAGCAGCTTGGTCTTACCGTGGTCGACGTGACCCATGACGGTCACCACCGGCGGGCGCGCGACCAGGTCGGACTCGTCGCCCTCGTCCTCGCCGAACTCGATGTCGAAGGTCTCCAGGAGCTCGCGGTCCTCCTCCTCCGGGCTGACCACAAGCAGGTTGTAGTCGAGCTCGGCGGCCAGAAGCTGGAGCGTCTCCTCGTTGACCGACTGCGTGGCGGTCACCATCTCGCCCAGGTGCAGCATGATCTGCACCAGGGACGCCGGGATCGCGCCGATCTTGTCGGCGAAGTCCGACAGGGAGGCGCCACGCGACAGGCGGATCGTCTGCCCGTTGCCGCGAGGAGCCTGCACGCCACCGATCGCCGGGGCCTGCATGTTGTCGAACTCTTGACGCCGCTGGCGCTTGGACTTGCGACCGCGGGTCGGACGTCCGCCGGGACGGCCGAACGCGCCCGCGGTGCCTCCACCGCGGCCACGGCCACCGCCACCGGGACGGCCGGCGAAACCGCCGCCACCGCCACCGGGACCACCGGTTCCGGTACCGGGACGACCAGCGCCGCCACCGCCACCCGGACGGCCGGCGAAACCGCCGCCACCACCGGGGCGACCAGCGCCGCCACCGGGACGACCAGCGCCGCCACCGGGACGACCGGCACCCGCGCCGCCACCGGGACGACCAGCGCCGCCACCGGGACCGGCGGGCCGGCCCTGCGGCATCATCATCGGGCTGGGACGCGGACCACCGGGACGCGGACCACCGGGGCCACCCGCGCCGCCACCGGGACGCGGGCCACCCGCGCCGGGACCCGGACGCGGGCCGGCCGCACCGGGCGGACCGGAACGGGCGCCGGGCGGACGGGGACCGGCGTTGTCGCGGCTCTCGCGGGGACCGCGATCCTCACGCGGACCAGGACGCGGCCCTCTGTCGCCGGGGCCGCCGTCGCGGCCGGGACCACCGGGGCCACCGGGACCGCCGGGACGCGGCGGACGGGCCTGGCCCATGCCGCTGGCGTTCGACGAGAACGGGTTGTTGCCGGGGCGCGGACCACGCGGGCCCGGACGCGGACCCGGCTTGGGCGCACCCGCGCCGGCACCGGTCCTGGGACCCGAGGGCGCTCCGCCGGGACCACCCGAGGGACGACCCTCCGGACGTGCCTCGGGGCGCGCCGCCGGACCGGGGCGCGGAGCGGGCCGCGGACCCGGCTTGGGGCCGGAGGCCGCCGGGCGGCCGCTGTCGCTGCGGGGCGCCTCGAAGCGCGGCGGCTGCACCTGCGGCGGCTGCTGCCGCGGCGGCTGCGGAGGCTGCGCCTGCTGGGGCTCCGGCTTGGGAACGACCGGCGGGGCCTGCGGCGCGGGCGCCGCAGGACGAGCCGGTACGGGACCCGGTCGCGGTCCCGGCCGAGGGGCCGGTCCCGGTTTGGGGATGGATGCCGGCGCCGAGGAGGTGCCGTTTGGCTGGCCGTCACCCGGCCGAGGTGCCGCCTGAGGCGGCCTGGGGCCTCTGCCCCTGTCGGACGAACCCTTACTGGGGCCGCCCAGCGCTTCCGTGAGCCTGCGGACTACCGGTGCTTCGATAGTCGAGGACGCCGAACGCACGAACTCGCCCATCTCCTGGAGCTTGGCCATAACGACCTTGCTCTCCACACCGAACTCCTTGGCGAGCTCGTATACCCGGACCTTCGCCACTGCACTCCCTTGTCTCGGCCCGGGAGGCGGTGCCGCCGGACCGTCGTTACGTTGACGTACTCATCGCCGCATGCTCATCAGGCGCTCATAGCTATCTGACCAGCCCATCAAATCGGCGTCCTACATGACAGTCGGTAACCATTTCACCCGATCCTTTCAGCCTGTTGCTCTTCCAGGTGGCCACGCAGCCGCGACGGGTCGAGCGGAACCGCAACGCGAAACGCACGCGGAAACGCTCGGCGACGCTCTGCGAGTTCGAGACAGCTCAGGGTTGGATGCAGTGAAGCACCACGCCCCTGGAGCCGTCTTCGCAGGTCAGGGACTATAACGCCCTCGACCACCACCAGGCGGAGCAGCTCGGAGGAAACCGTGCGAACCCGGCACCCCACACACGTTCTCAGTGGGGCAGCCTGGCCACCATATTCCAGCTTACCGTGTGGACGCATCTGCGGAACCTGCCGCGTCCCCCGGTTGGGTGTCGGGACGGATGTCGATGCGCCAGCCGGTGAGGCGATTGGCCAGCCGGGCGTTCTGCCCCTCCTTGCCGATGGCGAGGGAGAGCTGATAGTCCGGCACGGTCACCCGCGCGGCACGGCCGTCAAAATCGATCACCTCTACATGGGAAACACGCGCCGGCGACAGGGCATTCCCCACAAACTCCGCGGGGTCCTCCGACCAGTCGATGATGTCGATCTTCTCACCGTGCAACTCGGTCATCACGTTGCGCACGCGCGAGCCCATCGGGCCGATGCAGGCGCCCTTGGCGTTCACCCCCGGCCGCCGCGACCTGACCGCGAGCTTGGTGCGGTGACCGGCCTCGCGGGCGATGGCGGCGATCTCCACCGTACCGTCGGCGATCTCCGGCACCTCCAGCGCGAAGAGCTTCTTCACCAGCCCCGGGTGGGTGCGCGACAGGGTCACCGAGGGGCCCTTGTGCCCCTTCTTGACCTGGACCACGTAACAGCGGATCCGCTCGCCGTGGACGTACTCCTCACCCGGGACCTGCTCGCTGTGCGGCAGCACCGCCTCGATCTTGCCCAGGTCGACCAGGACCACTCTCGGGTCCTTGCCCTGCTGGATGACGCCGGCCACCAGCTCGCCCTCGCGGCTGGCGAACTCCCCGAAGTTGATCTCGTCCTCGGCGTCACGGAGCTGCTGCAGGATGACCTGCTTGGCGGTGGTCGCGGCGATGCGGCTGAAGTTGCCCGGGGTGTCGTCGAACTCCCTGAGCACCTCCCCGCTCTCGTCGTCGAGTTCGGCGGCGAAGATGGTCACGTGCCCGGACTTGCGGTCGAGCTCGGCGCGCGCCTTGGCCGCCGCGCCCTCGCTCCGGAAATATGCGATCAGCAGCGCGTCCTCGATCGCCTTGACGACCAGGTCGAAGGAGATGTCCTTCTCCCGCTCCAGGCTGCGCAGGACGCTCATGTCGATGTCCACGAGGCTTCCCCCTTAGCCCTCGTCGCCGTCTTCGCCGTCGTCTTCGGCGTCGTCGAGCCGGCGGAATTCCACCTGAACCCGTCCTCGGGTCAGGTCCTCATAGTCGATGCGGCGCGGCGCGCCGTCGACGTCCAGCTCCACACCGGTCTCGTCGGTGACGACGATCCGGCCCTCCACGGCGGTGCCGTCCCTCAGGTCGGCCTTGACCAGCCTCCGCACCGCGCGGCGCCAGTGGCGCGGCTCGGTGAGCGGGCGGTCCACCCCCGGGGAGGAGACCTCCAGCACGTACGGGGTGCCTCCCATCGCGTCGTCGGCGTCCAGCGTCGCGGAGACCGCGTGGCTGACCTCCGCGACGTCGTCGAGGCTCACGCCGCCGTCACGGTCGACGACGACACGTAGCAGCCGCCTCTTGCCCGCGGGGGTGACCGTGACGTCCTCCAAGTCGAGCCCCTCGGCTCCGACGACAGGTTCCAGAAGCTTCATCAGGCGGTCGCGGGATGTGGCGTTGCCCATGCCGACCTCCCATTGTCACGATCTCAGCCGGGCGGACCTCGCCCATGCGATTAACCAGCCTATCCACACCAGGGCGTGGAAACAGCGCCACTCGGTGTGGCGGAGCCGTCCGAGAAGCGAGGTGGGTGCCATTATTCCAAGCCCGTACGATGCTAGGTGCGTCAGCTGCCGACACAGAACCGGAGGTCGTCCGTGCGTTCCGTCTCCCGGCGCGCCCTGTTGCGGGGCGGTGCTCTCGGGGTGGCGGCCGTGGCCGCCGCGGGCTGCGCCGCCGAGGAACGGGTGCCTCCGGTGGCCGAGCGCCCCGATCCCGAGACCGTGCTCCTGCGGGAGCTGATCGCGGGCAAGGAGCGGGCAGTGGCCCTGTACGCCTCGGCCGCCTCGTCCAGGCTCACGCCCTTCAGGCAGCGGCACGAGGCCCATCTGGCCGAGCTCCGCCGCCGTCTCCCGCCCGCCGCCGTCTCCGCGACGCCCACCCCCTCACCCACCTCCTCGCCCTCCGGTGGCGCGTCCACGGGCGGCAAGGCGTCGGTGCGGGCCCTTCGCGATCTGGAGCGCAGGGCGGCCGCGCTCCGTGCCCGGCAGGTCGAGGGGGCCTCGCCCCCGCTGGCCCAGCTGATCGCGTCCATCGGCGCCTGCGAGGCCGCGCACGCCCTGGCCCTGTCGAGATCGCTGTGAGGGCCGACCAGGGGCTCGGCGCGGCACTGGCGGCCGAGCACGCCGCCGTGTACGCGTACGGAGTCATCGGGGCCAGGAGCACCGGGAGGCTGCGCACCGAGATGACGGCGGCCTACAACGCCCACCGCGCCCGCCGTGACCAGCTCCGCGCCATGATCATCAAGATGGGCGGCACCCCGGCCGAGCCGACGGCGGTCTATGAGCTCCCGGTCACGCCGTCCACGGCGGCGCAGGCGGTGGATCTGGCCGTGCTGGTCGAGCGGAGGGTGACCGGCACCTACCTGGAGCTGACGGCCTCCGCCGACACGGCGCTGCGCAAGATGGCCGCGCTGGCCATGCAGGAGTGCGTCACCCGCTCCTACACCCTGCGCCCGGAGATCGACGCCTTCCCCGGCATGCCGCCCGCGCCCGCCGCCTCCCCCGGCTCCTCCCCCACGCCGACCGCCGGTGAGTGAGTTTCACCGACGGCTGTTTTCCCGGAATAAGGATTTCCCGGAGTGACGAGCTGGTCAGCGCGGTATCGACGCCTGACCACGGCCCCGGCGTTCATGAAATGAGATTCAAACCCGCTTTCGAGCATGTTTGTACGGCGGCTACCGGGTAGCTGAATCTCTGTGAAACACGCCTGAGGAGGAGCAATGGGCTGGGGATACCGGAAATCCATGAAGTTCGGTCCGTTCCGTCTTAACCTTTCGCGGAGTGGAGTGGGTCACAGCTGGGGAAACCGCGCCTTCAGAGTCACCAAGACGGCAGATGGGCGCCGCACACTGAGCGTCAACCTGCCCGGCGGATTCCACTGGCGCAAGACGATCGGCGGCGGCGCGCGTCACTGACGGGCGTTTCCCGGGAACCGTCCGCGAACGCCGGTCGTTCTTCTGACACGGCACGAGGTTCGGGGAGAGAACAATGGGCTGGGGATACAGAAAGTCGATCAAAATCGGTCCCTTCCGGATCGACCTGTCTCCACGAGGGGTCGGCCACGGCTTCGGCAATCGCAGGTTCCACATCGCGAGAACTCCCGACGGCCGCAAACACGTGACCGTCAATCTGCCCGGCGGATTCCATGTGGGCAGGACGATCGGCCGGAGTTCCCGTTACCGCCACTACTGAGACGGGACCGCGGACATGAAGGGGCGGCCCACCCGCGCGGGTGGGCCGCCCCTTCATGTGCGGCGGCACGGGACGAGATCGTCGCCTCCCCCGGCCGACGGGTTCACTCCTCGCAGGCCGCCACGACGCGGTCGACCGCCTCGGCGAGCGGGATCTCCTCCTTGGTGCCGGTGGCGCGGTCGCGCAGTTCCACGACGCCCTGGGTGAGGCCCCGGCCGACGATCAGGATCGTCGGCATGCCGAGCAGTTCGGCGTCCTTGAACTTCACGCCCGGCGAGACCCCGGGGCGGTCGTCCACCAGGACGCGCAGGCCGCGGCCCTCCAACTCCTCGGCGATCTGCACGGCGGCCTCGATCTGGCCGTCCTTGCCGGTGCCCACGATGTGGACGTCGGCCGGGGCGATCTCGCGGGGCCACAGCAGGCCGAGCTCGTCGTGCCGCTGCTCGGCCAGCACGGCCACGGCGCGGGAGACGCCGACGCCGTAGGAGCCCATGGTGATGCGGATCGGCTTGCCGTCGGGGCCGAGGGCGTCGAGCTTCGCGGCGTCGGCGTACTTGCGGCCGAGCTGGAAGATGTGGCCGATCTCGATGCCGCGGTCGATGGAGAGGCCGGAGCCGCAGACCGGGCAGGCGTCGCCCGCACGCACCTCGGCGGCCTCGATGGTGCCGTCGGCGACGAAGTCGCGGCCCGCGACGACGTCCGCAGCGTGCTTGCCCGGCTCGTTGGCGCCGGTCACCCAGGCGGTGCCGTCGACCACGCGGGGGTCGACGAGGTAGCGGATGCCGAGATCCCGCAGGACCTGCGGGCCGATGTAGCCGCGGACCAGGCCCGGATGCCTGGCGAAGTCCTCGGCCTCGAAGATGGCGGGCTCGCCGGGAGCCAGGGACGCCTCCAGCCGCTTGAAGTCGACCTCGCGGTCCCCGGGCACGCCGACGACCAGGGTCTCGGTCTTGCCGGAGCCCGGGACGGTCACCTTGACCACGATGTTCTTGAGCGTCCGGGCGGCGGTGATGCCCAGGCCGTGGTGCTCGTTGACGTGGTTGACCAGCGACTCGATGGTCGGGGTGTCGGGGGTGTCGAGCACCCGCATAGCGGGACGCTCGCCGGTGCCCTCGGCGGCCGGGGCAGGGGTGACGACGGCCTCCGCGTTGGCCGCGTAGCCGCAGTCGTGGCAGGCCACGAAGGTGTCCTCGCCGGTGGCCGCGGGGGCGAGGAACTCCTCGGAGGCCGACCCGCCCATCGCACCCGAGGTGGCGAAACAGATCTTGTAGGCGATGCCGAGCCTGTCGAAGGTCTTGATGTAGGTCTCACGGTGGCGCTCGTAGGAGTGCTTGAGACCCTCGTCGTCGAGGTCGAAGGAGTAGGAGTCCTTCATGACGAACTCGCGCCCGCGCAGGATGCCGGCCCGGGGCCTGGCCTCGTCGCGATATTTCGTCTGGATCTGGTAGAGGGTCACCGGATAGTCCTTGTAGGAGGAGTACTCCCCCTTGACCATGTCGGTGAACATCTCCTCGTGGGTGGGACCGAGCAGGTAGTCGGCCCCCTTACGGTCCTTGAGGCGGAAGAGCGTGTCCCCGTACTCGGTCCAGCGGCCGGTCGCGTCGTAGTACTCACGGGGCAGGAGCGCGGGGAAGAGCACCTCCTGGCCGCCCATCCGGTTCATCTCCTCGCGCACCACACGCGTGACGTTCTCCAGGACCGTCTTGCCGAGGGGGAGCCAGGAGTAGACGCCGGGGGCGACGCGGCGGACGTAACCGGCGCGGACGAGCAGCTTGTGGCTCGGGACTTCCGCATCTGCCGGGTCGTCCCTCAGCGTTCGAAGAAACAGCGACGACATGCGCAGCAGCACGGCTACTCCTAGCTAGTGGGGATCGATGCTCTACAGGCTATCGAGTCCGGCAAGCCGATTGTCTGCCATCGACCGCTTTAGATTCCGGTGCTGAGGAAGACGAAGTGGAAGGCCCCGAGGGCCAGCGCGATCAGCGCGGAGCAGATCCGGTCACGCCTGCGGGCCAGTGAGATCAACATTCCCACCGCGAGTGTGAGCATGACCGCCACCCCCCATGGCCAGAAGCCTGGAACGTGCTCGGGGCCGGGCAGCATCTTGTCGGTGCCCTCGCACAGGGCCAGCCCGACCGCCCCTCCGGCCGCGAGAGCTCCCCAGCGGTCGGGGCGCTTGGTCAGATAGCAGAGGATCCCGACCGTCACGAGGTTGACGAGTGTGAGGTTCATCGTGGTGACGTCGTCACCGAGCCTGATGAACCAGTCCTCCGGCTCGAAGACGGTGGCGGCCAGCACCGAGAGCAGCGGCCCGAACGCGGCGAGCATGCTGGAGAGCGCCGCCCAGCCGAAACCGGCCGCGGTCCGCCCCACGACGACGAGGAGGAGGAGGTACGCGTACGAGTTGTAGACGGCGTAAGGCAGAGCGGGCCCGTGGGCCAGCAGCGCTCCGACGCCACCCAGCAGCATCCCCACGAAGAGCGACAGGACCATGTGCCGGAGAATGGCGCGATCTCGTCGGTCCCCCGCGACGAAGTCAAGCGTGTAGTTGCGTTCTACCAAAGCCACCGATCCCCCGATCACCTGTACTCGTGGCCACCGGCAGTATATCTGACCTGCAATAACGCCCAGAGTGAGGCAAATTTTACGAAGCAAGCGAGCGCTTGGTTATGCTGTTGCCGTGAGTCTTTTCGCGAGCGTTTCCCCACCCCTTTCCGAGGAGCGGCTGGAGCTCCGTGACGCGGTCCGCTCCTTCCTCGCCCGGTACCCGGACGCCCCCTGGGGCCGGTTCGCCGCCGAGCTGGGCGTGGCCGGCCTGGCGGTCCCCGAGGAGTACGGCGGCGCGGGCTGCGGCATGGCCGAGGCGGCCGTCGTGTGCGGGGAGGTCGGCCGCGCCCTGTCACCCCACCCCTACCTGCAGACCGCGGTGCTGGCCGTGGAGGCGATCAAGGCCACCGGCGACCGGGCGGCCATGGCCAGGCTGCTTCCCGGCATCGCCGAGGGCACCGTCACCGCGACCGTGCTGCTCCCCGGCGACGCCGAACTGGTGCTGGACGGCGACCGGCTGACCGGGATCGCCCGGCACGCCCTGGACGGCGAGCTGGTGCTGGCCTACGCGGGCGGCGCACTCCTTGAGGCCGTCCCCTCCTCTCGCACGCCACTGCCCACCCTGGACCAGACCCGCCCGCTCACCACGCTCGCCTTCGACGCCGTCCCCGCCGTCCGGATCGGCCCGGGCGCGGCGCACGAGCGGGTCCGCGACCTGGCGGTCGCCGCGCTGGCCGCCGAGCAGGTGGGCGGGGCGGCCCGCTGCCTGGAGACCGCGGTGGCCCACGCGAGACAGCGCCACCAGTTCGGCCGCCCGATCGGCTCCTTCCAGGCGGTCAAGCACAAGCTCGCCGACGTGCTCCTGCTGGTCGAGTCGGCCCGCTCGGCCGCCCTGGCCGCCGCACGCGCCCCGCTGGAGGAGCTTCCCGTCCGGGCCGCCGTCGCGGGCTCCTACTGCACGGAGGCCTACCTGGCCGCCGCGGGCGAGAACATCCAGGTGCACGGTGGCACCGGCGTCACCTGGGAGCATCCGGCCCATCGCTACTTCAAGCGGGCCACCTCCGACGCCCAGCTCCTCGGCACCCCGCAGGCGCACCGCGCCCGCCTGGCCGCCGCCGCGGGCCTGTAGGGAGGGCACACCTCACGGGTCGGCTTGTTGCCGTCCCGGCATGCTGGTAATCTCGCCAAGCGAGCGCTTGGTTAAGTGAAGGGCCTCGGCCGGGGGTCGGATGGACACAACGGAGGCGTGGATGACGTCCCTAAGGATCAGCCTGGGCTACGAGCTGGAGGTTCGCGGACGCTCCCGGGAGGTCGAACAGCAGACGTTCCGCAACGTGATCGACCAGGTGGTCCTCGGAGACCGGCTGGGGTTCGACACCGCGTGGTTCGTCGAGCACCACTTCACCCGGGGCTTCTCCCACTCATCGGCCCCCGATCTCGTGCTGGCCGCCATCTCCCAGCGCACCGAGCGGATCCACCTCGGCCTGGGCGTGGTGCTGCTGCCCTTCCAGTCGCCCATCAGGACCGCCGAGCGCGTCGCGACCCTCGACGTCATCTCCGGCGGCCGGGTGGAGTTCGGCACCGGACGGGGCGCGTCCCCGCTGGAGTACCAGGCGTTCCAGAAGCCCTTCGAGAAGTCGCGGCAGATCTGGGAGGACTCGCTGGAGGCCACCCTCGCCATCTGGAACGCCGACGGCGAGCCGATCAGCCGGTCCAGCGAGTTCTTCGAGATCCCCGACGTCTCCGTCTACCCCCGACCGGCCCAGGTGCCGCACCCTCCCGTGTGGGTGGCGTCCACCTCCCTGGAGGGCTACCTGGCCGCGGCCAGGCACGGTTACAACCTGCTGGGCATGACGATGCTCAAGGGCCTCGACGACGTCGCCGAGGACATCGCGAGCTACCGGCGGTGCCTGGCCGACAACGGCTTCGACCCCGACAGCCGGCGGGTCGCGCTGATGATCCCGTGGTTCGTCGGCAGTACCAGGGAGCAGGCGTTCGAGATCGCCTCCGACCCGGTCCTGTGGTACATCCGGCGCCAGGTCAACCTGGTCACCCCTCCCGACTACTACGACGCCCGGCACGCCACCCACAAGGTCCTGGGCCAGCTCGCGGCCGGCATGCCCCCCGAGGAGGCCATGGCCACGCTCCGCGAGCACCACATGGTCGTGGTGGACGACGTGGAGGGCTCCCGGAAGGCCACGGCCCGCATCGCCGAGGCCGGGGCCACCGACCTGATCCTGCAGGCACAGGTGGGCGGTCTCTCCCACGAGCACGTCTGCGAGTCGATGCGGCTTTTCATGACCGAGGTGATCAATTGACGACGAACCCGGCGACCCGCGGCGACGGTGCCGCGCCCGCCTCGAACGCGGCGCCCGCGGGAAACGTCCCACTCGGCGCGCCCTCCGTATGGCTGACCAGGGACGACCTCGCCACCGGTGGCCGTAGCGCGTCCGGGCTGCTACTGGTCTCCGCCGACGCCGGCAGCGTGACCCCCGCGGGCGAGGTCGGCGAGCTGACCGCCGCCTACGCCGCCGCACTGCGGGCGGCGGGCGTGGACGGGCGGGACCGGGTGGTGGCGGCGCTGTCGGGCGACGGCGAGCTGGCGGGCCCGCAGTGGGCGTGCGCCGCCGCCGAGGTCGCGGCGGCGGGTGCCTCCGTCGGCCCCCGGGGCAGGCTCAGGCTGCACCACGCGCTGGAGTCGCTGGGCGCGACCACCCTGGTGATCACGCCGACCGGTGCGATGGACCTGCTGGCCCGACTACACCTGGAGTTCCTGCTGGACCCGCTGGACCTGGGTCTGCGGCACGTCGTGCTGACCGGGGAGATCGCCTCGCGCCGCACGATGTCGCATCTGGCGACGGAGTTCGGGGCACGGGTGACGGAGGTCTACTGCTCGCCGTTCACCGCGGTGCCACTGGGCTGGCGGTCCGCGGAGTCGGCGCCGCTGACCCTGCTCGTGCCCGGCTCGGTGGGCCTGGCCCCGCTGGAGAAGGACGAGCTGCAGGCACCGCCGTACGCCTCGGGGCCGGCCGAGCTGGTCGTCGCCGGCGCGCGGGCCGGGGAGGCGGTGCGCACCGGCCAGGTGGTCAGGGTCTCCGGCGGGGAGGCGGTCCCCGCCCCCGAGCACACGGTCGGCGACCACGTGCTGGTGCGCGGGGTGTGGGTGTCGCTGAACCGGATCCAGCGGGCGCTCAACAAGATCGACGGAGTCTCCGGCTGGGAGCTGGGCGTCTCGCGGCAGGGCACGCTCGACGCCGCGGTCCTGACCGTGACCTTCAAGCGGGAGAGCCTGGTCAAAAATCCCATGTGGAGGTCGCGTCTCCAGCAGTCGGTCAAGGCGCTCACCCCGGTCACGATCGCCGTCGAGATCTCCGACCGGATCTCGGAGACGGTCTCCCCCGGCGTGGTGAACGACACGCGAGGCCACCACCTGGGCAGGGATCGCACAGCCATCGCCCGCTGATCCACGAAAGGCGCGACCGCTATGGAAGTACCCGGCTGGCGGACGATTCCCCGTATGCTCCGCGCCCTGGCCGACGATCATCCCTCGGACGTCGTCGTGGACGACGGGACGGTCCGGCTGACCCTCGCCGAGCTGCGCGACCGGGCGGGCGAGGTCGCCAGGGGCCTGATCGCGCTGGGCGTGCTGCCTGGCGACCGGGTCGCCGTCTGGGGCCCGAACGACGCGCACTGGGTGATCGCCGCGTTCGGTGTCTGGGACGCCGGTGCGGTGCTCGTACCGCTGTCCTCGCGCTACAAGGGCATCGAGGCCGCCGCGACGCTCCGCTCGACCGGGACGAGCGTGCTGATCACCGGGCACGGTCACGACGGCGCCGTGCTGGTCGACCTGCTGGCCGAGGCCGCCGGCGAGACGGGCGGCGGCCTGCCCTTCGCCGGCCTGCCGGACCTGCGGCACTCGATCGTGCCCGAGGGGCTGGAGCGGCCCGGCTCGGCGCGGCCCTCGCAGGTGCTCGTCGCCGGCTCCCTCATCGGGCGCGCCGAGGCCGAGGAGCGCGCGCTGGCCGTACGACCTGACGACCTGTGCGAGATCATCTCCACCTCGGGCACCACGGGCACGCCCAAGGGCGTGATGCTCGAACACGGCCGGATGCTGCGCGGTTACTGGGACTGGGCGGAGATCGTGACGCTCGGCCCCGGCGACCGCTACCCGGTGATCGCCCCGTTCGCGCACGGTTTCGGACTCAACGCCGGGCTGCTGGCCTCGGTCATGCGCAGGGCCACGATGATGCCGATCGCCACGTTCGGCCCCGACCGGCTGGCCGGCCTGATCCGCGACGACGGGATCACGATCCTGGCCGGACCTCCGACGCTGTTCCACCGGCTGCTGGAGGAGACCGAGATCGGCGAGCACTCGGTGCGCGTGGCGATCTGCGGGGCGGCCTCCGTCCCCGCCGAGCTGATACACAGGCTGCTTGAGCGGATCGGCCTGGAACGCATGATCAACGCGTACGGGTTGATGGAGGGCACGGTCGTCTCCATGACCAGGGCCGACGACCCCGTCGAGGTCGTCGCGGGCAGCACGGGCCGCCCCGTGCCGGGCATGGAGGTGCGGATCGTCGACGATGACGGCCGGGAGGTACCGTGCGGCGAGCGCGGCGAGGTCCTCGTCCGCGGGTACGGGGTCATGCGCGGTTACTGGGGCGAGCCGGGGAGGACGGCCGAGGTGATCAGGGACGGCTGGCTGCACACCGGCGACATCGGCGCCCTCGACGCCCGCGGCGACCTCGCGATCGTGGACCGTAAGAAGGAGCTGTTCATCGCCGGGGGGTTCAACGTCTCCCCCGCCGAGGTGGAGGGGCTCCTGCTGCGGGAGGGCTCCCTGGCCCAGGCAGCGGTGGTCGCGGTGCCCGACCGGCGGATGGGCGAGGTCGGCTGGGCGTTCGTGGTCCCGAGGCCGGGGGCGGCCGTCGAGCCGGAGAAGGTCATCTCCTGGGCCCGCGACAACATGTCCAACTACAAGGTGCCCAGGCGGGTGATCGTGGTCGACGCCCTTCCCGTCACCGGCAACGGGAAGATAGACAAACGCGCCCTGCGCGCACGGACGACCCCGTAGACAACGCACGGACGACCCCGTGGACAAGCGCGCGAGCGGCCCCGTGAACGGGTGGGCGCACCGAAGCGGGCGTCTCAGCGGCACGTCCTCGGGGGTAGCGGGCACACCTTGTTCGCGGGGAATGCGGAGAACCTCCGAGGCACGTGCTTTCACGGCGGACCGGGCCCGCCGGGAACACCGTGTTCGCAGGGAATGTTCGGAGATATGGGAAACGTATCCGCCGGGCGCCCCGCGCCGGGTGACCGGTTCGATCACAACGGACCGCCGAGACTGGCCCGGCGGGCACCGGTAATGGAGAATCGCGTCATGACCGCCAGCTCCCTGGGAGGCGATGTGTCGCTGCGAGTCGCGATCGTGGGATCGGGGCCTGCCGGGATCTACACGGCCGAGGCCCTGAGGAAACAGGCCACCGTGCCTCTGCGGGTGGACGTGCTGGAGCGGCTGCCGACCCCGTACGGGCTGGTGCGCTACGGGGTCGCCCCCGACCACGCCTCGATCAAGTCGATAGCGGGCTACCTGCGCGGTGTGCTGGAGCTTCCGGACGTGCGGTTCCTCGGCGGTGTCGAGTTCGGCAAGGACATCGGCGTCGCCGATCTGCTCGACTGCTACGACGCCGTGGTCTACTGCACCGGCGCGATGGTGGACCGGCGGATGGGCATCCCCGGCGAGGACCTGCCGGGCAGCGTGGCCGCCACCGACTTCGTCAACTGGTACTGCGGCCATCCCGACATGCCCGGTGACCGCTTCGTCCTCGACAGCCCCGAGGTCGCGGTGATCGGCGTGGGGAACGTGGCGGTCGACGTGGTGCGCATCCTGGCCAAGACCGCCGACGAGCTGCGCGCCACCGACGTGCCGCAGGAGGTGCTCGACCGGCTGGCCGCCAGCGAGGTGAAGGCCATCCACATGATCGGCCGCCGGGGACCCGAGCACGCCAAGTTCACCCTGAAGGAGCTCAGGGAGCTGGGCGAGCTGACCAACGCGGACGTGCGGGTGCGGCCCGAGGAGAGCGCCGCGGACGTCTCGACGGCGTCCCGGCAGATCAGGGGCAACGTCGAGGTCCTGCAGAGCTGGGCGGCCCGCGGCCTGACGGGCCGTCCCCGGCGGCTGGACGTGCGGTTCTGGATGCGTCCGGTGGAGATCCTCGGCGAGGGACGGGTGGAGGCGCTCAAGCTGGAGCGAACCCGGCTGCTGGACGGCCGGGTGGTCGGCACCGGCGAGTTCGAGACCCTCCCGGTCGGCATGGTGCTGCGCTCGGTCGGCTACCAGAGCGTGCCACTACCCGGCGTCCCCTTCTCCGAGGCCACCATGACCGTGCCGAACGAGGCCGGCCGGGTCCGCGACCGCGAGTACGTGGCGGGCTGGCTCAAGCGCGGTCCCAGCGGTGTGATCGGCACCAACAAGTCCGACGCCGCCGAGACGGTCCGCACCCTCCTCGCCGATCTCGCCGGCCGCGATCCGGTGCGCCGCACGGACCCCGACGAGCTTCTCGCCTCCCGGGGCATCTCGCCGATCACCTACGAGCACTGGCTGGACATCGAGGCCGCCGAGGCGACACTGGCCAGGTCCCTCGACCGGGGCGAGCGGGTGAAACTCCTCGGCCTCGCCGCCATGCTCACCGCCTGCGGCCGTCAGTGACACGGCCGCGGCCACGCCCGGAGAACCGGGGTGTGGCCGCGGCCGGGACGCCGTTCGCGCTACTCGCCGTTCTCGGTACCGCCCTGGTCGGAGCCCTGCCCCTCCGTCGGGCCCTGCGGGTCGACGCCGCCGTCCCCGCCGTCACCGCCGTCACCGCCGCCGTTCTGCGGCGTGCAGGAGATCGCGAAGTTCGCCTTCTTGGAGACGACCTTGCGCGGGCTCAGCACCTGGAGCGCCTGCCAGCCCTTCAGGTTGCCGCGGAAGGTGGCGCGGTCCTTCAGGGTCTTCGTCCCGCTCACCTTGACGGTCTTCACCGCACTCTTGGAGCCGTCGCCCCTGAGCCAGCGGTAGGCCACCACGGTGGGCGCGCTCACCGTGATCTTCGCCGTGAAGCCGACGGTCACCGGGCACTTACCGGTGTGCCTGGCCGGACCCGCCTTCACCACCACGGCCACCTTGGGCTTCGCGGGCGCGGCCGCCGCGGCGGCCGGAGCCGCCGGCGTCATCAGCAGTACGGCCAGCAGGGACCCGGCCAGCGCGGAGAGCCCCTTGAGTCTGTTCATGTCATCCCATCGCCGAGTGATCGAACTCCGACGGCAAAGTCTAGCCATGGTGACTTGTGATCCGGTTGGGACCGGCTGAGACCGCTGATCGGCGTGGGACGACGGTGACCGGAGGCGAACGGCTGCGGCTAAAGTGCGTTCAAAACGGCACGTCCGCGGAGGAGTACCAGCATGCGCGTCACGCTCGCCGACCCGTCCGCCCTGATCCCGGGCTTCGAGCGGGTCCACCGCGAGCAGTCGGCGCTGTACCCGTACGGGCCGGTCGGATGGCAGCCGGTGCACACGGTCTACGTCCCCGCGGACCGGTTCGACGCCGGGACGGTGCGGGCCTGGGGCGACGCCGCGCTGGAGCTGATGCGGCGGCACCTGCCGCAACGCGAGCTGGCCGCGATCCTCGGCGTGGGCGGGGACCTCGCCGGAGCCGTCCACGGCCGGGTGGCCGCCAAGCTCGGCGCGGAGCCCGTCGAGGACCTGCGCGTCGACTTCGAGGACGGGTACGGGCAGCGCCCCACGGAGGAGGACGGTCACGCCTCCGCCGCCGCCGCGGCGATCGCGGCCATGCACGCGGCCGGCACGCTCCCCCGCCGCTGGGGACTACGGGTGAAGTCGTTCGCCGACGGCGACCCGGTCCGCTCCCTCAGGACGCTGGACGGCTTTCTCACCGGTGTGGTCGAGCGGGCCGGGCAGTTGCCCGGGGGATTCGTGGTCACCTTCCCGAAGGTGCTGATGAGGGCCTACCTCCACCAGTTCGCCGACTGCCTGCGGGCACTGGAGGACGGGCTGGGCCTCGACGAGGGCGCGCTCCGCTTCGAGATCCAGGTCGAGGCGCCGCAGACGGTGCTGTTCCTCGACTCCGGCCTGGTCGCCTCCCTGCGGGGCAGGCTGGCCGCGGCGCACTTCGGCGTCTTCGACTACACGGCGAGCTGCGGCCTGCCCCCGCACGAACAGCGGCTGGACCATCCCGTCTGCGATCACGCCAGGAACGTCATGCGGACGGTCTTCGCCGGGACCGGCGTGGAGTTGTCGGACGGTTCGCTGGCGGCCTCCCCCGCCTCGGATGACCGGAGAGCCGTGCAGGAGCTGTGGCGGCGCCACGCGGAGCTGGTCGGGCACTCCCTGGGCCACGGCTTCTACCAGGGCTGGGACATGCACCCGTCACACCTGGTCAGCCGGTACGCGACGGTCTACGCCTTCCACCTGTCCCGTTACCGGGAGTACACCCACCGGGTGCGCGCCTGGCAGGAGCGGCGCGAGGCGGGCGAGGGCGTGATGGACGAGCCCGCCACGATCAAGACCATGACCGCCGCCCTGCGCCGCGCCGACCTGGCCCTGGGCCCCGCCCCGGCCCCCCCGGCCGATCACCGCGAGACCTGACGCGCCTCAGTCGATCAGGGCGCGCCACTGGCGGACCCGGCGCTCGTCGACCGGGTCCGACCAGGACGCCCGCACGGCGCTGCCGACATGGAAGGCACGCACGCCGTACTCCATCAGCACCCCGACGTGGCCGGGCCTCAGCCTGCCCCCGGCCATGATCAGCGGGCCGTCGCCCGCCTCGCACCGGGTCTTGAGCAGCGGCAGCCCGTCCGCCACGCCACCGGGCGCACCCGAGGTGAGCACGGTGGCGAGGTTGGGCAGCAGGCGGACGGCACGCCAGCTCGCCTGGGTGTCGGCCGCGTGGTCCACCGCCCGGTGAAAGGTCCAGGGCAGCGGTGCGACCGCGTGGATGAGCGCCTCGGTGGCGGCCAGGTCGACCGCCCCCGCCCGGTCGAGGAACCCGAACACGAACCCGGCCGCGCCCGCGTCGGCGAGCGCCCTGGCCTCGCGGCTCAGGGTCTTCAGCGACTCGGGCGTGGCCAGGAACGAGGCCTCGCCACGCAGCATCACCATCTGCGGCAGCGCGCACTCCTTGGAGATCGCCGCGACCGTCTCCGCAGCCGGGGTGAGCCCGTCTACGGCCATGTCGGCGACGACCTCCAGGCGATCGGCGCCACCGGCTTCGGCCGCGACGGCATCACGCACGTCAAGCGTGATCACCTCAAGCAAGGATCCGGTCATGAATGGAGGCTATCGGATGGGTTTGCCCTGGGATCGCCGTGGTTCAGACATGCTCAGGGACGGACGACCCGCGCCGGTCCGAGAAGGACAGCGCGAGGCCGGACGCGTGGGCACGCAGGCCCCCCGGCCGCTGGAACAGGGCCCCGGAGGCGCGATGCGACAGGTCGACCGTGCGGAGGTGCGCGAAACGCTGTCCCCGATAGTAGTCCTGGAGCCGCGAGTTGTCCTTGGAGCAGTCAAGCCTGAGCCATCTTCTCCCCAGGGCCAGGACCCGCAGGCCCGCCCAGTCGAGCAGCGCCTCTCCCAGCCCCCGGCCGGCGTGGGCGCGCGCCACGGCCAGCTTGTGGACGTAGAGCGCCGAACCGGGGTCGTCTCCCGGAGCCCAGAACTCGGGGTCGGCGTGGGCGTCCAGGGCGAGGGTCGCGGCGGGCCCGTCCTCCCCGTCCAGCAGGTACATGACGCCCTCGTCGATCAGCGGGGTGATGCGCTCGGCGGGGAAGCCGGCGGCGGGCCACTGCCGCACGCCGCGGCGGTTCAGCCACCCGGCGGCCTCGGCGAGGAGTGCGAGCACCCCGTCGAGATCACCGTCCGTGGCCCTGCGCAGCGTGAACGGGCGCACAATGGTGGGACTGGCGGTGTTCGAGTGCATGGTTCATCCCTTCGTTGCGTTCGGTACGCGAGTTGACACGGAGCGTGTTCACCTGATGGCGCACGGCACCCATGTCGGGCTAGGCGGATGCCTAGGGGCTGGGGGCGAGCGGCGGGGAGACGCCGGTCGGAGTGAGAGGCGCGGGCGGCGCGAGGGGGCCGGGCCGGAGAGCGACGAGCGGGGGGACCTCGGGCGAGACGGCCCGGCCCGGGGAGGATTCGGCCCGGAGTGCGCCGGGTGCCAGGAGAACGGCCGCCCCGCAGGCGCGGCCCGCCGGGCGCCCGCGGCACGGACGGAGTGGGAGCCGGCCCGTCAGGGCGGTTACGGAGATGTCAACGGCTTTCCAGCTCGTACCTGATCAGGTGCTTGTCCGCGGGCAGCACCGACACCGCCACGCGCACGGGGATGTCCTCCGCGTCGTAACCGACCCGGACGTAGACGACGACCGGCGTGCCGAGCTGGAGCTGGAGCCGCTCGGTCTCCGCGCTGTTGGGCATCCGCGCCCAGATGTCGTCCACCATCCGCACCTGGCGGTGGCCGAGCTCCTCAAGGACCTTGTTGGCCCCGCGCCTGATGTCGCCGGGACGGGTGATCTCGGAGTCGGCGACCAGGGCCAGCGGGAAGTAGGAGTCGTTGGTGTTGTACGGCTGGCCGTCCACGAAGCGCAGCCTGCGGCGGACCACGGCGAGCTCGTCGTCCGGGAGCTCCAGCCTGCTGGCGATCTCCTCGGCCGGTTGCACGATCGAGACCTCGATCTCCTGGCTCGGCGCGCGCCCCTCCTGCGAGACCGCCCAGGCGAAGGCCTCCAGGGTCTCCTCGCCCCGCGGCTGCAGCTCGCGCTGGGGGTGCATGAGCAGCGGACGGCGCTCTCGCACGACGGTGCCCCGGCGGGGGGTGCGGGTGACCAGGCCCTCGTTCACGAGCTCACCGAGAGCCAGCCGCACGGTGTTCCGGCTCACCTGGTGCACGAGCATGAGCTCCGCCTCGGTCGGCAGCTGATCCCCCGGTCCGAGCGCACCGGAGTAGATGGTCCTCCTCAGATCGGAGGCCACCAGCTGATACAGCGTTGACCGCGCCATTAAGTCCCCTTTGTGCCAACAAAACTAGACGATCTGGTTCTAGCGGGGAACAGCCCCTTGACCCAACCTCCCAAGACCCGCATCATCCAATCGTTGGTACAAATCCATCGAAAGGTCAGCGAGGGGGTGGAGACCGGTGCTGTCGGTCCGCGTGGATGCGCCGTACCCGCCCTGGCGCGACCCCCGCGAGGCGACGCGTCTGCTGCGCTACGCGTTGCACCGCCAGGGGTTCACCCACACCTACCAGAGCAACGGAAGCGGGATGTCCGTGCTCTCGGTGCTGACCGAGCTAACCGTTTGGTGCAAGAACGGGTTCTTCGTCTGGAACGAGGACGGCATCGAGTCCTCGCATCCGGCCGACGACCCGGCTGGGGCGGCCCGCCTCATCTCGCAGCACTACCGGCGGCCCACGCCTGACGACGACCTCGCGGAGGAGGTGGCGGACCACCAGGTCCGCGCCTTCGCCGACACAGACTCCGAGCGCGACTAGCGGGCGGAGGACCCCACCCCTCGCCGGGGTCCTCCGCCATCGCGCCGGAGCGGAACGCGTCCTGGCGGGTCCCCCACGCCCGCCAGGGCGCGCTCCCCATCTCCGGAGCGCGACCTGCGGGAACGGGACCCGCCGGGGCGCACCCGTACCGCGGCCCCGACGATGAGCCCCGCCGCGAACGCGCCTCAGCCGAGCGGACGCCAGTCGATCAGCGACAACTCCTCGTCCACCTTTCTGAAGCACGCCCGGACGGGCAGACCGGCGACCGGCGGCTCCGCCCCGCGCCAGTTGCCGTACATGACGCATTCGGGCGCCTCGTCCAGCCGCACCATCACCACCGTGTACGGCTCGCTCACCCCGGCCAGGAAGGGCTGGTGGCTGACGATCCAGCTCTCGACCCGGCCGGCCGGGGCGACGGGCTCCCAGTGCCACTCGCGGGTCCTGCAGCGGTGGCAGTAGGCGCGGGTGGGAAAGCGCGGCGTGGCGCAGGAGTCGCACCGCTGGAGCACGAACTCCCCGGCGGCGGTCCGCCTCCACCACTCCGCCGAGTCACGATCGGCAACCGGACGCACCGCTCACCCCTTCCGCAGGATCAGCGCCGAGGTGGCGGGCAGGATGTAGCCGGGCTGGGCCGTGGAGAGCGCCACCTCGGCCCCCGCCACCTGCCGCTCCCCCGCGTCCCCCCTCAGCTGTGAGACGGCCTCGGCGATGTGGTTGACGCCGTGCACGTACCCCTCCGACAGGAACCCGCCGTGCGTGTTCACCGGCAGCTCACCACCCGGCGCGACGGCCCCCGAGGCGACGTACGGGCCGCCCTCGCCCTTGGCGCAGAAGCCGTAGTCCTCCAGCTGCACGATCACCGAGTAGGTGAAACAGTCGTAGATCTCGGCCACGTCGACGTCGGCGGGCCCGATGCCCGCCTGGCGGTACAGCCGCGGGGCCAGTTCGGCCGCGCTGGTCACCGTGGTGTCCGCCCGGCCGCCGGACAGGAAGGAGTCGCCGCCGCCCCACGCGGCGGCGGAGATGAGCACCGGCGGCCTGCGCAGGTCGGCGGCCCGCTCGGCGCTCGTGACGACGAGCGCGCAGGCACCGTCGGTCTCCAGGCAGCAGTCGAGCAGCCGGAACGGCTCGGCGATCCACCGGCTCGCCAGGTAGTCGTCCAGGGTGATCGGGGTGCGCATGAGCGCCCGGGGGTTCTTGGCCGCGTTGGCGCGCTGGACGACCGCCAGCGCGCCGAAGTGCTCGGGACGGGTGCCGTACCTCGACATGTGGGCGCGGGCGAACATCGCGTACTGCTGCGGCGGCGCGAAGTAGCCGTACGGCGCCTGGTACTGGACCTCGGGGCTGACCGGCAGCCCCCGGCCGGTCCCGCCCATCCGGAACTCCGAGCGCGCGTTGATCGCCCGGTAGCAGACGACGGTCTCGGCGACGCCCGCCGCGACCGCGAGCGCCGCCTGGCCGACCACCGAGTGGGAGACGCTGCCGCCGCCGAACTGGTCGAGGTACCAGGAGGGCTCGTGGATGCCGAGCGCGGGACCGACCAGAGCGGGCGCGGCGGAGTCGCCGACCCGGTGGGTGGCGATGCCGTCGACGTCGTCGGCGGTCAGGCCCGCGTCGTCCAGGGCCGCCAGAACGGCCTCGCAGGCCAGGGTGAGGGTGCTGACCCCGGAGTCCTTGGAGAACCGGGTGTACCCGACGCCCGCGACGGCCGTGCGGTCCCGGAAACCACCCACGTACCACCCTCCGATCACAAGCAAGCGCTTGGCCAGAGGCTAGGCCGGGCGAATCACGGATGTCAACGAAGGGCGGCGAGCGCGGGCCGGGGACTTTTTCCGGCACTCCCCTACAATCCAAGCAAGCGCTTGGTAAGATGGCGCCAGACGGCGGAGGACGCCGTCCGCCGCCGACCCCCCTCGGAGGCCGATCGGGCGCGATTGAGGAGGCGAGTAGCACCATGACCACTCACGCGGCACGGCTGCTGGAGACCGCCGGCCACCCCCGCGCCACCTTGGCCGGGCGCGGCACCACCGCCAACGGAGTCGCCATGCACAGTGGCCTTTCGCAGGGCCCGTCCAGCGGAGCCGAGAGACCTGAGACCAACGGGGCCACGCACCAGGGCGGCGCCGTGGACGGCCGGTGGTTCCGCTCCGTGCTCGGCCACTTCGCCACCGGCGTGGTGGCCATCACCGCCATCGACCCTGACACCGGCGAGCCGTGCGGCCTGGCGGCCAACTCCTTCACCTCGGTGTCGCTGGATCCGCCGCTGGTGGCCTTCTGCGTGGCCCACAGCAGCACGAGCTGGCCGCGCCTGCGCGCCGCCAGAACCCAGACGATCAACGTGCTCGCCGAGCACCAGCAACCGGTCTGCGCCGCGCTCGCCGGCCGGGGCGGCGACAAGTTCGCCGGGCTCGACTGGACGGTCTCCCCGGGCGGCAACCCGGTGATCGAGGAGAGCCTGGCCTGGATCGACTGCTCGATCGAGGCGGAGCACCCCGCGGGCGACCACGTCATCGTCGTCGCCAGGGTGCACCGGCTCGGTGTCCACGGCGACGGCGGCCCACTGCTCTTCTTCAGGGGCGACTACGGCCGTTTCCACACCTGACGCCTGGAGGCACCCCATGACCCTGCGCGAGGAGGCACGCTCCTGGCTGGAGGAGAACCTGACCGGCGAGTTCGCGCACGCCCGGGGACTGGGCGGGCCCGGCCGCGAGCACGAGGGACACGAGGTCCGGCTCGCCTGGGAGCGGCGGCTGGGCGAGGCCGGCTGGACCTGCCTGGGCTGGCCGAGGAGGTACGGAGGCCGGGACGCCACCCTGGAGGACCAGGTCGCCTTCCACGAGGAGTACGCCCGCGCCGCCGCCCCGGCGAGGGTCGGGCACATCGGCGAGGGGCTGATCGGGCCGACCATCCTGGAACACGGCACCGAGGAGCAGCGGCGGCGCTTCCTGCCGCCCATCCAGCGTGGCGAGGAGCTGTGGTGCCAGGGTTACTCGGAGCCTGAGGCGGGCTCCGACCTGGCGGGCGTCCAGACCCGGGCGCGCCTGGACGACGGCGAGTGGGTCATCACCGGCCAGAAGGTGTGGACCTCGCTGGCCCACGTGGCCGACTGGTGCTTCGTGCTCGCCAGGACCGAGCCCGGCTCGGCGCGCCACCGCGGCCTGTCCTACCTGCTGGTCCCGTTGGACCAGCCGGGGATCGAGGTACGGCCCATCCTCCAGATGACCGGCACCAGCGAGTTCAACGAGGTCTTCCTCGACGGCGTCCGCACCGCGGCGGGCAACATCGTGGGCGCCCCCGGCGAGGGCTGGCGGATCGCGATGGCCACCCTCGGCTACGAGCGCGGCGCCTCCACCCTGGGCCAGCAGATCGGCTTCCAGCGGGAGTTCGCGGAGGTGGTGGCCACCGCCAGGCGCACCGGGGCCGCCGAGGACCCGGTGCTCCGCGACCGGCTGGTGCGCTCCTGGCTGGAACTGGACATCATGCGGCTCAACGCGTTGCGCACCATGACCTCGCTGTCGGCGGGCGAACCGGGCCCCGAGGTGTCGATCGGCAAGCTGTACTGGTCGGAGTGGCACCGGCGGCTGGGCGAGCTGGCCCAGGCCGTCCAGGGGCGCGCGGGCCTGGTCGCCGACGCCCCGCCGTACAACCTCAACGCGCTGCAGCGACTCTACCTGTTCAGCCGCGCCGACACCATCTACGCCGGGTCCAGCGAGATCCAGCGCAACATCATCGCCGAGCGCACCCTGGGTCTGCCCAAGGGCTGAGACACGACCACCGGAACGGAGCCCGTATGGCGACACCTCCCCCCTACCCCCGCGCCCACGGCCTGCTCGAGGGAAAGGTCGTCCTGGTCACGGCGGCGGCCGGGACGGGCATCGGATACGCCACCGCCAGGCGCTGCGCCGAGGAGGGCGCGACCGTGGTCGTCTCCGACCGGCACGAGCGGCGCCTCGGCGAGGCCGCCGAGGCGCTGGCCGAGCTGAGCGGGGTCAAGCCGCTCGCGGTGCCCTGCGACGTCACCTCCGAGGCCGAGGTGGGCGCCATGTTCGACGCGGTGACCGAGGCGCACGGGCGGGTGGATGTGGTGGTCAACAACGCGGGCCTGGGCGGTACGGCGCGGCTGGTGGAGATGACCGACGAGCAGTGGGACGCCGTGCTGGGGGTGACCCTCACCGGCACGATGCGCTGCACCCGGGCCGCCCTGCGGCGGATGGTCCCCCGGGGTTCCGGGGTGATCGTCAACAACTCCTCGGTGATCGGCTGGCGCGCCCAGGAGGGCCAGTCGCACTACGCGGCGGCCAAGGCCGGGGTGATGGCCCTGACCAGGTGCGCCGCCCTGGAGGCCGCCCCGCACGGCATCCGGGTCAACGCGGTGGCCCCCTCGCTGGTCATGCACCCCTTCCTGGCCAAGGTCACCACCGACGAACTGCTCACCGAACTGACCTCCCGCGAGGCCTTCGGCCGCTCGGCGGAACCGTGGGAGGTGGCCAACGTGATCGTCTTCCTGGCCAGCGAGTACTCCACGTACATGACCGGCGAGGTCGTCTCGGTCTCCAACCGGCATCCGTGACATCCTCACCGCGCGGCCGTGGGATCGCTCCCGGCCCACCCGGGCTCCACGGCCGTTCAGCCTCTCCGCCCGCCCGGCCGCCGTTCTCCCGTGCCACCCGACGGGGCCCCGTCCGTGTCCGCTCGGTCGTCGAGCCCACCACCGGGGTCCTCCCGCCGGAAACGGCTCGTTCCTCCCGGCCGTCCATGCGGCCGACGTCGAACCGCCCGCCGCCCGTGGCGCTTCGGCCGGCCCCCACTTCGGCGGGCCGGCCGCCGGACGGTTACCGCAGACCCGTGTCCAGGGCGGTGGTCAGGGTGCCGGGGTCGCCGGACATCTCCCAGATCATCGCACCGAGCAGGCCCTTGCTCCGGAGCCACGCGGTCTTCTTCCCGATCGACCAGGCGTCGTCGAAGGTCCACCACTGACCGCCGTTGCCGGTGTAGCAGTAGGTCGCCACCGACTGCTCGTCATGTCTCACCGCGCATCCCGGCACGGAGGCCAGCAGGTTGGCGTACCCGCGAGTGCCCGCCTCGTCCGGGAACTGCCCCGGCGCCGCGCCGGTGGCCGCCTGCCACTCACCGAACCTCCCGCCGTCGGCGACGCCCTGCCAGCCCCGGCCGTAGTAGGCGAGACCGATGGTGATCTTGCGCGGGTTCACTCCCGCCTGGAGATAGACGTCGACCGAGTCCTCGACGCTGAAGTGGAACGGGTACGGGTCCTCGGCGTCGGCGTACAGGTTGCCCTGGTGTCCGGCCCGGTTGGGCTCCCAGGAGTTGTCGCTGCCCGCGCCGTGGAAGTCGTAGCCCTGGACGTTGAAGATGTCCAGGGACCTGGCGACCTCGGGCAGGTCCCAGCCGGCGGCGATCTTCGCCGGGTCGGCGGGGGTGAAGGCGGTGAGCTGGTAGCGCCTGCCGGTCTCCTGGGTCAGCGCGTCGAGCTGCCTGCGGAACTCGGCGATCAGCAGCGTGTTGTTCGCCTTGTCGTTCGGGCCGATGTGGTTGCCCGCGTGCCCCTCCGAGCCCGGCCACTCCCAGTCCAGGTCGATGCCGTCGAAGATGCCGGCGGCGCTGCCGGGGCCGCCCGCACCGTTGTAGACCGGCAGGTTCCCCTTGATGTACGTGTCGACGCAGGAGCTCACGAACTTCTTGCGCGCCGCGTCGGTGGCCGCCACGTCGGAGAAGTACTTCGAGTACGTCCAGCCGCCGAGCGAGATCAGCACCTTGAGGTTCGGATACTTCGCCTTGAGCTTGCGGAGCTGGTTGTAGTTGCCGCGCAGCTTCTCCCAGCCGGTGTCGGCGACGCCGTCCACCGACTGCGCCGCGCTCATCGGCCTGCCGTAGTCGGCGTCCGCGTCGCCGGAGCCGTCGCCCTGGTTCGGGTCCTGCGGGTTCGCGGTGGTGCCCTTGGTGACACCCTGCAGGCAGGTCAGGTTCACCGGGTCGATGTTGCCGAAGGCGTAGTTGAGGTGGGTCAGCTTCGCGGCGGCACCGGTGGTGTCGAGGTTGCGCACGAAGTACTGGCGGCCGTAGATGCCCCACTGGACGAAGTAGCCGATCCTGGCGTACCCGCTGCCGACGATGTCGTCGGTGCTCACCTTCAGCGCGGTGCTCGCCGCCGACGTGTTGTCGTACACGTCGCGGGCCTTCACGGTGAAGGTGTACTCGGTGGACGGCGACAGCCCGCTCACCGTGGCGGAGGTGCCGGTCACCGTCGTGGCCAGGGTCGCGCCGGTGTAGACCTCGTACCCGGCGATGCCTTTGTTGTCGGTCGAGGCGTCCCAGGTGAGCGAGACACTGGAGGAGCTCTTGCCGGTGACGCGCAGGTTCGCGGGCACGGTCGGCGGCTGGGTGTCGTCACCGGCGTTGTTGGTGGTCACCTTCAGCGCGGCGCTCGCCGGGGAGAGGGTTCCCTTCCGGTCCCTGGTCTTCACGGTGAACGTGTACTCGGTGTTCGAGGTCAGGCCGGTGACGGTGGTGCTCGTCCCGGTGACCGTCGCGGCGAGGTCGGCGCCCCGGTAGACCTGGTAGCCGGAGATCGGCAGGCTTCCGGGGGTCGCGGCGTCCCAGGCCAGCGAGACGGTCCTGGTGGTCTTGACCGGCGAGCGCAGGTTGCCGGGCGCGCCGGGCGGCGTGTCGGCGGCGCCGTCGCACCTGACGTCGTTGATCCTGCAGTTCTCCGGCTCGGCGGTCGCGCTGCTGAGCGTGAACGCGGGGCTGTACGGCTCGGTGGTACCGCGTGCCGCCACGGTCGTGTTGTAGTGGGCCGGGCTCAACGTGACCTGGCGCCCGCTCTGGCTCAGCGACCCGTTCTGCGCGGCGCTCGCGGTGACCCCGGCGGGCAGGTCGAAGGTGATCGACCAGCCGTTGAGCGCGGTGTCGGTGTTGTTGGCGACCACGAATCTGCCCTGGGTGCCACTCCCCGAGTAGGTCGCGGTGACGGGCGCGTCCGGGGGTGGCGGGTCGCCGCTGCCGTCGCAGTTGGCGCCGTTGATCGTGCAGCTCACCGGCTGGACCGCCGCACTGAGCGTGAAGGTGGGGCTGTACGGCTCGGTGTTGCCGTTCGCCCGTACCGTGTTGATGTAGAAGGCGGGGGTCAGCTTGACCCGCGTTCCGTTCTGCGTGGTGGTGGCGTTTTGGGCACCGCTGACCGTGATGCCCGCGGGCAGGTCGAAGGTGATCGACCAGCCGGTGACCGGGGTGGTGCCGGGGTTGCTCACCACGAACTTGCCCTGGGTGCCGGTGAGGGTGAAGGCCGCGGTGAGCCGGGCGGCGGCCGAGGCGGGGGACGAGAGAGCGGCGAAAGTGGCTGCAAGGGCGAGAACCAGCAGCATGGAGGCTAATCGGCGCACGTAAGCACCTTTCCATTTAGGAAAGTTTCCTAATAATTACGCGGATCGTAACCCCGGCGCCGCACGCCTACAAGACCCAAAACAACGCCTCAGGCCCGGCTCGGACCGTACGGCCGCCCGCTTTACCGCCCGGGGACGGAAGGCCGGTCAGGACAGGCCGCCGACAGCGAGACGATCAGGTGAAGCGGCCGGCGCGACGGCCGACCCGCACGGCACGGCCGAACACGGCACAGCGCGACGGCACAGCACGGCACAGGAAGGCCGGACCGCTGACAGTGGTCGCGAGCGGGTGGACGGGGGGACGCTCGCCTACTGACGATCAAAGGTGGACGTTACCCGGAGGCTATCTACCGCTGCAGGTCAGCGGCATGATCGCGCGTCACGCCGAGCTTTCGGATTCAGTACGTCCTCAGCCGAGGCCGCCGTTGGCATGGATGTTCTGGCCGGTGAGCCAGCGGCTGTCGGGGCCCGCCAGGAAGGCCACGACGTCGGCGATGTCCGAGGGCTCGCCGAGACGGGCCAGCGGGGTCATGGCGGCCACCTGGGTCAGCACCCCCTCGGGGTTGGTGCCGCGCAGGAGGTCGGTGTCCGTGGCGCCGGGGGAGACCGTGTTGACGGTGATGCCCCGCCCGCCGAGCTCGCGGGCCGCGACGGCGGTCAGCTGTTCGAGGGCGCCCTTGCTCGCCACGTAGGGGGCGATACCCGGTGCGGGGCGGACGGTGTTGAGGGTGGAGATGTTGATGATGCGCCCGCCGTCGCGCATGTGCCCGGCGGCATACCGGATGGTCAGGAAGGCGGCCTTGGCGTTGACCGCCATGGCGCGGTCGTACAGTTCCTCGGTGGTCTCCGCGATGGCGATCGGGGTGAAGCTCAGCACGGCGTTGTTGACCAGGATGTCGAGGCCACCGAGAAACTCCTCGGCGGTCTCCATCAGCCACTCCGCGGCGCCCGGCCTCCCGAGGTCGACCTGGACGGCGCGGGCGCTCCCGCCCGCCTCCTTGACGCCCCACTCCACCTCGCCCGCGGACGCGGCGGCGTTCGCGTAGCTGAAGAGCACGTCCGCCCCGTCTCGGGCGAGGCGCTCCACGATCGCCCGGCCGATGCCCCGCGACCCCCCGGTGACCACCGCCGCCTTGCCCTCCAGCACCGCCATATCGACCTTCACACCTCTCCTGTGAACTCTCAGCCGTCCTTCTGGCCCCGCATCCGCCGGGCGGCCCTGCCCCCGCCGCGCCCCCGCGCCTTCGGACTTTCTGGTTCTCACCGCCGAACCTATGATCAACTGGCGCGGCTGTCGACGACTTTCCGCCTCTCCGAAGGCCGTGCCCGACCCCCGCGAGCCGGGTGAGAACGGGGCCGGGTCGTTGGCGCGTTCCAGATCCGTGATGTTCCCGATGTGGCGGAGCTTCGGTCCGGCGACCTAATCTGCCCACCATGACCATCGATGGGCGCTCGGCGCACATTCTCGACGTCCTGATCACCGAGTTCGGCGACTCCATGAAGCGCGACCCCGCCGCCTTCCGGCGCAAGTTCCGGAAGATGGCCGCCTCGCCGTTCGCCTTCTACCGGGGCAGCGCCTGCCTGTTCTACGCGGACATGACCGGCGAGTTCGCCGACGACGTCTTCCTGGACGACCAGACCAGGCGGGTCTGGATCCACGGCGACCTGCACGCCGAGAACTTCGGCACCTACATGAACGCCTCCGGCGTGCTGGTCTTCAACGTCAACGACTTCGACGAGGCCTACGTCGGGCCGTACATCTGGGACCTGCGACGGTTCTCGGCCAGCATCGCGCTCATCGGGTACGCCAAGGCGCTGTCCGACGAGGTCATCGGCGCACTGGTGACCGAGTTCGCCGGCGCCTACCTCGCCGAGCTGACCGGCATCTCGGAGGGCGGGGACGACGCGATCGGCTCGCTGACCCTGGAGACCACCACCGGCGTGCTGCACCGGGTGCTGCAGCACGCCCGGCTGAACACCCGGGTGGCGCTGCTGGAGCTGGAGACCACCGTCGAGAACTTCGACCGCAGGTTCGCCGTCATGGACGGCCGCTATCCGGTCGACGAGGAGACCCGGCAGCTGGTGGAGGCGGCCTTCCAGGACTACCTGACGACCCTGCCCACCGTCTCGGCGGTCGAGCACAAGATCAAGGACTTCGCGCTCCGCACCGGCATCGGGATCGGCTCGGCCGGGCTGCCCTCCTACAACATGCTGCTCGAAGGCCACACCCAGGCTCTGGAGAACGACGTCATCCTCTACATGAAGCAGGCCCAGGTCCCGGCCGTGGCACGGCACGTGACGGACGAGAAGGTGCACGGCTACTTCAAGCACCAGGGCCACCGCACCGCCGAGTCGCAACGGGCCCTGCAGGCGTACGCCGACCCGTGGCTCGGCTACACCACACTGAACGGCGTCGGCCAGATGGTCGCCGAGGTCTCCCCCTACACCGCCGACCTGGACTGGGGCGACGTCAACGAGCCGGACGAGCTCGCCTCGGTGGTTCGCGACCTGGGCCGGGCGGTGGCCAGGATGCACTCGGTGGCCGACGACGAGTCCAGCCACGACCTGGTCGACTTCTCCACCGAGGACGCGATCGTGGCCGTGATCGACGGCGACGCCGAGGGCTTCACCCGCACCCTGGTCGACTTCGCGCACGCCTACGGAGCGCGGGCCAGGGCCGACCACGGACTCTTCGTCGACCTGTTCAGGAACGGCCTCCTCCCCGGCCTCTGAGCCCGGTTTCCGAGAGCGGTCTCTGCGATCGGCCCCGGAAACCGACCTCGGAAGCCGGGCTCCGGAACCGTTCTCCGTGGACGTCCTTCGGGGAGGGGCCACGCCCGAGGCCGGCCCTTCCCCGCCTCACCTCACAGCCGCTCCGTTTCCGGCTCCGCCTCGTGCCGGGCGGAGCGGGCCTCGGCGTGGTGGCAGGCGACCTGGGACCCGGCCGAGGATGGCAGGACCGGCAGCTCCCCGGACGCGCACAGCCCGTCGACCCCCGCCTCGGCCGCCGCGCCCGAGGCCAGCACCTGGCAGCGCGGGTGGAAGCGGCAACCGGCCGGGATCCGGGTGGGGTCCGGCGGCTCGCCGCCCAGCACCACGGGCGACCGCGACTCCGGCAGGACCGACAGCAGCGCCTGGGTGTACGGGTGCGAGGGCGAGGTGAGGATCCGCTCCACCGGCCCCGACTCGACGATCCTGCCGAGATACATCACCGCGACCCGGTCGGCGATGTTCCAGGCCAGCCCGAGGTCATGGGTGACGACCAGGGCCGACAGGCCCAGCTCGGCGCGGAGGCGGAGCAGCAGGGCGAGGATCTCGCCGCGTACCGACGCGTCCAGCGAGGCCACCGGCTCGTCGGCGACCAGCACCCGGGGCTCCAGCGCGAGGGCTCCGGCGATGACGACGCGCTGGCGCTGGCCGCCGGACAGCTCGTGCGGGTGCCGGTCGAAGAACCGTTCGGGAGGACGCAGCCCGGCCCTCGACAGGGCCGAGGCGACCAGGTCGCCCTCGCCGGGCAGGCGATGGATGCGCGGCCCCTCGGCCACCGCCTCGTAGACGGTGTGCCGGGGGTTGAGCGATCCGGTGGGGTCCTGGAGCACGAGCTGCACCTCGCGGCGGTGGGCCCGCAGAGCGCGCGACGAGTAGGCCAGCGGGACGCCGCCGTAGTGGACCGACCCCGAGGTGGGCCGCTCCAGGCCGAGCAGGGTCCTGGCCAGCGTCGTCTTGCCGCAGCCGGACTCGCCGACCAGCGCGACGATCTCCCCCTCGCCCACGGCGAGGTTCACCCCGTCCACCGCGCGGGCGCGACGCCCGCGCGAGGCGAACTCCACCCGCACATCCCGTGCTTCGAGCAGGGTCATCGGCTCTCCTCGCTGACGTGGACGCACGCGGCGGTGTGCGGCGCCCCGGTACCGTCACCCGCGACCCGCAACTCGACCGGCTCCGACGCGCACGAGACGAGCGAGACCGGGCAGCGAGGGTGGAAGGAGCACCCCGTGGGCAGGTGCGCGGGGTCGGGCGGATCACCGCCCAGCCCTTTGGGCGCCATTCTGGAGGCGGGGTCCCCGACGGTGGGAAACGCCTCGGCCAGCGCCCTGCTGTAGGGGTGCCGCCCGCCGGTGAAGACCTCGCGCGAGGGGCCGGACTCGACCACCCGGCCCGCGTACATGACCGCCAGCCGGTCGCACGTCGAGGCCAGGACCGACAGGTCGTGGGAGATCATGATCAGGCCGATCCCGTGCTCGGCGATGAGCGAGCGGATCAGCGAGAGCACCTGCGCCTGGATCATCACGTCCAGCGCGGTGGTCGGCTCGTCGGCGACGATCAGGCGGGGTGAGCAGGCCAGCGCCATGGCGATCATCACCCGCTGGCGCTGGCCACCTGAGAGCTCGTGCGGGTAGCCGCGCGCCCGCCAGGCCGGCAGGCCGACCTGCTCCAGCAGCTCCGTCACCCTGCGTCGCGCCTCGGCCCCGGTGGCCATGCCGTGCACCCGCAGCGGCTCGGCGATCTGGTCGCCGATCCGGCGCACCGGGTTCAGAGCGTGCTGGGCTCCCTGGAAGACCAGCGAGGCCGAGGCCCACCGGACCGCGCGCAACCGCCCCCAGCTCATCGTCAGGACGTCCTCGCCGTCCAGCAGGATCTCCCCGGACACCGATGCGTTCCTGGGCAGCAGCCGCAGCAGGGACATGGCCAGCGTCGACTTGCCCGACCCCGACTCCCCCGCCACGCCGAGCGCCTCACCGGCCTCCAGGCCGAGTGAGACGCCCCGCACGGCGGGCACGTCCCCGGTCTCGCCCCGGTAGGTCACCGCCAGGTCACGCAGTTCGAGCAGGGTCACGAGGCTCCTCTCAGCCGCGGGTTGAGCACGGTCTCCAGGGCGCGCCCGCAGAGGGTGAACGCCAGGACCACCGCGATGATGCACAGGCCGGGCGGCAGCACGTACCACCAGGCTCCCGAGGTGGCCGCGCCCCAGTCGTAGGAGCCGCGCAGCATGGTGCCCCACGAGACCTGGCCGGAGCCCGCGCCGAGGAAGGCGAGGGTGGACTCGGTGACGATGGCGCTGGCCACCATGAGCGTGGTGTTGGCCAGGACCAGCGGGGCGACGTTCGGCAGCACGTGCCGGGTCATGACGTGCCAGTGCCCGGCGCCCAGTGCCCTGGACCTCTCGATGTACGGCCTGGCCTCGACCGCCAGCGTCTGCGCCCGGATCAGCCTCGCTGTGGACGCCCAGGAGGTCACCCCGATCGCCAGGATGATCGTGAACGGGCTGCCGCCGAGGATGGCCGCGAGCACCATGGCCAGGACCAGCGCGGGCAGCACCAGGAACCAGTCGGTGACGCGCATCAGCACGGCGGCCACCCAGCCCCGGAAGTGCCCGGCCGCGATGCCGAACACCGTGCCGATCACCATGCTGAGCAGCGCCGACATGAACCCGATGAGCAGCGAGACCCGCGCGCCCCACAGCAGCATGAGCGCCACCGAGCGGCCGGACTCGTCGGTGCCGAGCGGGAAGTCCATGCTCGGCGGTGCCATCCTGGCGCCCGTCGCCCTCGTCACGTCCATCCCCGACGGGTCGGTGAGCAACGGCGCGAGCAGGGCCGCCAGGACGGCGACCAGCAGGATCGCCACCCCGTACAGCCCTGCTCGCTGCCTGGCGTACTGACGGCGGAACCGCGTCAGAGCGGCGCGGCGGCGGGTACGGGCCGTCGTGCTCAAGCCGACCTCACCCTCGGGTCCAGGACGTGGTAGACCACGTCGGCCAGCGTGTTCATGACGATCACCGCGACGCAGACGAGCATGAAGGTGCCCTGCATGACGGCGTAGTCGGGTCCCCTGATCGCCTCGACGAACAGCAGCCCGAGACCGGGCCAGGAGTAGACGAACTCCACCGAGACCGCGCCGCCGACCACGAACCCGATCTGCATGAAGACCAGGGTCACCGTCGGCAGCAGCGCGTTCGGCACCGCGTGGCGGCGCCGGACGTCGTCGTCGCGCAGCCCCTTGGCGCGGGCGGTGGTCACGTAGTCCTGGCCGATCTCCTCCAGCAGCGAGGAGCGCATGACCAGCAGGTACTGCGCGTAGACGACGGCGACCAGGGTGAGGCAGGGCAGCACCAGGTGGTGGGCGACGTGCAGCAGGTAGAGCGGTCCGCCGGGGGCGTCGACGTCCTCCATACCCCGGGTGGGGAACAGGCCGGGTATCGGGCCGATCCCGGCGGCGAGCACCATGAGCAGCAGCAGTCCCAGCCAGAAGGTCGGCACCGACCACAGGGTCAGCGCGGTCCCGGTGGAGAGGCGGTCGAAGCGGCCGCCGTGGTGCCAGGCGGCCCTGGTGCCCTGCCACATGCCCAGGCCGACCGCGACGGCCAGCCCGGTGCCCACCAGCAGCAACGTCGGTCCCACCCGGTCGCCGATGAGCTCGGCGACCGGTCTGCGGTACTCGTACGAGGTGCCCAGGTCCAGCCGCAGGGTCCGGCCCACGAAGTCCAGGAACTGCGCGCCCAGCGGCCGATCCAGGCCCAGCTGCCGCCTGAGCAGGGCGAGCTGTTCCGGGGTCACCGGCACGTCGCGGGTGTAGGCGATGGCGGGGTCGCCGGGGATCAGACGGAACAGGAAGAACGTGGCGACGATCACCAGCCCGATGCTGAGCAGTGCCCCGCCGAGCTTGACCAGCGCGTAGCGCGCCACGGCCCGGCGGGCACCGCCCTCCTCGGCGCCGTCCCTCACCTGTTGCGGCGATGTGAGCATCGGCCGCTACTCGCGGTCGTCGGCGGAGACGCGGCGGCGCCGCATGAGAAGGAAGCCCCCGGCGCCGAGGACCAGTACGACGACCACCCCGACGACCACCGCGGTGCCGATTCCCGAACCGCTCCCGGCCGGGGCGGCGGCGCGCTCGACGGCGCGCAGCGTGTAGACCGGCCAGTAGCTGCTCCCGCCGTACAGGATGCCGTTGTCCTCGGGGATCGGGGTGATGGAGGCGATCCGGTCCTTGCGGTAGCCCTCCAGGTTGTTGGGGTAGTAGATCGCGACGACGGGGGCCTCGGTGTAGAGCCGCTCCTGCATCTGCTTGATCAGCTTGACCCGGGCGGGCCGGTCGAGTTCGACCAGCTGCTCCTGGTAGAGCCTCTCGAACTCCTTGTCACAGAAGAACGACTCGGTGCCGCCGCCCTCCCCGCTCGCGGTGGGCCTGCGGCTGCACAGGTGGGTGGCCAGGATCTCCTCCGGATCCGGGTTGACCGACCAGCCGCTGATCGCGATGTCGTAGAGCGCCGTGCTGCCCGTCTCCTCGGTGAACTTGTTGGAGTCGAGCCTGCGGGTGGTGAGCTGGATGCCGATGTCCTTCAGCCAGCCGGTGAGGTACTGGGCGATCTTGTCCTCGACGGGTTCGTCGGTGTGGATGCTGAAGCGCATCTCCAGCTTGCGCCCGCCCTCGGGCATGGTGCGGATGCCGTCCGCGCCCTTGGCGTAGCCGGCCTCGTCGAGGATGCGGTTGGCCTCCGCCAGGTCGAAGGTGACGGCCGCCTCGCCCTCGGCCTTCCAGAAGAACTCCTGGTACATCGGCGGGATGATCGAGCCGTCCGCCGGTACGGCGAGACCGTTCTGCGCCTGCTCGACGAGGGTCTTCTTGTCGATCGCATGGTGGATGGCCTGGCGCACCCTGACGTCCTTCAGCGCGGGGTGCCCGTCGCCGATCGGCTCGCCGTCGGCCGTCGCGGCGCCCGGGTTGAACTGCAGGTAGGCGGCCCGGCGGCCCTGGGTGTTCCACTGCGTGATGTTCGCATCGCCCGCGAGGGCCTCGAACTGCGGGCCCTGCAGGCGGCCGATCCAGTCGATGTCGCCCTTCTTCAGACCGGCGATCGCCGCCTCGGGGTTCTCGTAGAAGATGACGTGCAGCTCGTCGATGGCGGGGGCACCGCGCCAGTACGACGGGTTGGCCTTGAGCCTCACATAGGCGTTCTTCTTGTGCTCGACGGCGATGTAGGGGCCGCTGCCGACGGCGGGGTAGACCTCGTTCTCGTAGGTGCCGATGTCGGGGACGCTCTCCCAGACGTGCTTGGGCATGATCGGGATCGGCAGCTCCAGCATCGAGGCCTGGGGCTTCTTGGTCTTGATGACCAGGGTCCGGTCGTCGGACGCGGTCACGGTGTCGAAGTTCTCGACGGCGGGGCCGTTGGCCGTCTTGGCTCCGTCATCCGTCATGATCTTGTTGAAGGTCCACGCGGCGTCCTGGGCGGTGACGGGCTTGCCGTCCGACCAGGTGGCTCCGGCACGCATGGTGAAGGTCCAGGTCAGCTTGTCCGGTGAGGTCTCCCACGACTCGGCGAGGTCGGGGCCGGGCTTCAGGGTCTTGGAATCGGGCACCGTGAGGAAGCCGTACATCCAGCGGTGGATCGACGTGGAGACCACCCGGACCGCCAGGAACGGGTTCATCGAGTCCATGCTCTGCGTCGCGCCCAGCCGGACGATCCTCTTCTCCGCCTGGGGTGCCCCCTGGGCGGTCTGGGACGTCTGGGACGTCCTCGCGGCAGATGGTGATGCGTGCGCCACGAGAAGTGTCGCCATCGACAGCGCCAGGCTCAGCGCCGCCAGGCGCGTCCCCGTTCTGACCATGGTGTGCCCCACCTTCGGATCGGTGATCTATTGACAACGAAGGCACACCATACAAACGGCGCGTGTCAACGCGTGGTGGAAAATTGTTTCATTCTCGTTTTGTTTGTCGACATTATTTTTCAGGCTCTCCGCTACAAGTCGATACAAAAGGGCTTATAGGTACAAAAAGGGATATTCCACGGATTGCTGGACCGACCGTCCGGTATGGACGGGGCGGCCGGGAGTGCGGCATGCTACAGAACATGACTCTGTTCTCGGTGGAAGGCAAGATCGTCGTCGTCACCGGCGGCTCCAGGGGAATCGGCCGGATGATCGCGGCCGGGTTCGTCGACGCGGGAGCCACGGTCTACATCTCCTCCCGCAAGGCGGCCGAGGTCGAGAAGACCGCCGCGGAGCTGGGATGCACGGCCGTACCGGCCGACCTGTCCACCGAGGACGGGGTGTCCACCCTGTTCGAGGCGGTCGCGGAGCGGGAGTCCCGGCTGGACGTGCTGGTCAACAATGCCGGGGCGACCTGGGGCGCGCCGCTGGAGGAGTACCCCGAGCAGGCGTTCGACAAGCTCTGGGGGATCAACGTCAAGGGCGTGTTCTACCTGACCCAGCGGTTCCTGCCGCTGCTGCGCGCCGCCGCGAGCCCCGAGTCCCCGGCCAGAGTGATCAACATCGGCTCGGTGGACGGCATCCGGGTGCCCTCGATGGAGAACTACGCCTACTCCGCGGCCAAGGCTGCGGTGCACATGCTCACCCGGCACCTGTCCCAGCGGCTCGCCAAGGAGTCGATCACGGTCAACGCGATCGCCCCGGGGCCGTTCGAGTCGAAGATGATGGCCTTCGCGCTCCAGGACGAGACGATGCGCGCGGCGGTCGCCTCCCACGTCCCGCTGGGTAGGATCGGCCGCCCGGACGACATGGCGGGCACCGCGATCTTCCTGTCCTCGCGGGCCGGCGCCTATCTCACCGGGACGGTGATCCCGGTGGACGGCGGCATCTCCGGCCACACGTAGTTCCCGGACTCTTCCCCCATATCCGTACCTCAGATCATTTTTGTCCCCAAAAACCCCATTCGTAACGCAAGTGTAAAATTTTACCTCTTGCTGTCATTTCTTCCAGATGACAGCTTTGCTTCATGCTGAAGCGCTTCAAGGTGGTGGCGCCGGCCGTTCTGGCCGTCGCCATCGCCCTTCCAGCCGGTGCCGCCCAGGCGGACCCCACTCCGGCCGCACCACCCGTGACCACCTGTGACGCCACCCAGACTCCCGCCGTCTACCACGGCAAGGTGCCGACGCCGAAGAGTGTCCTCGGCTTCGACCTTGGCGAGCGGGAGGTTACCTCGGCCGAGTCCGACACGCTGCTGACCGCGATCGACGCGGCCAGCGACCGGGTCGTCTCCGGCACCCTGGCCACCACCGCCCAGGGACGCCCGCTGAAGTACGCGATCGTCGGCACCTCGCAGAACATCCGGAACCTGCGCGCGATCGAGAACTCCATCAAGCTGCTGCGCAACCCCCTCACCCCCGCTCCCGCGGCGAAGCTCCTCGCCAGGAACACGCCCGCGATCCTGTGGATCGCCGGAAACGTGCACGGCGGCGAGGAGAGCGGCACCGACGCGGCGCTGAAGACGCTCTACGACCTGGCCGGGCGGGACGACTGCGCGGCCAGGCGAATCCTGGACAACGCCGTCACGGTGATCCTGCCGACGCAGAACCCCGACGGCCGCGAGGCCGACACCAGGCGGAACGCCTACGCCTTCGACATGAACCGCGACTGGTTCGCACGGACCCAGCCGGAGACCGACGGCAAGATCGAGCTGATGCGGAAGTATCCGCCGCAGCTCTTCATCGACGCCCACGAGATGGGCGGCACCGAGTACTTCTTCCCGCCGAACGCCGACCCGATCTACCACGACATCGCCGAGCCGACGGTCGACTGGATCAACAACACCTACGGCGCCGCGATGATCGGCGAGTTCACCAGGCGCGGGATCCCGTTCTTCAATCGCAGCGTCTACGACCTGTTCTACATGGGCTACGGCGACACGGTCCCGGCAGGCGGGTTCAACGCGGCGGGCATGACCTTCGAGAAGGGCAACGCCTCCCCGATCGCCACCCGGACCTTCGAGCAGTGGCTCACCCAGTGGGTCTCGCTCTCGGCGGCGGCGGCCAAGAAGACCGAGATCCTCACCACCTGGCACGGCATGTACGCCGACGCCCTCAAGCAGGGGCTCAACGGCCACCTGGAGCCGAACCAGGTCTACAACCCGGGCCACGAGGTCATCACCCAGGTGCCCGACCGGAAGGTGCGCCACTACTTCCTGCGCGCCGACGACCCGGCCAAGAAGGCGGAGACCGACCTCGTCGTACGGCGGCTCCAGCGGATGGACGTCCAGGTGTACAAGCTGGCCACGCCGCTGACCGTCAAGGACTTCAAGGCGTACGGCAGGCCCGAGGCGAAGACCACGCTGCCCAAGGGCACCTACTGGATCCCGCTGGCCCAGGCGCAGAAGCACTGGGTCCAGGCCATGCTGAACGAGGACACCTACACCCCGTTCCCCTACTTCTACGACGTGACCGCATGGAGCCTGCCGCTGCTCGGCAACGTCTCCGGCGGCTCCTCGGGCCAGGTGCTGCTGCCCATCGCGACGCCGGTGCGGGCGGTGGACGCCCCCTCGGTCAAGGTCACCACCTCCCGGAAGATCGGAGTCCTGCAGCTGTCCGGTGGCACCGCGCAGAACGCGGCCGAGTCCTCCGGCTGGCTCCGCCACCGCCTGGACCGCGACTGGAAGCTGTCCTACCAGGTGCTCACGCCGGCCGACGTCGCCGCGGGCAGGCTGGGCGGGCTGGACGTGCTGCTCGTGCCGGACGGCTCGTCCAACTCGGCGAACAACGCCCTCGGCGAGGCCGGGCGCGCGGCGCTGCGCGACTGGGTCGGCGGCGGCGGGCGCTACGTCGGCTGGGCGGGCGGCGCCCGGCTGGCCGCCCTGGCCGGCGTCTCCAGCGTGACGCTGACCGAGCCGACCTCGGACATCCCCGGCTCGCTGCTCCGGACGAACGTGGCCCAGGGGCCGCTGAGCAGGGACGTCGGGTCGAGCGTCATGCAGTTCTACGCGTACGACCTGGTCATGCGGGCCTCGAACCCCTCGCACGTGGTGACCTCCTACCCGGCCGCCGACTCGCCCGACTGGTTCCTGTCCGGTTTCGCGCTGGGCGCCGAGGAGCTCGCCGGAACGGCGGCGGCGGTCGACGAGCCGGTGGGACGTGGCCACGCGGTGCTGTTCGCCGCCGAGCCGAACTTCCGTGCCTTCAGCGACGGCACGGCGAAGATCGTCGCCAACGCGATCACCGCCGACCTGCCGTCCGCCTCGGCGCGGGCGCGGACGCTCGCCCCGGCCCCGGACGCCTCGAAGACCGCCGCGGCCATCCCGGAGCACGAGTCGCCGATCCGGGTCACGGTTCCCGCCTCCGACCGTGACAAGGCCGCCGCGGCGCTGAACGGCTTCGGCGCCACCTGGACCGAGCAGGCCGCTCCCGGCGGCGCGGTCCGGTTCGTCGTGGCCAACCCCGAGGGTCTCGACACGCACGAGCACCCCTGGGCGCGGAAGGTCCCCGACGCGCTGCGTGCCGCGGGGGTCTCTCCGCTCGCGGTGGTACTGCCGCAGTAATCCGGTACGGCGCGCGTCCCTTCGCGGGGCGCGCGCCGTTTCCGGTGCGTCTCTGTGGGCCTGCTCTCCGTTTCTCTGCGGGCTTGTTTTCTGCAAGCTTGTTCTTTGCGAGCCTGTTCTCCGTGGGGCGTCAGATCGCCCTGGCCAGCGCGGTCGCCAGGTTGGCGGCGGCGTCGGGTGCGTAGCCCAGGAACAGGTAGGGCTCGGTGAGCTCGATCTCGATGAGGGCCGGGCTGCCGTCGGCCAGCCGGACCAGGTCCACCCGGGCGTAGAGCAGTTCGGGAAACTCACCGAGCACCTGCTCGGCCAGCGCGAACTGGTCGGGCTCGGGGGTGCGGAGTTCCCCGTGGTCGTTACCCTGTCCCGGCTTGGTGGCGCTCTCGGTCAGCATCGGGTTGCGCCGGATGGCGTGGCTGAACCTGCCGCCGAAGTAGAGCATCGAGGTCTCCCCCTCGCCCTCGACCATGTCCAGGTACGGCTGGATCATCGCGGTCCGGCCGTTGGCGGCCAGCTTGGCGGCGTGTTCCTCGGCCTGTTCGCGATCCACGGTCCTGATCGTGTCGCGGGCTCCGGCCGAGATCGACGGCTTGACCACGTACTCGTCGAGGACCGGGAGGTTCACGGTCTCGCCCGGCGCGACCCAGGAGGTGGGGATGATCGGCGCCTTCAGGTCACGCAGGTAGACCTTGTCGGTGTTGCGTTCCAGCACGGCGGCCGGGTTGAACAGCCGGGTGACGGACTCGACGTGCCGGGCCCAGTCGAGGAACTCCGCCCGCCTCGTCACATAGTCCCAGGCGGTACGGACCACGACGGCGTCGAACCCGGCCCAGTCGACACCGGGATCGTCCCAGCGCACGATGTGGCCGGTGATCCCCGCCTCGGCCCAGGCCGCGACGGCGAGTTCCTGCTCGTCGTCGAGCCTGTCCGGGTCCGCGAAGGTCACGTACGCCGCAGAAACGCCCATGAGGTATCCCTTTATGTCATCACCAATTAGACATAAGGCACCTTACCTAAAGTCATCTGTTCGACTTGGGGCGGCACCTGTGGTGTCGCGTTCTCAAGCCTGCTGTCGCTTGATCGGGTGTTCCCACGTCGTCATGGGGGATCGGGCGTGCGCGCTCCGGTGGGTGGGTGCTCCGGCCGGCCGTCTCAGTCGCTCCCTGGTGTTTCAGGCCTCCGGCCTGCTCGGGCGCGGTGGTTGCGGACTTTTATACGCCGGCCGGAGCACCCACCCACCTCCGCGCCTTCCGCCCCGCCGTACCGCGTGCGTGCCGTAGTCGCTCACTCTCCGGCCGCTCAGTGAACTATCCGATGCTGAAGCTCTCGCGACGAGACCGCTCAGGGCTGGTCACCGTAGCTGACGCGTGTCTCTCCGACACAGCGCAGGGTCGATGCCGTAGGGATCGGCGGAGTACGAGAAACGCTGTCAACGGCCACGTGCGTGTTTTTACATGGCCACGGACAGCCATGAAGCCCAGCAGGTTCGTGGTTAGCCTTCCACGTCGGATGGGGTTATCGGTGACGCCCTATGGCTGTGGCGAGCTGTCGTACGCCGGTTACCTGAGGGTGTCGTGTGGCCAGTTCGGTGACAATCATGCGTATACGGGGCGAGAGTCCACCCGAAAGCCCTGTCCGGCGATAGCAGAATCGTTATATTCTACACTCCTTCCGGGTGGGCACAGTCGCCTTTAAGCGGAACGGACCAGCGGACACCATCAGTGAATATTGGAAACAAGGCCAGAGAGGCCGTCATGAACACACGCCGCAGCGCATTCCCGATGCTGGCCCTTCTGCGTTCGGCGGTTTTGGCGATGAGCTCCACAGTTCTACTCGGTGCGTGCATCCCTCGTGACGGTGAACAATTCCACATCTCCAACCACACTGCGGAGACCGTTACGATAAAAAGCAAATCCAATGCTCTTTCTTCTATCACCATCGCGCCAGGAGAGAGCAGGAGCATGGGTCTTCCTGAGGATATGTGCCGAGATTTCGAGCCGAAAGAAGGTGGCCGGCTGGTCGCTACCGGTATCGAAAGCGGGAAGACCTATACATACGGCCCGCTGCTGTGCAACGGGAGCGCTTGGAACATCGGAAAATAGATATCGGCCGGCACATACCCCAACCTCGGGCTTCCGTTGTCTTCATGTGGCCAAATGGGGCGTTCGGCTACGGCTTGCTTTCTCGGCTCTTCGATGTTGAAGGAGGAACATCCCCCTCAACATCGAAGAGCCCCTTTGTCTTCCCATGCAGACATGGATTCACCGACATCCACGACGTCATCGGGGTGTTTGGCGGTGACATCAAGAAACGGAAAATCAGTTAATGGACATGCCTTGCACGCCCGCCTCTGCTCTGAGAAAAGCCGGCCTCGTCTTCGTCTTAGCATGTCAGACGCTGGCTCTAGGGGCATGTGGCAGGCAAGCCTACTGGGATCAGATCGCTGTCGCGACAGTCTCAGCCGATGAGCTGACAATCACCGCAGAGATGACCATAGGGCCTCCCAAGGCCGACGGCACTTCCTGTTACGAGGTGGTGGAGAAAAAGGTAGAGGAATTCACCTCTCAAGTGATCATCGGTATTCAGATGCGCAATAACTGCGCGCCCGTCTTTCCTTGGGAACAGGAAGTCACCACCTTGGTGGGCTACCCGTTGAAGGTGGACCTGCCCCTGAAGGCCCCTCTAGCAGGACGATCGATCCTCGACGAGAAAAGCGGCGAGCGTGTCTCGGTCATAGATGGCAACGGATCGTGACACAGCACTAGCGCTAACCGACAGAATGGTGAAGTCACCGAGACCGGCTCCCCCATCCCACTGTGAAATGCTGGTTGCGCCGCGGTCTACGCGCCGTTTTTCAGGTCTGCCACGAATGCCGCCCAGGTGTTACGGGCGAAGACGAGCTTGGGGCCTTCGGGGTCCTTGGAGTCCCGGACTGCTACTGCATCGCCCAGGTCTGCGACTTCTACGCAGTCTCCATTGCCTCCGCTGAGCGAACTCTTCCGCCACGCGGCTTTGGTCAGGTCTACCGGGTTGGACATCGCACGGCCCTTCCGCTGGACACTCACACCAGGTTGTTTGACGCGTTCATCAGCATAACCGTTGTGTCCCCCGGGCTGAGTGCCGCTGCTCTGAGGTAGTCGAACACCGCGACGTAGCGTCGAACGTCGGCGCTGTCCTCCAGGTACAGCCCGCTGGACATGTTCTCCAGATAGATGACGTCCAGGTCGCTCGGAGCAGGAAAACCCACGATGTTAAACGATCCGGTCATCGCCTGATGCGCTCCGGCTCGGTAGGGGAGAATCTGAATCATGATGTTGGGCCGCTGGCCGACTTCGGCGAGGTGCTTGAGCTGACTGGCAATGATCTCGGCTGTTCCCACGTGCTGACGCACCACTCCCTCCCCGAGAACTACGGATAGTTCCAGCGGGTTGTCGTCCGCGAGCCGCTTCTGACGCTCCATCCGCACGGAGACCCTGCGTTCGATCTCCTCTGGCGTGTCTCCGGGGCGAGTGGCCGCGACAACCGCCCGCGCGTAGTCCGCTGTCTGCAACAGACCGGGGACCAGCGTCTGCTGGTAGGTCCTGACGGATGTCGCCTCGGCTTCGAGGCCGATGAGCGTCGCGTACTCGCCGGGTAGCACGTCCCCGTAGTTCTGCCACCAGCCTCGTTGCCGCGCCTCCCTGGACAGGGCCATCAGCGACTCTCTGTCGGCCTCGGGGACCTCGTACATGTCGAGAAACGCGCGGAGGTCGCGCGGTCGGATGCCCCGGCGGCCCGTCTCGATCCGGCTGACCGAGGCCGCCGCCAGATCCATGCGTTCGGCCACCTCCTGCATGGACAGGCCGCGCTCGATGCGCAACCGGCGCAGCTCTGACGCCAGGCGACGCCTGCGGACGGTGGGACTTGTGTCGGCAGCCATGGCCGCACCTTCCTGGAGGTCTTACGTCTGAAAACTATCTTTGGAAACTTCCTTAGGTAACTACCAAGAACATACGACCCGAGGTAGCTTATCGGAGTGTAATCGAACGACTACATAATCGGTGGGGTGATGGAGATACCGGGGCGAGTGCGTGATCCGCAGCAAGTGCAGTACATCCACCTCGTACGGCTCGGCTGGGACCTGCGGGTTCTTGGGGTGGCCACCTCAGTGGTCGTTCCCGTCAGCGGAGCGCCGGTGTTGGAGATCATGTCTTCGACCGGGGTTCGGGTCCGGATCCAGGTCGCCCGCCGGGCCTGTGGCTGGGTCTTCGTCTGGCGGCCCTGGTGGTCGGTGACCTGGCGACGGGACTGGATCTGGGCCGAGGCGAACAACGCGGCCGACATGATCGCGTCGGCGGTGGCCGCGTGAGCGCGCGGGGACAGGACGGCTCCAGCGCGACGGAGGCGGTGATCAAGCGCTGGGACGGGCTTCGGATCGTGGGTCGGCGGGACTTTCCGGGCATCGCGCAGTCGGCGGGGGCCGCTCGCAGGTGGGTGCTGGAGGTCCTGGACGGCCACGCGACCGCCGAGACGCTGGAAACGCTCGAACTGCTGGTCAGCGAGGTCGTCACCAACGCCGTCCTGCACAGCGACTCGGCCAGGCCCGGCGGGCTGGTGACGGTCCGGGTGGGCCTGGGTGGCGGCCTGATCCACGTTGAGGTGATCGACGGCGGCTCGGCGACCAGTGTTCCGGCGATCCGGACGACCGACGACGACAGCCTCAGCGGGCGCGGCCTGAGCTGGGTGGACCGCCTGGCCCGCGCCTGGGGCGCCGATCACGACGACGAAGTGGGCGGGGCCGTCTGGTTTCAGCTCGCGATCGGTCAGCCGTCAGGACGCGATCCCCTTTCTTCCCCGTGATTCAGACCTCGGTGGGAAGCATTCGTCACCGTCAGTGGAGTGCCGCGTTCGGATACGGCAACCGGCAACGTCGGCCTCGGCGGGCTGCGTTTTTGGCGCGGACGGCGTAGAGGCGTCGGCGGCGACCAGGGGACGGGCCTGACACGTAGTGCGGTGATCTTCCGCACAGCGGGGGCGGTCACTGGGTGCCACCAGGCGCGTTCTCGCCGGTTGCTATCGCTCCAGCTTTTCTGCCCTGTCCCGCAGGTAGCGCTGTTCGGGGAGGCTCGTGGTGCGCCGGGCCGCCAGCCGGTAGTTCTCCCGTGCGGCGGCGTGCTCGCCGGCCAGTTCCTGGAGGTGGGCGCGGACGGCGTGGAGGCGGTGGTGGCGGGCGATCCGGGGGTCGCCGTCCAGGCTTTCCAGCATGTCGAGTCCGGCCTGGGGCCCTCGGGTCATCGCGACCGCGACGGCGTGATTGAGGGTGACCATCGGGTTCGGCGCGATCCGGCCGAGGATCGCGTACAGGATGCGGATCTGTTCCCAGTCGGTGTCCTCGGCTCGCGGCGCCTGGACGTGCAACGCGGCGATCGCCGCCTGGAGATGGTAGGGGCCGAGGGGTGAGGAGGACATGGCGCCGGTGACCAGCGCGGTGCCCTCTTCGATCAGGGCGGCGTCCCATCGGTTCCGGTCCTGCTCGGCCAGTGGCACCAGGGCGCCGTCCGGGCCGGTGCGGGCCGCGCGACGGGCGTCGGTCAGCAGCATCAGTGCCAGCAGCCCGGCGACCTCACCGTCATCCGGCAGGGACCGGTGCACCGTCCGGGTGAGCCGGATCGCCTCTGCGGTGAGCTCGCCGCGGTGCAGGTCGGGCCCGGAGCTGGCGATGTAGCCCTCGTTGAAGACCAGGTAGAGCACGTGCAGGAGGGCGTCCAGCCGTTCGGCCCGCTCCTGGTCGCCCGGCATCTCGAACGAGGCGCCGACGGCTTTGATCCGCTGCTTGGCACGGCTGATCCGCGGCGCCATGGTGGCCTCCGGCACGAGGAACGCCCGCGCCACCTCGGCGGTGGTGAGCCCGCCGACGGCACGCAGGGTGAGCGCCACCTGGGAGGCGGGCGTCAGCGCCGGGTGACAGCACAGGAACAGCAGCGCGAGCGTGTCGTCCCGGCCGCCCGGGCCTTCCTCGCCGGGCGCCGGCGCGACGGCGGCGTCCGGTGCCTCCCGCACCGCCGCGCTGACCTCCCGGCGGCGGCGCGCCTGCTCGCTGCGTACCTGGTCGACCAGGCGGCGGGAGGCGACGGTGACCAGCCAGGCACGCGGGCTGTCCGGAACGCCGTCGGCGGGCCACCGCGTCGCCGCGGCGAGCATCGCCTCCTGGACCGCGTCCTCACACTCCTCGAATCCGCCGTAGCGGCGCAGGAGCACGCCGAGGACCTGCGGCGCGAGTTCGCGCAGCAGGTCCCCGAGGCGTTCGGTCGTGCTCACATCTCCATCCCGGCCGAGTCCATCAGCGGCCGCACCTCCACGCCGCCGACCTGACCACTCGGTATCAGGGCGGCCAGTTCCACGGCGCGTTCCCGGCTTTCGCAGTCGACCACGTACTGGCCGACGACATGATCCGGGGTCTGCGGGTACGGCCCCTCGGTCACGGTCACCACGCCGTCCCGAGCCCGTACGACGGCGCCGAGGGACGGATCGGCGAACACGTGAGCACTGATCAGTTCCCCTGCCTGCCCGGCCGTGGCCAGGAACTCCTCATGGTCGAGCCCTCCCCAGGGTAGGGCCGCGGCGCTCAGGTAGAGACTCAGCAGGAACTTCACCGCGTGCTCAGTCGTCGGCCGTGCCCGCGAAGAGCACCGGCCGCACCTCGATGCCCAGGCCCTCGATGCCGGCGTCCGGGATGAGCGCGGCCAGCTCCAGGGCGCGCTCCCGGCTGTCGCATTCCACCAGGTAGTAGCCGCCGAGGTACTCCTTGGCCTCAAGGTAGGGCCCGTCGGTCACCGCCGGGACGCCGCCCCGGACCCTGACCACGGCGCTCTGCGACGGGTCGGCCAGCGCGGTGGTGCCGATCATCTCCCCGGACTTCTTGATGGTCTCCATGAACGGGCCGTGGCCGCTCATCACCTCGTTGCGCTCCTCCTCGGTCAGCGCGTCCCAGATCTGCGGGTTGTTGTGCATGATCAACATGAACTTCAACGTCGTCTCCTTCAATGGTCTGGTGGCGCCCTCGAAGGCGCCGTTCACCATGGAGTCGGAGCGGGTGCCGCGTTCTTGCGGTACCGGACCGCGAGAATTTCCCGCCCGCTCCGAACACCGGGCCCGGCAGCGAGGTAATCGCCGCCGTCATTGAACACCTCGCCGCACCCCACTGACGCCACCGACCAGCGGGAACACCCGGCCGCGGTGTCTTTTCTCGCGTACTCCGGCCGCCTCGGTAGGGGTGGCCGCATCCGGTCACGCCAGGGTCATGGCCGCCGGTGTGGTGACGATGAAAGATTGAAGCGATCATTCGCTTCTGCTCCGCTCTGGAAGACATGTGCCCTGCCGGCGGAGTGCTGCCGGGCCGAAGGTGATGCGGGCCTTGACGACCAGAGGGCGGAGCCGGACGGAAAGGACAGCTCGGCATGCCCCTGCCCGACGATCAGGTTCTTGCGATTGCCACCGACGCCTACGTCTTCGGTTATCCGCTGGTCTTGATGGACATCACCAAGGCCATCGATACCAACATTGATCCCGACCACAAAGACGAACACGCCCCCATTAACCAGTTCGTCCACGTCCGCGATCTGCCCGCCCCGGAAGACCGCACAGTGGTGCGCACCAACCAGGACACCCTTTACTCCTTCGCCTGGCTCGACCTGACCACCGAGCCGATCGTGCTGTCCCTGCCTGACATGCAAGCCAAGGAGCGGGACGACGACACGGAGCGTCCGAGGTACTGGCTGATGCAGATCATGGACGCCTGGTCCAACACCCTGCACAACCCCGGCCAGACCATCACCGACACCCCCGCCGCCTTCCTGCTGTCCGGCCCCGGCTGGAACGGCGACGCCCCGGCCGATACCACACCGCTGTCGATGCCGACCAACACCGTCTGGATCGTGGGCCGCACCGAACTGAAGGCCCTCGGCGACGAAGCTGAACTGGACAACGTGCACGCGCTGCAGGACGACATGCGGCTGATCCCGCTCAGTGCCTGGTCCTCACCCGGCACCTACGTCCCGCCCCCAGGCACCTTCGATCCCGACATCGACCTGGAAACCCCGCCCCCCGCCCAGGTGACGGCCATGGACGCGGTGACGTTCTACAACCGGCTGTGTGCCCTGATGGTCACCAACCCGGCCTCACCTGAGGATCCGGACATGATGGAGCGCCTGGCCTCTATCGGTATCGCCCCCGGGGGCACCGTCGGGGACCTGAACAGCGATCTGCTGGAGCAGGCCAAGAAAGACGGCGAGGCCCGCGTCAACGCCTACACCAACCCCGCGGATGTGAATCTCAACGGCTGGTTGTCGTCTCCCAACCTCGGCAGCTACGGCACCGACTACGATCTGCGCGCCTCCACCGCGCTGCGTGGACTGGGCGCCAACCTGCCAGAGGATTCCCTCTACCCCAGCACGGCCAGCCCCGCCACCGACACCCGCTTCCGGCTGCATTTCGAGCCCGGCGGGCTCCCGCCGGTCGGCGCCTTCTGGTCGATCACCGCCTACGACACCGACGGTTACTTCATCCCCAACGACGCCGAGAAGTACGCCGTCGGCCACCAGGAGGCCATCACCCTCAACCCCGATGATTCCGCCGATATCTTCATTCAGCCCGACAATCCCGGCTCTGACATTCCGGCGAGTAACTGGCTGCCCGTCGGCACCGACCCGTTCACGCTGACCATGCGCCTGTACGCACCCGATCTGGACGCCATCGACGCCGGCTGGAAGCCTCCCCCGCTGACCCCCGAACGCTGAGGTGGGACGGTGCTCGCAGGCAGGTGACGTCCGGCGCGGACGGCAGGGACTGTAAACCACCTGCACCTGGCACCGGCGACCTTGCCGCTTGCCGGGCGGGCCGGGGCGCGGCGCTGACCTTGCGCTCAGCCCGTTTCCCCGGCCCGTCCGCCGAACCCGGAGTGCTCCTTCTCAGGTGAGGCGGTGCCCGTCCGGGTCGGTGCTAAGCCCACGGCGGCCCCGGGGGCCTGCCGGGAGACTCGCGAAAAGGGCGACGAGCCCAACAACTACTCCGGCCAAGCCCGCTCCACCGCGCACGCTGTCTAACGAGCCCAAGGTCATACCGGGACAAGCGGCCGAGATCAACACAACCAGACACGATCTTCAACCACTACGACGTGCGGAAAGGGGCAAGCCTGCCTGCCCTGTCTCGCAGGTGGCGCTGTTCGGGGAGGCCCGTGGTGCGCCGGGCCGCCAGCCGGTAGTTCTCTCGCGTGGCGGCGTACTCGCCCGCCAGTTCCTGGAGGTGGGCGCGGACGGCGTAGAGGCAGTGTCTTTTCTCCGGTATTCCGGCTGCTCCCGTAGGGAGCGCGTGTCTGCGGGGTCGATGCCGTAAGGAGCGGCGGAGCCTTCAGTCGTCGAGGTAGCGCAGGATGGCCAGCACCCTGCGGCTGTAGCCGGGGTCGCGGGGTAGGTCGAGCTTGTCCATGATGGCGTTGATGTGCTTTTCGACGGTGCTGAGCGACACGTGCAGGCGTTCGGCGATCGCCGCGTTGACGTAGCCCTGCGCGAGGTGTCGCAGCACCTCCGTCTCGCGCCGGCTCAGCCTGCTCAGCGGGTCGGCGTGGGTGGTGCGGGCGAGCAGCTGGCGGACCACCTCCGGGTCGAAGACCGTGCCGCCGGCGCGTACCCGCTCCAGCGAGTCCAGGAAGTCGGCGACCTCCGAGACCCGGTCCTTGAGCAGGTAGCCCAGCCCTTCGGTGTTTCCCGCCAGGAGCGTGGCCGCGTACGTCTTCTCCACGTACTGGGACAGCACGAGGACCCCGACGTCCGGCCGGTGCTCGCGGATCTCCAGTGCCGCCCGCAGCCCCTCGTCGGTGTGCGTGGGAGGCATGCGCACGTCGATCACGGCCACGTCCGGTGGGTGCCGCCGGATCGCGTCGAGCAGCGCCCGCGCGTCGCCGACGGCGGCGAGGATCTCGTGCCCGGCGTCGGTGAGCAGCCGGATCAGGCCCTCGCGGAGCAGCACGGAGTCGTCGGCCAGGATCAGTCGCACGGCGTGTCCTTCGGCAGCGTCGCGACGATCCTGGTGGGGCCGCCTTCCGGGCTGTCGACGGTGAACACCCCGTCGAGCGCCAGGACTCGCCTGGCCAGCCCGGAGAGCCCTCCCCCCGAGGGGTCCGCGCCGCCCCTGCCGTCGTCCGAGATCGCCACGCTCACCGTCCGCTCGTCCTCTGTCAGCATGACCAGGATGTCACGGGCTCCCGCGTGCTTGATCGCGTTGGTGATCGCCTCGCGGGCGGTGAAGTACAGGGCGGTCTCGACCTCGGAGACGGGCCGGTCGGCCAGCCCGTAGTGCACGGTCACCGGCATGCTCGACCGTTCGGCGATGCCCGCGAGCGCGGCGCACAGGCCCAGTTCGTCGAGTGCGGTCGGATAGATCCGCCAGGCCACGCTGCGTAGCTCGTCGAGGAGCCGGCGCGACTCGGTGTAGGCCTGGCCCACCAGCTCGGCGGTCCTGGCCTGGTCGGGGCTGTGCCGGGCGCGGCCGAGCAGCATGGCCAGCGCCACCCCCCGCTGCTGCACGCCGTCGTGCAGGTCGCGCTCGATTCTGCGCCGTTCGTCGTCGACGGCCCGGATGACGCCCGCGCGGGTCGCGGTCAGTTCGGCGATGCGCCTGCGCATCAGTTCCTGCCTTCCCGGTCCGAGGAAGTGGTCGGCCAGCCGCCGTTCGGCCGCTCCCACGGCGAGGACCCCGAGTGTCACCAGGGCCAGTAGTGCCCCCGCGCCGGTCAGCCCGAGGATCCCGCTGGTGGTGACCAGCTTCACCCCGGGCAGGTTCACCGGTACCGCCTCGGACTCGCCCCAGAGCAGGTCCCACAGTCCGCCGAACAGGAGCAGGCCACCAAGAAACAGACCCGCCGCGCAGCCGTACCCGCCCAGAACACCCAGGGCGGCGCGGGCGGCGAGAAAGCCGTAGCCACCGGCCGTCCGCGTCGTGTCGTGGCCCAGCCACCTGGCCAGCCGGGCCCGTTCGAGTGCCGTCAGCCGGGCCAGGCCCCGGTCGGCGGCGGGCCGGGTGGCCGCGATCAGGGAGGCCGGCCAGGCCAGGCAGAGGAAGGCCAGCTCGACGACCCCGAGGACCATGCCCGCGAGCACCCCCACCAGGGTGCGCGCGATGCGGCTGCCTGACACGGCCCGAAGTCTAGGCGTCACGCCGGCGCAGCACGACGTGGCCTGCCGCCATCGCCGCCACCGTCCATGCCAGCAACCAGGCCAGACCTTCTCCCGCCCCGTAGGGCATCGGGCCGCCGGTCAGGTTGTCGGTGCTGCCCATGAAGGCCAGGTCGGCGAACAACGGCATGCGCAGGGACACCTCCACCGCCGCCGAAACGCCCGTCATCATCAGCATCAGCGGCAGGCCCATCAGCAGCATGAACACCACGGTCAGGGTGCCCGCCGCGCTGCGCACCGCGGTGCCCACGCCGAGCGTCATCACCGACACCAGGGCGAAGAAGACACCGACCCCCAGCAGGTCGAGCGCGACCTCGGCGGGCGGCAGCGCGACATAGCCGCCGAACAGGTCGGCGGACAGCACCGCGTAGACGACCGCGGTGGCCACGGCCCCGGACAGCACTCCGGCGGCGAACATCACCGGCCCCACCACCAGCGCCTTCGCGGCGATCACCCGGCCGCGGATCGGCGTGGCCTGCAACGTGCTCCGGATGCTGCCCGACGCGTACTCCGAGGTGATCACCAGCATCGCCAGCGCGAACTGGGCGAACGAGGTCGCCGAGATCACCGGCTCGCTCGCCGGAAAGCGGGTTCCGCCGCCCTCGGCGCGGAGCATGTCCGTGGCCGTCGCCCCGCCCAGCATCAGCGCGCTCATCACCATGAGCGCCACCGCGCCGGCCAGGCACCACCAGGTGGAACGGACCGACCACAGCTTCGCCCACTCCGCGCCGACCGCCTGACCCAACTCCCTGGTCCGCATATTCACGCTCCCGCCTCTGAGGGCGCCGGAACATCCCCCGAGGCCGCGCCCGCAACAGCAGAGCACGGCTGAACTGCCGACCTGAACTTCAGCCGCCCATCGACAGGTAGCGGCGGAGGGCCACTCCGACGAGGGGCAGTGTGAGCCCGCCGGAGCTTTCGATCGCCGGCTTCACCGACCACGTGCCGCCATCGAACGGATCACCATCAACGAGCGGCACGGCGCGCCGCGGACCGCGTGGTGCGAGGCGACGCTGAATCTGACCGGCGCGGTGCGCAGCGGGCCCGAGCCGGTCATCGAGCTGCGGGTACGCCGCGGCAAAGCCGGTGGTTGAAGTCTTCGGTGGTCTGACGCAAGCCCGTCTTCTCCCAGAGGAGTGGTGGCGGGCCCGCTCACGAGCAGTGATCAGGTCTCCCACGGCCACACGCTTACGGCCCGGCTTGCATCTTGGCTATTCAGTCTTGCTATGTACCAGTAGTCAGTGTTACTTTGTACCGGTAGTCAGCAACACCGAGTAGCTGAAGGGAGGTGTTTCCATGGGCAAGCAGATGACGGAGATGCTCAAGGGAACGCTGGAGGGCATCGTCCTCGCGATCCTGTCCGGCCGGTCCGCGTACGGCTACGAGATCACGGCGTGGCTGCGGGATCAGGGCTTCTCCGACATCGCCGAGGGCACCATCTACGCGCTGCTGGTCAGGATCGAGCAGCGCGGCCTCGTCGACGTGGAGAAGGTCCCGTCCGAGAAGGGACCGCCCCGCAAGGTGTTCTCCCTGAACGCTCAGGGACGGGAGTACCTCGAAGAGTTCTGGAGGACCTGGAGCTTCCTCACAGAACGGCTCGAACAGCTCCGCGAAGGAGACAAGTAGCCATGAACACAGGGTCGAACGAGCCGAAGAGTCGCTACCAGAAGTACCTGGGGCTGGTCATAGGGCCGCTTGAGGACAAGAGGCGCTACCGGCAGTACAAGGCACGCACGGAGCAGCTTCCGGCGAGCTATCACACGGCGATCGATGCGCTGCAGCGGTACATGCATTACTTCGGGCCGGGGGACTCGGACAGCCTGCTGGCGATGCTGGACGATCTCGTCGATCTCTTCGAGCAGAGCGCGGCGAACGGAACCCCGCTCCGCGAAGTCGTCGGCGAAGACCCGGTGGAGTTCGCCGAGGCGTTCCTTCGGAACTACCCGAAGGGTTCGTGGATCAGCCGCGAGCGGAACCGGCTGAGCAACACCATCGATCGCGCCACGGGTGACAAGCCATGACGAAACAGAGAACGGATATCCGGATGACAGCCGATCAGGTCCAGGGCCCCGCGATCCACGTGCAGGGCCTGGAGAAGTCGTACAAGGAGCTGCGGGTGCTGCGCGGCGTGGACTTCGACGTGGCGCGCGGCAGCATCTTCGCCCTGCTCGGCTCCAACGGGGCGGGCAAGACCACGGTCGTGAAGATCCTGTCCACGCTGCTCAAGGCCGACGCGGGCACGGCCGGCGTCAACGGCTTCGACGTCGCCACGCGGGCCGCGGACGTGCGGGAGTCCATCAGCCTCACCGGACAGTTCGCCGCCGTCGACGAGATCCTCACCGGCCGGGAGAACCTCGTGCTGGTCGCCCGGCTGCGGCACCTCAAGAACCCGGGCAGGATCGCCGATGACCTGCTCGCCCGTTTCTCACTGACCGACGCGGGCGCGCGGAAGGCGTCGACGTATTCGGGGGGCATGCGCCGCCGCCTGGACATCGCGATGAGCCTCATCGGCGATCCGCCGGTCATCTTCCTCGACGAGCCGACGACCGGGCTCGACCCCCAGGCACGCATCGAGGTGTGGCAGGCCGTCAAGGAACTCGCCGCCCGGGGTACGACGGTGCTGCTCACCACGCAGTATCTGGACGAGGCCGAACACCTCGCCGACCGGATCGCGATCCTGCACGAGGGCCGGATCATCGTGAACGGCACCCTGGCCGAGCTCAAGCGACTGCTCCCGCCCGCCAAGGTCGAGTACGTCGAGAAGCAGCCGACCCTTGAGGAAGTCTTCCTCGCGCTCGTCGGTGACAACGGCAAGAACCGCAATGTCGGCACGAACGCGTAAGGAACAACGATGACCAAGCATTTCCTCGGCGACACCGCCGTCCTGCTGGGACGGTCCCTGCGCCACATCATGCGCAGCCCGGACACCATCATCACCACCGCGATCATGCCGATCGCCATGATGCTGATGTTCGTCTACGTGTTCGGCGGCGCGATCAACACCGGATCGGATTCGTATGTGAACTACCAGCTGCCCGGCATCCTGCTCATCACGGTCGCCTCGGGCATCGCCTACACCGCGTACCGGCTGTTCATGGACATGAAGGGCGGCATCTTCGAGCGCTTCCAGTCCATGCCGACCGCACGCTCGTCGGTGCTGTGGGCGCACGTGCTGACCTCGCTGATCGCCAATGTGATCTCGCTCGTGGTCGTCGTGCTCGTCGCCCTGCTCATGGGTTTTCGCTCGGGGGCGGGAGTGCCGGCGTGGCTCGCGGTCGCCGGCATCCTGATCCTGTTCACCCTGGCGCTGACGTGGATCGCCGTCATCCCCGGCCTGTCCGCCAAGACCGTGGAAGGCGCGAGCGCGTTCTCCTACCCGCTCATCTTCCTGCCGTTCCTCAGTTCGGCCTTCGTGCCCACCGACACCATGCCCGGCCCGCTGCGCGCCTTCGCCGAGCACCAGCCGGTGACCTCCATCGTCAACGCCATCCGCCACCTGTTCGCACAGCAGCCGGTCGGCACCGACATCTGGATCGCCCTGGCCTGGTGTGTCGGCATCCTCATCGTCGCCTACGTCTTCGCCATGAACACCTACCGCCGCAAGACCGCCTAGAGCCGTGTCGATACTGCGACACGGCTTTCAAGTCACACCAAACACATAATATCGCGACTTCGCCCCAGGCCGATGAGAGGAATGACCATGGAACACACCATCACCACGATGCCGACCGCACGTCAGCCCGGCTGTCCCTTCGACCCGCCCAAGGAGCTGATCGAGGCCCGCGAGCACGGCCCGATCAGCCGCTACACCTTCCCCGACGGACACCAGGGCTGGCTGGTCACCGGTTACGACCTGGTCAGGTCGGTCCTGGCCGATCCGCGGTTCAGCTCACGCAGGGAGCTCATGCGCCACCATCCGCTGGTCGACCTCGGCGAGATCGAGGTGCCTCCGGCGCCGCCCGGCGAGTTCCTGCTGATGGACGAGCCGCAGCACGGGCGCTATCGGAAACCGCTGGTGGGCAAGTTCACCGTACGGCGGATGCGCCAGCTCACCGAGCGCGTCGAGCAGGTCACCACCGAGCACCTGGACGCGATGGAGCAGGCCGGGCCGTCGGCGGACCTGGTGACCGCGTTCGCCAAGCCCATCCCCTCCATCATCATCTGTGAGCTGCTGGGAGTGCCGTACGAGGACCGGGGCTCCTTCCAGGAGAACATCGACACGTTCCTCGGCGGGGAGGTCGGCGACGAGGAACTGATCGCGGCCTACATCGCGACCCAGAAATACCTCGCCGAGCTGGTGGCCGCCAAGCGCGCCAACCCCACCGACGACGTGCTCAGCGACCTGCTCGACAGCGACCTGACCGACGAGGAGCTGAAGGGCATGGCCCTGATCCTGCTCTCGGCCGGGTTCGACACCACCGCGAACATGCTCGCGCTGGGCACCTTCGCCCTGCTGCGGAATCCGGAGCAACTCGCCGCGCTGCGCACCGAGCCCGCGCTCATCGACGGGGCCATGGAGGAGCTGCTGCGGTATCTGAGCGTCGCCAAGCAGTTCATGAGGACGGCGCTGGAGGACGTCGAGCTGGGCGGCCGGACCATCAGGGCCGGCTCGATGGTCATCCTGTCGTACAACACCGCCAACCGCGACCCCGAGCGCTTCACCGACCCCCAGGTGCTCGACCTGCGCAGGCAGGACGGCGGGCACCTGGCCTTCGGCCACGGCATCCACCTGTGCCTGGGGCAGCAGTTGGCCCGCGTCGAGATGCGGGTCGCGCTCCCCGCGCTGCTCAACCGCTTCCCCACCCTGCGCCTGGCCGTACCGGCTGAAGAGGTCGCCCTGCGCCCGGAGAGCGCGGACATCTACGGGGTCAAGAGCCTCCCGGTCACCTGGGACGTATGACCGGGAGGCGTTCGACCGGCTCGCGCACGAGTTCACCGGGGCACTCGACGAGGTCGTGCAGCCGTTCGAGCCAGGACGTGAGAAACGGCCGCTCAACCCTGGCCACCCGGGGGTGTGAATCCGGTCTCCGCTGCCACCGAACGTTCATCACCTCTGGATGCCGCCTCCAGGCCGATGATCGGCATCTCCAACGCCTGCGCGAAGTCCGCCTCCGAGTCCTCCTTCTCTTGTGATGCGGAGCGTCGTCCCGGATCTCCCGGGGAAGGCGCCTCCCCGAGCACCGTACCCACGGCTAAGCGACCGTCCTCGACCCTCAGGTGATCATCGGTGGCTATGCCCCGTAGACCGGCTCGGGGTCGGGGGTCTCGGTGAGCAGTTCGGCGACCGCGTCGCCGATGTCGGCCGGGTTCCAGCGGGCGCCCCGGTCGACACGGGGGCCGTGGCGCCAGCCGTCGGCCAGCGAGATGACACCGCCCTCCACCTCGAAGACCCGGCCGGTGACGTGCCCGGAGGCGGCCGATCCGAGCCAGGTCACCAGGGGGGCGATGTTGGCCGGGTCCATGGCGTCGAAGCCGTCCTCGGGTCTGGCCATCATGGTGGCGAAGACCTCCTCGGTCATCCGGGTACGGGCGGCCGGGGCGATCGCGTTCACCGTGACGCCGTAGCGGCCGAGTTCGGCGGCGGCGACCTGGGTGAGCGCGACGATGCCGGCCTTGGCCGCGGAGTAGTTGCCCTGGGCGACGCTGCCGAGCAGTCCGGCCCCCGAGGAGGTGTTGATCACTCGGGCGTCCACCGGGTCACCCGCCTTCGAGCGTTCCCGCCAGTGCGCGCCCGCGTGCCGGAGCGGCAGGAAGTGGCCCTTGAGGTGGACCCGGATCACGTCGTCCCACTCCTGCTCGGTCATCGAGACCAGCATCCGGTCACGGACGAAACCGGCGTTGTTCACCAGTGTGTCCAGCCGCCCGAAGGCGCTCATCGCCGTCTTGACCAGCCGGTCGGCGCCGTCCCAGTCGGTGACGTCGTCGCTGTTGGCGATGGCCCGGCCGCCCAGGGCGCGGATCTCCTCGACCACCCGCAGGGCCGGGTCGCCAGAGTGCCCGTCCCCCTCGCGGCCGGTGCCGAGGTCGTTGACCACGACCCTGGCCCCCTGCCGGGCGAACTCCAGGGCGTGCTCCCTGCCGATGCCGCGCCCGGCACCGGTCACGATCACCACGCGCCCGTCACAGATCCCGCCCATGCCTGGGCCCCTTTCGTCGTGATCATGCAGAGTGATCATGCAGAGTTTCCCGGTTGTTCACCCGTCGTGTCCAGACGCGATCCGGCGCCAGGCGGGGATCTCCCCGCCGCCGTGTACGAGGATCTCCGCGCCGGTCACGTAGCCGGGGACGGCCAGCCACAGGCACACCTCGGCCACGTCGGCGGGACGGGCCATCCGGCCCGCGGGAACGGCGGCGCCCATCCGCGCGACCCCCGCGGGACCGCCGTAGTGGTCCGCCGAGTCCTCCGTCTCGGCGAGGCCGACGACCACCGTGTTGACCCGCACCCGCGGCGCCCACTCGGCGGCCAGGCAGGCGGCCAGGTGGTGCAGGCCCGCCTTGGCCGCGCCGTACGCGGAGGTGCCCGGGGAGGGGCGGGTACCGCTGGAGCTGCCGATCATGATGACCGAGCCGCCGGAGGTGGCGAGCAGGGGGTGGGCGCGCTGGGCGACCAGTAGCGGGGCGATCAGGTTGAGTTCCACGATCCGGGCGTGCAGCCGCGGGGAGGTTCCGGCCAGGAGCGCCTGCGGTGAGCCGCCGGCGTTGTTGACCACCGTGTCGAGCCTTCCGTACCGCTCCTCGACCTCGGCGACCAGCCGGTCCACGTCCGCCGCGTCGCGCACGTCGGCCGTGACGAACGTCAGGCCCTCGGGCAAGGGTTCGGGTTTCCTCCGGGCGCACACCACCACCTCGGCCCCGGCGGCGAGGAAGGCACCGGCTATGCCTGCGCCGAGCCCCCTGGTGCCACCGGTCACCAGCACGACCGATCCGGTGTGGTCGTAGCGGACCCGGCCGGAGGCTCCGCCAGTTCCACGAGCCTCGCCGTCCACACCGGCCGTGCGATCCGCATCGCCCTTGGCGTTCACGGCGCTCGCCTCCTCGCCCTCGTCCTCGAAGCGGTCACCCGGGGAGTCCCCGGAAGACCGGCCGCCGTCCCAGGTGGGCCGGCCGAGCCTCGAACCGGCCACCGGGATGCCACCGGGCGCACTCCTGCGGCCGACCGTCGCGTGCTACCGTACCAAGCAAGCGTTAGGTGCGAACAGTGAGGCGCGATGAGAATCACCCTTCACGGCGGCGGAGCGGTCGCCGAGGTCGTAGTGGACGTGCCACCGGTCAACGCGTTACCCGTCTCCGGCTGGTTCGAGCTGGCCGAGGCCGTCCAGGAGGCCGGGCACGCGCCCGAGACCCGCGTCGTGGTGCTGCGCGCGGAGGGGCGAGGGTTCAACGCCGGGGTGGACGTCAAGGAGATGCAGGCCACCACCGGGCACGCCGCGCTGGTCGGCGCCAACCGCGGGTGCTTCGCGGCGTTCGCGGCGATCTACGAGTGCGAGGTCCCGGTGATCGCCGCCGTGCACGGGTTCTGCCTCGGTGGCGGGGTCGGGCTGGCGGGCAACGCCGACATCGTGGTGGCCTCCGACGACGCCTACTTCGGCCTGCCCGAGGTGGACCGGGGCGCGCTCGGCGCGGCCACCCACCTGGCCAGGCTGGTCCCCCAGCATCTGATGCGGGCCATGGTCTACACGTGCCGCACCGTCACCGCCGCCGAACTGCACGCCTTCGGCTCGGTGCTGGAGGTCGTGCCCCGCGACCGGCTGCGCGAGACCGCCTTCGAGGTCGCCGCCCAGATCGCCGGAAAGGACCCGTACGTCATCCGCCGGGCCAAGGAGTCGCTGAACGGCATCGACCCGGTCGACGTCAGGCGCAGCTACCGGTTCGAGCAGGGGTTCACCTTCGAGCTCAACCTGATGGGCTCCGGCGACAGGCACCGCGACGCGTTCATCGCGAGGAACAACGGCTCGGCGGATCGGGAACCGGGCGCCTCCCCGACCTCCTCGGCGGACAAGGAGGTGGGCGGTCGATGAGCGGGGAGCGAAGCAGAGGTGACGGGCCCGGCAGGTGGTCGAGAGACGGAACGATCCGCGCAACGAGAGAAGGGGTGGTGGGCGACCGGTGAGCAAAGTGATGTCGGTCGAGGAGGTCGTCGGGTCGTTGCACAGCGGCATGACGATCGGGATCGGCGGCTGGGGCTCGCGCCGCAAGCCGATGGCGCTGGTCCGGGCGATCTGCCGGTCCTCCCTGGAGGACCTGACGGTCGTCTCGTACGGCGGTGCCGACGTCGGCCTGCTCTGCGCGTACGGCAAGGTCGCCCGGGTGGTCGCCCCGTTCGTGTCGCTCGACTCGATCCCCCTCGAACCGCACTTCCGGACCGCCAGGCAGACCGGGACCGTGGAGTTCACCGAGTACGACGAGAGCATGTTCATGTTCGGCCTGCTCGCGGCGGCGCACCGGCTGCCGTTCCTGCCGACCCGCGCCGGGCTCGGCTCGGACGTGATGCGGGTCAACCCCGAACTGCGGACCGTACGGTCGCCCTATGCCGGAGGCGAGGAGCTCGTCGCCGTCCCCGCGCTGACCCTGGACGTCGCGCTCGTCCACCTCAACCGGGCCGACCAGCGCGGCAACGCCCAGTATCTCGGTCCCGACCCCTACTTCGACGACCTCTACGCCAAGGCGGCCGAGCGCTGCTACGTCTCCTGCGAGCGCGTGGTGGACACCGCCGATCTGCTCAAGGAGGGGCCGGTCCAGTCGCTGCTGATCAGCCGGTCCATGGTGACCGGCGTGGTGGAGACCCCCGGCGGCGCCCACTTCACCACCTGCGAGCCCGACTACGGTCGCGACGAGGCGTTCCAGAAGGCGTACGCGAGCGCCGCCACCGGCCCCGAGACGTGGCGGGCCTTCACCGGCCGCTACCTGTCCGGGGACGAGGCCGCCTACCAGGAAGCCGTACGCCAGTTCCGGGAGGAGTCATGAGCGTGACCGTCGCCACGCGAGCCGAGGTGTGCGTCGTCGCCTGTGCCGAGGCGTTCAGGGGGGACGGGGAGATCCTGGCCGCGGGCATCGGCGGCGCGATCACCGTGCTGGCCGCCCGGCTGGCCCGGCTCACCTTCGAGCCCGACCTCATCACGCACGACGGGGTGTGCCTGCTGACCGGCGACGTACCGGCCCTGGGAGAGAGCCCGGAGGTCGTCGAGGGGTGGCTCCCGTTCCGGGACCACCTGTGGCTGGTGCTCAACGGCAGGCGGCACGTCATGCTGGGAGCCGGCCAGATCGACCGGTACGGCAACAGCAACATCTCCTGCATCGGCGACTGGTCCCGGCCCAAGTCCCAGCTCCTGGGCGTGCGCGGGGTGCCGGGCAACACGGTGTGCTGCCCGACCAGCTACTGGATCCCCCGGCACTCGACCCGGGTGTTCGTACCGCGGGTGGACATGGTCAGCGGCATCGGCCACGACCGCGCGGCCGAGGCGGGGCCGAGCGCCCACCGCCACCACGACCTGCGCCGGGTGGTCACCGACCTGGCGGTGCTGGACTTCCAGAGCCCCGACCACTCGATGCGCCTGGCCTCGGTCCACCCGGGCGTCACCGTGGACGAGGTCGTGTCGGCGACCGGCTTCCCGCTGGCCGTCACCGGCGACGTCCCCGAGACCCGGCAGCCGACCGGTGAGGAACTCCGCGTCCTGCGCGAGATCCTCGACCCCGGCTCACTCCGCGACCGCGAGATCCCCGCCTGACCTCCTCCCCACCGCCGGAACCGGGGATTCCCGCCATGGGGCGGGCCTCCCGCCTCACCGCCGGCCGCCCGTCAGGAGAACTCCCATGACCTCGTACTCCGGCCCCGTCCCGGACCCGCCAGAAGCCGTGACCGGCACGTCCGCACCGGAGGAGGAGCCGCCGGGGCTGGTGACGCGGCTCACCGAGATGGTCGGCTGCCGCCACCCCGTCGTGCAGACCGGCATGGGCTACGTGGCCGGGGCCCGGCTGGCCGCCGCCACCTCCGCCGCCGGAGGTCTGGGGATCATCGCGGCGGCCACCATGCCCGTCGAGCAGATGACCGCCGCGATCCGGTCGGTCAAGGAGCGCACCGACGCGCCCTTCGGGGTGAACATCCGCTCCGACGCCGACGATGCCCGCGAGCGGATCGACGTCATGATCCGCGAAGGCGTACGGGTCGCGTCGTTCGCGCTGGCCCCCAAGCGCGAGCTGATCGCCCGGCTGAAGGACGCCGGGGTGCTGACGATCCCCTCGGTCGGCGCGCGCCGGCACGCCGAGAAGGTCGCCGCCTGGGGCGTGGACGCGGTGATCGTGCAGGGCGGTGAGGGCGGCGGGCACACCGGGGCCGTCCCCACCACCGTGCTGCTCCCCCAGGTCGTGGACGCGGTGGACATCCCGGTGATCGCGGCAGGCGGATTCTGCGACGGGCGCGGGCTGGTCGCCGCTCTGTCGTACGGCGCCTGCGGGGTCGCGATGGGCACCCGCTTCCTGCTGACCTCGGACTCCACGGTCGGCGACGAGGTGAAGAAGGTCTACCTCGGCACCGCCGAGACGGTGGTCACCACGCGGGTGGACGGCGTGCCGCACCGCGTGCTGCGCACCCCGTTCGTCGACTCGCTGGAACGCTCGCGCCTGCGGCTGCTCCGCGCGGTCGCCAACGGGGCCGGGTTCAAGCGGCTGTCCGGCATGTCGTGGGCGGCGATGATCCGTGAGGGCCGCCGGATGCGGCACGGCCGGGATCTGACCTGGGCCCAGGTGCTCCAGGCGGCCAACACCCCCATGCTGCTGCGGGCCGCCATGGTGGACGGCCGCGCGGACCTCGGGGTGATGGCCTCCGGGCAGGTCGTCGGGCTGATCGACGACCTGCCGTCCTGCGCGGAGCTGATCGGCCGGATCATGTGGGAGGCGCACGCCGTGCTGGACCGCCTGGACCGGCTGCCCCGGTCCTGACGGCGCCGGGCCCGGTGAACCGGCCGGGCCGGAGCCGATGTGGCGGAGTGGGCGTGACAGGTCGAGCAGGATCGGCGGACCGGGTTCCGCGTGCCTCCGCGGCGCCCCGGTCATCGGGTCAGTTCACGGTGAGACCTCGGGAGGCGAGGATCAGGGCGGCCTGGGACGGGCTGATGATTGCTCCGCGCAGCGACCGGAGCCGGGTGTCGTCGACCTCACCGAGGTCCAGACCGCGCAGGTCGGCCATGGTGAAGACCGTGTCGACGGTGCGGGCGCCGATCATGCGGCAGTCCTCGAACACGGCATTGGTGAAGTCGCAGCTCGACAGGTTGGCCTCGTCGAGACGGACGCCCCGCAGGTGGGCGCCTCGGAACGAGCAGCCGATCAGGTCGGCCAGCATCAGGTTGGAACCGTCGAACCGGTAGCCGATGCCCCGGCAGCCGGTCAGCACCGCGCCGATCATGCGGCAGCCGGTGAAGACGGCGTCGGTGAGCAGTGCCCGCCCGAAGTTCGCGCCCGACAGGTCGACGTCGGTGAAGGCCGCGTCGACGAGCTCGGCGTTCGCGAACCTGAGCCCCGCTCCCCCGCCGCCGGAGAAACGCGCCCCGTCCAGATCCGTACGGCGGAAGTCGGCCCGCTCCAGCACGCATCCTTCGAACGAGGCCCCCACCAGCGACGCTCCACTGAAGTCGGCGCCGGTGAGGTCGCACTCCTTGAAGACGTAGGGTCCCTCGCCGGTCAGATGATCGCCGAGCGAGCACCTCGCCAGATCGACCCCGTTGATCTCCCGCTGGTCCGCCAGCAACCGTGCCACATCCATCCGGTGATTCAAGCAGCCCGCCCCGACAGAATCACCGCGCCGTACACCTCCGCGGGGAGGAACCGGGCGACGCCCGCGCCGTACGTCGACGCCGGGGACGCGCCGCCGGTCAGGTCGCGCTCTCGTCCCCGGCGAGGAGTTCGGCGGCCGCCTGACCGCAGACCCGGGCGGATCCATGGGTGGCGATGTGCACGGCGCCGAGGTCGGAGCGGCCGGGCAGGCCCATCTCGACCACGACGGCGTCGGAGCGGGCGGCCAGCAGGTGCCGGAGCGCGTCGGTCTGCCAGGGGTGGCGGTGCGCGTCGCGGACGACGATGACCAGGGGGCGTCCGGCCGCGGTGGCGAGTACGGCCTCGATGGCGCTCCCGGTGGCGGTGGAGGCGTCCAGCCGGGTGACCGTGGTGCCGGGGAGGAGCTTGCCGAGCGGCTCGCCGACGCCCCAGGGAGTGTCCTTCTCGATGGCGAGGTTCATCTCGGGGGCGAGTTCGGCGACGTGCGGCGGGGCGGACAGCGGGAAGGCCGCGGTCGCCGAGCGGCGGGTGACCCGCAGCGCGCGCCGGGCCGCGGCCAGGCCGATCGACGCGTCGCCGGAACCGCCGGAGGCGGCGCGCGCGGGCGTGCCCCGGTGGGCGGTCGCGGTCCAGAGGGCGAGTTCACGCACCCGGCGGGCGGCGTCGGCCAGCCGTTCCTCGGAGAGCCTGCCCTCGATCACGGCGTCCGCGATCGCGTCCCGGACCGCGAGCGCGGTCTCCTCTCCGGCGTGCTCGCCGCCCACGCAGATCGCGTCGGCGCCCGCGGCGACGGCGAGGGCCGAGGCACCGCCGATGCCGTACGGGCCGGAGACCGCGGTCATCTCGATGCCGTCGGTGACGATGACGCCTTCGAAACCCAGCTCGACCCTGAGCAGGTCGTGCAGGACCCGGCGGCTGAGCGTGGCGGCCATCACCGGGTCCAGGGCGGAGACGAGCAGGTGGCCGGTCATGACCGTGCGCACCCCCTGCTCGACGGCCGCGCGGAAGGGCCGCAGCGCCACGTCGCGCAGCTCCCCCGCGGTGGCGGCGACCAGCGGCACGCCGTGGTGGGAGTCGACCGAGGTGTCGCCGTGGCCGGGGAAGTGCTTGGCGCAGGCCGCCACGCCCGCCGACTGCATGCCCCGGATCCAGGCCTCGGTGTGCCTGGCGACGAGGTCGGGGTCCGCGCCGAAGGAGCGCAGGCCGATGACCGGGTTGTCGGGGTTGGAGTTCACATCCGCCGAGGGGGCGAAGTTGAGGTTGACGCCCGCCAGGGCCAGGTCACGGCCGAGGTCGGCGGCGATCTCCTCGGTGAGACCGGTGTCGTCGACCACGCCGAGGGCGAAGTTGCCCGGCCGGGTGCTCCCGCCGACCGCCTCCAGGCGGGTGACCTCGCCCGACTCCTCGTCGATGCCGACGAGGACCCGGGGGTTCTCCTCGCGGAGCGCGGCGGTGAGGTCGGCGACCTGGGAGGGGGTGGCGATGTTCCTGGAGAAGAGCACCACCCCGGCCAGCCCCTCACCGAGTCTGCGCCGCACCCAGTCGGGCGGGGCCTTGCCCTCGAAACCCGGAAGGACGACGGTCTCCGCCAGACGGAGCAGCTCTGGGCCGCGCTTCATTCACCACTCCTCGCCCGACGACCGGTCGGCGTCCCATGCCGAAGGCGCGCAGACCCCATGTTGTCCAGAACCTCCGGGGAAAGCGCTCCCACGACGGCTTGCCGCAAATCTAATAGGAAAGTTTCCTAATTGCTAGTGGGCTGACCATTGGCCTTCGGGTAAAGGTCTACGGGGCTCGACGAGGGTGGGTCGATGAGCGGCCGGCGCGAAGCCCGGCACCAGGGAGATCTCCCGTGGGAGAGGGCGGATTCACCGGCGATCCCGGCCGCGCACGCTCCGCGCCGGCGGGCTCCCGGCTCCGGCCGCGCGCCGTCCGGCGGCAGGAGCCCGATCTCGCCCCCCCCGCACGGCCTACCTGGCGGCCCCGGCCCCGGCCGCGCGCCGCCAGGTGGCGAAACTCCCGAACCCAGCCGGGTAGTCCGCGGCGCGGGCCCCCGGCTCCGGCCGCCCGGTGGCCCGCGGGACGCCGGGTGGGGCGGCCTCTCCGGAGGCGGTCAGAGCCGTTCGATGATCGTCACATTGGCCTGGCCACCGCCCTCGCACATCGTCTGCAACCCGTACCGGCCGCCGGTCCGCTCCAGCTCGTGCAGGAGCGAGGTCATCAGCCGGGCGCCGGTCGCGCCGAGCGGGTGGCCGAGGGCGATGGCGCCGCCGTTGGGATTGACCCGGCCGGGGTCGGCGCCGGTCTCCTTCAACCAGGCCAGCACGACGGGGGCGAACGCCTCGTTGATCTCGACGGCGTCGATGTCGCCGATCGTCATACCCGCCCTGCGCAGGGCGTACGCGGTGGCGGGGATCGGCGCGGAGAGCATCATGACGGGGTCGTCGCCACGGGCGGAGATGTGGTGGATCCGGGCGCGCGGGGTCAGGCCGTGGGCCTTGACCGCCCGCTCGGAGGCGACGAGAAGCGCGGCCGCGCCGTCGGAGATCTGCGAGGAGAGCGCGGCGGTGAGCCTGCCCCCCTCGACCAGGGGCTTGAGCCCGGCCATCCGCTCCAGACTGGTGTCACGGCGCGGCCCCTCGTCGGTGGAGACGCCCTCGTAGGGGACGATCTCGGCGGCGAAGCGACCCTCGTCGATCGCGCCGAGCGCCCGCCGGTGGGACTCGTACGCGAACTCCTCCATCTCAAGTCGCGATATATCCCATTTTTCGGCGATCATTTCGGCGCCTCGGAACTGCGACACCTCCTGTCCGCCGTACCGGGCCTGCCAGCCCTTGGAGCCCGCGAACGGGCTGTCGAAACCGAGCGCCTGCCCGGCGGTCATGGCATAGCCGATCGGGACCCGGCTCATGTTCTGCACGCCGCCGGCGACGATCAGGTCGGCGGTGCCCGACAGCACCGCCTGGGCGGCGAAGTGGAGCGCCTGCTGGGAGGAGCCGCACTGGCGGTCGACGGTGACGCCGGGCACCCCCTCGGGCAGTCCGGCCGCCAGCCAGCAGGTGCGGGCGATGTCGCCGGCCTGCGGGCCGACGGTGTCGACGCACCCGAACACGACGTCGTCCACGGCCTCGGGGTCCACGCCGGTGCGCCCGACGAGCTCGCGGATGGCGTGGGCGCCCAGGTCGGCGGGGTGCGCGTCGGCGAGACCGCCGTTCCTGCGGCCCACCGGGGTACGGACCGCGCCGACGATGTATGCCTCGGTCATTACCTGATCCCTTCGGTCTTCACCTGACAACAAGGGTAGCAAGCGCTTGGTTGTAAACAGGGGCCGGGATGAGCTGGCGCGTTTCGGTGAACAAGCGATTGCGCAAGGGCTCATAATGGAGGGGTGAACACGCGAAAGAACTCCGGCGGCGCGACCACGACCCCGGTCAAGCGCCAGGGCGGGACCAAGCGCGCGGCCGCATCCGGCTCCGCGTCAGAGCGCCGCGACCATCTCGTCAAACTCGCCGCCGAGCTCTTCGCCCGCAAGGGCTTCCAGGCGACCACCGTCCGGGAGATCGCCGAGGAGGCCGGCATCCTCTCCGGAAGCCTCTACCACCACTTCGACTCCAAGGAGACGATCGTCGACGAGGTGCTGACCACCTTCCTCGACGACCTCGTCGGCCGCTACCGCGCCGCCCTGGAACAGGACGGCGACGCCCGCACGATCCTCTCAGAGATGGTGCGCATCGGGTTCAGCACTCTGGAGCCCCACCGCGCGGCGATCACCGTCATGCAGAACGACTGGAACTACCTGCAGTCGCTCCCCGGCGACCGCTTCGACTACCTGGTCAAGGCCGAGGACGAGGTCGAGCGGATGTGGGTCGGGCAGATCAAGCTCGGCCAGGCCGCCGGCCTGTTCCGCGCCGACGTCGATCCCAAGCTCACCTACCGCATGATCCGCGACACCATCTGGGTGGCGGTGCGCTGGTTCCGCCCGGGAGGACGCCTCAACACCACGGGTCTCGCCGAGCACTACATCACCGTCCTGTTCGACGGCCTGGCGACCGGCGAGCGGAGCAGCCAGAAGGCTGGAGCCTGAGGTGCCGCACCGCGCACCGCCGGCTCCACATTGACCGGCCCCGGTCATGACGCCCGTGAGCGGAACCTCGCGCGAAGAGCGACACGGCCTGTGAGAATCAAGCCGTCCGCGAAGCGAACGGGAAGTGGTGGGCGAGCGTGGAGATACTGCAGAAGGCCGTGCGCATGGCACTCACCGAGGTGGCCGACTCCGCCAAGGCCCCGGTCATGCGGGCCTACATGAAGTCGGAGATGCCCTTCCTTGGGGTGCAGGCCGCACCTCGCCGCGCGGCGCTGAAGCGGGTGTTCACCGAGTACTACGTGGAGACGGCACCCGCCTGGCGGGAGGCGACGCTGGCCCTGTGGCACGGGGCCGAGTACCGCGAGGAGCGCTACGCGGCGATCGAGCTGACCGGCTTCCGGCTCTACCGGGGCTTCCAGACGCTCGACGCGCTGCCGATGTACGAGGAGATGATCGTCACCGGAGCCTGGTGGGACTACGTCGACGACCTCGCCGTCCACCGCGTCGGCGGCCTGCTCGCGGCCTTCCCCGACACCATGCGCCCCCTCATGCTCCGCTGGGCCCGGGGCACCGACCTGTGGAAACGCCGGACGGCCATCCTCTCCCAGAACCGCTTCAAGGCCGCCACCGACACCGGCCTGCTGTACGCCTGCATCGAGCCGAGCCTGTCGGACAACGACTTCTTCGCCCGCAAGGCGATCGGCTGGGCCTTGCGCGAGTACGCCAAGACCAACCCCGACGAGGTCGTCCGCTACGTCGACCACACCGGCATCAGCGGCCTGAGCCGCCGCGAGGCCCTGAAGAACCTCCCGGCACGGCGTTCCGGGTGATCGCGCCCCGAATCTCCCTCCAGGACGCCCACTGTCGCGAATAGCCGACGATGTCTCTCGTTATTCGAGAGCGTCAACGACGCCGACCGGGAACGTCGAGGCGGAGTGCCCCGGCGGGGTGGGGGCCGCCGGGGCTTGGAGTGGTCAGCTGATCTTGAAGGAGTCGCCGTAGACCTTCCAGGACAGCGGGGTGTCGAGGTCGAGGTTGCCCTTGTTGAGGAAGACGCGCTGGGCGGTGTCGACGCGGCTGGTGTCCTCGTGAGCCTCCTCTGCCTTCATGGCGGCCTTGCGGGCGTCGAGGAAGGCGTGCAAATACTTCGTCTCGTCGCCGCCCTGCGCGGGGGGCTTCGCCTTCTTCAGGGCGTTCTTGCGGATCGCGCTGAAGCTCTGCGGGTCGGTGCCGTCGCCGTGCATGACGATGGCGTCGTAGTAGACGAACTGGCCGAGGGCGCGCAGGCCATCCTTTTTCGCCTGACTGACCGCGGGGTTGAAGTAGACCCGGTCACGCTCGTCGTGCTGTGCCTGCTGGAAGGCCGCGTCCTTGGCGGCGGTCTTCCAGTCCTTGGTGTAGTTCGGGTCGAGGCCCTTGTGGGAGGCGGTGCCGTCGACCTTGCGCAGGGCGGGGAGATACTTGGCGAGCACGTTCCCCGGCTTGCGCTGGGTGTAGAGCTCCACGAGGTCGAGCATGTCGCCGGTGCCAGAGCAGAAGCCGATGATCCCGGCGGTGTAGCCGCGGCCGTCGCCGATGTCCTCGATGTACTTGTACTGCGCCTTCCAGTCCAGCGAGGAGTTCTCGGCACTGGACACCAACTGCATGGCGATGTCCTTCTTGCGCGGGTCGTTGAGGTCGACCGCCGCGGAGTCGGCGACCAGCCCGGCGGGCGCGGCGGCGGGCGAGAGCGTGGCCGCGTGCCCGACGCCGGCGGGGACGATCAGGACCGGGACCGCGATCGCGGCCGAGGCCAGCAGGAAGCGCGGGGTGCGGCGGCCGAGGCGGGAGTTCGATGAGATGGACACGTGTCTCTCCAAGGGGGTGGTGGAGGAACGATCTCTCCGATGACGGGACGAGGGCGAGGAGCACCTAGCTCGTTAGGAAACTTTCCTAACGAACCTAACCGCCAACAGGCCCCGCCAGTCAACCCGTTCGGATGAATCGGACCTCAAGGCGGCCTTATGAGAGGCTCAAGCGGCCTACTTGAGCGCGCCCGCGGTGAGGCCCTTCTGGATCTGGCTCTGGAAGAGCGTGTAGACGATCATCATCGGCAGGATGGCCATGCTCAGCGCGGCGAACAGCGCCGACCAGTCGGCGTCGTAGCCGGCCGCCGTGGAGATGTCGGCGATGCCCTGGGTGAGCACCCATTTGTCCCTGTCCGAGGTGAGCAGCACCAGGGGCAGCTGGTACTGGTTCCACTGGCCGAGCACGTTGAAGATGGTCACGCTGATGATGCCCGGCTTGGCCATCGGGAGCATGATCCGGAAGAAGACCCGGGCGTGCGAGGCCCCGTCCACGAAGGCCGCCTCGGCCACCGCGCCCGGCAGCGTCCTGAAGAACGCGGCGAGGAAGAAGACCGTGAAGGGCAGCGAGTAGGCGATGTAGACCAGCACCAGCCCGCCGTGCGTGTTCAGGCCGATGAACCGGCCGATCACCGGGACCGTCCCCATGTTCTGCACGACGAAGAACAGCGGGGTCAGCGCCAGGTAGACCGGGAAGGCCAGACCGGAGACGAACAGCAGATAGATCGCCCGGTTGCCGCGAAAGCGGTAGCGGGCCAGCACGTACGCGGCCATCGAGCCGAACAGCATCGTGCCGAAGGTGCCGAAGGCCACCACCACGATGCTGTTGATCATGTACTGACCGATGTGCGCCTGCTCCCAGGCACGAGCCCAGTTGTCGAAGCGGAGGGAGGCCGGCAGCGACCAGGCGTCGCCGAAGATCTCGTCCTCGCTCTTCACCGAGGCGAGGAAGGTCCACACGATCGGCACGACGACCAGGACCGTCCAGACCAGCAGCGCGACGTGCGTCAGGGCCGACAGGGGGCCGAGCCGCCTCCTGCGCTCCTCGCGGGCCCAGGCCCGGCTCCGGGGAATCACGGCGTCCGCCACTAGAACTCGATCCGTTCACGTCGCGACAGGCGCAGGGCCAGTGTCGCGAACCCGATGGTGAAGAAGAACAGCACCACGCCCATCGCCGAGGCGTAGCCGAACTTGAAGTACTGGAAGGCGGTGCGGTAGATCTCCGCCGCCATCACGGTCGTGGAGTGGTCAGGACCGCCGTGCTCCGCCGTCATCACCCACACGACGGCGAAGACGTCCAGCGCGGCGATGCCGAGATAGACCCAGCCGACCTGGATGGTGTCCCAGAGCAGCGGCAGCGTGACCCGCCAAAACAGCTGTATCCCTCCCGCGCCGTCGATCGCCGCCGCCTCGAACAGGTCGCGGGGGATGGAGGAGATGCCGGCGGAGAAGAGCACGACGTAGAAGCCGACGGCCTGCCAGACCAGCACGGCGAGGATCGACCAGAACGCGACCCCGGTGCTGGAGAGGAAGCCGATCGGCTCGAACCCCAGGGCGATGAGCGGCCCGTTGAGCATCCCGCTTCGGTCGGGCCTGAAGACCTGCTGGAACAGTGCGGCGACCACGGCGACGGCCAGCACCTGGGGGAAGAAGAACACCACCCGGTAGAACTTCGACCCCCAGATGCCCCCGGTGCCGCCCCGCCCGCCCGCGTTGAGCAGGAAGGCGAAGAAGAGCGCGATCCCCAGGGTCAGGATCGGCATCAGGACCAGCAGGATGAGGTTGTGACCGATGGCCTTCCAGAACACGTTGTCGGCTGCGAGGCGCTGGAAGTTCTCCAGGCCCACCAGTCGCGGGCTCGCGTTCACCCCGCGCCAGTCGGTGAACGCGATGTAGAAGGCCTGCGCGTAGGGCGCGATCACGTAGATCACGTAGAGGGCCACCGGGATCACCAGGAATCCCGCGACGAACCGTGTCCGGCCGTGGTTCATGAGCGACTCGCCGTCCGGTGATCGGCCCGTCGCCGGGCGGGCCGGTGAACCGTGGACCTCAACGCGATCTCCTGCCTGGGGGGTGGTCGGTACTGGCGTCCCCCGCTGTCGGACGGGGGCGGACGTCAGCGGCTGAACTTCTTGACCGAGGTGTCCTTCTTGATCGCGTCAGCCTTCCGCTGCGCCCGGTCCGCCCACGCGTCGACGGTCAGCTTGCCGGCCATGAGCTGCCCGGTCGCGGCGGCCACCTCGTCGTGCAGCTCGACGTACCACTTGCGGAACAGGAACCAGACGGCGTTGTCGCCGGCCGCGTTCAGCGCCGCCGCGGCGCTCTTGAGACCGGGCTTGAGCGTGTTGCCCTCCCCCGCGCCCTTGACGACGGTGAGCGTGGAGACCAGCTCCATGAACGTGCCCGCGCCCTCCTTGGAGAGCATGGCGCGCATGTACTCCAGACCCGCGTTGGGGTTGGCCGACTTCGCCGAGACGACGTACTCCTCGCCGGGCTGGGCGTGCAGGGTGCCGTACGGCAGGGCGTCCGAGGAGCCGAAGTCGGGCAGCGGGAACATCGCGTAGCCGAAGTCGGCCGGGGTGGAGTCCTTCTGCTCGTTCTCCAGCCAGGAGCCGCAGGGCAACATGGCGACCTGGCCCTTGTTGTGCGCCGTCTGGGTCTGCACGTGGTCGAGTCCCGCGGTGCCCTGGAGCAGGTACTTCGACCCGAGCTCGGCGAAGGCCGCCGCGGCCTGCTTGACCGGCTCGGCCTTCCAGGCGCCGTCCTGGAGGTTGTCGATGTTCTTCAGCACGTCCTTGCCGCCGATCTTCGCGGCGAGCGTGAGGATGGTCTCGTAGATGTAGAAGGGGTGCTTGCCGGCGTAGGTGAAGGGCGCGATCTTGCCCGCCTTCTTGATGGTCTCGCACAGGGCCAGGAAGTCGGTCCAGGTCTTGGGGACCTGCCAGCCCTCGGCCTCGAAGAGCTTCTGCGAGTACCAGATGCCCCAGACGGTGTTGGCGTAGTTGAGGACGTAGGGCTTGCCGTCGTAGCTGCCCAGCTCGATCGCGTTCGGGTCGATCGTGTCGCGCACCTTGACCGCGGGGTCGTCCCAGCTGGGCGCGTCGTACAGCGGTGTGAGGTCGGCGAGCTGACCGTCCTGGACCAGTGCGCCGAAGTCCATCGCGTTGGCGCCGGAGTTGTTGATGAACTCCGGCGGGTTGCCGCCGGCGAAACGCGGCTGGAGGGTCTTGGCGATCTCCTTGGTCGCGTTGTGCTTGATCTCCAGCTTGGGGTGCTTGGCCTGGAGCAGCCTCTCGTGGACGTCCTTGGCGTAGCCGTCGCCGAAACCGCCGTCGAAGATCCAGATCTCCAGGGGTTTGTCCTCGGCGAAGCCGAGCGGGTTGGCCGCGCTGGTGGCCCCGGCGGCCGGTGCCGAGGACGCGGCGCCACCGTTGCCCGCCGGGGTGGCGCACGCGGACAGGGCGGGCAGGGCGAGACCGGCCAGGGCCGCGCTGCGCAGGAGCTCGCGCCTGGATAGCTGGGTCATGCTTCCTCCTGGGGGTGGCCTGGAAGTGGCAGGCAGTGGTCAGGCACCTCGCCGGATCCTTCCGGCGTAGCGGTTCTCAAGAACACGGTTGTGCTCGTCTCCGCCGGTCACGTTGGCGGAGCGGTAGATCGGCGGAGTGTGACCCGCCTCGATCAGCGTGCGCACCACCTCGGCGACGACCATCTGGGCCAGCAGCGCCGAGGTGATCGTGGAGACCGCCCCGAACGTGCCGCCGTCCGGGAGCGGGAGTACCGCGTCGCCGTACGGGGCGCGGTTATCGAGCACCACGTCGGCGAGGTCGAGCAGCTTGCGGCCCGAGGGATGGCGCGAGGTCATCGCGGTGCTGTGCCGCACGGAGGTCAGGGCGATCAGGCCGTGCCCCCGCTCCTTGACGATCGAGGCCAGCTCGACCACCGAGCCGTTCACCCCGGAGCTGGAGATCAGCACGAACACGTCCTGCGGCCGGACGGGTGCCAGGTCGTAGATCCGCCGGGCGACCGACGGGTCTCGCTCCAGCTCACCGGGGGCGCCGAGGAGGGTGCCGACCGGGGCGTCCCCGTACAGGACGACGTCACGCAGGGCCAGACGGTTGCTGGGCACCAGGCCGCCCGCGCGCCCGGCGATCTCCATGGCGATCGCCTCGGAGTGCCCGGAGCCGAAGACCTGGATCACTCCGCCGTCGAGCAGGGAGGTGACCATCAACGCGGCCGCGTCCCGTACCGCGGTCTGCTGGGTCCGGGAGACCTCGTCCACCAGGGCCTTCACCTCATGGACGTAATCGGCGGCTCCGATATCGATGTCCACACTCAGTTCCTCTCCACGCGGTGGCTCTCCAGAGCCCGGATCGTCAGCTCGAACGCCTCGTTGGTCTGCTCGTAGGTGCGCTGCGCGACCGCGACGTAGACGGTGTCGAGGACGAAGAGCTGGGAGTGCACGGCGGCCAGGCCACCCAGCCGGAAGGTGGTCTCGCGGCTGGCGGTGGTCAGCACCAGCTCCGACAACTCCGCCAGCGGGGAACGGGCGAAGGAGGTGACCGCGACGGTCAGCGCGCCCCGGTCCCCGGCCTCGCCGAGGGACTCCAGCACCTCGCGGGTGCGGCCCTGGTGGGAGATGCCGATGGCGACGTCGCCCTCGCCGAGCAGCGCCGCGTCGGCGAGCGCCTCGTGCGCGTCGGCGTGGCTCCAGCAGGGGACCCGGATGCGGCGCAACCGCCCGCCCATCATCCCGGCCACCGCCCCGCTGGTGGAGACCCCGAAGATGAGGACGCGGCGGGCCTCGACGATGGCCTCGGCGACCTTGGCGACGGTGCCCGCGTCGAGCTGGGCCGCGGTCTCCTGGATGAGCCGCGAGTCGGCGGCGGCCATCACGCCGATCGCCGCGTCGAGCGGGTCGGTGGGGCCGATCTCGTGGCCCACCCCCATGTCCCAGTTGGCCTGCGCCGCGCGGCCGGTCTCGGTGGCCAGCGCGACCCGTAGCCCGGCGTATCCCGCGAAACCGAACACCCTGCAGAAACGGGTGACCGTGGCGGGCGAACTGCCGCTCCGCTCGGCCAGCGTGATGATCGTGGATCGTGCCGCCTCCGCGGGGTCGGCCAGAATCGCCTCACCCACCCGGCGCAGCGCCTCCGGCAGCGCGGGCGTCTCGGTCTGGATGCGTCCGAGCGCACCTGCGGCCACAAGCATTCCTTTCATCAATAATCATCTGGGTGAAAATTATTCTCAACTCGGGGCCACGTCAAGACCATCGGGGGCATAGTGGAGGGCGTGACGCAGGTGGCTGCGGAGCCCGTGGAGAGGTTCCGACAACCTCCGCCGCCTTTCGAGCGTCGTTCATGACAGAGGTTCCAGAAAAGGAGCCGCCCGACGGAGGCGAACCCCACGATGACTCGACGTCCGGCCGACACGCCACACCAGGTTTCCGGTGCGCACGTCCACGACGAGCTGGCCGCCCGGCGCGCCCGGCGCGCCCGGGACCAGAGACTGCGCAACGACCCGCACATCCGGCTGCTCGAACGCGAGCACGGAGTCCACTTCACGGTCGAGGAGCTCCGGGCCGCGGACCGGCAGGCCCAGGAGATGCGGGCGCCACGCCGCGAGGAGCAGACGCTGGACGAGGAGACGCGCTCCCTGCAGCTGCTCGTCTGGCGCCGCCTGGGCCCGAGGGGGTTCCAGGGGTTCATGCGGGATCTGGAGGAGATGGAGGCCGAGCTCGCCGGGTCTCGGGAGGACGACTGGGACGAGTCCAGCTGAGCCCGTCCGGCCCCGCGCCCGCCGCGCCTCAGCCGGGACGGACCAGCAGGGCCGCGCTGCCGTAGCTGCCGCCGAATCCGGTCACCAGCGCGGTCTCGCGATCCGCTCTGAGTTCCCTGACCGCCTGGGCCACGTTGTTCAGCCCGTGCACGTACCCCTCCGACAGCAGGCCGCCGTGCGGATTGACCCGGGCGTGGCGGCGGGCGAGGAGGAACTCGCCCAGTTCGGCCCGGCGGGCCAGGCCGAAGTCCTCCAGTTGCCGGGGCACCAGCCAGGAATAGGCGTCGTAGAGCAGGGCGACGTCCACGTCCCGGGGCCGCATGCCCGACGCCTCCCACAGGGGAGCCGCGACATGGGCGGAGAAGACCGCGGTGACGTCGGGCGAACGGTCCATGGACGAGCAGCCCGGCCCCCCTCCCCTGACCACGGCGTGGATCCGGGGAGCCTCCGGGGCGAGCCGCGCGTCGCGGATCACCAGCGCGCAGGCGCCGTCCGTCTCCTGGCAGCAGTCGACGGTCCGCAGCGGTGCGCAGACATACGGCCTGGCCAGGTACTCCTCCAGGGAGAGCGGATCACGCCGCAGGGCGCGCGGGTTGGCCGCGGCGTTGTCGCGTGACTGGGCGACGACCGCGTGCAGGTGCTCCTCTCCCAGACCGGTCTCGTGCAGGTAGCGCTGCGCCGCCAGGGCGAACATCGGGATCGGTCCCGCCATGCCGTACGGGATCGTGAAGCGCTCCTGCGGGCCGGTGGAGACGGTGTTCATGCGCCTGCCCGAGCGGCCGTTCAGCGCCCGGTAGACCAGCACGCTGCTCGCGACACCGCAGGCGATGAGCATCGCCGCGTCGCCGAGGATGGACGCCGCCTGGGTGCCGCCACCGGAGATGTCGTTGTGCCAGCCCAGCCTTTCGATCCCCAGCGCCCTCGCGACACCGACCACGGGGACCGAGTCGTTCATGTGGTAGCTGAGGACCGCGTCGACCTGCCCGGCCGCCATACCGGCGTCGGCCAGCGCGGCGCGGGACGCCTCGACGGCGAGTTCCAGCTCGGTCCTGCCCGAGGCCCGCGTCAGGGCCGTCATCCCGAGGCCCGCGACGGCCGCCCTACCTCGCATCCGACTCCTGACAGATCGGGTCGCCCGCCGGGACGGGGCGCGATCCGTCCCGGCGGACGACGTCCGTGGGCCGCCGGAACGTCGTGGACGCGGGCGGATCTCGGCCATCGCCCGTCACGGTAACGCGACCCTCCGTCTTAGGCAAGCGCTTGCTCGGTTAGCTGGATGACAGGTGTTCCCCCCGGCCTCCGCCCGCCGTTCCGCGGCACGCCACTTCCTCCAGGAGAGACGGCCGCATCGCACCGATCGCCCGGCGAAAGGGCAGCTCACAGGAGCGGAGACTGGCATGTGCGGTTTTCGGCGCGGTCGCTGCCTGCCCGGATGAGGCTGGGTAACACTCTGTTCACATACGGGCAACAGTTGCGAAATCGCGACTTGCAAATCTTTGGTGGCAGCAAACACCTCCACCCTCAAGGACTCCGCCGATGACCTTCAAGGCCGAATACATCTGGATCGACGGTACCGAGCCGACCGCCAAGCTCCGCTCAAAGACCAGGGTCATGGCGGACGGTGCCGAACTCCCGTTCTGGGGCTTCGACGGGTCCAGCACCAACCAGGCCGACGGTTCCTCCTCCGACCGCGTGCTCAAGCCGGTGTTCACCTGCCCGGACCCGATCCGCGGCGGCAGCAACGTGCTGGTGCTGTGCGAGGTGCTCAACCCCGACATGACCCCGCACGTCAGCAACACCCGCGCGGCCCTCGTCGAGGTCGCCGAGAGGTACGCCGCCCAGGAGTCGTGGTTCGGCATCGAGCAGGAGTACACCTTCTTCAAGGAGGGCCGTCCGCTCGGCTTCCCGCTCGGCGGCTTCCCCGCCCCGCAGGGTGGCTACTACTGTGGCGTCGGCGCCGACGAGGTCTTCGGCCGCGAGGTCGTCGAGAAGCACCTCGACTACTGCATCGAGGCGGGCCTGGCCATCTCCGGCATCAACGCCGAGGTCATGCCGGGACAGTGGGAGTTCCAGATCGGCCCGGCCGGCCCCCTGGAGGCCTCCGACCACATGTGGATCGCCCGCTGGCTGCTCTACCGCACCGCCGAGGACTTCGACATCGCCGCCACCCTGGACGCCAAGCCGGTGAAGGGTGACTGGAACGGCGCGGGCGCGCACACCAACTTCTCCACCAAGGCGATGCGCGAGGGCTACGACCCGATCATCACCGCCTGCGAGGCCCTCGCGGCGAACGCCCCGGAGCACGTCAAGTACTACGGCGCCGGCATCGAGGACCGTCTCACCGGCCTCCACGAGACCGCCCCCTGGAACGAGTTCACCTACGGCGTCTCCGACCGCGGCGCCTCGGTCCGCATCCCCTGGCAGGTCGAGGTGGAGAAGAAGGGCTACATCGAGGACCGGCGCCCGAACGCCAACGTCGACCCCTACCTGGTGACCCGCCTCATCGTGAACACCTGCTGCTCCGCTCTGGAGAAGGCCGAACAGGTCTGATCCCGACCGAAGAACGCGAAGGCCGCGAACGTCCTGCCGGGGGCGTCCGCGGCCTTCCGCTTTCCCGAGGAACCGCCGCGCGGTGCCCGGCGTACGGGCCAGGCGGCCGGAAGTGCCGACCGGACCGAAATACCGCAGTTCAAATAAAAGTAAAATGTTTGGTATCGGCCCGTTCGATACAGACCCGCCAGGCCGTTCCGCCGTCCGGTTTCGCGACTTCCCCGTTCCCCAGGGTGTGCGGCCTCTCGCTTCCCTCGGCCTTGGCGGGCGACGGCCTGGTCCGACCGTTTCAGACACCGGAACCATGGGCGGGGAAGCGATCTCAGCGGTTCTCTCGCCGGACATGACAGTCACCGACCTGGGTGCGTGACGAAAATCCCACGAAACAGCTGCTTTAGGACAGCGCTAAAGGGGTAGCTTGCGCCGTACCATAACTGCGATGCAGGACGTAGTGGAGCAATTACAGCGTTTGGGGATGTCGGGCTACGAGGCCAAGGCGTACATCACCTTGGTCGGTGCCGGCCAGCCCCTCAACGGCTATGAGGTCGCCAAGCGCTCAGGCGTGCCACGCAGCATGGTCTACGCGACCCTGGGCAAGCTGGTGGCCAAGAGCGCGGCCTACGAGCTGCGCGGCGCCGACGACACCGTCGACTACCTGCCGTTGCCACCGCGCTCCCTGCTGGAACGTATGCGCCGGGAGTTCGACGACTCGATCGAGTCACTGGAGGTCTCGCTTCCCGTGATCGTGGCGTCCCCCAGGGCCCACCTGATCCACAGCCTCAAGGACGCTGAGGCACTGCTCGCGCGGGCCGAGGACGTGGTGGCCGAGGCGCACACCGACCTGTTCCTGTCGATCTGGCCCGAGGAGATGGAGCGGCTCTCCCCGCTGGTCGGGCGGGCCGTCGCGCGCGGGATCGAGACCGCGGTGGTGCACTTCGGATCGGCGCGGAAACCGGTCGGCGACTTCTACGAGCACCGCTTCCCCTCCCCGTGCGCGACCACCGAGGAGCAGGAGGGGCAGGCAGGCCCGGACCACCGGCTGCTGGTCGTCACGGGCGACCGGCGGGAGACCCTGGTCGGCGGCTTCTCCGGCGGCACCGCGTGGGGCGTCTACACCGAGGACCCGGCCGTCGTCGCGATGGCCGTCCAGTATGTCAGGCAGGACATCGCCCTGCAGATCATCGCCGACCGGATCGGCCACCAGAACATGCGCGAACTCTGTGCCGGCGACCCCGAACTCAGGCGTTTCCTCACCGGCCACGGCTGCGCGACCGCCCTGCTACACGCCGCCGGGATGCCCGGCGCTCCCGATGGACGGTCGCTTTAACACGAATGTGACATCCTTTGGGGGGATTATCCCCATATCCAGGGCCTCTATCTTGGGGGAAGACAGCGCATGGATAAACCGGTCATCATGACGGTCGACGACGATCCAGGTGTATCACGCTCCGTCGCGCGCGACCTGCGGCGCCGCTATGGCCATTCCTACCGGATCATCCGGGCCGACACCGCCACCCAGGGCATCGAGAGCGTCCGCGAACTTCGGCTCCGCGGCGACGACGTCGCGGCGATTCTCGCCGACTACCGGATGCCCCAGATGAACGGCGTGGAGTTCCTGGAACAGGCCATGGACCTGTATCCGTACGCCCGCCGCGTGCTGCTGACCGCCTACGCCGACACCGAGGCCGCGATCCAGGCGATCAACGTGGTCGACCTCGACCACTACCTGCTCAAACCGTGGGACCCGCCGGAGGAGAAGTTCTACCCGGTGCTGGACGCCCAGCTCGACGCCTGGCAGCGCACCGACCGGCGCGAGTCCGACGAGCTGCGGGTGGTGGGCGCGCGCTGGTCGGCTCCCTCGTACGAGGTCAGGGACTTCCTGTCGCGCAACCAGGTGCCCTATCGCTGGATGCTGGACGACTCCCCCGAGGGCGCCGAGCTGCTCGCGGCGGCCGGGGAGAAGACCGGCGCGGGTCCGGCCAGGGTGCCGCTGGTCGTCACCGGCGACGGTGCGAAACTCACCGCGCCGAACCTGGCCGAGCTGGCCCAGGCCGTCGGGCTGTCCACCGCCCCGGCCACCGACTTCTACGACCTGATCGTGATCGGGGGCGGCCCCGGCGGGCTGGGCGCCGCGGTCTACGGCGCCTCCGAGGGACTGCGTACGGTGATGGTCGAGCAGCACGCCTCGGGCGGGCAGGCGGGCCAGAGCTCCAGGATCGAGAACTACCTGGGCTTTCCCGACGGCGTCTCCGGCGCCCAGCTCGCCGACCGGGCCAGGCGTCAGGCCCTGAAATTCGGCGCCGAGCTGCTCACCGCCCGCACGGTCACCAGCCTTGAGGTCAAGGGTCAGGCCCGGGTGGTCGGCTTCGCCGACGGCGGCACGATCGCGGCGCACACCGTCATCCTGGCCACCGGCGTCTCCTACCGGCGGCTCAACGCCCCCGGCCTCGACGACTTCATCGGCTCCGGCTGCTACTACGGCGCGGCCGTGACCGAGGCGCCCGAGTGCGCCGACCGCGAGGTCTACATCGTCGGCGCCGCCAACTCCGCCGGGCAGGGCGCGGTCTACCTGTCGGGGTACGCCAGCAAGGTCCATCTGGTCGTCAGGGGCGACGGACTGGAGCGGACCATGTCGCACTACCTGATCGAGCAGATCTCGCAGATCCCGAACATCGAGGTGCTCACCGAGACCGAGGTGGTCGGCGCCGAGGGCGAGGGGCACCTGGAGCGGATCACGCTGAAGGGCCCGGACGGCGAGCGCACGGTCGGGGCCGAGTGGCTGTTCGTCTTCATCGGCGCCGAGCCGTTCACCGACTGGCTCGGCGAGACCGTCGAGCGCGACGCCAAGGGCTTCGTCCTGACCGGCCCCGACCTGACCGCCGACGAGAACAGGCCGCGCAACTGGCCGCTCCGGCGCGAGCCGTACCACCTGGAGACGAACGTTCCCGGGGTGTTCGCCGCCGGCGACGTCCGGGCCGACTCGATCAAGCGGGTCGCCTCCGCGGTCGGCGAGGGCGCGATGGCCGTGGCCCTCGTCCACCGCTACCTGGAGAAGACCTGACCAGTTCCCCCTCAGTGCTCGGCAAGGAGGTCACATGATCGACACGGACGTGCTCCGCGGACTGTTCCTCTTCGAGAGGCTCGACGAGGACAAGCTCCGCTGGCTCGCCGAACACGGGGCCGAGGAGGAGTACGGGGCGGGCGAGCCGATCATCAAGCAGGGTGATCCGGCCGACTGCTTCGCCGTGCTCATCGACGGTGAGGTGGTGATGAGCACCGAGACCCCCGCCGGACCGGTCACGATGACCCCGACCTCGCAGCCCGGCGTCTACGGCGGCGCGGTCCTGGCCTATCTGGGCGATCGTGCCCCGGCCACCTACGCCCACTCGCTGCGCGCCACCAAACCGACCCGCATGTTCATGCTCCCGGCCAGGAAGTACGGCATGATCATGGCCGAGTGGTTCCCGATGGCGGTGCACCTGCTGGACGGAGCCCGCCTGGGCGGGTTGGCACAGCGGGAGCTCATCGACCGGCGGCAGCGGCTGACCGCGCTCGGCACGATCACCGCCGGCCTCACCCACGAGCTCAACAACCCGGCCGCGGCGGCGGTACGGGCCGTGGACGACCTGCGGGTGAAGGTACGGAGTTCGCGCAGGCGGCTGGCCGCGCTGGCGGAGGAGGGCATCGAGCCCGAGCGGCTGCGCGAGTTGGTCGACCTGCAGGAGGCGTGCGCCGACAGCACCTCGAAGGCGCCGCCCCGCTCGCCGCTGGAGACCTCCGACGCCGAGGACGAGCTGTCCGAGGCCCTGGAGGAGGCCGGGGTCTCGGACGCCTGGGAGATCGCGCCGGCGCTGGTGGCGGCCGGGTTCGAGGTCGGCAGGCTCGACGCCGTCCGCGAGGCGATCGGCGACCGGCACCTGGACGCGGCGATGCACTGGCTGTCGGAGGCCACCGAGATCTCCCAGATGCTGAACGAGGTGACGGACGCGACCGAGCGGATCTCCTCGCTGATCGCCTCCGCCAAGCAGTACTCCCAGATGGACCGGGCGCCGTACCAGACGGTGGACGTGCGGGAGCTGCTCGACAGCACCCTCACCATGTTCCGCGGCAAGATCTCGCCGGGGATCACCATCGCCACCGACTACGACCCCGGGCTGCCGCCCATCCCCGCCTACGCGGGGGAACTCAACCAGGTGTGGACCAATCTGATCCACAACGCGCTGGACGCGATGACCGGCAGCGGCGTCCTGACCGTCCGCACTCGCCTCGAACACGACACGATCGCGCTGATCGAGATCTGCGACACCGGCCCCGGCGTCCCCGAGGCCCTGCGCGAGCGGATCTTCGAGCCGTTCTTCACCACGAAGTCGGTGGGTGAGGGCACCGGGCTCGGTCTGGACATCTCCTTCCGCATCGTCGCCGGCCGCCACGGCGGCGACCTGCGCGTGGAGTCGAAGCCCGGCGACACCCGCTTCCAGGTACGTCTCCCGGTCACCGAGTCGTCCGCTCCCGCCTGAGCCCGTGCCGTCCGGACCCCCTTGGACGGCACGGCTCAGGACAGGCTCCGGCCCTCCCCGAGGCGTTCAGGAGCCGTGGGCGCCGCCCGCGATGTCCATCAGGCGGGCGAGGACCTTCCCGCCGGAGACCCGGACGCCGTCGTGCTCCCACTCGTTGGTCACCCAGGTCCGCACGTTGCCCACTGCGCGCGCGGTGCGCAGGGACAGCCCCTCGTCGACATACATGTCGTCGTAGTAGACGGCGGCGACCACCGGGACCCGGTTGGCGGCCAGCCGGGCCGGGTCGTAGAGGGCGGGCCAGCCGGAGACGGTGGCGAGGATCTCGGCGGCGCCCCTGAAGGGGCGGAGCGCGGCGATCTCGTCGAACATCCAGGGGTAGATCATCTCCCCGGTGGGGAGCGTCGGTCCCGCGTCCTCGCGGAACTCCTCGGGCAGCAGCCGGTGCGCGGCCCAGTCCGTGGCGGCGCCCTGAGCGTAGATCGACTCGTGCAGGACCGCGTAGAGCGGGTTGCCGACGAAGCCGGTGGCCATCATGACCTCGTACCGGAAGAGGTCGGAGAGCCTGTCGCCGGTCCAGGCCTCCTCCAGCAACCAGTGCAGGTATTCGGCGCCGTCGCTCATCCCCAGGCACATGCCGAGGGTCTGCAGACGGCGCACGGTCAGCACGTCACCGTCGGGGAGTGAGACCTCGCGCAGGCGCAGGTGTGCGGCTATCGCGTCCAGGCGGCCCGAGTCCTGCGGGTAACGGGCGAAGTAGCGGCGCACCTTGTCCAGGACCCGCGGGTAGGTGCGGGAGTAGACGTCGTCGGCGGTGGCGTCGAGCCCGGCCAGGCCGCCGGTCACGTAGCAGGTCGCCAGGCCCTCGGGGGCCAGCGAGAGGTAGGTCAGCGTGATGAAGCCGCCGTAGCTCTGGCCGAGGGTCTCCCACGGCCGGTCACCGGCGAGCTCACGCCGGATCAGCTCGGCGTCGGCCACGATCGAGTCGGCCCGGAAGTGCCCGAGACGGGCGGCGAGCTCGGCGTCCGTGCCGCGCACCGTCTTCGCGGTGACGGGGGTGCTGCGGCCGGTCCCCCGCTGGTCGAGCAGGAGGACGCGATGGGTTTTCAGCGCCTGCCCCAGCCACCCCTCCGCGGCGGTCGGACGCGGCGACTTGCCGCCGGGACCGCCCTGCAGGAAGAGCAGCCAGGGCAGGTCCTCCCGCTGTCTGGCCGGGTCCACCGCCTCCCGGGCGAAGACCTCGATCGTCTCGCCGCCGGGGTCGGCGTGGTCGAGGGGAACGGTGAACACGTGGTCGGTGAGCGCCACACCGGGCAGAAGGACAGTCACCCCGGAAAACTACCCGACCCCGTGACCGCCGTTTCCTGACGGGCGCGGCACTTCCCCGGAGGCGGAGAACTGGTACGCTTCCCAAGCGAGCGCTTGGTTTAATGCGGCCTGCCGCGACCGAGACCGCGGAACGGGACAGACGGAGACGACCGCCAGGGGACAAGCCGATGAAGTTCTCGACCTTCCATCTCTTCCACCGGTTCGACGGCCAGAGCTTCAAGGATGTCTACGACTACCATCTCGAACTGGTCGAGCTGGCCGAGGAACTGGGTTTCCACGGCGTGCGGCTGGCCGAGCACCACTTCCGCGACTACGGAGTGGTCCCGAACCTGTTCACCATGCTGGCCGCCATGGCCGCGCGCACCGAGCGACTCCGGCTGGGCACCGGCATCGTGGTGCTGCCGCTGCACAACCCGATCCACGTCGCCGAGGAGGCGGCCATGGTGGACGTACTCTCCGGCGGGCGGCTGGAGCTGGGCATCGGGCGCGGCTACCAGAGCTTCGAGTTCGAGGGCTTCGGCATCGACCTGGCCGAGGCCCGCGACCGGTTCAACGAGTCGCTGGAGGTCATCCTCGGCCTCTGGGGCAGCCCCACCTTCCGGCACGAGGGCAAGTTCTACCGGACCGGCACCGAGGTCGAACTCGTCCCCCGGCCGCTCCAGACCCCGTTCCCGCCGATCCATGTGGCCGCCGTGTCCCCGGAGACCGTGACCATGTACGCCGAGCGCGGCCTGCCCATCCTGGCCGACCCGGCGGCGCCGTTCCGCAAGGTGGTCAAGGCGGCGGAGACCTGGCGGACGACCGCGGAACTGGCCGGGCACGATGTGACCGGGCACGAGCTGGTGGTCGCGCGCAGCGTCTACGTCGCCGCCACGGCGGAGCAGGCCCGCGAGGACCAGGCCGGTTTCGAGGCGGGGTTCGACCGGAGCCGGATCTTCAACGAGAAGAGCGCCCCGATCGACTCCAGGACCGGTAAGGCCGCACAGGGCTTCGAGTACTACCAGGACCGCTACCTCAAGGGCGGTTCGGTCTCCAACGACTTCCGCTGGGAGCAGCTGGAGGTCATCGGCGACCCCGAGCGGGTGATCGGCCAGATCCGGCTGCTGCGGGACGCCGGATTCGCCAACCTGCTCTGCGACTTCGGCAGCACCAGGCCGATGCCGCTGGAGAAGATGAAGAAGGTCATGCGGTTCTTCGCCGCCGAGGTCATGCCGGCTTTCGAATGATCCGTCCCCGTACGGCTCGCACCGGCCGAGACGGGAGGTAGCGGGCCGTACGCCACCCCCACCAGGAGGCGCGATGATCCACCAGTTGACCCTGTCCGACGTCCTCGCCGAACACGCCCGCAGCCGCCCCGGGGTGACCGCGGTGGTGGACGGCGAGCTGCGGCTCACCTATCCCGAACTCGACGCGCGGGTCACCCGCCTGGCGGGCGCGCTGGCCGCGCGGGGCGTGACGGCCGGGGAGCGGGTGCTCTGGCTGGGCAGGAACGACCACGCGGTGCTCGAACTGCTGCTCGCCTCGTCCAGGCTCGGCGCGATCCTCTGCCCGGCCAACTGGCGGCAGTCGGCCGAAGAGCTCTCCTTCGTCCTTTCCGACCTCGCCCCGAAGGTCGTCGTCTGGGAGGAGTCCGAGGTCGCCGCCCCGCTGAGCGGCGAGGACTGGATCCTCGCGGGGGCGGGCTACGAGGCGTTCCTGGCGGGCGGATCCGCCGGCTCCGTACCCGGCGGGTTCGCCGGCGACGCCGACGACACGGCGCCGGTGCTCGCGCTCTACACCGCCGCCTTCGACGGCCGCCCCAACGCGGCGCTGCTCAGCAGCGCCGCCCTGGTCGCGCACAGCACCTCGCTGCTGGTGGTGCGGCAGATGGAACCGGGCTTCACCTTCCTGAACAGCGGCCCGCTGTTCCACGTGGGCACGATGATGTTCTGCCTGGCCACGCTGCAGATCGGCGGGACGAACGTGTTCACGCCGGCTTTCGACCCCGAGGAGGTCTGCCGCCTCGTCGACGCGGAGAAGGTCACCCAGGCGTTCCTGTTCGGGCAGATGATCGACGCGGTGGTGAAGGCCAACGAGGGCGGCAAGTACGACCTGACGTCGCTCCGCTTCGTCTCCCACTCGGCCGAGTGGGATGCCATGACGAGCGTGGACGACTCCCCCTGGTGCCGGTCGAAGATGGGCGGCTACGGGCAGACGGAGGTGGCCGGGATGCTGACCTTCCTGGGTCTCGCCCAGGGTGCCGCGGGGTTCGCCGGACGGCCGTCACCGCTGGTCCAGGTGCGCATCCTCGCCCCTGACGGCGACGAGGTGCCCACGGGAGAGGTGGGCGAGATCTGCGCCCGCGGTAAGTCCCTTTTTTCCGGATATTTCAACAGACCTGAGCTTAACGAGGCGAAGACCCGCGGGGGCTGGCACCACACCGGCGACCTCGGCCGCCGCGAGGCCGACGGCACGATCACCTTCATCGGCCCCCGGCTCCGCATGATCAAGTCCGGCAACGAGAACATCTACCCGGCCGAGGTCGAGCGGGTGCTGAAGACCCATCCCGCCGTCGCCGACGCCGCGGTCATCGGCGTCCCCGACGAGCGGTGGCGGCAGGCGGTGAAGGCCGTCGTGGTCCTCCGGGACGGGGCCACGGCCTCCACCGAGGAGATCGTCGAGCATGCGCGGGACGGCCTCGCCTCGTACAAGAAGCCACGGCACGTGGACTTCGTGACGGCCATCCCCAAGAAGGGCTTCACCCCCGACTACGACGCCCTCGACGCCGCCCACGGCGGGGGCGGCTACCCCGGCACCTGACGGTCCCACACGGTCCACGACGAGAGCCGGCTCCCGGGAACCGGCTCTCGTAGGCCGTTCCGGCACGACTCGGTAACTCCACCTTGACGCGGACGGAGTTTTTCCCCTTAAATTTCGTTATGAATTAAGCCTCAAAGTTGAGCCCCCCGGGCGCCCACAGAGCGCGGGAGGGTGGAACGGCGCCCCTGCCACCGATCGTCGACCCGACGCCGCCCGGCAGGCGACCCATCCGCGTGACCACGCAAGGAGCACTCAAGGGATGACCCAGACCGACGACCGGACCGGCACCGGCCTGGCCCTGTTCCCCCCCGGTTTCCGCTGGGGGGTCGCCACCGCGGCCTACCAGATCGAGGGCGCCGCCGCGGAGGACGGCCGCGCCCCCTCCATCTGGGACACCTTCGCCAGGACCCCCGGCCGGGTGCACCTCGGGCAGACCGGCGACATCGCCTGCGACCACTACCACCGCTACGCCGACGACGTGGCCCTCATGCGGGACCTCGGCATCGACACCTACCGCTTCTCCGTCTCCTGGCCCCGGATCAGGCCCGACGGCACGGGGCCGGTGAACCCCCTCGGTCTCGACTTCTACGACCGGCTGACGGACACCCTGCTGGCCGCCGGCATCGAGCCCATGACCACCCTGTACCACTGGGACCTGCCACAGTCCCTGGAGGACCGAGGTGGCTGGACCGTGCGGGAGACCGCCCACCACTTCGCCGAGTACGCCGGAGCGGTGTACGACCGGCTCGGAGACCGGATCAGGACCTGGACCACGCTCAACGAGCCGTGGTGCTCGGCCTTCCTCGGGTACGCCACCGGCGATCAGGCGCCCGGCAGGACCGAGCCGGACGCGGCCTTCCGCGCGGCGCACCACCTGCTGCTCGGCCACGGCCTGGCGGCCCGCGCCCTGCGCGCGGCGGGAGCCCGAGAGGTCTCGATCACGGTCAACCTCACCCCGGTGTCCCCCCGCGACCCGCAGGACCGGCACGACGTCGCGGCGGCCGGGCTCGTCGACGGCCTGCACAACCGGATCTTCCTCGACCCGATCCTCAACGGCCGCTACCCCGCCGACATGCTGGAGCACATGGCCCGCTTCACCACTCTGGAGCACGTCGCCGACGGCGACGAGAAGCTGATCGGCGCCCCGATCGACCTGCTGGGAGTCAACTACTACGCGCCGACCCTCGTCGCGGCGAAGGTGGGCACGCCCTCCTCGGACCGCTTCCCCGGCACCGAGGGCGTCGAACACCTCGACCCCGGCCTGCCGGTGACCGCCATGGGCTGGCCCGTCGAGGCCGACGGCCTGCGCAGGCTCCTCGTGCGGCTGGCACGGGACTATCCCGCCACCCCTCTGATGATCACCGAGAACGGGGCGGCCTACCACGACTCCGCCGAGGACGGCCGGGTGGCCGACGCCGAGCGCGTCGACTACCTGCGCGCCCATCTGCTCGCCGCCCACCGGGCGATCGGCGAGGGAGCCGACCTGCGCGGTTACCTGGCCTGGTCGCTGATGGACAACTTCGAGTGGGCGTACGGCTACGAGAAGCGGTTCGGGCTGGTCCACGTCGACTACGACACCCAACGCCGCATCCCCAAGGACAGCGCGCTGTGGTACAGCGGTGTCATCGGCAGGAACGGGATCTGAGGCGGCGTTCCCCGCGACTGCGTCCCCGAGGAAGGCTCGGGAAACGCAGCGTCGGACGGCGGTCACCGGGCGGGGCGGATCAGGCCGCGCCGGCTGGGTTCGTACCCGGTGGGTGCCGCAGGTCCGCGGACCGGTGACCGCCGCCGGAAAAGTACCGGGCGGCGTCGACGAGCTCGGCGCCGGAGGCCGGTCAGCCTCGTGCGGGCCCGGCCGCCCGTGCCGGGGCCTCGCCCCGCCCCGCGGGGCGCACCGCGTGGCTGCGCAGCAGGAAGTCCTCGACGACCAGGGTGGCCGCGCCCAGGGCGACCGCCTCGGGACCGAGCCGGCCCAGCTCGATCGACGCCTGCGAGAAGGGCAGGGGCAGCGCGTATCCGGCGGCGGCGGCACGGATCTCGGCGAGGAACTCCCGCCCGAGCAGGGACCCGGCCCAGCCGCCGAGGATGACCCGCTCGGGATTGAACAGGTTGATGAGGTCGGCCAGCCCTGCCCCGAGACAGCGGACGGCCTCCTCGAACGCGGGCCTGGCCAGCGGGTCGGCGAGAAGCGCGGCGAAGACACTCTCCTCGTCGTCGTCCTTCAGTTCCCTGCCCGCGCCGGCGAGGATCGCCTCGGCGCCGATGTACGCCTCCAGGCAGCCCCGGCTGCCGCAGCGGCAGGGGCGCCCATCGAGGACGATCTTCGTGTGGCCCCACTCCCCCGCGCCGTTCGCCGTTCCCCGGTAGGTGACGCCGCCGTTGATGACGCTCGCCCCGGCGCCGGTGCCGATGAAGGTCATGACCAGGTGCTGGGCGCCCTTGCCCGCCCCGAACCAGAGCTCGGCCTGGCCGGTGGTCTTGACCCCGTTGTCGGCGAAGACCGGGATCGAGGTGCCCTCGCGCAGCAGCGCGCCCAGCGGTACGCCGTCCCAGCCGAACGCGCGGGCGTGGATGAGCAGGTCGGGCCCCTGCTCGGCGACGCCCGGGACGCCCAGTCCCATGCCGAGCACCTCGGACTCGTCCACCCCCGCCTCCGACAGGACCGCCTCCAGCCCGTCGAGGATGTGACGGGCCACCACGGCGGGCTCGTGATGGCTCGGGTCGAGGGCGAACTCCTTCCTCGCCCGCTCCTGCATCGCCAGGTCGTACAGTTCGACACGGACGCGGGTCTCCCCGACCCCCACCCCGACCACGTATCCGTACGAGGGGTCGACCCTGAGCATGATCCGCGGTCGCCCGCCGTCGGAGTCGACGGAACCGGTCTCGACCACGATGCCGTCCGCGATGAGGTCGCCGATCACGTTGCTGACCGTCGCGGCGCTGAGACCGGTGGTCCGGGCCAGGTCGTGCCTGCTCAGCTCGTTGGCGAAATACAACGTCCACAGGACCACGGACCGGTTGCCCTTCCGCACATCACGAAGGGTCCCCCGCTGTGGACGGCTCATGCTTCTCCCCGGGGAAGTAATTTCAAATGTTAGTACAACTACTACTCTAGCCACTCGCGGACAGTGCTCATCGAGCACACTCCTGCCCGGCGGGGCACGCCGCACCCGCATCGGGCGCGAGGAGAGTTTCCCAGGTCGCGCGGGGAATCGCCACGTCCGGCACGGACCCGCGGAACCGCCTCGAAGGCACCGGTGCGCCCCGGGCGGACCGAGCAGAACCATCGGCACGAAACGCGTGACGACACATGTCCCGGTGCCTGGGAAGCGGCCCTCTCAGAGGATCGCCAGCGGGTTGATCGGGCTCCCCGTACCCCCCTCGATCCGCAGCGGGGCCGCGACGAAGACGAACTCCCCGCCGCCGCGGCCGGCGCAGGCCGCGCCCAGTTCCTCCAGCGAGAGCATCTCGGCCAGGTGGATGCCGTGCCGCCAGAGCAGGATCAGGTGCAGATCGTCCGCCAGGTCCTCGTCGGCGAGCTGGCGGGCGTTGAGGCCCCCGATCGCGGCGTTGTCCGAGGCGACCACGGCCACGTCGCGGGCGGCGAGCCACCTGCCGCCGTCCGCGGACAGGCCCGGCTGGCCCGCCCAGTAGTCCTGCGGCGAGCTCTCCCAGACCAGGGGCCAGCCGGTGCGGACCACCGCCACGTCGCCGGGGCGCACATCATCACAGATCTCCGCCAGCAGATCGCCGGAGACGCGAAAGTCCACCGGCAGGTGATCGAGGCCGAGATGGCGGGGGACGTCGAAGAGCACCCCCCGGGCGACGACCCCGCCCGCGGTCTCGATGCCGCAGCGGGTGGCCCCGTAGGACCTGACCCTGGCGGCGGGGTGCCCGTTGTAGAGCTCCTCCCCCGCCCACATGTGGCAGAGCGCGTCCATGTGGGTCGTGGTGCCGTGGTGGGTGACCATCAGGGCGTCGTCGGCCATCCGCAGCCCGGCCCCGATCGGGCGGGTGCCGGCCGCGTAGTCGCCGCCGTCCACGGACATGAAGTGCTGCGGCAGCGGGCGGCCCCGCAGGTGCGGAACCGTCGTGGGGGCGGGCGAGGAGGTGGCGCCCCTGATGGGCATGGCCAGGCTGATCACCTGGCCGGTGACGGCGGAGGCGAGGGCGGCCAGGACCGTGCCGGGGGTCAGCAGGTTGAGGGTGCCACGCTGGTCTCCTGGGCCGAAGCGGCCCCAGTTGTTAGGCTCGGCTACCAAGCAAGTGCTCACTTTCTAAGGATGCGGGGACGGACGATGACTGCGGACGGTGTGATCGAGGGTCGGGCGGACACGTACGGGCACTGCGATCCCCGGTTCTCCCGGGTGCGGGAGGTGTTCGACGCGCACTTCGCCGGCGGCGAGGAACTGGGCGCGGCGTTCGCCGTCTTCCTGGACGGCGAACCCGTCGTGGACCTGTGGGGCGGGGTCGCCGACCGCCACAGCGGACGGCCCTGGGAGCGTGACACCCCCGTGCTGGCGTACTCGTGCACCAAGGCGGTGACCGCGACGGTCGCGCTGCTGCTGGCCGAGCGCGGGCTGCTCGACATCGCCGCCCCGGTCGCGGACGTCTGGCCGGAGTTCGCGCGGCACGGCAAGGAGCGCGTCACCGTCGAGCACCTGCTCACCCACCAGGCGGGGCTGCCCGTGATCGAGGAGCAGGTCCCGGTGGAGGAGTTCGGCGACCAGGCCGCCATCGCAGACCGGCTGGCCGGCCAGGAGCCGATCTGGGAGCCGGGCACCGCGCACGGCTACCACGCGCTGACGTACGGGTTCCTGGTCGGCGAGGTGGTCCGCAGGGTGTCGGGCGGCTCCGTGGGCGAGCTGGTGGCCACGGAGATCTCCGGGCCGCTCGATCTGGACCTCCAGATCGGCGCCGGCGACGACGCGGTCGAGCGGGCGGCCCGGCTGTCCGCCCGGGATCGCGCCAAGCCCTCCGCCCCGGCACCCGCCGAATCCGCACCGGCGGGCGCGGCGGACCAGCCCGGACAGGTCACCGGCACCGCGCGGGCCTCGAAAGACGGGCGGGCCGGCAACGGCGCGGCAGGCGGCCCCGCGACGGTCTCCACGGCGGCGGAGCTGCCGGGGGGCGGACCCGGGGACCCGGTCTACGAGATGGCCAGGGCCTCGCTCGACAGGAACAGCCTGATGAACCGGGCGCTGGGCAACCCACCGATCCACCGGCTGCCCGGCGGCGCCAACAATCCGGTCGTCCTGCGGGCCGGCTGGCCCGCGATGGGTGCCGTCACCAGCGCCCGGGGACTGGCCGGGTTCTACCGCGACCTGGTGGCCGGGCGGATCGTGGGCCCGGAGACCCTGCGCGACGCGACGCGCAGGAGGGTGCACGGCCCGGACAGGGTGATGTTCATCGACAGCTCCTTCGGGCTGGGCTACATGCGTCCGGCGATGACCTTCCTCACCCCCGCCGCCGGCGCGGAGACCGCTTTCGGCCACACCGGTCTCGGCGGGTCGCTGGGCCTCGGCGATGCCGAGCACGGCCTGGGCATGGCGTACACGATGAACAGGATGGCGGGCGCCGTCTCCGGCAGCCTCCGCGCCTACCGCCTGGCCGAGGCCGTCTACGAGTCGCTCCCCCAGGGACGCCCCGCGCGCTGAACCCCCCGGGGGCGCCGCCAAAGACCCCGGGGAGGACTCCGGCGGCGCCCCCGGCGGGGGGGCCGGCCCGGCGGGACCGGTTCCCGGGCGCCGTCGCCGGCCCCTCGTCCGAGGTGTCAATGCATCGTGACGCCGCCACTGACCGACAGGGTCTGGCCCGTGACGTAGGCGGCCCTGTCGGTGCAGAGGTAGGCGACCATCCCGGCGACGTCCTCGGGGGCACCGAGGCGGCGCAGTGGGATGCCCTTGGCGATCCTGTCGACCAGTCCCGGTTTCTCCGCGTCCACGCGGCGGAGCATCGGGGTGTCGGTGGGCCCTGGACAGACCACGTTGGAGGTGACGCTCCCCCGGGCCGCCTCCCTCGCCAGCGTCTTGGCCAGGCCGAACAGTCCCGCCTTGGTCGCGGCGTACGCGCCCTCGCCGCCGGAGCCGGCCCGCGCCCCGTCCGAGGAGACGAAGACCAGGCGGCCCCAGCCGCGCTCGATCATCCCGGGCAGCAGGAGGCGGGTGAGCAGCATCGGGGCGCGCAGGTTGACCCGCCACATCAGCTCCCAGCCTTCGGGGTCGCCGGTGACGAACGGCTCGACGATCGACACCCCGGCGTTGTTGACCAGGATGTCCACCGACCCGGCCCGCCCGCAGAAGTCCTCGATGGACGCCGGGTCCGCCAGGTCGACCCGCAGGGCCGTGGCCGGGGCCCTCGGCCCCCTCGGCACCCCGGCCCCGGGGCCCAGGCCGATCGACTCGCTGTTCAACTCGTCGGCGATCGCCGCGGCACCGGACTCGTCCACGTCGGCCACCACGACCCCGGCCCCGAGCGCGGCGAGGTCGCGGCAGACCGCGGCGCCGATCGCCCCTGCCCCCCCGGTCACCACCGCCGTGCGTCCGTCCAGCCTCAGGCCGTCGATCACTTCCAGACCTCCACGATGTCGGCGGCCCGCACCCGCGCGGCGAGCAGGCTCACGGTGTGCCTCAGCACCGCCTGCGCGTAGTCGTCGGGGACTCCCGCCACGGCGTCGGTCACCACCGCCACCCGGTAGCCGAGGTTGACCGCCTCCAGGGCGAGCCCGGGGATGCCGAGGTTGAGGGAGAACCCCATGGCGACGACCGTCGAGACGCCCAGCGAGCGCAGGGTCATGTCCAGCGACGTCCCGGTGAAGGGCGAGAACCCGTGGTGGCGGCGCGACTCCAGGTCGCCGGGGTCGCGCAGGCCGGGCAGCACCTCGACCGCGCCACTGCCCTCCAGCATGTGCGCGGGGTCCTTGAGCAGGGCCGCGATGAAGGGGCTGTTCGCGGTGTGCGACCCGGCGCGGTCGGCGCGGAAGGCCGCGGTGCAGTGGATCACCGGTACCCCGGCCGCGCGGGCCGCGGCCAGGACCGCGGCGGCGTTGGCCACCACGTCGCGCCGGGCGCACACCTCCACCAGGTCCGGGAACTTCGCGAGATCTCCGGCGACGCCGCGCTGCATCTCCATCACCAGCACCGCGCTGCGGTCCGGCGCGGCGAGCGTGCCCAGATCGACGGCCATGCGACCTCCACTAACCCGAGCGCTTGCTTGGTTAACGATCGGAGCCTAACACGCGACCGGATCGACCACCGAGCACGATTCCGATCGTTACCCTTCGCAAAAGTTGACCAACCGTGACAACCAACCCCATGGGTGAGACCGTCGAACAAGTCGACGGCACTCGGAAGGGAGCTGGATGGTTCCGGGATACCGCGAGATTCGGGAACTCGGCGTCGGCGGGGGCGGGCGCGTGGTGCTGGCCACATACGCCGCCACCGGCGCCTACGTGGCCATCAAATACCTCAACGCGACGCTCAAGGACGACCACCGCTTCCTGGCGCGCTTCCGTGCGGAGGCGCGCGTCATGGTGGAGTTGCAGGACCCGAACGTGGTCCAGCTGTACGAGTACTACGAGGACGTGCTCGAAGCCGCGATCGTGATGGAACTGGTCGACGGGGTCGCGCTCAGGCGGATCCTGGCCGAGCACGGCAGCACCAGCCCGGAGGCGGCACTGACCGTGCTCAAGGGCTCGCTGCTCGGCCTGGCCTTCGCGCACGCGGCCGGGGTCGTGCACCGCGACTACAAGCCGGAGAACGTGCTGATCCAGGCCGACGGCGGCAGCAAGCTGGCGGACTTCGGCATCGCCGCCCACGTCGGGGAGACCGGCATCACGGCCGGTACCCCCGCCTACATGGCCCCCGAGCAGTGGGAGGGAGCGGCGGCGAGTGCCGCGACCGACGTCTACGCGGCCACCTGCGTCTTCTTCGAGTGCCTCACCGGGCACAGGCCGTACCCGGCGGATCACCGCGCGGCGCTGATGCACGGGCACCTGACCGCGCCGATCCCGGTGGCGGAGGTGCCCGGCTCGGTCCGCGCCCTGGTCATGCGGGGCATGGCCAAGGACCTGAACGACCGGCCGCAGAACGCGCGGGTGTTCCTGGAGGAGTTGGAGGACGCGGCGCAGTCGGCGTACGGGCCGGATTGGGAGCAGCGCGGGCGGCGGCACCTGGCCGAACTCGCCACGCTGCTGGCACTGGCGTTCCCGCTGGCCAAGCCCGCACCGAGGGCGAGTTCCTCGGTGGCCCAGACCGTGCTCGGCCGGGTGCGCCGTCCCCGGCTGGGCCCCAGGACGCTGGCCGGGCTCGGGGTGGTCACCGTCGCGATGGCCGCCGGTGTGGTCGCGGCCAACCGGCCGCATGACCGGCTCTCCGCCGACACGATCTTCACCCCGCCGCCCCGCTCGGCGATCATCGAGGAGACCCCGGCGGGACGGAGCCGGGTGCCGGAGCCGCCGGAGCCGTCCGTCGGGTCGAGCCCCTCGCGAAGCGCCGCCGTCGGCCGGCTCGTGCCCCCCTCGGAGAACACGGCCCCCGTCACGTTCCCCTCACCGATGCCGAGCCGGACCGTGGACCCCACCCCCTCCACCTCCCGGCCGAAGCCCACACCGACGCCCACACCGAAGGCCACACCGAAGGCCACACCGACCCCCACGCCGAGGCCACCGACGCCCACCGCCACACGCCCCCCGACACCCGCGCCGACCGTGACGGTGACGCCGCCGGAGCCCGCGCACGCGGTCAGCGGGCTGCGGATCGTGGGAATCGACGCGAACGGCATCAGGGTCGCCTTCCGCGCCTCCACCGTGGCGGACGTCGCGGTGACCGTCACGTTCGCCGAGGGGCCGGAGCGCGACCGGCTCGTCCAGGCGCCCCCGCGCACCTCCGTCCTCGGCGGGTCCGCGGCCTACTCGCACACCGTCCCGCACGCCTTCACGGTTCCGGCCTGCGGGCAGACCCTCTACCGCCGGGTCACGGTCGAAACCTCACCCCGCTCCTCGGGCGGGACCGCCGTCCGCACCCAGGAGGTCCACGGCGAGCCGTGCTCGCCGCCCTCGGTCTCCATCACCGCCTTCGACGGCACCACCGTCGGCTTCCTGGTCAGGACCTCGGGCACCGCGCCGGTGACCGTGCGGCTCGGGTTCGCCCAGCGGCTCGACGGCGCGGTGACCAGTGGTACCCGGGAACTGGAGCTGTCCGGCGCCACCGAGTACACGCGGGAGGTGAAGGGGGAGTTCGCCGAGCTGCCCCGGTGCGGGGAGCGCGTCACCCGGCTGGTGACGATCGCTACGGTCCCCGCGGGCGACATGCCCTCCCGGACCGTCCGGATCGATCTGCCCTCCTGCACTCCCACCTCCAGCGCGACCCCGGACCCGGCCCCGGACTCGGCCCCGGAGGGACCGCGGGACTCCGAACGGCCCACCGTGGACGAGACCGGCCCCGAGCGAACCGGTGTGGACGGCATCTTGTGAGGCAACCAAGCGTGCGCTAGCTTGGCGATCGATGACCGGATCGATGACCGGCGACACGCTCGCCTACTGGGACGCCTGCCGTCGCGGCGAGCTGGTCGTCCAACGCTGCGCCGCCTGCGCCCGGCGGGTGCACCTGCCCGCCCCCGAGTGCCCCGGCTGCGGCGGCACCGACCTCCCCTACGAACCCGTCTCCGGCGACGGCACGGTGCACACCTTCACGGTCGTGCACCGCTCGTTCGTGCCCGAGTTCCGGGGGCGGGAGCCGTACGTGCTGGCCTGGATCGACCTTCCCGAAGGGGTACGGGCCTTCGGGCAGGTCGTGGAGTGCCCGCCGGACCTGGTGCGGATCGGCATGCCGGTGCGCGTGACCTTCGTCGACGACCTGCCCCAGTGGAGGCCCGCGTGAGCAAGCTCGGCAACGTCCTGATCCCCGTGGACGACCTGGAGACGGCGATCGCCTTCTACTCGGGGACACTCGGGCTGGCGGTCAGGTTCCGCGACGGCGACCGGTTCGCCGCCCTGGACGGCGGAGGCGCCACGGTCGCGCTGGTCGCGGCCGAGGAACGCGTGGCGGGCGAGGTCACCGCGCCCTCGTACAAGGTGGACGACGTCGCGCGGGCCGCCAAGGCGCTGGCGGGGGCCGGGGCCGAGCTCGTACGGGAGCCGGAGGCCGGGCCGCACGAGATCAGAGCCGTACTGCGCGACCCGTCAGGAAACGTCTTCGTCCTCTACTCCTCGCACTGAAACCCCGCACCGATCCACCCCTCGCTCCGAACTCCGAACGGAGGCCAGAGATGGCGCGCCCGACCCCGGCAGGCACCCCGTACGGCAACTACGCCCACGCCATCCTCACCGCCAACGCCATGCGCACCCCCGACCGGGTCGCGCTGACCTACTGCGGTGAGCAGAGCTTCACCTACGCGGAACTCGACCGGCTCGTCAACCGGCGCGCCCACGCGCTGACGGAGGCCGGAGTCGCCCCCGGGCAGCGGGTGGCCGCGCTGCTCAACGAGACCCTGCACGTGGCCGAGGTCTACCTGGCCGCGGCGAAGCTCGGCGCCGTCACCGCGGCGCTCAACCCGTACTGGCCCGCCGACACCCTGGCCGCGGTCGTCGCGCACTCCGGCGCCACCGCGTTCGTGTACGACTCCACGGTGGAGGCCGCCGTCGCGGAGATCCGCCCCCGGCTGCCGGAGATCACCCGCTGGATCAGGGTCGGCGGCCCCGGTGAGAACGCCGTGGACCTGGACGCGCTCACCTTGGACGCCGCCGAGGACGAGCCCGCCCTCGGCGGCTTCTGGGACGACCCGCTGGCGCTCTACTACACCTCCGGGACGACCGGCCTGCCCAAGGCGGTGGTCCACACGCACGCCTCGTCGCTGGCCATCGCGCAGATCTGGCTCGACGTGCCGCGCGCCGAGGACTCGGTGCTCGGCACCGGGGCGATCATCTGGGGTATCGGCTTCCCCGCCCTTGTCGGACCGGCGCTCTACGCGGGCATGCGGCTGGTGCTCGAACAGGACTGGGGACCGGCGAACTTCCTGAGAGTGGTCCCCCGTGAGAAGGTCACCCACGTCTCGCAGATCCCCTCCTTCTACGCGGCGCTGCTGGGCTCCGACGACCACGCGGATACCGACCTGTCGTCGCTGCGGGTCATCATGCTGGGCGGCGAGCCGCTCCCCGCGGCGCTGCTGGCCAGGATGAAGGAGCGGCTGCCCGACGCCGGTGTCTACTGTTACTACGGCCAGACGGAGGCCCCCTACACCTGCTTCGGCCGGGTCGACGACGGCAGCACCCCGCTCGGCTCCTCGGGCAGGGCGCGGACCGGCAACGCCGTGCGGATCACCGGCCCCTCGGGCGTCCGGCCGGCCGGCGAGGTCGGTGAGATCAACCTCGCCGGGCCGCACCGGATGACCGAGTACGACGGCCTGCCGGAGAAGACCGCCGAGGTGCTGCGCGACGGGTGGTATGTCGGCGGCGACCTGGGCGTGATGTCGGAGGACGGGAACCTCACGGTGCTCGGCCGCCGTGAGGAGTCCGTGCTCAAGGGCGGCATCTGGTCCCAGCCCTCGGTGATCGAGGAGGCCGCGGTCGCGCTGGACGGCGTGGCGGAGGCCGGGGTGGTCGGCGTGCCCGCCCACACCGAGGGGCAGGAGGCGGTCGAGCAGCGGATCCTGCTCGCGGTGGTGGCCAGGGCGGGCCACCCGGCCGACCCGGCCAAGATCGCCCTCGCCCTGGCCGAGACGCTGCCCGCGCACCAGCGCCCCGACCACGTCGTCGTCGCCGCCGAGCTCCCGCACTTCCAGGACGCCTCCGGCGGACCCGGCAAGCTGCTGAGGCGGGAGATCCGGGAGAGGTACCAGAGCCGGATGGACGAGGCGTGACCGCATCCACCGGCGGGCCGCCCGAGATATCCGGAGCATCTCAGCGGCCCGCCCCCGCACGGTTCGCGGAACACGAGGTCAAGGCCCTGCTGCGGGAGTGGGGGGTGGCGGTGCCCCGAGGCGCCACGGCCGCCGTCCCCGCCGAGGTCGCCGCGGCGGCTCGGGGGCTGACGCCTCCCCTGGTGCTCAAGGCCCACGGCCCCGGCCTGGTGCACAAGTCGGACGCGGGGGCGGTACGGCTGGGGCTGTCCGGGCCGGCCGAGGCGGAGTCCGCCGCCGGCGAGATGCTGGCCGGACTCGTCTCGCGGGGCATCACGCCCGACGGGTTCCTGGTGGAGGAGCAGGCCGCGCCGGGGGTCGAGCTGATCGTCGGCGTGGTGCGCGACCCGGGTTTCGGACCTGTCCTGCTCGCCGGGCTCGGTGGCGTATGGACCGAGGTCATGCGCGACACCGCGCTCTGTCTCTGCCCCGCCTCCGAGGCCGACGCCCGGCGGATGCTCGCCGCACTGCGCGGCGCGCCGCTGCTGCACGGCCACCGTGGCCGGCCCGCCGTGGACTCGGAGGCCCTGGTCGGGCTGCTGCTCGCGATCGGCGGGGCCCAAGGGCTGTGGGAACGGCTGGATCTCGGCGAGTTCGAACTCAACCCGGTGATCGCCACCGAGGAGGGCGTGATCGCGGTGGACGCGCGCTACCTTCCCGGCACCGCGGAGCCCACCGGGCCACGGCGGGAAACCCCGGGGCAGGACTTCACCGCGCTGTTCGAGCCCAGGGCGGTGGCCGTGGTGGGCGCGTCCGCGAGCAGACCGAACTTCGGGAACATGTTCCTGGAGTTCTACAAGGCCACCGGCGTGCCACTGGTCGCGGTGCACCCGGAGGCGGACGAGATCAACGGTGTGCCCACGGTGCCGACCCTCGCGCAGGCGGGCGCCGACTACGCACTGGTCGCCGTACCGGCCGACCGCTGCGCGGAGGTCGTACGCCATGCGAAGGGCGTCTCGTTCGTCCAGGTGATGAGCGGCGGGTTCGGCGAGGCCGGGGCCGCCGGGTTGGAGGCCGACCTGGTCAGGGCGGCGCGGGAGGCGGGGGCCCGGCTGCTCGGACCGAACTGCATGGGCGTCTACAGCCCGCGCGGCGGGCAGACCTTCATCGGCGGCGAGCCGGGGCCTCCGGGTCACGTGGCGCTGATCTCGCAGAGCGGCGGCCTGGCCGGAGAGGTGGTCAGGGTGGGCGAGCGGCGCGGGCTGGCGTTCAGCCGGGTGGCCACGGTCGGCAACTCCGCCGACGTGACCCCCGCCGAGTTGCTCGGCTGGCTCGGCGGTGACGAGCACACCTCGGTCGTCGGCATGTACCTGGAGGACCCCCGGGACGGCCGTGCCCTCTTCGAGGCCCTGATGTCCGTGCGCGGACGGCTCCCGGTCGTCCTGCTGGTGGGCGGCCGGAGCGGCCAGGGGCGCAGGGCGGCCGCCTCGCACACCGGTGGCATGGTCGGCGACGGCCGCGTCTGGCAGGCCCTGGCCGACCAGACCGGCGCCGTCCTGGTCGGCAGCCAGGACGACCTGATCGGCGCCCTGTCCTTCTTCCAGTCCCACTCCTCCAGGATCGTTCCGCCCGCCGGGTCCGTCGCGGACACCGCGAGGGAACCGTGGACGGGCCGCGACGAGGACTGCCTTCCCGCCGTGCTGGTGATCGGCCCGAGCGGCGGGGCGAGCGTGCTGGCGGCGGACGTCCTCGACGCGGCGGGGCTGGTGCTGGCGGCGCTGCCCGACGAGACGCGGGACGTGCTGAAGGCCCTGGGCGCGGGGGCCGCCGGCACCTCTCCGGCCAATCCGCTGGAGGTCCCGGTGGGTCCGCGAGGCCGGCCGGAACTGGTCAGGGAGGTCATCGGGGCGATCGTGGCGCGCCGGCCGTACCCCGACGTCGTGGCGCACGTGAACGTGCAGAGCTTCTTCACCTTCGGAACCTCCGCCGACCCGCTCTACGCGTACGCGCACAACCTCGCCCGGGCGCAGCGGGACCTGCCGGGAACCAGGATCACCCTGGTCACCAGGAACGGCGAGTGCGCGCCGCCCGGAGTCGAGGACGAGGTCCGCGCGATCGCCGCCGGTGCGGGAATTCCCGTCTACCGCTCGATGGAGGCGGCCGCCGTGGCCGTCGCCGCCGCCGCACGTTTCATCCGAGGAGCTTGACATGGGTCTTCTGGACGGCAAGGTCGCGCTGGTCACCGGTGGCGCCAGGGGCATGGGCGAGTCCCATGTACGGCTGTTCCTGCAGGAGGGGGCGCGGGTCGTCTTCGGCGACGTGCTCGACGAGGAGGGCAAGGCGCTCGCGGAGGAGACCGGGGCGCTCTTCGTCCACCAGGACGTGACCAGGCCCGGGGACTGGCAGCGCGCGGTCGGTGCCGCCGTCGACACCTATGGCAAGCTCGATGTGCTGGTCAACAATGCCGGAATCCTGAAATTTCGTCGGATCGAGGATATGGCGCTGGAGGAGTTCGAGCGCGTCCTCGACGTCAACCTCAAGGGGACCTGGCTCGGCGTCAAGTCCGTGATCGAGCCGATGAGGGCCGCCGGGCGGGGCTCGATCGTGAACATCTCCTCGGTCGAGGGCTTCATCGGCGCCGAGGGCATGTCCGCCTACTCCGCCTCCAAGTTCGGCGTACGCGGGGTGACCAAGGCCGCGGCCCGCGAGCTCGCCCAGTTCAAGATCCGGGTGAACTCCGTGCACCCCGGCGCGATCAACACCTCCATGGTGCTGGATCCGGAGATCATCGCCAAGGTGGACGCGGAGGCGTTCATGAAGTCCATGGTCATCAAGCGTTTCGCCAAGCCTGTCGAGGTGTCCCACGTGGTGGCCTTCCTCTCCTCCGACCGGGCGAGCTACTGCACCGGCAGCGAGTTCACGGTGGACGGCGGCCTGCTGACCGGCGCGGGCTACTGATCCACCGGCGCCCATCCGGTCGCGGTCACGGCGCGTACGGGGGCGAACCCCCCTGCGCATAGTGTGGATGGTGCCGGTCGGACCCGAACCTGTGACGGTTCGCCTGCCGAGGCCGGCGTGAGGCGCTGATGGATGAGGTGGCACCGGCCACCCCGAAACGGTGGCAGACAGTGGGGCTGCCACCCGAGGTGACCAGTTTCGTAGGACGTCGGCATGAGGTGGCCGAGGTCAAGCGCCTGCTGTCCAGAGCCCGCGTGGTGACCCTCACCGGCCCCGGCGGCGTCGGCAAGACCCGGCTGGCCCTGCGCGTCGCGGCCGACGTCCAGCGGGCCTTTCCCGACGGGGTGTGGCTGGTCGAGCTCGCCGGGCTGAAGGACCCCGAACTGCTCGGCACGACGGTGAGCGAGGCCCTGGCGATCATGGACACCTCGCCCAGTCCTCCGGTGGAGGTGGTCGCCGAGCACCTCAGGAAGAAGCGCGCGCTGCTGATCCTCGACAACTGCGAGCACCTCCTGCGGGACTGCGCCGTGCTGGTGGAGATCCTGGTGCGTTCGGCCCCCGCCCTGCGGATCCTCACCACCAGCCGGCAGGCGCTGGGCATCTCCGCCGAGCAGACGCTGGCCGTGCCGACGCTGCCGCTGCCGCCGCCGGCCTCCGGCTCCGACCGTCCGAGGCTGCCGGCCGAACCCGCCACCCAGGCCGAGGCGGTACGGCTGTTCGCCGAGCGGGCCTGCGCCGTCCTATCGGATTTCACGGTCACCGAGGCCAACCGGGCCGCCGTGGAGCAGATCTGCCGCAGGCTGGACGGTATCCCGCTGGCGATCGAGCTGGCGGCCGCACGGTTGCGGGCGCTCTCTCCCGAGGAACTGCTGGCCAGGCTGGACGACCGGTTCCGGCTGCTCACCGGTGGTTCGCCCACGACGCTGCCCCGCCAGCAGACGTTGCGCGCGCTGATCGACTGGAGCTACGCCCTCTGCACGCAGAAGGAGCAGCTGCTGTGGGCGCGCGTCTCGGTGTTCGCCGACGGCCTGGACCTTGAGGCGGCCGAGGCAGTCTGCTCGGGGGACGGCATCGATCGCGAGGAGGTGATCGACCTGGTGATCGGGCTGGTGGGCAAGTCCGTCCTGATCAAGGAGGATTCCCCCGCCGCCCCCTCGGTGACCCGCTACCGGCTGCTGGAGACGATCCGGCAGTACGGCCGGGAGCGGCTCGTGGACCTGGGTCAGGAGACCGCGCTCCGGCGGCTGCACCGCGACCACTACCGGCGGCTGTCCGCAAAGGCGTACGCGCAGCGGTTCGGCCCTTTCCAGGTGGCCTGGTTCGGCAGGTTGAACCTCGAACACGCCAACCTGCGCACCGCGCTGGAGTACTGCTTCACCGACCCCGGGGGGGTCCCCATCGCCCTGGGCATGGCCACCGACCTGCTCTACCACTGGATCACGAGCCACTACCTCAGCGAGGGCCGTCACTGGCTGGACCGGAGCCTGCCGGCGGTCACCGAACCCGACGAGATTCGGGGCCGCGCGCTGTGGTCCAACAGCTGGCTGGCCATCATCCAGGCCGACGTCACCGCCGCCGCGGCGATGCTGGAGGAGGCCCGGGCGCTGGGAGACCGGCCCGGGAACGAGCCGATCCTGGGCTATGTCGCGCTCTACTCGGGGATGATCGCCATGTCCCGGGGGGACATCGGAGCCGCGATCGAGCTCTACCGGGAGGCGGCGGCGCGGCACCGCGCCGACGACGACCCGACGGGCCTGGCCCTGACGCTCATCCGGCTCTGCCTCGCCCACTCCTTCCTGGGCGACTGGGAGAATTCCGTCTCCGCGGGCGAGGAGTGCCTCACGCTCTGCGAAGCCCACGGGGAGGGCTGGCACCGGGCCTACGCGATGATGGCGCTCGGCATCGGGGTCTGGTCCCGGGGCGACGCCCGGCGCGCGACCGAGCTGGAGAAGGAGAGCCTGAGGTTCAACCGCTCGCTCGACGATCTGCTGGGCCTCGGCGTCAACCTGGAGGTGCTGGCCTGGATCGCCGCCGCGGAGGGGGACCACCGGCGGGCGGCCGTACTGCTGGGGATCCTGGAGACGATCTGGCAGGCGGTCGGGGCACCGATGTCCGGGTTCGGACACCTCACGCACTACCACGACGAGTGCGAGGCCCGTACGCGTGAGGCCCTCGGGAAAGTGGCCTTCGACGCGACCGTCAGGCGGGGCGCGAGGCTGTCCTGCGACGAGGCGCTGGCCTTCGCCCTGGACGAGGGCGCTCGCTCAGGCGGGCATCCCGGCAGGGCCGAGCCGTCGCCGTCCCCGCTGACCCGCAGGGAGACCGAGATCGCCCAGCTCGTCGCCCGGGGACTGAGCAACAAGGAGATCGCGGCCTCGCTGACGATCGCCCAGCGCACCGCGGAGGGTCATGTCGAGCACATCATGACCAAACTGGGCTTCCACTCCCGGGCCCAGATCGCCGTCTGGATCGGCGAGCGCAACCGGGACACGGACGAGAACCGCCCCTCCGGCACCTGACGGGAGGAGGGAAGGGGGACGCCGGAGCCGACGAGTGCGGCGATCTCGTCGGCTCCGGCGGACGGCGGAGGGCGAGTCAGGGAACTCGGCCTCCGCTCTTCGGAGGTGGTATGTGGGTCCGGCTCCCGGCGGGGGTCGACCGGCGTATATGGCGGACCCGCGGTCAGCGCTCGGCGGCGGCGTACGCGGGGAGCTCGAACCAGACGGCCTTGCCCGCACAGGTGCGGTCGCTACCCCAGCAGCAGGAGAGCAGGTCGAGCAGGTACAGCCCGCGGCCCCGCTCGTCGTCCTCGCGCGCCTGGCACACCTGGATCGGGGAGGGGTCGGGGTCCGTGTCCTCGACCTCGCAGCGCAGCAGGCCGTCCTCCAAGGAGAGGGCGAGCCTGATGGTCCCCCGCGAGTGGCGCAGCGCGTTGGTGACCAGCTCGCTGACGAGCAGCTCGGCGACCGTGCTGTGTTCCTCCCGCAGCCCCCAGTCCGCCAGGCAGGCGCGGGTCATCCGGCGTGCCCGGGGTACGGATGACGACTCGGGCGTGAGGGAGAACGACGTCTCCTTCACGTCCGGCCTCTCGGGGCGGGGGGCCGTGGACGCCACCTCCGCAGGGTGTGGCTCGCGCACGCGGCCGTCGCCGACGGCGACCGGCCACGGCTGGGTGACCTGCTGGAGTGGCGCGCCCGGTCCCTGGTCGGTGGGAACGCGGACCGGACTCATGCCGCCTGCCTCATCGGAACGCGGTGGGCGGACATGTCGTGGACGGGAGTGCTCCGCCCGTCCGGCAGGAGCGCTCCGGTGTCATCGAAGACCACGACGCCGTTGCAGAGCAGACCCCACCCCTGCTCGGGGTGGAAGGCCACGAGGGACGCGGCTTCGTGATCGGGGGCGCTTGCGAGAGGGCATCGCGGCTGGTGCTGACACATGGCTCGTACCTTTGATCCTTCATTGGTTGCAGTTGAGCCTTCGATGTGACGAGCATCCCTCAGCAGCGATCCCGTCATATCGGGATAAATACCTATATCCATACCCATTTCGCCGATGGTAAAGAGGACGGCCCTCGGCAGGGGGGATGGTCAACGGGACCGATCCGAGCGGAGACAGGCGCTCCCGGCTCCGGTTGCGGCCGCCCCGTAGATCTTTTCGCCGAACGGTCTGCCCGCGAAAGATCGCACGAAAGCCCGCTGACGTCGCCTTTTGTCTAGATATATGACTTCGAGTGACTTTGCGCGCACTTTAGACTGTCGTGACCTATCCTTGAGGCCGGGTAACCTCCCTCGTCACGGAAGACAACCGGCCAGTGGTGCCGCCGCACGCGTCCCACCCGTCCCTCGGGAAGCTCGCGTGAACGCGCCGTCGCTCAACCCCGTCTCCCGGTGGCCAGGTCGCGAGGCGGAGCGACCATGCCCGCACGGCCGCCGGGGGTCCCCCTGAAACCTCATATGACCCCTGAGATGCAGAAGTTCATCAAGCTGCTGGAGAGCCAGCTCGGATACTCCGAGAAGAGCGGCGGCTACACCAAGTTCGGCGACTGGTACGGCAGGACCGTCGAGTTCGACGCCGACTACACCGCCGCCCCCTGGTGCGACATGTACCTCTCCTGGGCGGCCGCCAAGCTGGGCTACCAGGAGTGGGTCGGCCAGTTCGCCTACACCGTCTACCACGCCCGGTGGTTTCGCCAGCAGGACGCCTGGGGCACCACTCCCAGGCCCGGGGCCATCGTCTTCTTCGACTGGAGCGGTTCGAAGAGGATCGACGGCATCGACCACGTGGGGATCGTCACCCGGGTCGAGGGGAACAGGATCCACACGATCGAGGGCAACATCGACGGTGGGATCGCCAAGCGCAAGGAACGCGACACCGGCAAGGTCGTCGGCTACGGGTATCCGGAGAAGATCAAGGCCCGGCTGGACCGGGAGGCCACCGAGAAGCAGACGGTTCTCGATCCCGCCGCCACCACCACCGCCACCGCGGGTGGGGGCGGTGGCGGCGGCAACCTGGTGGCGGTCGATCCGGGACCCGACCTGCTCGCCCTGGTCCCCGCCCCCGTCCCCGCGAGAAAGACCCCGGAGTCCGCGGGCCCCGGCAAGGCCGGACAGGCCCCCGGGCACGCCACCGGGACAGCCGCCCGAAACGGCCGGGAGGCCACCTCGGGGAACCGCGGCGAGACCACCTCGGGAGATGACGGCGGGACCGTCTCGGGGAACGGCGACGGGACCGCCACGTCGCGGCAGAGCGGCACCGCGAACACCTCGGACGGTGACCGGGCGGTCACCGGAACGCCCGGTCAGGCCCGGGTACCGGCCCCCGCCGGCCGTACCTCACCGGGCAAGCACGCCAAGGCCGCCACCGCCGACACCAGCGCGCTCGCCGTCTCGCCGACCGCCACCGTCCGTGATCTCACCGTGTATCCCCCGGAGCTCGGCACCCCCGCCGTGCTCGCGCCGGTGCTGCTCGCCGCGGTGGCGATCATCGCGCACACCAGGGCCAAGCAGTCGAGGGTACGGCTCGCCCTTGCCGCCGAGCGCACCGCGCCGGTCACCCCGTCCCGCAGGGCTCCGGGCCGCCGCCGCGCCGCCGGCCGGACCGGTACTCCCGGCCGTTCCAACGCGCCCTACCGGGGCAGGCGTCGTTTGCACGAGCGTCCCGTGGTGGAGTCGTCCACCTTCGTGCAGGACGCTCCGTTGCGTGGCCGCCGCCACCGCCGGGCCGACTCTGTGATCACCACCACCATCCCGGCCACCCCGGCCCATTCCGCCCACCCCGTCCGCTCCACCATGCCCGCTCACCTGGCCACCGGCCCGAGAACGGCCACCATCTCCGCCTCCCTCCCCATGGCCCGGAGCGGCCGGAGTGGTCAGGGCGGCCGGGGCGGTCCTGCCACCTCGGCCGGCTCCCTCACCTCATCCGCCGAACCAGGCGACGTCCTGGTGCACAGCGGCTACCGGGGACGCCGCCGCAGGACAGGGGTGCCGGCCTAGGGACCCGACGAATCTAGAAATGATCGGCGGCGAAGGCGGCCAGCGCGGCCACGGCGTCGCGGCTGCGTCGCCAGGGGCGGACGATCATGCGGTCCACGCCGAGCCTCTCCCAGCGCGGGATCTCGGCGGGGCCGCCGAGCTCGTAGGCGTGCACGGTCACCGAGAAGGGGCGGTCGTCGCGGAGCGCGGCGAGCCTGTCGAGCTGCGGGCGGATCGTCTCCAGGGAGTGCGGCATGCTGATCCAGCCGTCGCAGAGCCGGGCGGCCCGCCGCAGGGCCGCGCCCGACTCGCCCCCGGCGAGGATCGGCAGCCGGTCCTGGACCGGTTTGGGCTCGAACGCGACCTCGGGGAAGTGGTGGAAACGGCCCGCGTGCGCGACGACCGGCTCAGACCAGAGTCGCCGGGTCACCTCGATCGCCTCGTCCAGGCGTGGGCCCCGGGTCGCGAAGTCCACCCCGGCCGCCAGCCACTCCCCCTCGTACCAACCGGCACCGACCCCGCAGATCGCCCGCCCTCCCGAGACCCTGTCCAGGGTGGCGAAGGCGCGGGCGGAGACGAAGGGATGCCGCAGCGCGTAGAGGTGCACGGCGGTGCCGAGCCGTACCCGCGAGGTCAGCCCGGCCAGCCAGCACAGGTAGGCGGGGGCGTCGAAGAGCGGGGTGACCGGGGAGATGCCCGGCCTGTCGGTTCCCGGATAGACGGCCAGCGACAGGTCGGTGGTGAACACCAGGTGCTCGGGCAGCCAGACCGACTCGAACCCCAGCTCGTCGGCGGCGACCGCGACGTCCCGCCACGCGTCCGGATGGATCAGCCCCAGCGGGACCCCGAACCTCACAACGCCCCCCTCGATGGCCGGCCCCGCTCGTGGCCGGCCGGGACCTCCCGGCTCACGGCCACCTCACCGGTCCGGCGGAACCGAGGATCTCGGCTCTCAGCCGGGACCGGTGCAGGGCGGTGCCGCCGTAGGCGGCGGAGAGGGACCACACCCGGGCGAGCCACAGGTGCAGATCGAGTTCCTCGGTGTAGCCGATCGCGCCGTGTACCTGAAGCGCGGTCCTGGCGGCCAGCTCGGCGGCCTCTCCGGCGGCGGCCTTGGCCGCGGCGACGTCCCGGCCGGCGGTCGGCAGCCCCCTGTCCACCGCGAAGGCCGCGGCGTAGACCAGCGGCGCGGCGAACTCGACGGCCACCGCCACGTCGGCGAGCAGGTGCTTGACCGCCTGGAAGGACCCGATCTGGACACCGAACTGCCTGCGGGTCAACGCGTGGCCGACGCTCGTCTCCAGCAGATGCCTGGCCGCCCCGACCAGCTGGGCGGCGACCGCCACGGTGACCGCGCGGATCGCGGGGGCCACCGGGGCCGTGAGCCGAGTCACACCGTCGGATTCCGCGTCGGATTCCAGGTCGAAATCCACCGCGAACAGCCTTCTGCTCCGATCGACCCCCGACTGGGGCGTGAGCCGTGCCCGCCCTGGCGTCACCGCGTACGGGACGCCGTCGCGCTCGACGACCAGCAGGTCCGCCAGGTCCGCGTCGGGAGAGTAGACCTGGTCGCCGACGCGCACGCTCACCCGCAGCGAGCCCGCGGCGAGCTTGCCCAGCAGCGGGTCACCGGCGAGCAGCACGGGGGCCGCCACCGCCGTCTCGGCCACCGGACCGGGGAGTGCGACCCTGCCCGTCTCCTCGAAGGCGAGCACCGCGTCGAGGAGTCCCAGCCCGAGGCCGTCGTGTTCCTCGGGGACCAACAGCCCGAACAGTCCGATCTCGGCGAGCCGTGACCAGGCGGGGGTCCGCTCCGTCCGCGCGGCCCGAGCCGGGCAGTGCGCGGCGAGTACCTCCCTGACCGTGGCGGCCAGTGCGAGCTGGTCATCGGTGAAGGCGAAGTTCATCGTGGAAGCCCCAGGACGCGTTCGGCGATGATGTTGCGCTGGATCTCGTTGGTGCCCGCGTAGATCGGTCCGGCCAGGGAGAACAGGAAGCCGTCCAGCCAGCGTCCGCCGTCCTCCGCCCCGGGGGCACCGCCGTCCAGGAGGCCGCGCTCGCCGAGGAGCCGCAGGGCGAGGGTGTGCATGCGCACGTCCAGCTCGGACCAGAAGACCTTGCCCATGCTGGAGGCGGAGCCGATCTCCTCCCCCGCCGCCAGACGGCGGGCGGTGCCGAAGGTGTGCAGGCGGTAGGCCTCGGCGTCCAGCCAGGCACGGGCGACCTGGTCGGCCAGGACGGGATCGGTGCCATCCGAGCGGGCCAGCCGGACCAGCCGGTCGGCCGTGGCCGTGAACCGGCCGGGGCTGCGCAGGGTAAGGCCCCGCTCCGAGGAGGTGGTCGCCATCGCGATCCGCCAACCCTCGCCGGGGGCGCCGAGCACCAGGTCGTCGGGGATCTCGACGCCGTCGAAGAACAGTTCGGCGAACCCGTGCTCGCCGTCGAGCTGGGCGATGGGCCGTACGGTGACATCGGCCAGCGGGAACATGAAATAGGTCAGGCCCCGGTGCCTGGCCGAGGCGGGGTCGCTCCGGAACAGGCCGAAGCCCCAGTCCGCGTGGCAGGCCCGGGAGCTCCAGGTCTTCTGCCCGTACAGCCGCCAGCCGCCCTCCACCCGCTCCGCGCGGGACCGCAGGGCGGCCAGGTCACTGCCCGCCTCGGGCTCGGACCAAGCCTGTGCCCAGACCTCGTCGGCCCTGGCCATCGCGGGCAGGAAGCGCTCCCGCTGCTCCGCCGTGCCGTACGAGAAGATCGTGGGGGCCAGCAGGAAGATGCCGTTCTGGCCGACCCGGCCGGGGGCGCCCGCCGCCCAGTACTCCTCCTCGAAGATCAGCCACTCGACCAGGCTCGCCCCCCGGCCGCCGTACTCGACGGGCCAGGAGACCACCGACAGCCTGTCGGCCGCGAGCAGGCGCTCCCACTCACGATGCGCCTCGAAGCCCTCCCCGGTGTCCATCGAGGGCAGCGGGGCGGCCGGGACATGCCGGGCCAGCCAGTCCCGCACCTCGGCCCGGAATTCCCGCTCCGCGGGAGTGAAGTCCAGATCCACTACACCAACCTAGCGCACGCTTGGGTGAGCGTACAGCGGCCGTACCGCGAAAGGCCCGGAGCGGTGGTTCCGCTCCGGGCCTCGGCACTCGAACGGCACCCCTCGGGCGAGGGGCGCCGTTCGAGTGATCGCCCGGCGTCACCCGTCCGAACGCCGCTACCCGGACGCCGTTGTCCGGATGACCGCCCGGCGTATTCGGGCAGGTGACGCCGATTCCGCTCGGGCGAGCGCCGCCGGCGCTCCCCAGGGGTGCGGTGCCACCCGAGCGGACGTGATCAGCGCTGCTCGGGCGGGCGCTGCCCGATGTTCCGGCGCAACTGCTCCAGCTCCGCCTCCAGACCTGCGATCCGGGTGTTCGCCCCGGGGCCCGGAGTCCCCTGCTGGGGCTGCGGCTGACCGTACGGCGACTGCGGGCGGACCGCCCTGGTCTCCCCCGCCGGGAGCGGGTAGGGCGGCCGCTGCTGGTACTGCTGCGGCGCACCGTACGGCTGTCCCTGCTGGCCGTATGGCGGCTGGCCGGGTGGCTGGCCGTACTGTGGCTGGCCACCCGGCAACTGCGCCGGGTAACCGGGCTGCACCCCGTACGGAGCGGGCGGGAAGGAGGCCGGCCCCCTGGAGCGGCGCTTGCCCCTGGTAACCGCGACGATGGTGCCGATCACGAACGCGGCGACCAGGCCGCCGCCACCCCAGAGCAGCCACGGCAGGATCGGGGTGCCGCTCTCGTCCTTGCCCGCGGTGATGGCCTGCTGGGAGTCGCTGATGTACTTGGCGACGTACGGGTGGTTCGGCTGCAGCGCCTGCACCTCGCGGAACTTGGGCAGCGCGTCTGCGTACCTGTTCTGGAAGAACAGGTCGAGCGCCTCGTTGTAGGCCTTCGTCGTCGTCGACTCGGCCGGCTTGATGTTCTTCTCGTTCAGCTTCTCCTTGACGATACTGACCGGCAGCACGAAGCTCTCACCCTCGGTGGAACCACCGTCCTGCTGGATCAGGCCGCCGACCAGGATGCCGATGACCTTGCCGTCCTTGCTGAACACCGGACCGCCGGAGTTGCCCGGATAGGAGGGCGCCTGGGTCTGGATGTACGGCACCCCCTCGGGGGTCTGGCGGCTGGCGTTGTAGGGGCCCTCGGTGAACGCCGGGTCGAGCTTGGACTCAAGGTTGAAGATCGAGGTCTGCGTCACGGTGCCGGGGAACCCGCTGATGTAGAGGGTGTCGCCGACGCGCACGTCCGAGTCCTCGCCCAGCGGCACGGTCGGCAGGTTGTTCTGCCCGTTGACCTTGAGGATCGCGACGTCCTTGCCCGGGTAGACCGTGCCCTTGGCGACCAGCTCGATCGGCACCGTCTTGGTGGTCTTGTCGACGCCGCCGCCCGGCAGGCTCTGCAGCAGCGAGAGCGAGCTCTGGACATTGCGGATCTTGATGTTCTCCGCGTTCCAGATCTGGAAGATCTTCGTCGCGGTCCGGAGGATCTCCTCGTCGGAGGCGATGTCGCCGAGGCTGGTGACCAGGTCCGCGGCGTCCTTCTCATTGATCTTCGTGAGCGCCTGCGCCGCGAAGGTCTGGGCCAGCTCGGTGTCCTCCTGGCCGACGCAGTGCGCCGCGGTCACCATGTAGCCGTCCGGCGTGATCCACCAGCCGGTGCACAGCCCGCCCGCCGTCGCCTCGACGACCCGCTCCTGCCCGCCGGGCGAGAAGTAGCGGCCCGGGTTCTTGGCCATCTGCTGCACGACCCAGCGGTAGATGCTGTTCTCGTCGGAGGAGATCTTGCCGCTCTGGACGGCGCTGATCCCCTGCTGCGTCAGGGTCCTGATCGCCTCCAGGTTCGCCTCGGGCGTCGGCACGGCCACGTCCGCCGTGTAGGACACCGAGGTCAACTGGACGGACGGGTGCGTCCTGGCGGCCAGCCACGTCCCGACGGGGACGTCGACCTCTTTGGGTTTGGCCACCGCTGTACCCGGCAGTGCCAGCGCGCTCGCCAGCACCAGGCCCGCGACGGCGCTGATTCTTCCCCACATTTTCGTACTCTCCCCAAAACTTGCTTCCCGAGGCGAGAGCATGACGGGGACTACTTGGGGAGTACTTGGAAGCCACTGGTGGATCGCCGGAAACGTCCGACGACATGCTGGAACCATCCCGGCGCTCAAGGGGCAGGACGACCCCACGCCAGTAAGCGATCAAGGTATGGGTGAGTATATGCCCACAACGGCGAGTGTCGAATCCATACGCGACGCGCGGCCCCCGATCGCCCCGGAATCCCACCCGCGCGAAGAACGAGGTCAGCCGAGATAGGCGGCACGGACCACGGGATCCTCGCGAATCTCGGCGGGAGCGCCCGAGGCGATGACGCGGCCGAGGTCGAGGACGACGAGACGGTCACAGGTGCCCATCACGAACCCCATGTCATGTTCGACCAGCAGGATCGTCGTCTCCAACGCCCCGATGACCTCCTCGATACGAGCGGTCTGGTCGGCGTCGAGACCGGACGTGGGCTCGTCGAGCAACAGCAGGGACGGCGCGTCCGCGAGGGCGCGGGCCAGCTCGACCAGGCGTCGCGACCCGGCGGGCAGTGCCGCCGCGTAGGCGTCGCGCAGCCCGTTCAGACCGCAGAGCTCCAGCACCTCGTCCACCCGCTCCCCGCGTTCCCGCTCCAGCCTCCGGCGTCCCCGCCAGCCGACCAGGTCGGCCGGGAGCCCGCCTCCCCCGCCTCTCCACTCCATCGCGGCCAGCACGTTGTCCGCCACGGTCAACCGGCCGAACACCTGGGTCCGCTGGAAGGTACGGCGCAGCCCGGCACGCGCCCGCCGCACCGCCGGAGTCCCCGTGCTCTCGCGGCCCATCACCGAGACGGCACCCGAGGTCGGCCGGCGCAGTCCGGAGATCACGTCGAACAGCGTGGTCTTCCCCGCCCCGTTGGGCCCGATCACCCCGCAGACCTGACCCACCGGCACCTCGAAGGAGACGTCGGTGAGCGCGTGGACGCCCCCGAAGGAGACCGATACGGCCTCGACCCGCAACGCCGCGCTCATCGCCACCTCATCTCTCCTGTCACGACACCCCCAGATAGGCGGCGGTGAGCCTGGCGCCGTCCACCTCGGCCCGGGGGCCGGTCCAGGTGACCCTGCCCAGGCGCATGAACGCGACGGTGTCGGCGAGTTCGAGCACCGAGGTGGCCTTCTCCTCCACCAGGAGCAGCGCGACGCCGCGCTCGCGCAGCTCGGCGAAGACCTCGAAGACCTGCTCGACGACGAGCGGTGCCAGGCCGAGCGAGGGCTCGTCGGCGATCAGTACCCGAGGCGGCCTGACCAGGGCGGGAGCCAGGGTGAGCAGCTGCTGCTCACCACCGGAGAGTGCCCCGGCGGCAAGCCCCCGGCGCCTGGCGAGTTGCGGCAGCCGCTCGTAGACGGGACCTGGATCGGCGAGCCAGGTCCGCAGGTTCTCGTCCACGGTCAGTCCGGGGAAGACACCGCGCCCCTCGGGTGCGAGCAGCACACCTTCCCGCGCCCGGCGGTGGGCGGGCCAGGAGGTCACGTCGGCCCCGTCCAGGACCACCCGCCCCGCCGTCACCCGGAGATCCCCTGCGGCGACCGCGCAGGTGGTGGACTTGCCCGCGCCGTTCGCGCCGAGCAGCGCCACCACCTCTCCCGGTCGTACCGCGAGGTCCACCCCGCGCAGCACTGTGACGTCCCCGTACCCGGCGACCACGCCCTCCAGCCGGAACAGCGCGTCCTCGACGGCGGGGGCCCGCGGCGGTGCGGTGACCGGGCGGTGGCCGGTCCCGTTCGTCACCTGCACCGCCGGGACGGCCCCCTCGCGCGCGGGTGTCTCGCGCCGGAGGGCCGCGGCGCGGTCACCGCGCGTGCGGCGGCGGTGGCGGGCCTCGCCCAGCTGGGCGAGCACCCCGTCCGGATGCCTGGCCAGGATCATCCCGCCGGCCCCGAAGAGGATCGCCCCGACGTGCGCGGAGACGTGCCACCCGGCCAGCAGCTCGGGGAAGATCGCGGCGATCAACCCGCCGAGCACCGCGCCGCCGATCCTGCGGACGCCCTGCAGGACCACCACGGCCAGCCAGACGAAACCCGAGAAGGCCGGCAGGTCGGTGGCCGTCACCGACCCCTTGGAGATCGCGAACAGCACTCCGCCCAGCCCCGCGATCCCGGAGGCCAGGGCAAAGAGCATGATCTTGGTACGGGGTGCCGAGATGCCGGAGGTGGTCGCGGCGGCGGGCGCGGAGCGGACCGCCAGAACCGCCCGGCCTGAGGCCGACCGTTCCAGGTTCCGCACCAGGAGCCCGACCAGCCCGATCAGGGCCAGCAGCAGCAGGACCCGTACCCGGGGGTCGGTGGTGTCGGCGAAACCCAGTCCGAGGGCGGGCAGCGGCCAGCCGATCGTGCCGTTGCTGAACTCGTCGATCTGGAAGAGCACCTGGTCGGCGAGGAGGGCGAGGGCGAGCGTCGCCAGGGTGAGGACCCGGCCGCCCAGCCGGAGGGCGGGCAGCGCGACGAGCACGCCGACCGCCGTCGCGCCGAGTACCCCCAGCAGGATCGCCACCGGGAGGGGCAGGCCGGAGGAGAACGCCCAGCCGCAGGTGAGCGCGGCCATCGAGGCGAAGGACGCCTGCGCGAGGTTGACCATGCCGCCGATGCCGGTGACGACCACGAAGGAGCAGAAGATCAGCGCGAGGACGAGCCCCTGGGCCACCACGCTCACGGAGAAGTCGTCGGCCGGGCGGGTGAGGGTCCAGGCCAGCAGCGCGACCAGGCCGAGCACCCACGGCAGGCGCCGCCGCCACGGCGGCAGGTCGGCCAGGTGGTCGGGGGGCGGCGCGTCCTCGGCGGCGGACCCCGCGATGCGGCCCCTGGACCGGTTGAGCAGGATCAGCCCGACGAACAGCAGGATCACCGGTACCGCCGTGCGCAGTCCGGTGACGTCCTCGGCGAAGTCCGCGTACCCCGCGACCAGGTTCTGCACCACGCCGAGCCCGAGCCCGGCCGCGAACGTCCATGGGATCGACCGGAGCCGGCCGAACACCGCGGCCGTCGCCGAGACGAACAGCATCACGGTGAACGCGGTGGAGTCCAGGCCCAGGGTCGAGACCGCCAGCACCCCGGCGAGCCCGGCGAGTGTCGAACTGAGCGTCCAGGCCATGGCCGAGGAGGCGTCGACGTCGATCCCGCGCAGGGTGGCCAGCCCGCGGGAGTCCACCGAGGCGCGCATCCTCAGGCCGTACGGCGTGTGCCGCATGAAGGCCCACAGCCCCACGGCGGCCAGCACCGCGAAGGCGAAGGTGATGAGCTGGTCGGAGTCGAGGCGGACGGCGCCGAAGGCGTAGGTGGCCGCCGGGTAGGGGCCCAGGCCGCGCGGCAGCGAGGTCGCGTCGGCACGTGGCAGCCCGAGCGGCTCGGCGACCAGGTCGACGACCAGCAGCCCGAGCGCCGGCAGCGCGATCGTCAGGCCGATGGTCCCGACGATCTGCGCCGTCTCCCCCGCCTGGGCGAGGCCGCGGAACATGACCCTGTGCAGCAGGTACCCGAGCAGCGGCGCGAAGAGCGCCACCGCGACCACCCCGGCCGCCCAGGCGGGCAGCCCGAGACCCACATTGAGTTCGAAGTACAGCAGCGCGGCCAGGAACCCGATGGCCCCGTGAGCGAAGTTGAACACGCCCGTCGCCGCGTAGGACAGGGTCAGCCCCGAGGCCATGACCGCGAAGACGGCTCCGGTGACGAGGCCGCTGAGAATGTAACCAACAAGCTCGGACATAAGGGCCTTCACCCCGGGATTTCGCGCCTGGTTGCTGACTGCTCACGGGTGTGACCCGTTCGCCTGCGGGACCGGTCGTACCGGTCCCCGAGGAGGACGACGGTCGGATGGTGGGGTTGACGGGTGAGGGCCGGCCTGGCGGCCGGGGGTGCCCCCGGCTCGCCGCTCACATGGCCCGCCAGACGCGTGAGCGGCAAGCCCGCGCCCGCTATTTCAGCGGGACGTTGTCGAAGCACTTCATGTTCTTGGCCACCTTGAAGGCACCCCCCTCCAGCTTGACCAGGGCGCCGCAGCCGTTGGGCTCGGTGTGGTCCTTGGGATAGCGGATCCTGCCGAAGCCGGGATTTTCGTAGTCGAAGGAGCCGTTGGCCGCGGCCAGGAATCTCTCCCTGGTCAGCTCCTTGCCGGTCTGCTCCAGGATCTTGAGGAAGATGTCGGCCGCCCAGTAGCCGATGGCCAGATGCTGGGTGAGCTGGGTCCCCGGTGCGGTCTTCGCCACGTCCGCCTTGAGCTGCGCGATCTCCGGGGCCTGCGACTCGAAGGGCTCGAACATGGGGGCCGCGATCACGCCTTCGAGCGCCTGGGCGATCGCCGGGTCCGCCAGGATCGCGGCGTCGTAACTGGTCGCGTCGGAGATCAGGCCCTGGTAGCCCGCCTTCTTCAGCGCGCCGTACAGGCCGACGTTGAACTTGGTGCCGGCGATGATCGAGACCACCAGGTCCGGCGGCCCGCCGCCGTCGGAGGTCATGATCTTGTTGACGTACGGGAGCCAGTCGGGTGGCGGGGCCGCGGCGGGCAGACCCGAGTTGAGGCCGACCAGCTTGAAGCCCGCGGCCTCGAAGGACTGCGAGATGGTCTTGCCCCCGTACTTGCTGCCGCTGGAGTCACTCGTCTGGACGTAGACGCTCTTGCCCGCCGAACCGCCGATGAGCTCGGCCATCTGGTTGCCCCACCAGGTCTGCGAGCCCGCGCCCGGCTGCGGCGCCAGGCAGCCGTTGTAGCCGAAGCCCGTCTTCGTGCCGCACCACTGCGGCCCGGTGGCCCAGCCGAACCACGGCACGCCCTGCTGCTCCAGGAAGGTCGCGCCGCCGAAGTTGGGCGCGTGCACGGGGACCAGCGCGAACACCCGGTCCTTCTGAACCAGCTTCTTGGCCGCCGCGTCACCCTTGGCCGCGTCCTGGTTGTCGTCCTCGGCCCCGATGAACTCGATGGTGCGCCCGTGCACGCCACCGGCCTCGTTCGCCCGCTGGAACCTGGCCCTGGCCCCGATCTCCGCGTCCTTGGTGGAGTAGCCGCTAGCGCTGGTCTTGGTGAGCACTCCGCCCACCTTGACCGTCGTGGCGGTCACTCCTGCCGCCCCCTCGGAGCCACCGCCCCCCGCGGCCTTCTGCTCGGCCGCGCAGCCGCCTGCGGCGAGCGCCGCCGCGGCCACCAGGCCGATGAGTCGCACTGCCTGCCGTCTCATAGGTCGCTCCCTGCCGTGCCGTGCCGTGCGGCGCGCGCCCGCCACAATTTGGCCTAGCGCTCGCTTGGTTTCGTCAGCGTAGATTTGGCATCCTGGGGTGTCAATGGAAGATCACCACACCCCCCACACCGGCCACACGACCCTCCGGAAGGCGGGGAGGAGCGGGCGGCGACGCCCCGAAACAGTAGATAACCAAGCAATTGCTTGCTTATAATGCCGCTCCGGGCCAACGTGCGGAGCGCACGGGGCCCTCGGCTCGACGGGAGCGGACATGTTGATGCGTGCGGCCGTACTCACCGGGTTCGGCACGGCGCTGGAGGTACGCGAGGTCGAGATCGCCGATCCGGGCCCCGGCGAGGTGCGGGTGCGGATCAAGGCCTCCGGCGTCTGCGGGTCCGACATCAAGGCGCTGGACGGCAAGAGCCCGGTGGTGCGACGGCTTCCCTTCGTGCTCGGCCACGAGAGCGCCGGGATCGTGGAGAGCACCGGAGCCGGGGTGACCGGCGTCAGGCCCGGCGACCATGTGATCATCGCGATGAACGGCGCCTGCGGGCGCTGCCGCAACTGCGGCGCCGGCCGGTTCCACCTGTGCGGCGGCCCCGCCAGGACGGCGGCCATCATGGGTACGATGCGCGACGGCGGTACCCGGATCACCGTGGACGGCGACGGCGCCAGGACGATGATCGGCATCGGCTCGTTCGCCGAGTACGCCGTGGTCAACGAGGCGATGTGCGTGAGGATCGCAAAAGACGCGCCGTTCGACACCATGTGCCTGCTGGCCTGCGGGGTGATCACCGGCGTCGGCGCCGTGCTGAACGTCGCGCGGGTCACCCCCGGCTCCAGCGTGCTGGTGGTCGGCTGCGGCGGGGTCGGGCTGAACGTCGTCCAGGGCGCCGCGCTGGCCGGAGCCACCACCATCGTCGCCGCGGACGTGGCCGAACAGAAGCTGAAGCTGGCCGAGGAGTTCGGCGCCACCCACACGATCCTCGTCACCGACCTGCCCAAGCAGGTGGGCGAGATCGTCAGGGGCGGCGTGGACTACGCCTTCGACGTGACCGGCGTGGCCGGCGTGCTCGGCACCGCCCTCGCCTCCACCCAGCCCGGCGGTACGACGGTGATGGTCGGCAGCCCGCCGCAGGGGGAGCCGATCAGTGTCGAACCGGGCCTGCTGTTCGCCTCCAGGCGCCTGATGGGCACCCAGGGCGGCGACGCCGCCCCGATCAGGGATCTGCCCATGCTCGCCGAGCAGTACCTGCGCGGCCGCCTCGACCTCGACCGCCTGGTCAGCGAGCGCCTTCCGCTGGAGGAGATCAACGAGGCGATCCGGCACGTCCGCGAGGGGGCGGTGGCCCGCAGCGTCATCGTCTTCGACTGACCGCCGCCCTCATGCACGACCTCCCCGGTCGCCGCCGCGACTCAGCCGCGACCCGCGCCGACCAGTTCCCTGCTCGGCTCCTCGGCCTCCTCGTCCTCCTCCTGACCCTCGATGGAGAGGTTGGGCAGGAGACGGTCCAGCCAGGCGGGGCACCACCAGTTCAACCTGCCGAGCAGGACCATGGTCGCCGGGACCAGCAGGCCCCTGATGATCGTGGCGTCCACCGCGATGGCCACCGCCAGGCCGACACCAAAGATCTTTACCATCGGGTCGGGGTAGGCGACGAACGCGACGAAGACCGAGACCATGATCAGGGCGGCGGAAGTGATCACCCGGCCGGTCGACCCCAGCCCCTCGGCCACCGCCCTGCGGTTGTCGCCGTGCTTCAGGTACGCCTGCCGCACGGCGGTGAGCAGGAAGACCTCGTAGTCCATCGACAGGCCGAACAGGATCGCGAACAGCATCAGCGGGATGTAGCTGTCGATCGGCACCGTGAAGAAGAGCGTGCTCAGATAGGAGGCGTCCACGTTGACCGGCGGGTCCATGCCGACCAGGCCACTGCCGAGGCCCAGGGAGAAGACCAGCGAGAGCGCACCGAACGCGGCGCCGAGCGAGATCAGGTTCATCACCGCGGCCTTGATCGCGACGACCGGCGAGCGGAACGCCAGGAGCAGCAGCAGCGCGCTCAGCAGGACCACGACGCCGACGACCAGCGGGGTACGTGCGGCGATCTTGGAGTTGGCGTCGGCCATGCCCGCGACCTCACCGCCCACGTGCACCTTGGCTCCGTCGAACTCCATCGCGCGGACCGCCTTGACCACCTCCAGCGCCCGGGGGTCACTGGGGGCGTAGTCGGGGATCGCCTGGATCAGGGCCGCCGTGCCGCGCTCGTTGAGCACCGGGTCGCCGACGTGGGCCACCCCTTCGACACCCTCGACGCGATCCTTCAGGTTCTGCAATATGGCCGGGGCGGGCTTCCGGTCGACGACCGGGGTCTCCAGATCCGCCACCACGACGAGCGGGCCGTTCATACCGGGTCCGAACCCGGCCTGCAGCAGCTCGTAGGAGCGCCGCGCATCGGTGCCGCGGTCGCCGTAGCCGTTGTCGAGCGTGCCCAGCTTGAGTCCCAGGGCGGGGGCGGCGAGCGCTCCCAGGAGCACAAGGCTGAGCGCGAGCACGCTCCAGGGCCGCCTGGCCACCCAGTTGCCCAGCGAACCCCAGCCGGAGGAGCCGTGGCTGCCCCGGCGCCCCATGAACGGCAGGCGGAACGCGTTGACCCGCTGTCCGAGCATCCCGAGCAGCGCGGGGACCAGCGTGACGGCGGTGATCACCGCGCAGACCACCGAGATGCCGGTGATCCAGCCGAGCGTCTGCAGCATGGGGAAGTCGGCGAGCATCAGCGCGCTGAGCGCGATGATCACCGTGCCGCCGGCGAACACCACCGCGCCGCCGGAACTGGCGACCACCCGGCGGATCGCCTCGTGGACGGGCACATCGTCGGCCAGCAGCTTGCGGTACCTGCTGAGCAGGAAGAGCGCGTAGTCGATGCCGACGCCGAGGCCGATCATCGTCGCCAGGATCGGCGCCTGCTTGGGCACGTCCACCAGGTGGCCGAGCAGGCCGATCGTGCCGAGCCCGGTCGCGATGCTGACCAGTGCGACGAAGATCGGAATCATCGCGGCGACCAGGGTGCCGAACGCGAACAGCAGGACCAGCAACGCGCAGACCACACCGATGATCTCGCTCGTCCCGGTCTTGATCTCCTTGTTCGCCGGGCTCGACGAGCCGGCGGGCACGACCTCCAGGCCCGCCGCCCGCGCGGGCTCGGCCGCCTCGACGAGGAGCTTGGCGGTCTCGGCCGTCTTGGTGGTGTCGTGCCCCTCAAGCTTGACCGCGATGAAACCGATCTCCAGGCTGGGCGCGATCCCGCCCGTCCGGGAGGGAGGGGTCACCTCCACCACATGCGCGACCTTGCGGATCTGCTCCGCGGCACGTTCCACCGCGCTCTTCCTCGGCTCGGCGAGGAGGGAGCCGTCGGGAGAGTAGAGGACGAGCTGAACCGACCCCCCCATCTCGTAACCGGGGCCGAAACCGTCCTTCAGCAGGTCCATCGCCCGCTGGGTGTCGGTGCCGGGGAGGCTGGTGTCGTTGGTGGCCGGTCCGGGGAACAGCACCGATCCCGCCATCAGCAGTGCCGCGGCGACCACCCACAGCGCCAGCACCGCCTTGCCATGCCGCGCGCACCAACTCCCCAGCCGCCCCAGCAAACCAGACATTCGGTGACCGCCCTATTAAAGTCTGAAATGTGCCTGAAACACCGTACTGTACGGTCGTACAGAACCTACGATACGAGAGTAGGCGCGCCAATTGGGAAATGTCCCCAATAGCGTGGGATTGAGACGATGACCACACTTGAGCATGGACACGACACGCGCGGCCGGATCCTCGACGCCGCTCGCCGGCTGTTCGCCGAGCGCGGCTACGCGGCGACCTCGCTGGCCGACATCGCCGCGGCCGTCGGCCTGACGAAGACCGCCGTCGCCTACCACTTCCATCCCAAGGACCGGCTGGCCACCGAACTGCTCGCACCCGCCGCCGAGGACATCATGGTCCTGATCGAGAGCGACTTCGACGACGACCGCGCCTTCATCGAGGCTCTGGTGACCTTCGTGGTCAGGTACCGGGCGATCATCCGGCTGATCATGGAGGACCTCGGCGGCGCCGACGACGCGCCGCCCGGCTCCCCCGGTGAGATCATCCGTGCTTTCCGTGACGAGATCTACCACCGGCTGGCCGGACCCGACCCCGATCCCGACCGCCGGGTCTGGGCCTGGGCCCTGCTGGGGTCGCTCCAGTACGGGGTGGTCAAGACGATCGACCTCCCCCAGGAGGAGGTCAGGAAGACCCTGCTGACCACCGCCCTGGCCGCTACCTCGCCGTCCCGCGGGCGCCCATCGCCCCGGCCCGCCGCCGTACCGTGACGCCGTACCGGGATGCCGTCATCCCGAGGGAGCCGCCTCCCCGGGTACGGGAACCGGCGAGTCGGGTGGATCGGGAGGCGCGGTGGTCTCGCCCGGGCCGCTGCTCGGATCCGGCCCCGGACCGGGCCCGCTCTGACCCGCCACACCGACGGTGATCACGACCGTCGCGCCCGGCCTGGCACAGGTGCCCGGCGCCACGCTCTGCGCCAGCACCACACCGTCCTGAGCGTCGTCGGTGACCAGCCGCGCCCGGGTCCGTACCGCGAAACCCGCCCCGCCGAGCGTGTTCGAGGCATCGGCCGCGCTCTGGCCGGTGATCGACGGCACCGAAGCACCGTGCCTGGAGATGACGAGCGCCACCGCACCGCCCGGCGAGACGTGCTTGCCCGCGCCGGGGATGCTCGCCAGCACCCGCCCGGCCGGCTGGTCCGAGCAGCGCGTACTCACCTCTCCGGCGACCAGCCCGGCCTGGGCGAGCGCCGCCTGGGCGGCACTCCTGGCGAGGCCGACCAGCGTGGGCACCTGGATCCCCGCGGAGACCTCCAGGTTGACCCTGCCCTTCCTCGGCAGCGTGGTCCCCGCCACCGGATCACTCGCGAGCACCTCTCCGACCGGCCGGTCGGAGTTGACCGCCTGGACGGTCCCGGCGACCAGCCCGGCCTGTTTGATCAGACGCGCCGCCCCGGAGCGGTCCAGCCCGACGAGGGCCGGCACGACCGTGGTGACCTCGGACGGTGGCAGCGGGGAGGATCCGACACCCTCCGCGCGCGGAGGCCTGGCCGGGTCCGTCGGGAGGGGCCTGATCGGCGGACTCGTCCTGCTCACCTGCGGCGCCGCCTCGACCTGGGGACTGGTCTCCACCACCGGAACCGCCGACGGTGCCACCGCGCCTTTCGGTGCGACACCGCTCAGTGCCGGGACCAGCACCCCCACCAGCACCGCGGCGCTCACCAGCAGCGCCCCGGAGACCGCCATCGACGCCCTGGTGGCCGCCCGCCCCGGGTGAGTCCGAGGCTCGTCGAAGTCCTCGCCTTCGGTGAAGTGCCCGCGCCCACCGGACATCGCCCGCCAGGCGGACCCGGACGGGCGCGACCTCCCCGCGAGGCCCGGCACCTCGAAGGAGCCGGGCGGATCCGAGGAACCGGCGGGACCGGACACGCCGGACGGGTCCGAGGCGTCAGACCCGCCGGAGCCGGCCCGCAGGGCGAGACCGCCGGGCACCGGAGGGGTCCGGGAGTCGAGCACCGACCTGCGCCCGTCGTCGCCGAGCAGCGCGAGCAGCAACTCCCGGCTGCTGGGACGGTTACGAGGATTCTTGTCCAGGCAGTCGACCACCAGGGCTCCGAGCAGCCCGTCGAGGCGACCCAGCTGCGGGGCGGCGGTGAGGATCCGGTTCAGCACCGCCGCGATCGAGTCCTGGCCGAAGGGCGCCTGGGCGTTGGCCGCGAAACATATCGTGGCACCCCAGGCGAAGACGTCGGCCGCCGGGTTGATCTCGGCGCCCTCCACCTGCTCGGGCGCCATGTAGGCCGGAGTACCCGCACCGCGCCCGCTCTGGGTGGCCGCCGCGTCCAGCGCCCTGGCCAGCCCGAAGTCGATGACCCTCGGCCCGTCCGGGCCGAGCAGCACGTTCTGCGGCTTGAAGTCGCGGTGCACGATCCCGGCCCGGTGGATGGCCGCGAGCGCGGTGGCCGTGCCGATGGCCAGACGCTCCAGCCTGCCTCCCTCGCGGGGCCCGCTGACCGCGACCTCGCGGTGGAGCGACGGGCCGTCGACGTACTCGCTGACGATGTAGGGCCGGTCGCCGTCCAGCCCGGCGTCGATCACCTGGGCCGTGCAGAACCGGGCCACCTGCTTCGCCAGCTCGACCTCGCGCAGGAAGATCTCAGGGTTCTCCCCTACCGAGCCGTGCAGAAGCTTGACCGCGTAGGGCTCTGATCCGGTGTCGGGGCGCACCCCGACATAGACCACTCCCTGGCCTCCCTCTCCGAGCCGCCCGATGATCTCGTACTCACCGAGCGCCGCCGGATCCCCCGTTCTGAGCGGCTGCGCATACGGCACGCGAGCCTCCCCTCGCCGCCACCCTTCTCACTCAAGAAGAAGCATCGCCGACAGTCAACGGGCAGACAGGTCTTCTCTTCCTCACCGTGATGTTCATGTGATGCTCAGGTCAGGGCAAGTCCCAACAGACCCCCCGAATCGCCGATGCCCAGCGCAGAGCCGGTGCCGGGCCGGTCATCCGGTACGGCCCGCGGGACCAGACCCCGGTGCGTCGTTCCCCCGGAGTCGGCGCCCCGGACAGGTCCACGACCTCGTGCCCTCCGGGAGCGGCCGGGCCGCGGCCGGTCAGCGGAGGAAGGTCGCGTACTCGTCGAGGACGGGGAGGACCTGGTCGGCCTCGGCGCTGGGGAGACTGAACACGACCTCCTCGACGCCCAGTTCGGAGTAGTAGTCGAGTTTCTCCGCGTTGGGGAGCGTGCCGAAGGGGACGACCTTGACCATCTCGCGTTCCGCCTTGTCGCAGGCTTCGCGCAGGGCGGGGAGGGCGGCCCTGATGCCCCGGCCGCCGATCGGCATCCAGCCGTCCGCGTACTCGGCGACGTGGGCGAAGAGCTTGGGGCCCGCACCCCCGCCCACGTAGACGGGGGGACCGGAGACCGGCTTGGGCCAGGACCAGGAGGGCTCGAAGCCGACGTGGCGGCCGTCGAACCCGGCCTCCTCCCGGCTCCACAGGGCCTTCATCGCCAGCATGTGCTCGCGGGCCACGTCGCGGCGGGAGCCGAAGCCCTGCGGGCCGAGGTGATCCTCGACCTCCTCGACGTTCCAGCCGAACCCGATGCCGAGCACCACCCGGCCGCCGGAGAGGTGGTCGAGGGTGGCGACGGCCTTTGCGGTGACCAGGGGTTCGCGCTGGGCGACGAGCATGACGCCGGTGCCGAGGGTGATCTCGCTCGTCACGGCGGCGGCGTGGGAGAGCGCGACGAGCGGGTCGAGCGTGCGCCGGTACTCCTCGGGGAGCACCGCCTGCCCCGCCGCCGGGGGCGTACGGCGGGAGACGGGAATGTGCGTGTGCTCCGGCAGGTAGAGGGAGGCGAACCCGCGCGCCTCGGCCGCCCTGGCCAGCTCCGCGACCGGCATGGACCGGTCGGTGGCGAACATCGTGACACCCAGCCGCATCAGCGCCTCCGTCTTCGCGTCCGGACCCCCGGCGGGTGTCTCGCCTCTCGGCCGGACACCCCGCCTTCGCCGGACATTCTTTCCCGTATCCCCGCCGTCCCCCCAGGTCACCGAGGGAACGTGCCGGCCAAGCGGACCCGCTTGGTTAACCAAGCGATTGCTCGTTTATCATCCCTAGGGTAGCTTGCTCACGTCACCAAAGACGAGGCGTTCACCGAGCACGGCTGAGCACCGCGGCCGGCGGACACGGCAATCCTCACGGGAGGACGCTGATGGCGTTCACGGATCTGGGCGACGTCCGGCTGTTCCACACCGACGACGGCTCCGGCGACACGACGCTGTTGCTCGTCCACGGTCTGGGCGCCGACTCCCACGAGTGGGTCCACCACATCCCCACCCTCGCCAGGGACCATCGGGTGATCGCGGTGGACGTGCGCGGGCACGGCTACTCCTCCGCGCCCGAGACCGGCAACACCCCCCGGCGGATGGCCGACGACCTCGCCCGGCTCTGCACCACCCTGGGGGTGGAGTCGTGCGTCGCCGTGGGCCACTCGATGGGCGGCCAGATCGTCTCGCACCTCGCCGTGGAGTACCCCTCGCTGGTCAGGGCGCTGGTCACGGTCGATCCCGGCTACGGCTTCACGGGCGCGCTGAGCGAATACCTCCCCACCCTGATCGAGCGGATGCGCGAGGACGTCGTGGGGGTCTCGCTGCGCAACGACGAGTGGACCCACACCGCCGCCACGCCCGAGTGGCTGCGCGAGTGGCACCGGCGCCGGATCCTCGCCACGCCCCCGCACGTACTCCTCCAGGCCTTCGAGGCGATGTTCGGCGGCCCGGACGCGCTCGGCCTGCGCCCCAACTCCGACGACTACCTCGCGCGCCGGGCCTGCCCGGTGCTCACCTTCTGGTTCGACCCCGCCCAGGCGGCGTGGGAGGCCGGGCTGTTCAAGGACCCGCACTCCAAGGCGGTCGTCTGGGAGGGCAGCGGTCACCGGCTGCACGAGGAGCGTCCGGGCGAGTTCCTCATCGTCGTCACCAACTGGCTAAGGAGCCTGCCGTGAAGTTCTCGTTGATGCTCAACCCGCAGATCCCCGGCTCGGGCTACAGCCAGGAGGAGAACGCGAAGGCCAGAAGGCCGATCGGGCGCGACACCGAGTCCTACCAGAAGCTGCTGGACGAGGTGCGCGAGATCGCCGTCCACGCCGACCGGATCGGCTTCGACGCGCTGATGATGACCGAGCACCACTTCCACTCCGAGGGTTTCGAGTTCTCGGTCAACCCGCTGATGTTCCTGACCGACCTGGCGGCCAGGACCGAGCGCATCCTGCTCGCCCCGCTCGGGCTGGTACTGCCGGCCTGGGACCCGATCAGGGCGGCCGAGGACGTGGCCCTGCTCGACCAGTTCAGCAAGGGGCGGCTGCGGCTCGGCGTGGCCCGCGGCTACCAGAACCGCTGGATGAACGTGCTGGGGCAGCGCTGGCACACCTCGGCCGCCAGGTCCGATGGGTCGAGCTCTGACAACCGCAACTTCGACGTGTTCGGCGAGGTGCTGAACATCATGAAGATGGCCTGGACCCAGGAGACGCTCCGCTACAAGTCCGACGTGCTCGACTACGAGGTCCCCTCGCCCTTCGACGGGATCGAGGGCTGGGCGGCGCAGGAGTGGACGAGGACGTTCGGCGCCCCCGGGGAGCTCGACGAGAACGGGAAGATCCAGGCGGTCTCGGTCTGCCCCCGGCCGTACCAGAACCCCTACCCGGAGCTGTGGCAGCCGTTCACCATCTCCGACCGCTCGGTGATCAGGGCCGCACAGGAGGACATCCTGCCGTGGATGTTCACCCCGAACCCCGACGACCACGCCGCCAAGGCCAGGCTCTACCAGGAGGAGTCGGCCAAGTGCGGCCGTGACTACAAGCTGGGCGAGCACACCGGCATCCTCAAGATCGTCGGGATGGCCGGCACCAAGGAGGAGGCCATCGCCACCTACGGCAAGAGCATGCAGAAGGACTTCGCCGCCTTCTTCGGGCCGTTCGGCTACCTGGAGGTCCTGCGGAAGAAGGAGGACGACAGGCACCAGCCGATCAGCCCCGAGAAGGGCGACTTCAAGCGCATGAACGAGGTCGAGATGGCCCTGCTCGGCGGCCCCGACGACGTCAAGCGCGGCATCCAGCGGATGCTCGACCGGATGCCGGATCTGGAGTGGTTCGGCCTGTTCATGCAGGGTCAGCAGGGCGTCCTGCCCCTCGACACCGTCAAGCGCAACCTGGAACTGTTCGCCACCAAGGTCATCCCCGAGTTCTCCGACTGACCTTTCGCTGATTCGGCCCTCCAGAGGTCCCCACCCTTCGGGCGTCTCCGGGGAGGAAGGACAGGGACGGCACCCGGCTACCCCGGGAACATCTATCGAAATTTCAGCATTTCGGAGCCTGGGAGGATCCGTGCAGTTCTGGCTTGGCGCGTCGTTCGTCGAGACCGGCCAGTTCGTCGAACTGGCCAGGGCCGCGGAGCGGTGCGGCATTCACACGCTCACCCTGTCGGACCACATCTTCTATGCCGACTTCGAGTCGCCCTATCCCTACTCCAGCACCGGCGCCCCCCGCTGGAACGCCGAGACGCACTGGCCGGACGTGTGGGTGACGATCGGCGCTATGGCCGCCGTCACCACCACCCTGCGCTTCGCGCCCAACGTCTACATCGCCCCGGCCCGTGATCTGTTCACCGTCGCCAAGCAGGTCTCCACGGCCGCGGTCCTGTCCGGGAACCGGGTGACCTTCGGCGTCGGCGTCGGCTGGTGCAAGGAGGAGTTCGTCCAGACAGGCCAGGACTTCCACACCCGGGGACGCAGACTGGACGAGATGATCCCGGCCCTGCGTGAACTCTGGGCCGGCGGCACCGTCGCCCACCACGGCACCCACTACGACTACGGCCCGCTCTCGATCTCCCCGGTACCCTCCGCGCCCGTGCCGTTCTTCGTCGGCGGCGACAGCGAGGCGGCGCTGCGGCGCGCGGCCAGAACGGGTGACGGCTGGATGGGCAACCGGATCTACACCGAGGAGCGGCTCGACCCGGTCCTCGCCGACCTGCGGCGCTACCTCAAGGAGTACGGCAGGGCGGAAGACGCCCTGCAGATCATCGCACCACTCGCGGTCATGCCCGACGCCGCCACCTACCGCCGCTTGGCCGACAAGGGGGTGACCGGAACGATGGCCGCGCCCTGGTGGCTCGCCACCCCCGAGGAGAAGGCCAGGTACGGCGAGGGCATCGAGCTCAAGGTCGCCACCATGGAGCGCTTCGCCGAGGAGGTCGTCTCGAAAATGTGACGCCTCGCCCGACGCGCACGCCCGGCACGGCACGACCTCGTACAAGGCCCCGTACCGGGCCCGCGTGCCGGGTGGCAGGTCGCCCGGCGGCCCGAGCCGATAGCCTGGCCGGGTGCTCGAAAAGATCAAAGCCACCCGTTATGTGACGCCCCTGCGGGAGGGCGGCTCGCTCCCCGGGGTCATGGAGGCGGACGACCTCGGCACATATGTCGTGAAGTTCCGCGGCGCCGGCCAGGGCCGCCGGGTCCTGGTGGCGGAGATCGTGTCCGCCGGGCTGGCCCGGCGTCTCGGCTTCCGCACGCCCGAACTGAAGGTGATCGACGTCGACCCACGGCTCGGCGCCCGTGAGCCGGACGAGGAGATCCAGGACCTGCTCAAGGCCAGCGAGGGCAACAATCTGGCCGTCGACTTCCTGCCGGGCGCGCTGGGCTTCGAGCCGCTGGCCTGGCCTCCAGAACCCGATTTCGCCTCCCGCCTGCTCTGGTTCGACGCGCTGATCCACAATGTCGACCGGAGCTGGCGCAACCCGAACCTGCTCCTGTGGCACGGCGACACCTGGCTGATCGACCACGGCGCCGCGCTCTGGTTCCACCACAACTGGCCCTCGGCCGATCCGCTGCGCGGTTTCGACGCGCGCGACCATGTGATGGCCCCCTTCGCCACCCGGATGTCCGAGGCCGACGCCGAGTTCAGCGAGAAGATCACCCGGGACCTGCTCGACGGGGTGGTGGACGAGGTTCCCGACGAGTGGCTGGAGGACGAGCCGGGGTTCGACGGGGCGCAGGCCGTACGGCAGGCGTACGTCGAGCACCTGCTGACCCGCGCCCAGGGCCCGCGCACCTGGCTGCCGGCCCCCTCGGCCGCCTCCGGCCAGGACCCGGTGGCTCAGCAGGGAAAGCCCGGCTCGGTGGGCGCGTTCTGGAAGGACACCCGGTGAAGGACGTCTACGAGTACGCGATCATCCGGATCATCCCCCGGGTGGAGCGCGGCGAGCTGATCAATGCCGGCGTGCTGCTCTACTGCCAGCCGCGCGGCTACCTGTGCGCCCGCGTGGAGCTGGACGAGGCACGCCTGCGCGCCCTCGACCCCCGGGTGGACCTCGACGGCGTACGGCACGCGCTCGACGTCTACCTGCGCTCCTGCGGCGGCGACGAGGGACCGCTGGCCGCGGAGCCGCCGGGCAGCCGGTTCCGCAGGCTGACCGCCCCGCGCAGCACGATCGTGCAGACGGGCCCGGTCCACGCCGGTCTCACCGCCGACCCGGAGGCGGAGCTGGAACACCTCGTGACCTGCCTGGTCCGCAGCCCCTGAACCGAGACACGAGTGAGCGTCCGGTCGTCCAGGCGCACGGTCTCGACCTCGGTCCGCCGGTGGCCGAGTCGCTCGCAGACCGGCACCCCGGGGTCGTGGGAGAACGTCGCGCGGGCCGGCGATCCGCCTGGAGCGGCGGGACGCCGGTCAGAAGAGCACGGACATGAAGGTGCCGACCTCGACGAAACCGGCCCTGCGGTAGGCGGCCCTGGCCGGGGCGTTGTAGTCGTTGACGTACAGCGAGACCACCGGCGCGAAGTAGTCGAGCGCGTGCTTGACCACCGCGGCCATCCCGGACACCGCGTGGCCGCGGCCACGCAGGTCGGGGTGGACCCAGACGCCCTGAATCTGGCAGGCGTGCGGCGTCACCGCGCCGATCTCGGCCTTGAAGACGACCCTGCCCCCCTCGATGCGGGCGTACGACCTGCCGATCCTGATCAGCTCGGCGACCCGGGACCGGTAGAGGGCTCCGCCGTCCCCCAGCTCGGGGGAGACACCCACCTCCTCGGTGAACATCGCCACGCAGGCCGGCAGCAGGATGTCGAACTCGTCGGGCCGGACCCGCCGCACCAGCGGGTCGGCAGGGAGCGGCGACGGCTCCGTGGCCACCATGAGCGGCTGCGCCCAGCGGATCGCCCGGGCGGCTCCCCAGTGCGGCTCCAGCCGCTCCCAGAGCACCTCGACCGCGTCGGCCGGGCCGACGATCGAGGAACAGCGGCGGCCCTGCCTGCGCGCGCGTTCGGCGAAGGCGTAGACGGCGTCGGTACCGGCGTTGACCGGAACCAGGTTCGCCCCGGCGTAGCAGAGGGAGGTCAGGCCACCGCGCGGCCCGAACCCCCACATCTGGCCACCGAGTCTGGCCGGATTGAGCCCGACCGAACGGACTCTGGAGGCGACGAAAACATTACCGACGGGGTCGATGTCGAGAAGCGCCAGGACCTCGTCTCGATCGTTGTCGTCGAGCACGCGCGACGCCGTTGTACGCAGCATCACACGCTCAGCCTACGCGACCCCCTCGATTTTGGCAGGAACCAACACAGAGCATCTCATCTACCTGCTAGATCGCCCCTCCCCCCGGATGCCCGGCGGGCACCCGGACGGGCGAGGGTCCGATCACCGGCACGGGCACCGGCAGCGGCAGGCCGGGGCAACGGGCGTCCGGGCTGCCGGGGTCCTGCCGTGCTCCACCGGGGAGGGTGCCGTCCCGCAGGTAGGCGGCCAGGCGACGGTCGACGCAGGCGTTCCCGTTGAGCGAGATCCCGTGGTTGCCACCCGGTACGGCCAGCAGCCGGGAGCCGCGGAGCAGGGTACGCATCCGCAGCGCCCCCGCGTACGGGGTGGCGGCGTCGCGCTCACCCTGGATCAGCATGACCGGGGGCAGCCTGGTGCTGTCGTGCACCCGCACGGGGGTGCCCCCCTGCACGGGCCAGAACGCGCACGGCGCGTTGTACCAGGCGTTGGGCCAGGTGAGGAAGGGCGCCCTGACGTTGGCCCTGGTCATGTCCGTGCGCCAGCGTGTCCAGTCGCGCGGCCAGGCGGCGTCGCGGCACTGCACCGCCAGGTAGACGGCGTAGCTGTTCTCATCCTTGGCGTCGTTCTCCGCGTGCTTGCGGTAGGCGTTGAGCAGGAGTGCCGTCTCCCCCTTCTTGACGTAGGCGGAGAAGGCCTTGGCCAGCTGCGGCCAGATCGCATCGGAGTAGCCGCCGACGGTGTAGAGGTCGTCGAGCTCGCTCGGGCCGACCACTTCCGCCGCGGGGTGGCCGCCCAACCGGGTACGCATGGCGTCCCAGGCGAAGGAGACGGCCCTCTCAGTGGTGCCCAGCCGGTAGACCGGATTGTGACGGGCGATCCATTTGAGGAATTCCCGGTGCCTGCCCTGGAAGGCGATGCTCTGGCTGAGGTTCGAGCGGTACCAGATACCGCGCGGATCCACCACGCTGTCCAGGACGAGCCGGCTGAGCCGGCCGGGAAAGAGTGTCGCGTAGACCGCGCCCAGGTAGGTCCCGTACGAGTAGCCCAGGAAGCTGATCTTCGACTCGCCGAGCGCCTCCCTGATCAGGTCCATGTCCCTGGCGGAGTTCTCCGTGGTCATGTGGGGCAGCATCCAGCCCCAGCGGTCACCGCAGGCCTGGGCGTATTCGCGGGCCCGGTCGATGAGCGTGCTCTCGTCGCGCCTGGTGACCGGCACCTGGTCGGGACGGGGCGGCCTGTAGTACTCCGCGGGATCGACACAGCTCAGCGCGGGCTCGCTGGCCCCCACCCCGCGCGGGTCGAAACCGATCACGTCGAACCGGTCGGCCAGGCCGCCGGGAAGCCCTGCCACGACGCCCTTGACCAGATCGCGACCGGACGCCCCGGGACCACCCGGATTGACCAGCAACGCGCCGAGACGGTCGTGGGTGGCCCTCCCCCTGATCCGGTTCAGGGCGATGTTGACGGTCTGGTACGGGTTGGCGTAGTCGAGCGGCACACTCAGCGTGGCGCACTCCATCCGGCTGTCCGCCCGCGGCGCTGGAACGGACGGCGTCACTCCGGGCACCGAGGCCCCACCCTCGCAGGGCCCCCAGACCAGCCCCTCCCTGCCCTGGGCCACCGCCCCCTGCGGCACTCCCACCGCGGCTGCCAGCATCGCGATGCTCGCGGCAATCCCGACGACCCTCTTCTTCACTGTGTGGTCCCCCTACTCGTACGGCAGAGGCGATGGTCTCCCGGAGGCGGCGCGATTCACCCGGGACACAACCGGATATCTAGCAAAGTGTAGTCAGATGATTGCTAAGTGTAATGATCCCAGGTCGGGCGGCACCTCCGGACGGACCAGCAGAACGCCACAAACGGCCACGGAGGCTACGCAGACCGGAGATCTCCGGCGGAGAGCCCCCGCAAAAGGCGCGCCCCCGGCGGCGAGAGAGCGACCGGGGGCGGACAGGTTCGGGAAGCGGGACGGTGCCTAGCCGACGACGACCTGGGCGCCCGTGACGTCGTCGTCGAGGTCGACCTCCACGCCCATCTGCTCGGCGAGACGCAGCGCCTCCTCGATCAGGGTCTCCACGATCTGCGACTCGGGAACGGTCTTGATGACCTCGCCCTTGACGAAGATCTGGCCCTTGCCGTTGCCGGAGGCGACGCCGAGGTCGGCCTCGCGGGCCTCTCCCGGGCCGTTGACGACGCATCCCATCACCGCGACGCGCAGCGGGACCTTCAGCCCCTCCAGCCCCGCCTGGACCTGCTCGGCCAGGGTGTAGACGTCGACCTGGGCGCGCCCGCAGGAGGGGCAGGAGACGATCTCCAGGCCCCGCTCGCGCAGGTTGAGCGACTCCAGGATCTGGTTGCCGACCTTGACCTCCTCGACCGGCGGGGCGGACAGCGACACGCGGATGGTGTCGCCGATCCCCTCGGCGAGCAGTGCCCCGAAGGCGACGGCGGACTTGATCGTGCCCTGGAAGGCCGGGCCCGCCTCGGTGACGCCGAGGTGGAGCGGGTAATCACACCGGGCGGCGAGCAGGCGGTACGCCTGGACCATCACGACCGGGTCGTTGTGCTTGACGGAGATCTTGATGTCGCGGAAGCCGTGCTCCTCGAAGAGCGAGCACTCCCAGAGCGCGGACTCCACCAGCGCCTCGGGGGTGGCCTTGCCGTACTTCTGGAGCAGGCGGGGGTCGAGCGAGCCGGCGTTGACGCCGATCCTGATCGGCACGCCGCGGTCGGCCGCGGCCCGCGCGATCTCACCGACCTTGTCGTCGAACTTCTTGATGTTGCCGGGGTTCACCCGGACCGCCGCGCAGCCCGCCTCGATCGCGGCGAAGACGTACTTCGGCTGGAAGTGGATGTCCGCGATCACCGGGATCTGCGACTTCCTGGCGATGGTCGGCAGCGCATCTGCGTCGTCCTGCGAGGGGACCGCGACCCGGACGATCTGGCAGCCCGAGGCGGTCAGCTCGGCGATCTGCTGGAGCGTCGCGTTGACGTCGGCGGTGACCGTGGTGGTCATCGACTGGACGGAGACCGGCGCGTCCCCGCCCACGGGGACGGAACCGACCATGATCTGACGAGATATGCGTCGCTCGGCGATCGGCCGGGTCCTTACGGACGGGATTCCGAGAGCAACAGAAGTCATTTTCAGCCCTTGAAGAGTCGACGACGCTCACCAGTCTAGGCAGTCCCGGTGAGCTCCCGTGCCCTTATGCGTGCCCAGGAGTCGGCGTCGAGCACCTCGGCCACCGAGCCGGCCTCGGTGACGGTGTGCTCGGAGACCACCGAGGCCACGGTGTCGACGATGCCGAGGAAGGGCAGCCGACCGGCCAGGAACGCCTCGACGCAGACCTCGTTTGCGGCGTTGTAGACGGCCGGTGCCGTGCCGCCGGCCGTGCCGACGTGGCGGGCCAGCGCGACGGCGGGGAAGGCCCCGTCGTCGAGCGGCTCGAACGTCCAGGTGTGGGCGGCGGTCCAGTCGACGCCGGGCGCGGCGTCGGCGACCCGCTCGGGCCAGCCGAGGGCCAGCGCGATGGGCAGGCGCATGTCGGGCGGGCTGGCCTGGGCGATGGTCGAGCCGTCGACGAACTCGACCATCGAGTGGATGACCGACTGCGGGTGGACCACGACGTCGATGCGCTCGAAGCCGATGTCGAAGAGCAGGTGCGCCTCGATGACCTCCAGGCCCTTGTTGACGAGCGTGGCGGAGTTCACCGTGATCACCGGTCCCATCGACCAGGTGGGATGGGCGAGTGCCTGCTCGGGGGTCACCTCCGCGAGATCCGCGCGCGACCTGCCGCGGAAGGGGCCGCCGCTCGCGGTGACGACCAGGCGCCGCACGGCGGAGGCGTCGGGACCGGTGGGGCCCGCCGCCCACAGGCACTGGGCCAGCGCGGCGTGCTCGGAGTCGACCGGGATCAGCTGGCCAGGCTTGGCCAGGCGCTTGACCAGTGGCCCCCCGACGATCAGCGACTCCTTGTTGGCGAGCGCGAGCGCCCGGCCGGCCTCCAGCGCGGCCAGCGTGGAGGTCAGCCCCAGCGCGCCGGTGATGCCGTTGAGCACGACGTCGGCGGGCCAGGAGGCGGCCTCCGCCACCCCTTCCTGGCCGGCCAGCACCCGCGCGGCCACTCCGCGCGCGGCCAGGGCCGCGCGCAGTTCCGGCACCGCGGCGGGATCGGCGACGGCGACCACGTCGGGCCTGAACTCGGCCGCCTGCCCGGCCAGCAGGTCGATCCGGCCACCGTAGGCGGCCAGCGCGACCACCCGGAACCGGCCGGGGTTGCGGGCGATGACGTCAAGGGACTGGGTCCCGATGGACCCGGTCGAGCCGAGCAGGACGACGGAGCGGACGGTGTCTGACTGCACCGTCCCATTCTCCCGGCTCGGGCCGCGCTGTCGAATCGGCCTCATCCCGCCGGAAATCTGTTAGGCGAGAAACACGCGATAAAAGGCGATATTTAAGTCCGAATTTCGTCATATCAATAGCTGTAAATCTTGAGAAATACGTACGTACGGCGCACTAGCTTCCCGGAACAGCAACGGGCCTCGGGAGGTACATATGCGACGCACAGCACGACTCATCCCTCTTCTCACCGCGGTCGCGGGAAGCACTCTGCTCACCGCGACGATCGCGCACGGCGCCACGGACACGGGTGCGGGTGCGGGCGGCCCTGGCAGGGGCGGGGGCGTCACCGCGGCGCGGGCCGTTCCCCAGCCGGTCGAGAAGGAGGCGGCCGACACCAAGGCGGAGCAGCGGACCGTCCAGCGCTACTGGACGGAGGCCAGGATGGAGGCGGCGCAGCCGCTCGCCACCCTCGTCCCGGAGAAGGACGGTGCCCGCCTCACCTCGGCGGCGATCGCGGCGCAGGCCGCGGCCGACCCCGTCTCCATCCCCGCGACCACACCGAACGGCGGGACCGTCCCGGCCGCCGGCATGGCCGCCAAGGGCACGGCGGCCGTCCGCGCCTCCACCGGCGCGCCGTGGACCCGCGGCGGGGCGATCGCCAGGACCACCGGCCGTGTCTTCTTCACCTACCAGGGCCGCAACGCCTCGTGCTCGGCGAACGCGGTGACGAGCGAGAACAGGAGCACCGTGATCACCGCGGGGCACTGCGTGCGGATGGGCGGGGCCTTCCACAGCAACTGGGTGTTCGTACCGGGATACCAGAACGGCGACCGGCCCTACGGCACGTGGGTGGCGACCACGCTCTACACCACCCCGCAGTGGAACAACACCGAGGACATCAACTACGACGTGGCCTCGGCCGTGGTGGCCCCGCTGAACGGCAGATCGCTGACCGACGTGGTCGGCGGCCAGGGCGTCTCCTTCAACCAGTCGCGCCGGGCACAGATGCACTCCTTCGGCTACCCGGCGGCCAGCCCCTATGACGGTTCCAAGCTGGTCTACTGCGCCGGACGCGCCTTCGACGACTTCCTGATGTCCCGCGACATCGGGTTGAACTGCACCATGACCGGCGGGTCAAGCGGCGGCCCCTGGTTCCTCGGCTTCAACGAGAGCACCGGCCTGGGCACCCTGAACTCGGTGAACAGCTTCAAGTACGACTTCGCCTCCGGCTGGATGTTCGGCCCGTATTTCGGCACCGACGCGCAGGCCGTCTACGAGGCCGCCCAAACAACCGGCGCTTCCTGAGAATCACCGGGCCCTCGACGACCTCGAATTACCCTAAAGTAACCACAGAAACACTCTCCGTAGTGCAAACTCGGTTTTCATGACCCCAAGCCTCCCCCTGCTTGCGGCCGCCCCGCTCCTCGCCGGGCTGCTGAGCGCCCCGATGACCGGCGTGACGGCCACCTGGCAGACGGCCGCCGAGCCCGGGCAGCGGGCCGTGAACATCCCCGCCCTCACCGCGAAGGTCGCGACGCCCGGCATGCCGGACGTCGTCGAGCGCACGATCGCTCCCACCGCGTCGGAGCGAAGGCGCGCACTCGACTACTGGACCCCCCGCCGGATGGCCTCGGCGCTCCCCGTCGACCGGCTCTCGAAGACCACCGGGCTGCTCGGGCGGCTCTTCGCCCGGGCCGACCGGGGGGTCGCTCTCCAACGGAGCCCGAACGGCGCCGCCGCACGCACCTCCGGCGCCCGCTGGACCTCCGGCGGAATAGTCGAACGCACCACGGGGCGGGTGTTCCTGACCATCAAGGGCAGTGACTTCGTGTGCTCGGCGAGTTCGGTCAAAAGTGCCAACAGGGACCTGGTCGTGACCGCCGGTCACTGCGTCAAGGACGGCGCCGGCGCCTGGGCCGAGAACTGGACCTTCGTCCCCGGTTACTCCCAGGGCCGCCGCCCGTACGGGCAGTACACCGCGCGCCGCATGTTCGTCGCGGGTCCCTGGTCGCGCGACGGCGACGACAGCCACGACATCGGCATGGTGGCGGTCAACACCGATGACGGCAAGCACCTCGGCGACGCCGTCGGCGGTCAACAGATCGCTTTCGGCACCCCCAGAGGGCGCCCCACCAGTGGTTTCGGCTTTCCCGCCGACTCGCCCTACGACGGTGAGCACCTGGTCTACTGCGCGGGCACGCTCCGCGACGACCCGAACGGGCAGACCGGTGACCAGGGGATGCGCTGCGACATGACCGCCGGATCCAGCGGGGGCCCGTGGCTGAGCGGCTTCGACGCCTCCACCGGTCGCGGCACGATCGTCTCGGTCAGCAGTTTCAAGTACAGCGACGACCACCGCACCATGTACGGCCCCTACTTCGGCGACTCGGCCAGGGAGCTCTACACCATGGCCGCAACGTCATGACAGCGGCGGACGAGGCGCGGGACGAGATGGTCGAGGAGGTCGCGTCTCCGGTGGGGGGCGGCGCGGGTCTCGTCGACGCCGGGAGCCGCGCCCGGTTCGGAGGGCCGTCACCGGCGAACCGGCCGCGGGATCCCGCGGCCGGTTCGCCGGGGCGGGCTCAGAGGGTCAGGCCGGTGAGGACCATGACCTTCTCGTAGGTGAAGTCGGCGATGGCCGAGCGGATGCCCTCGCGGCCGACGCCCGAGTCCTTGACCCCGCCGTAGGGCATCTGGTCGGCGCGGTACGACGGCACGTCACCGATGATCACTCCGCCGACCTCAAGCTCCCGGTTGGCCCGGAAGGCATTGTCGAGACTGCGGGTGAACACCCCGGCCTGCAGGCCGTACTTGGAATCGTTGACCGTGGCGAACGCCTCGTCCACTCCGGACACCGTCTGGACGATCATCACGGGGCCGAAGACCTCCTCGCAGGAGACCTTGGCGTCGGCCGGCACGTCGGTGAGGACCGTCGGCGCGACGGTCGCGCCGTCGCGGGTGCCGCCGGCCAGCAGGCGGGCACCGGCCGCGACGGCCTCGCCGACCCACTGTTCCACGCGCTCCGCGGCCTCGACGGACACGAGCGGGCCCACCTGCGTCTTCTCGTCGGCGGGGTCGCCGACGACCAGGGCCTCGACGGCCGGGACGAGCCTGGCCACGAAGTCATCGCGCACCGACGCCTCGACGATCACCCTCTGCACGGCGATGCAGCTCTGACCGGCCTGGTAGTTGGAGAACAGGGCGATCCGCGAGGCGGCCCAGTCCAGGTCGGCGTCGGCGAGGACCACCGCGGCGGCGTTGCCGCCGAGTTCCAGGGTCACGTGCTTGCGCGGGACCGCCTCCAGGATCGCGTACCCCACGGGAGCCGATCCGGTGAAGGAGACGACGGGCAGGCGCGGGTCCTCGACCAGCCCCGCGGCGCGGTCGTTGGGCACCGGCAGGACCGAGAACATCCCCTCCGGCAGGTCGGTCTCGGCCAGGATCTCGCCCAGGACCAGCGAGGAGACCGGCGTCGCCGGGGCGGGCTTGACGATGATCGGGGCGCCGACCGCGATCGCCGGGGCCACCTTGTGCGCCACCAGGTTGAGCGGGAAGTTGAACGGGGTGATGCCCAGGATCGGGCCGTGCGGAACCCGCGAGATGTAGGCGAGGCGGCCCGCGGAGGCGGCCTCGGTGTCCAGGCGCATGGTCTCGCCGCCGAGGCGACGGGTCTCCTCGGCGGCGAACCTGAAGGTGGAGATCGCACGGCCGACCTCACCGCGAGCCCAGAAGATCGGCTTGCCGTTCTCCTCGCTGATGAGGCGGGCGATCTCGTCGGCACGCTCGGCCAGGCGGCGCGAGACGTGCGCGAGGGCGTCGGCGCGCACGTGGATCGGGAGCGCGGCCGCCTCCTTCCGCACGGCCGCCGCGGCGGCTACGGCCTCCTCGACCTGGTCGGCCGTCGGCACGGAGCAGACGGCGACGACTCGGCCGTCATGCGGATTGGTCACGGTGAGCTCGGTGTCGCCTGTGGCGGGGCGGCCGGCGAGCCAGAAGGGGCGCACGTCCATACCTCGACGCTATGTCACCTGCGACGGCGTGGTCTTACTCCACTCCGCACAAGATCCTGGTACCGGCACACCTTTCCGGCCAATAGTCCGTTCATCCCGGCCCTGTAACGAAAAGAGGGGCATTCGGGGATATTCCTTACATGGCGCCGGTTTAAATGATCTTCATCATGGCTAAGTCACCGAATGAACACTCAGAGCGGAAGGGCGTGGGCGCATGACCTCCTCGGCGCCGCGCGGCCTTCAGGGCGCGTATCTCCTCGGTGAACGGGCCTCACACGACGAACTGCGCGCCAGACTGCTCGACGTCGCCAGCCAGTTGCTGGTCACCATCGGCCCCGAGAGCCTGTCGATGCGCCGCGTCGCCACCGAGGCGGAATGCTCGACAACGGTCATCTACACCATGTTCGGCAGCAAGGAGGGCCTCGCCGAGGCTCTGTACCTGGAAGGCTTCGAGCGCTTCCGGCGGCGCCTGGAGGCCGTGCCCCCGCGCAGGGACGCCCTGGAGCACCTCACGGCGCTCGGCCCCGCCTACCGGGAGGCCGCGCTGGACGAGCCCGGCTACTACGCCCTGATGTTCGAGCGCGCGATCCCCGGCTTCGCACCGAGTGAGCGGGCCAGGACCCTGGCCCGCGCGGCGCTGAACATCGTCGACCGAGTGATCGCCGACTGCATCTCGGCCGGGTACATCGTCCCCACCCAGCCCAGGAAGATCGCCGATGCCGTGTGGGCCGCCGCCCAGGGCGCGATCAGTCTGGAACGTGCCGGGCACCTGCGCGACAGCAGCACCTACGACACGGTCATCCAGGCCGTCATCTCCCGCTACCTGGTCGCCGGCGTCTCCCGGGCGTGACCGGCCTCCCCACCTCTCCGCAGGCGGAGCCCCCGCCCCGGCTCACCGGGCGGACCCGTCACCCGGGGCGACGGCCAGGGCGACCCAGAGTTCGGCGCGGGCCGCCGGGTCGTCGAGGTCACGGCCGACGAGTTCGGCGACCCGGCGCATGCGGTAGCGCAGGGTGTGACGGTGCACTCCGAGCCGCTGCGCCGCCGCGTCCCAGTGACCGTTGCAGTCCAGGTAGGCCCGGAGGGACTCCAGCAGATCCGCGCGCGAGCCGTACCTCCTGAGCGGGGCGAGCAGCGCCGAGGAGAACGCCGCCGCCGCGTCGGAGTCGAGCAGGCAGAGCAGTCCCCGGCCCGCCAGGTCGGCGAAGCGCATCACCGGCACGGCGCCGCGCCTGGCCGCGGCGAGCGCCTGGTATGCCTGGTCGAGCCCGGTGCGCAGATCGTCGAGACCGGCGGGATCGCCGACCCCGACGGGGCCGTGCTCGCCGAGCGCCGCGGCCACGGCATCGGCCCGCGAGTCCGGGACGAGCAGGACCACCCTGTCACCGTCGGCGTCACCGGCCGCGTCACCGTCGGCCGCCGCGAACTCGTCACCCGCGGTCTCCAGCACCGCCTCCCGCTCGCCGGCGCAGGCGATGGCCACCAGCGGCCCGGTGGGAAGCCGCTCCCCCAGCCGCTCCAGCGTCTCGCACCCGGCGTCCACCTGCCCGGCCAGCAGCAGCCGCAGCACCGCCGAGCGAATCCGGCGCTCGGCGGCCAGGTACTCCCTGCCGTGCTCGACGGCGAGCGTCAGCAGGGATCCCGCGGCGTTGACCACGGTGTGCGCGACCGGGGTGAAGGGCCGGCCGAGGCCGACGGCGAGGAATCCCCTGACCCGGCGGGCCCCGAACGGTTGCACGATGACGTGCTCCCGGGGCGAGGAGAAGGCCGCGCTCGCGGGCGCGCCACGGTTGGTGATCTTTCTCAGCCGTTCCAGCTCGGGGCCGAGGTCCTCGGCGGCGCCGGCCGAACCCCGGCCCGCCGCGTGCCGCACGGCCCCCGCCTCGTCGAGCAGGATCGCCCAGCCGCCCAGCTCGCGGGCCAGGCGGTCGATCACCGCGCGAGGCCCCTCCGGGCGCAGGGCGGCACGGGTGAGACGGCCCTGGGCGGCGAAGGCGCGGCTGAGCTCGTCGTACTGCTCCGCGGCGAGCAGTTCGCTGACCGCCTTGCCGATGGCGACGAACGGGATGTCGCGCGGCACCTCAAGCAGCGGCAGCCCCGCCCGGGTGGCGGCCTCGACCAGTTCCGCGGGGATCGTCTCGTGCCCGAGCCCGACACCGAATCCGAGGCCGGCGACCTCCCTGCCGACCAGGCGCTCGACGTAGGACGCGGCGTTGCCGGCGTCCAGGCGCATGCCCGTGGTGAGGACCAGTTCCCCGCCCTCCAGGAACGGGGTCGGATCCTCCAGTTCACTGACCGCCACCCAGCGCACCGGCCGGTCGAGCGAGTCCCCACCGGCGAGCACGCCGAGCCCGAGCGGCGACCGCCGGACGACGGTGCGCAGCGTCGGCGCCACAGCCACCCCCGTTTTGTACGTTACGTCCAGTGTTCCCCGTCAATTTTGACATAGTGCATCATCGGCACACCGACATCCACCACATACCTTCACATCATGAGCACCGTCACCGAGGGCGGCCCCTCGCTTCCGCAGGAACGCCGCATCGTCACCGAGATCCCCGGCCCGAAGTCCCGTGAACTGTTCGCGCGCAAACAGGCCTCCGTGCCCCCGGGCATCGGTACCACCCTGCCCGTCTTCGTGACGCATGCCGGAGGCGGTGTGGTTGTCGACGCCGACGGCAACTCCCTGATCGACTTCGGTTCCGGCATCGCGGTGACCAACGTCGGCAACGCCGCTCCGCGCGTCGTCGAGCGGGTGCGCAAGCAGGTCGCCGACTTCACGCACACCTGCTTCATGATCACGCCGTACGAGTCGTACGTGCAGGTCGCCGAGAAGCTCAACGAGATCACCCCCGGCGACCACGAGAAGCGCACCTTCCTGCTCAACAGCGGCGCCGAGGCCGTGGAGAACGCGGTCAAGGTCGCCCGCCAGGCCACCGGCCGCCAGGCGGTCGTCGTCTTCGACCACGGTTACCACGGCCGGACCCTGCTGACGATGACGCTGACCGCCAAGAACATGCCGTACAAGCAGGGCTTCGGCCCGTTCGCCCCCGAGGTCTACCGGGTGCCACTGGCCTACCCGTTCCGCTGGCCCTCGGGCCCGGAGAACTGCGCCGAGGAGGCCGCCGCCCAGGCGATCGACCAGATCACCAAGCAGATCGGCGCGGAGAACGTCGCCGCCGTGGTGATCGAGCCGATCGCCGGCGAGGGCGGCTTCATCGAGCCCGCCAAGGGCTTCCTGCCGAGGATCGCGGAGTTCTGCCGGGAGAACGGCATCGTCTTCATCGCCGACGAGGTGCAGACCGGCTTCTCCCGTACCGGCGACCTGTTCGCCTGTGAGGACGAGGGCATCGTGCCCGACATCATCGTCACCGCCAAGGGCATCGCGGGCGGCCTCCCGCTGTCCGCGGTCACCGGCCGGGCCGATCTCCTCGACAGGGTTCACGTGGGTGGTCTGGGCGGCACCTACGGCGGTAACCCGCTCGCCTGCGAGGCGGCACTGGGCGTGCTGGAGACCATCGAGGCCGACGACCTGACCGGAAAGGCCCGCCGCATCGGCGAGACCATGCTCCCCCGGCTGCGCGCCATGGCGGAGCGGAACCCGATGATCGGCGACGTACGCGGCCGGGGGGCCATGATCGCCATCGAGCTGGTGGTTCCCGGCACCAAGGACCCGCACCCCACGGCGGCGGGCGAGATCGCCAGGAGGTGCCACGCCGAGGGCCTGCTCGTACTGACCGCGGGCACCTACGGCAACGTGCTGCGCTTCCTGCCGCCGCTGGTCATCCCCGACCACCTCCTGGAGGAGGGGCTCACCATCCTGGAGAAAGCCATAAGCGAGGTCTGACGGTTTAGATACCACCAAATAGGGCACCCGGCTTGATGCTGAGTGCCCTATTTGCCGTTATACGGCCCGCATGTAGGCCGTGATTTAACCACCACTTGACACCTACCACAACGGTCACGGGTCGTGATCGCGTTATAACAGTTCCGATATGGAAGTGCTCGATCACCACAGGAAACGTGTCGGCATCCTCCCCACGGCCGCGCCGCGGGAGAGAACCAGGGGTCTCCACGCTGGAGGAATTTAAAATGAGTTGGCGGCCGGCCAGAACGGCACACGACACGATGACCTTCGACCCCGAGGGGCTGACCCGCACCCAGCGTGAGGGCGACGCCTGCGTGGCCTGTCACAAGAAGTGGCCCCGCCCGCGCATCAGAATCGGCCGCCTTCCCGACGGCAACGCCCTCTTCGCCTGCCCGGAGTGCGCGGAGGCACTGCTGCCGCAGGACGACACCCACTCCCTCCCTCGCCGCGTCGCCTTCTTCTAGACCTCCGACCCCACACCGTCCCGAAGCGTGAACGCGAAGGAGGGCGCGGCGCGTCAGGCCGACAGGAGTGCCGCAGTGGTCTGGTCGCGCATGCCCCACGGCGAGCCGTAGGCGTTGAGCAGTTCCAGGAAGGGCACCGCGTCGAACGCCTCGGGGCCGAGCACCCCGGTGCCCGACCAGGCGCCGGTGGCCAGCAGCTCCAGGGCGACCACCGGGTGCACCGCCGTCTGCCAGACCACGGCCTGGCAGCCGTACTCCCGCATCGACCACTCGTTGTCGACCACGTGGTAGAGGTAGACCTCGCGCGGCCGTCCGTCCTTGCCCACGCCCTTCACCCAGGTTCCGGCGCAGGTCTTGCCCCGCATCCGGTCACCAAGCGTGGCCGGGTCGGGGAGGCTGGCCGCGACCACGTCGCGCGGCGAGGTCTCGACACCACCCACCTTGATCTTGCCCGCCCGGTCCAGGCCCAGCTTGTGCAGGGTCTTCAGGACTCCGATGAACTCCTCGCCGAGACCGTACTTGAACGTCACCCGCCTGGCGTCGATGTAGCGCGGTACCAGGAGCACCTCCTCGTGCTCGACATTGACGCACTCGACGGGCCCGATCCCCTCGGGGAAGTCGAAGACCTCGGGCTCACTGAACGGCTCGGTGGTGTGCCAGTCGCCGTCCTCCCAGACCACCGGCGGGTTGAGGCACTCCTCGATGGTCGTCCAGATGGAGAACGTCGGCGCGAAGTCATAACCCTCGACCACCAGGTTGGAGCCGTCGCGGACACCGATCTCCTCGATGCTCTCGAAGAGGTGCTCGGCGGCGTAGCGCGCGAAAACGTCGGCCAGCCCAGGTTCCACGCCCATGCCGACCAGCGCCAGCCCGCCCCGCTCCCGCCACGCCTCGCCGAGGGCGAACTGCTCGTCGCCGAGCTTCACCCCGGTCAGCTCGTACGGTCTGCGGGGATGGGGGCGCGAGAGCGACATCGCCATGTCGAGGTAGTGGGCTCCGGCGTTGAGCGCCGCCTCGAACAGGGACATGGTGAAGCGGGGATCCACCGCGTTGAAGAGCACGTCGCAGCGGTGCTCGGTGAGGGCGGCCTCGACCGCCACCCGGTCGGAGGCGTCCAGTCCGATGGCACTGAAACGCGGGTCCGCGATCCTGGCCACCACGGCGGCGGCCCGGTCCTGCTGGGAGTCGGCGACCACGATGTGTTCGAAGAAATCTCGGCGTGCGGCGATCGGGACGACGGCGGAGCCAACGCCGCCCGCTCCAACGAGGAGGATTCTCATGGCGACCAGCCTACCCACTGACTGGTCGACCAGTCGATATTAGGAGCATGATTTTCCCACTGAATCCATCGCCAAAAACGATCAGAGCAACGAAAAACATAGCTTGTTACTGGGATCGCCGACATAGAGAGGTAGAGGGAACATCGCGGAGCCCCTTTGGGGGCGAGGAGGCGACCGCGGCCGGCCTCAGTCGGAGATCTGCGGCTTTCCAGGCCCGGAGGATGCCCGCAGGCTCTTCCAGCGCTCCGCCCAATCGGCGTAGTCGGTGCACTCCCCGCCCAGGCCGCCGCAGTCCCTCACCGGGCGGGTGGCGAAGAGGACGTCGCGCAGCCGGCGGTTGTCACGCACCTGGTACACCTCGCACATCCGGCGGGCACGCCCGCCACACGCCTCCGGATTGGCCGGGGCGAGACCGGTCCAGGCCGCGGCGGGACGCTGCGCCCGCACCGAGCCCATCCAGTTCAGCCACCGGTAGGCGCAGTTCGGGCTGGCCGGCTTGGCCGCGAGCATCCACGAGTCGACCCACCCTGTCGCCGGGACCCCCTTCAGCACCTTCATCGGCCGGTCCGCGCGCTGGAAGAGGTCAAGGTGGTAGGGCAGAACCTGGGCGATTCGCACCCGCTCCGCCGACAGTGCCCTGACCAGGTCGAGCAAACCGTCCCAGTAAACCCGGTCGGGGCCGTCGCCCTCGGCGAGGAGCCCCATCGCGGCGTCGAGCTGGGCGGGGGTGAGCTGGAACGGATCCTTGATCTTCAACTGGGGGCGCGTCGCCTTGAGGGCGAGCGCGGCGTCGGCGATGCTCAGCGGGCTGTTCCTGATCGCCGCCGGAGCCGTCCCGTAGAGGGCAAGGGGTCCCCGCGGCCCGTCCCCTTCGCGGGCCACCCGGTTCACCCCCCACAGGTAGGGGATGCCGTAGACCTTGCCGTCCTCGCGCAGGCCGGGCAGCTCGCGCAGGCGCTTGGGGATCCGCCGGTAGTCAGCGACCAGCGCGGTGTCGAGCGGCGCGACCTTCCCCTGCTCCACCAGCAGACCGGCCAGGTCGGGGGCGGCCGAGAGCACGTCGTAGCCGCCCTGGGCGAACCTGTCGGCCATCTCCTCGCTTGTCCTGACCCGGTCGAGCTTGACGACGCAGCCGCTCTCCTGCTCGAAGGGCGTCAGCCAGTTGACCTGCGAGCTGGCCCCGCCGTACTCGACGTACCCCTGGAACGTGAGCACCCGGAGCATGCCCTCGCCCTTGCCGATGGACGCCGACGGTGTCGGGCTGGGGGTGGCTTCGGACCCGGAGCCGGGCGTCGTGACGGGCGTGCCGGAGAGTGTGGCGGAGGGCGTGGGGCTCCGCACCGGCGGGGTCGCGCTCGCGCCCCCCGTCTGGGCCAGGGCCGCGAGCACCAGGCCGCCCGCCCCCAACACCGCCCCGAGACGCGCGCGACGGAGCCTGTCCCTGCCCACGAGGCCCACGAGGTTTCCTCCCGACGTCGCCACCGATCTGCCCGGGAGCCTACCGGCCATCCTCTGCCTCCTGCGGCCCGTCGGGGGTATGCGCCCCGACCCGCGCCACGGCAGAGATGTCAGAACACGCGTGAGGCCCGCGTCCCGGCAGGAGGGACGCGGGCCTCACGGTTCAGGGGCCGGTGGTTACGGGACCGCTAGCCGTTGGTGGGGAAGCCGAGGTTGACGCCGCCGTGGCTCGGGTCGAGCCAGCGGGAGGTGACGACCTTGCCCCGGGTGTAGAAGTGCACGCCCTCGGTCCCGTGCACGTGGGTGTCGCCGAAGAG
>NZ_JOEQ01000002.1 GCF_000721075.1 Streptosporangium amethystogenes
TCGGCGGCGGAGTTGGAGGCGTTGGCCACCGCGGTGCTGGGGGCGGCCGGCTCGGCGGACTGGGTGGTGGCCTCGGGGAGTCTGCCGCCGCGGGTGCCGGTCGATGTCTACGCCCGTTTGTGTGAGCGGTTTCGCGGGGCGGGGATCAACGTCGCGATCGATACCAGTGGTCCGGCGTTGGTCGAGGCGCTGGCTCAAAGGCCTGCTTTGGTCAAGCCCAACCGGGAGGAGTTGGGGGAGGCCACCGGCGTGGTCATCTGCTGCCTGGGGGATGCGATCAAGGCGGCGGAGAGTCTGCGGGCCCGGGGGGCGGGCACGGTCTTGGCCAGTCTGGGCGCCGATGGCGCGATCTTGTTGCAAGACGATCAGGTGTGGTTCGGCCGGGGTGAGCTGGCCGAGCCGCGTAGTTCCGTCGGCGCCGGTGACGCGATGCTGGCCGGGTTCCTGGCCGGCGGGGCGCGCGGGCCGGGCGCGTTGGTCGAGGCGCTGGCCTGGGCGACGGCCGCGGTCGGGCTGCCGGGAAGCCGGATGCCCTGCCCTGATGACATTCGGCGTGATGACGTGCGTGTCATCGCCGCCGATCCGACCTTGCCGCTGCGGTCCGGGGGCTGACGGCGGCGCGGTTCCACCCCCCTTTTTTTGGCCGGTCCCCCCCTTGTTTTGTTTGGCCGGCCGCCCCGGAAGGAGCAATACCACGTGAGCACCGATTACACCCCGACCGTCACCGGGACCGGGGTAAAAGCGAAGATCCAGCGTTTCGGCGGGTATCTGGCCGGGATGATCATGCCGAACATCGGGGCGTTCATCGCCTGGGGTCTGATCACCGCGCTGTTCATCCCGACCGGCTGGGTGCCCAACGAGAGTCTCGCGGCTTTGGTCGGGCCGATGATCACCACGTTGCTGCCCGTCCTGATCGGTTATACCGGCGGGCGGATGGTGCACGGTCAGCGCGGCGCGGTGGTCGGCGCGGTGGCGACCATGGGCGTCGTGGTGGGCGCGGAGAACCCGATGTTCCTCGGCGCGATGATCATGGGGCCGTTGGCGGCGTTCCTGCTCAAGCTCGTCGACGGTTTCACCTCCGAGCGCACCAAGGCCGGCTTTGAGATGCTGGTCGACAACTTCACCGCCGGGATCGTCGGTGGTGCGATGGCCCTGGTGGGGGTGTGGGGTGTCGGCCCGGTGGTCTCGGCGGTCACCACCGCGGCCGGGAACGCGGTGGGCTGGCTGGTGGAGTCCAACCTGCTGCCGCTGGCCTCGATCCTGATCGAGCCGGCCAAGGTGTTGTTCCTCAACAACGCCATCAATCACGGGGTGTTGACCCCGCTGGGCGCCAACGAGGTGACCCAGTTCGGCAAATCGATCCTGTTCATGCTGGAGTCCAACCCCGGCCCGGGTCTGGGCCTGTTGCTGGCCTACCTGTTCTTCGGGCCGCGTCTGCTGCGTCCCAGTGCCCCGGCGGCGATCATCATTCACTTCCTGGGCGGGATCCACGAGATCTACTTCCCGTATGTGCTGATGAAGCCTCGGTTGATCCTGGCGGTCATCGCCGGTGGCGCGACCGGGATTCTGGTGTTCATCATGACCGGTGCGGGGCTGGTGTCGGCGGCCTCGCCGGGCAGTATCTTCGCGTATCTGGCGGTGACGCCCAAGGGTGGCTGGTTCGGGGTGCTGGCCGGGATCTTCGCCGCGACCGCGGTGTCCTTCGCGGTGGCCTCGGTACTGCTCGGTTTCGGCCGGGGCGGCGAGGAGGGCGAGCAGGAGAGCGTCGTGGAGTCCGAGAGCGCGCCCGTGGTCAAGGAGGCCTGAGCGATGTCCGAGAGCGCACCTGTGGTCAAGGAGGCCTGAGCGATGCCCAGTATCGACAGCAAGGACATCCACAAGATCATCGTGGCGTGTGACGCGGGGATGGGCAGCAGCGTGATGCTGGCCACCCAGCTGCGCAAGCAGCTCAAGAGCCACCACGTCCAGGTCGAGCACACCCCGGTCAACTCGATCCCGGCCGATGCCGACGTGGTCCTCTGTCACGCCGGTCTGGCCGCCCGGGCCAGGGCCGGCGCCCCGGACAAGGTACTGATCTCCTTTCAGGTCTTCATCGGAGACCCCGCGGTGACCAGACTGATCAACACGATCAAGAACGGCGGCACCGTCGATGCCTGAGACCGCGCCACTGCCACTGGACCCACGCGCCATCCTGCTGGCGGCCTCAGCCACCGGCCGAGACGACGCGATCGGCCAGTGCGGGCAGACCCTGCTCGATGTGGGCGCGGTGGAAAGCTCCTACATCGGCGCGATGCTGGAGCGGGAGCGTTCGATCTCCACCTATGTCGGGGAGGGGGTGGCCATCCCGCACGGCACCCTGGCCGCCAAGGACGCCGTTCATCATGACGCGATCTGTGTGCTGCGTTTTCCCGACGGTGTCGACTGGGACGGCGAGCGGGTCACGGTGTGCATCGGTATCGCCGCCAAGGGCGATGGCCATGTGCGGCTGCTCGCCGAACTCGCCCAGATCCTGATGGATCCCGAGCAGGCCCGTGCCCTTCGCGAGGCGACCGAGGTCGCCGAGGTGGTCCGGTTGCTGCAACCCAACGAAGAGGACGAAGCACAGTGAAGGTCGCCCGTTTCTACGCTCCCGGCGACATCCGCGTCGAGGAGGCGCCGGAGCCCGTCGCCGGACCAGGCGAGATCAAGATCGGTGTGCGCAACTGCTCGACCTGCGGCACGGATGTGAAGATCTCCCGGCACGGTCACCACCACATCAGGCCGCCCAGGGTCATGGGCCACGAGATCGCCGGCGAGATCGCCGAGGTCGGCCAGGGGGTGAGCGGATGGGCCACGGGCGACCGGGTGCAGGTGATCGCCGCGATCCCGTGCGGGAGGTGCCAGGAGTGCCGGCGGGGCCGGATGACGGTGTGCCCGGACCAGGAGTCGATGGGCTACCACTACGACGGCGGCTTCGCCGAGTACATGATCATCCCGGCCAAGGTCCTGGCGGTCGGCGGCGTCAACCGCATTCCCGAGGGGGTCGGTTTCGCCGAGGCCTCGGTGGCCGAGCCGCTGGCCTGTGTGCTCAACGGCCAGGAACTGGCCCGGGTCGGCGAGGGCGACGACGTGGTGATCATGGGGTCGGGCCCGATCGGCTGCCTGCACGTGCGGCTGGCCCGCTCGCGCGGCGCGGGCCGGGTCTTCCTGGTCGACATCAACGCCGAGCGGCTGGAGATGGCCGCCGGGCTGGTCCGCCCGGACGCGGTGGTGCACGGCCAGGACGTGGTCGAGCAGGTGCTCAAGCTGACCGAGGACAGGGGCGCCGACGTCGTGATCACCGCCGCGGCCTCGGGGGCGGCCCAGGAGCAGGCGCTGCGGATGGCGGCCCGCCAGGGGCGGATCAGTTTCTTCGGCGGTCTGCCCAAGGACAATCCGATCATCGGGTGCGACTCCAACCTGGTGCACTACCGGGAGTTGACCATCGTGGGCGCGAACGGGTCCAGTCCCGCGCACAACGCGCAGGCGCTGCGGTTGATCGCCGACGGTTCGGTGCCGGTCTCCGATCTGATCACACACCGGTTGCCGCTCGCGGAGGTGCTGGAGGGGATCGACATCGTCGGCAGGGGCGAGGCCATCAAGGTCACCATCGAACCCTGACCGCCCCGGCCCCCGGAGCTTCGGGCCTTCGGGCCGGGCAGGAGCGAAAGGCCATACCGGGGAGCCGCCGGAGGGCACGCCGATCCACATCGGGGTGCCCCGCCCACCTCCCGCCGGATCCGGCGGGAGGGCCGGCGCAACCTCACACCACTCGCAGAACACGCAGAAGGAGAACCGGAGATGCCGGAGAGGACAGTGGTCATCGCCTCAAGCACGGGCCTGCACGCCCGGCCCGCGAAGATCTTCGTGCAGGCCGCGGCCAAGCAGGGGATGCCCGTCCGCATCCGTGTCGGGGAAGGCAAACCCGTACCCGCCAACAGCATGCTCGCCGTGCTGGCGCTGGGCGCGACGCACGGCACGGAGGTCACCCTGGACGCGGAGGGACCGGGAGCCGACGAGGCACTCGACTCCCTCGCCGACCTGCTCGCCCGCGACCTCGACGCCGAAGAGACACCGCATGGCTGAGACGCTCAAGGGCCTGGGCGTGAGCCCGGGGCGGGCCGCTGGGCGGGTCTGCCGGATGGCGGCCCCGCCTGAGCTGCCTGCCCCCGCGCCGGTCGCCGACGCCGACGCCGAACTCGGCCGGGCGCTGGACGCACTGCGGGCCACCGCCGCCGAACTTGCGGAGCGGGCGGAGAAGGCGCCCGACGCCGACGCGCGGGCGATCCTGGAGGCGCAGTCCTTCATCGCCGACGACCCCGGTCTGCACGAGTCCGTGGAGGCCGGTGTCAGGTCGGGCAAGGACGCCGCGCACGCCATCGACGAGGCATGCGCCCACCACCGGCGCGCACTGCTGGCGGCGGGCGGTTACATCGCCGAGCGAGCCGCCGACCTCGACGACGTCCGTAACCGGGCCGTCGCGGCGGTGCTCGGCCTCCCCGTCCCCGGGGTGCCCACCCCCGGTCACCCCTTCGTCCTGGTCGCCGAGGACCTCTCCCCCGCCGACACGGTGAACCTGGACCCCGACACCGTTCTCGCCCTCGTCACCTCAAGGGGCGGCCCGACCAGCCACACCGCCATCCTGGCCCGCGCCCGCGGCCTGCCCGCCGTGGTCGCCTGCCGGGAGGTGAGCGAGGTCGGCGAGGGGACCTGGGTGTCCGTCGACGGCCTGCGGGGCGAGGTGGAGGCCGGCATCGGCGAGGAGGCCGCCGCCGAGATCCAGCGCCTGGCGGAGGCCGAACGCCGCCGGACGAGCACGAGCCGGGGCCCCGGCCGGACCTCCGACGACCACCCGGTCAAGCTGTTGCTCAACATCGGCTCCGCGGCCGACCTCGCACCGCGGGAGGTGGACGCCGAGGGAGTGGGACTGTTCCGTACGGAATTCCTCTTCCTGGACCGGCGTGAGGAGCCGGGCTACGAGGAGCAGGTGGCCGCCTACGCCGCGGTCTTCCGCGCCGCGCCCGGCGGGCATGTCGTGGTCCGCACCCTCGACGCGGGCACCGACAAGCCGCTGCCGTTCCTCGGGCTGGCCGAAGAGACCAACCCGGCGCTGGGCGTGCGGGGGCTGCGGGTGTCCCGGGTCAGGCCCGAGGTGCTCGACACCCAGCTCGACGCCATCGCCGAGGCCGCGCGCCAGAGCGGGGCCGAGCCGTGGGTGATGGCGCCCATGGTGACGACGGTGGGCGAGGCGGCCGACTTCGCCGGGCGGGCCCGCGCCCGGGGAATCGACCGCGTCGGGGCGATGGTGGAGGTCCCCGCCGCCGCGTTGCGCGCCGAACGCCTGCTGAGGGAGCTCGACTTCCTGAGCATCGGCACCAACGACCTGAGCCAGTACACCTTCGCCTCCGACCGGCAGCACGGAGATCTCGCCGACCTGCTCGACCCCTGGCAGGCGGCGCTGCTCCAGCTGATCGCCGACTGTGCCACGGCCGGGCAGGCGGTGGGCAAGCCCGTCGGCGTGTGCGGCGAGGCGGCGGCGGACCCGCTCCTGGCGACGGTCCTGGTCGGGCTGGGCGTCACCAGTCTGTCGATGTCGGCGCCCAGCGTTCCCGCGGTGCGGGAGAGCCTCGCCGCGCACTCCCTGGCGCAGTGCCGTGACAACGCCCGGCTCGCCCTGGGCGCGGACGACCCCGGGCAGGCCAGGAAGATGATCGTCCCGGGCTGGTGAGCACCCCCTGAACCGGGCCGGAGACCCCCTCCCTCCGGCCCGGTTGCCACCTCCGGCCCGTTTCCCCGGCGCGCATCGGTGAAATCACCGGTCTTTCCCCAGGAAGGTGCCGAGGCGCCGGCGCGAGCCGGCGGAGGCCCCCGCACCGGCCCTTTCCAGGCGCGACATACGCGCGTAACACTGGGACATGCCCTCCCCCTCCCCCGTCATCCGGTCACCGGCACTGCATGGCCGTGACGCGGAGCAGGACGCACTGCTGCGACTTCTCAACGCCGCGCGCGACGGATCGGGGGGCGCGCTGATCCTGCGAGGGGCGCGGGGAACGGGCAGGACCGCGATGCTCGATGTCGCTGCTGAGCGCGCGGGCGAATCAGGCGACTTCGTCGTGCTCAGGGTGCGCGGCACCGAGGCGGAGTCGCACCTGCCCTGCGCCGGGCTGCACGGCCTGCTCCGGCCGGTCGCCGACCGGCTGTCCGCGTTGCCCCCGGCACAGGCCGCGGCGCTGGCGCGAGCACTGGAGCTGGGCGTGGTGGACGGCGGGCTGGCGCTTCCCGCCGCGGTGCTCAACCTCCTGGCGGCCCTCGACGGCCCGGTGCTGGCCTGCGTCGACGACGTTCACCATCTCGACGCCCCCAGCCGTGAGGCGCTCTTCTTCGCGGCCAGGCGGTTGACGGGGGAGGCGGTGGTACTGCTGTTCGGTGCCGACGACGGCACCGCGGTCCCCGACGACGTACCGGCCTTCGAGCTGGACGCCCTGGACAAGGAGGCGGCCGGGCGACTGGCGGACGACCTGGTGCCGGGACTGACCGACGACGTGCGGGCGTCGCTGCTGGAGATCGCCTGCGGCAACCCGCTCGCGCTCGGAGAGCTCGTCCGGTCACTCAGTCCCGAGCAGCTCTCCGGTGCCACCGCGCCGCCCGAGACCCTGCCGAGGGGCGGGCGGCTCTGGCGCGCGTACGCCGACCGGTTGGCGCGGCTGCCCGGCGACACCGCGGACCTGCTCCTGCTGCTCGCGGCCGACCCCGACCTGGAGACGGTCACCCTGCTCGAGGCCGCGGAGCCGCGGTGCGCGCTGACCGTGCTCGAACCGGCGGAGAGGGCGGGTGTGATCGTCCGCGTCACCGACGTCGCCGGTGACCGCTACGACTTCCGTGAGCCCGCGATGCGTGCCGTGGTCTACGCCGGCTCCTCGCTTGCCCGGCGCCGCACGGCACACCGCCTGCTCGCCGGCGCGCTGCGCCACGACCACCAGCGGCTGCGGCGCGCCTGGCATCGGGCCGCCGCGATGGACGGCCCCGACGAGGCGCTGGCCGACGAACTGGCCGCGGCCGCCGCGGCGGTGGGCTTCCAGGGGGGCCATCCGGCCTCCTTCCTCGCCTTCGAGCGGGCGGCCGAACTGACCGCGCACGGCGACGCCAAGGCCGCGCGCCTGGCCGCCGCCGCCAACCGCGCGTGGCGTGCCGGGCTGCCCAGGCGCGCCCGGTCACTGCTGGCCCGCCTGCACTCACTCACCATCTCCGAGGAGGTACGGAGCCAGGCCGAGCTGATCCGCGGCAGCCTGGAGCTGCGCAGCGGGAAGGCCGGCAGCGCCGGGGACGACCTGATGTCGGCGGCCGAGTCGCTGCTGGACAGGGACCGGGGGCAGGCCGTCCGGGTGTTCATCCGCGCGGGCGAGGCGAGTTATCTGGCCGGTGACAACGTCCGCTACCTGGACATAGCCCGGCGGGCCGCCACGCTGCGCCGCCCGGACGACCCGGCGGCCACCCAGCTGATGTTCGAGTATCTGGCCGGTACGGCGGCGACCTTCGGCGGCCGTCACCGGGAGGCGGCCGATCCGCTCCGCCGGGTGCTGGAGCTCGCGCCCTCGGTGCGCACCCCGTCGGTGCTGGTGTGGGCGGGCGTGGCCGGTCTGCTGCTGGGTGACGACGCGCAGGCGCAGCGGCTGTTCGGCCGGGCGGTGGAGACGGCGCGCGCGCTCGGGGCGGTCTCCACGGTGCCCCAGGTACTGGAGTTCATGATCCAGGCCGAGCTCTGGATGGGCCGCTACGCCTCCATCGCCGCCAGCGCCGTCGAGGGACTCCGGATCGCCCAGGAGCGCGGCAGACCCAACAGCGCGGGCCAGCACCTGGGATGGCTCGCGCTCACCGCGGCCGTCGAGGGCGACGAGGAGACGTGCGCGATCAGGGCGGCTAGCGCCATCGAACTGGCGGGCGCCCACGGCCTGGGCGTGGCGGGGGCACTCGGCAACTGGGCGCTGGCCCACCTCGACCTCGCGGCGGGACGCCACGCCGACGCGGCCAAGCGGCTGCGGGCCACGTCCGGGTCGGGCGGTACAGGCGGCCACCTCGTGGTGCGGGTCATATCGACGCCCCACTTCGTCGAGGCCGCCGTACGCACCGGCGACCGGCAGGCGGCCGAGAGGGCCCTGCGGGTGCTGGACGGCTGGGTGGGCAGCACCCGCAGTCCCGACCGGCGCGCGCTCGCCACGCGCTGTCACGCGCTCCTGGCCGCCCCCGGGGACGCCGAGGAGTACTTCAGAGCAGCGCTCGACCTGCACCACCAGGGTTTCTCCGAGTTCGAGACGGCCCGCACCCAGTTGCTCTTCGGCAGTGCCCTGCGCAGGAACCGGCGACCCGGCGCGGCCAGGGAGCATCTGCACAACGCCCTGGAGACCTTCGAACGGTTCGGCGCGCGCCTCTGGGCCGAGCAGGCCCGCATCGAGCTGCGCGGGGCCGGGGATGCCGTCAGGTCATCCCGCCCCAAGACCACCGAGAAGCTCACGGCACAGCAGTACCAGATCGCGCGGATCGTCGCGGACGGCGCCACCAACCGGGAGGTGGCGGCCCGGCTCTTCCTGAGTCCGAGGACGGTCGAGCACCACCTCAGGAACATCTTCACCAAGCTTGACATCCGCTCGCGGGTGGAGCTGGTGCGACTGATGTCCTGATTCACGGATGCGGTGCAGTACGGGTGATTTCACCGATGCACTCCGGGCCTGACAACGAGAAAGTGGCGACTGTCAGAATCCCGAGGGGCCACCCGGTGGCGCTGACCGTGCCGTCGCCACCTCCGGCGGCGGACCGGCGCGCGACGAACGGTTGTCGGCCGACCACCGTATCGCCCTGGTTCCCCCCACAGGAACGGAGTACAGCAACGTGCAGCCGTACCGCACCACCCCCCAGGCCCGCGCGCCCAGGCGGTCCCGCCGGGCGACGACTGTCGCCACGCTGACCCTCGCACTCGCTCTGCTCGGCACCGGCGGGGGCCTCGCCCCCGCCGCGCAGGCCGTCGCGGCCCCCGCCGCGCAGGCCGCCGCCGCGGGCCCGTACGACCGCGGCCCCGACCCGACCAACGCCAGCATCGAGGCGGTCAGAGGGCCGTTCGCGATCGCGGAGACCAACGTCTCCTCGCTCCGGGTGACCGGCTTCGGCGGCGGGACGATCTACTACCCGACGTCCACCAGCGAGGGGACCTTCGGCGGAATAGCCATCGCCCCCGGCTACACCGCGAGCAAGTCCAGCATGGCCTGGCTCGCCTCGCGGCTGGCCTCCCACGGTTTCGTGGTCTTCAACATCGACACCATCACCACCTCCGACCAGCCCGCCAGCCGCGGCAGGCAACTGCTGGCCGCGCTCGACTACCTGGTGCAGAGCAGCTCGGCGGCCAGCCGGGTCGACGCCGGCAGGCTCGGCGTGATGGGGCACTCGATGGGCGGCGGCGGCACCCTGGAGGCCGCCAACAGCCGGCCGCAGTTGCAGGCGGCCATCCCGCTGACCGGGTGGAACCTGACCAAGAACTGGTCGGGCATCCGGGTCCCGACGCTGGTCGTCGGCGCGCAGTTGGACACCATCGCCCCGGTGGGCTCGCATTCCAAGCCGTTCTACAACAGCATCCCGGCCTCCTCGGAGAAGGCCTACCTGGAGCTCGCCGGCGCCAGCCACTTCGCGCCCAACAGCTCCAACACGACGATCGCCAAGTACAGCATCTCGTGGCTGAAGCGGTTCGTCGACAACGACACCCGCTACGAGCAGTTCCTGTGCCCCGCGCCCCAGGGTAACCGGAACATCTCCGAGTACCAGGACACCTGCCCGCACTCCTAGGACACATCCGGCCCCCACCGGGCCACCGTCGAAGCACGGCACCGGTGGCGGCCCACGACCGCGAACCCCCTGACCCGACGGCGGCCGCCGCACGCGGCCGCCGTCGGCGTACCCACCGCAAGGCTCCCTGAGATGCCACCATCTGATGGATTTTCCCCCGGTTTGATCAGTTAGCGCCGGAGGGCAATAGGGTTTACGGACTATGTCCAGGAACGAAAGTCGACGTGACTCCAAGACCGTTATGTGGCTTCTGGCGTTCAGCGTCATGGCCACCTTCACGGCCGGAGCGGTCACCCTGCTGAGCGGTCACCTCGAACCTGTTCCCGACATTCCCCCACCCCCGGACGCCGCCCTGCCCCAGATACCCGTGACGCCCGTGACACCGACTCCGCCACCGCAGCCTCTGGGGACGGCCGACCCCTCCGGCCCGGTCAAGGAGCCGCTCCTGCTGGCCAACGGCCGGCAGCAACCGCTGAGGATGAAGGTGCCCCGGGCGGCCAAGGGCCGCTATGCCGTCGCCCCCGGCGAGGCCAGACCTCCCAGGGGCAAGGGCAGGATCGTCCGGTACGCGGTGGAGGTCGAGCGCGGCCTGCCGTTCGAGACGGAGGAGTTCGCCTCCGAGGTGCACCGGATCCTCAACGACCCGCGCGGCTGGGGGTACCGGTTCAAACGGGTGGCGCGCGGCCCGGTGGAGCTCAGGGTCTCGCTGAGCAGCCCGGAGACGGCCGACCGGCGTTGCCTGCCGATGCGGACCAACGGCACGCTGTCCTGCTGGAACGGCGAGCGCGCGATCATCAACGCGGTCCGCTGGAACACCGGGGCGCGAGGCTACGGCCGTGACGTGGCCTCCTACCGCGAGTACGTCATCAGCCACGAGGTCGGGCACGGCCTCGGCCACGGCCACGTGTCCTGCCCCGGCCCCGGCCGGCGGGCCCCGGTGATGCTCCAGCAGACCAAGTCCCTGTACGGCTGCCGCCCCAACCCCTGGCCGTCACCCCGCCGCTGACCGGCACGGCGGTCAGGTGCGGCCGGTGAACCACCGCGTACGGCAAAACCGTGGCGGCGGAAGGTTCACCGGCCTCTCCCCGGGCACCCGGTAGACATGCGAGTAGCCGTAGTCGGCGCGACCGGAAACGTGGGCACCAGCGTGATGTCCGCCCTCGCGGCCGATCCTGACATCACATCCATCGTGGGCCTGGCCCGCAGGCCTCCGGACTGGCGGCCGCCCAAGACCACCTGGCGGGCCGCGGACATCACCACCGACGACCTGGCACCGCACCTGGAGGGGGCCGACGCGGTCATCCACCTGGCGTGGCTGTTCCAGCCCACCCGTGACCCGCTGACCACCTGGCGGAACAACGTCCTCGGCGGCATCAGGGTCTTTGAGACCGCCGCGCGCTCGGGCGTCTCCACGCTCGTACACGCCTCCTCGGTCGGCGCCTACTCCTCCGCGCGCAAGGACCGGGCGGTCACCGAGGACTGGCCCACCCACGGCTGGCCCGGCGCCGCCTACGGCCGGGAGAAGGCCTACCTGGAACGGGTACTCGACATGTTCGAGCGCGACCATCCACAGATCAGGGTCGTGCGGCTGCGGCCGGGGTTCACCTTCAAGCGGGAGGCGGCGGTCGAACAGCGGCGGCTGTTCGCCGGCCCGTTCGTACCGCGGCGGCTGCTGCGGCCGAGCCTGATCCCTCTCGTGCCCGACACCCCCGGGCTCCGCTTCCAGGTGGTGCACAGCGCCGATGTCGGCGAGGCCTACCGGCTGGCGGTCACCCGTCCGGTGTCGGGTGCCTTCAACATCGCGGCCGGCCCGGTGATCGAGCCCTCGGTGCTGGCCGAGTTGCTCGGCGCCCGGCTGGTCCCCGTCTCCGGCTGGACGCTCAGGAGCGCGGTCGCCGCGGCCTGGCACCTGAGGCTGGTGCCCGCCTCGCCGGGCCTGGTCGACCTGGTGCTCAGAATGCCGATCATGGATACCGGCCGTGCCCGTGCCGAGTTGGGCTGGCAGCCGCGACATACGGCGCTGGAGGCGATGAGCGAGCTGTTCTCGGGACTGCGCGACGCCGAAGGCATGGACACCCCGCCACTCTCACCGCGCACCGGAGGGCCCGGCCGCCTGGGCGAGTTGGCCGGAGGCGTCGGCGCGAGGCCGTAGAGACCACGCGGCAACGGGACTGTCGGAATCACCAGGAGGGACGCGGGCATGGGCAGGATCCTCGTGGGCACCGCCTCGTGGACGCACCGGTCACTGCTGGAGTCGGGCTGGTATCCCGGCGACGCCTCCACCCCGGCGAAACGACTGGCCTACTACGCGTCGAGGTTTCCGATCGCCGAGGTGGACGCCACCTACTACCATCCGCCGTCGCAGAGCACCGTGGAGGCCTGGCGGGACCGCACCTGCCCGGGGTTCACCTTCGACGTCAAGGCGTTCTCCCTGCTGACCGGGCACCCCACCCGGCCCGCCGCCCTCTACTGGGACCTGCGGGAGAGACTCGGCGCACCGCCGGAGCGCAACCTCTACCTCAAGGACGTGCCGACGGAGATCCTCGACGAGGTCTGGCTGCGATTCCTCAGCGCGCTGGAACCGCTGCACGAGGCGGGCAGGCTGGGAGCGGTGCTCTTCCAGTTCCCGCCGTGGTTCCCGGTCGGGGAGAACAACAGGCGCCACATCCTGGAGTGCGCCCGGCGCTGCGCGCCGATGCGGATCAGCGTCGAGTTCCGCAACCACACCTGGATGGACGAGGAGAACCGCGAGGACACCCTGGCCTTCCTCGCCGAACACGATCTCACCTACGTGGGGGTCGACATGCCCCAGGGGTACCCTTCGTCGATCCCGCCGGTCCTGGCCGCGACCTCCGATCTCGCCGTGGTGCGGCTGCACGGGCACTCCGACAGGTGGACCAGCAAGAGCATCGACGAGCGCTTCGCCTACCTGTACTCGGAGGCGGAACTCGAGCACTGGGCGGTCAGGATCAGAGAACTCGCCGCGCAGGCCGAGGTCACCCACGTGCTCTTCAACAACTGCTGCCGGGACAACGCCCAGCGCAACGCCGCCAGGTTCCACGCGCTCATCGAAGAGAAGGACGAGGTCCGGACGGCCGACCGACTCCGGGGCACCGCTACCTGACCTGGCGCCTCGCCCTGGTCATGGTGGCCCTGCGCTCGTCGGGGGTGGTGCCTCCCCACACACCGTCCATCTGCTGGGTGTTCAACGCGTACTCCAGGCAGCGCCCGCGCACCGGGCAGCGGCGGCACACGGCTCTGGCGCGCTCGTACTGTTCACGACCCGGCCCCTCGTAGGACACCGGAAAGAAGAGTTCGGGATCCTCACTGAGGCAGGAGGAGCGGCGGGACCAGTTAATGATCGGAATAACGTTGCTCTTAACAGGCATGGCGATCCAATTGGGAGTGAGAACGGCTCAGATACTGGCAGCTCAGGTTGAGGATCGCGTGCCCGCTGTAGTGGTACTCATACCTTTTAAGCGGAAAAATCGGGTGATTTTGACCTATGGCCTCTTCTGTTGAAGAAGGCCCCGATCAGCGGAGCAGCCCCCGGCGGTCTGACCGTTCCGCGCGCTCCGGGGCCCGGCGACCACCGCTCCCACCGGGCCGGGGCGCGTCCCCCGGCCCGGCGACCGGTTCCTACCGCTCCACCCGTGCCCGCTCGTCGGGTACGCAGTGCGTCATCTTCAGGCCGGTCACGTCGCGCGGCCCGTTCTCTCCCAGCTTGGACAGCCGCTCGCGGTCCTCGTCCGTCAGGTCCTGGCCGATCAACGGCTTCAGGTCGGAGACGTCCCCGGGGCTGATGCCCAGGCCCTCTCCCACCCTGAGCCCGAGGTCGTCCTCGACCATCAGGAAGTGCCAGACCATCCGCTCCTGGACGGGGCGCGAGGCCTGGGAGAGCAGGTCGACGAAGTTCCGTACGAGATCGTCGCGCTCCCACTGCTCCATGAGCATGTAGCGCTGACCTGCCTGGGTGTAGTCGTTGGTGCGCGGAATGCGCTTGCGGGTCAGCCTCCCGGAGATGACCGGCCCCTGCTCGTCGTAGGTGGGGTACTGCCCCTCCCTGAGCCCCCCGGTGATGGACGGCTCGTAGTTGACGTGCGGGCTCTCGCCCTGACCGTCGACGTAGTAGGCCATCTGCCCGTCGCGCTGGTTGGTACGCACCTCGGCGTGCTTGGCCTGGTTGACCGGGAGCTGCAGGTAGTTGGGCCCCACCCGGTGGCGCTGGGTGTCGCTGTAGGAGAACGTACGGCCCACCAGCATCTTGTCGTCGGAGAAGTCGAGGCCGTCGACCAGGACGCCGGTCCCGAAGGAGATCTGCTCGTTCTCGGCGAAGTTGTTGGCCACGTTGCGGTTCAGCACCATCCTGCCGACCGGCATGGGCGGGAACTCGTTCTCCGGCCATACCTTGGTGTCGTCCAGCGGGTCGAAGTCCAGCTCGGGGTGGTCGTCGTCGCTCATCATCTGCACCCGCAGCTCCCACTCGGGGAAGTCGCCCCGGTCGATCGCCTCGTGCAGGTCCTTGGTGGCGTGTCCGAGTTCCAGTGCCTGTACGGTCGCGGCGTCCTCGGCGGTCATGCTGCGCACGCCCTGCTTGGGGATCCAGTGGTACTTCACCAGACGGCTGTCGCCCTCCTGGTTCTCCCACTTGTAGGTGTTGACCCCGAATCCCTGCATGTGCCGGTAGTCGGCCGGGATGCCGCGCGGGCTGAACAGGTTGACGAGCATGTGCATGCTCTCCGGCGTCTGCGACATGAAGTCGAAGATCCGGCCGGGTTCCTGCCTGAACGTCACCGGGTCCGGCTTGAGAGCGTGGATCACATCGGGGAACTTGAGGGCGTCCCTGATGAAGAAGACCGCCAGGTTGTTGCCGACCAGGTCCCAGTTGCCGTCCTCGGTGTAGAACTTCACCGCGAACCCGCGCGGGTCGCGGGCGGCCTCCGAGGAGTCCCTGCCACCGATCACCGTGGAGAACCGGACGGCCACGTCGGTCCGTTTTCCGGGCTCCTGGAAGAGTTTCGCCCGGGTGTAGCGGCTGATCGGCTCGTCACCGAACGTGCCGTAGGCCTCGAAGTAACCGTAGGAGGTCACCCCTCTGGCGTGGACCACCCGCTCGGGGATGCGCTCGCGGTCGAAGTGGCTGATCTTCTCCAGGAACTGGTAGTTCTCCAGCGTGGCCGGACCCCTCGCGCCGACCGTGCGCTGGTTCTGGTTGTCGTAGACCTGGTGCCCCTGCCGATTGGTCAGGATCGGGCGGTCATCGCCCGGCTGGGGGCCCACGCTCGACACATCCGTCATGATGACGATTCCTTCCCTGCCGCGATCACGTTCGGCGTACCACTCCATATCGGTACACGGTCCCCCTTATCCGACAGAGGGCGTTTTATAGCGACAAAGAGAAGAATCTTCACAAAGGGGATGGCATTTTAAACAGCCGGACGTCAGTCCAGTCGCCGGCGCGGCCTCACGAGCTGCCGGCGACGCTGACGCGCCGCGGTGAGACCGCTCTTACCCGGCTCCTTCCCTCGTCGACCGGGGCCGCTCGTTCCTCACGAGCTGCCGGCGACGCTGACGCGTCGCGGTGAGACCGCTCTTACCCGGCTCCTTCCCTCGTCGACCGGGGCCGCTCGTTCCTCACGACCCCGCTCTCCTCAGTCCAGTCCCCGGCGCGGCCTCACGGGCCCGCTCTCCTCGGTCCAGTCCCCGGCGCGGCCTCACGGGCGCCCTCCTAGATCGGCTCGCCCTCGTTCTCGTCGCCCTGCTCAGGGCCGGGGGTACCGGTCCCGCTCCGGCTCGGCGACGGCGCGGGGGTGGGCCGGCCGGGATCCGGCGTCGCCGGGACCGGAGGCGGGGTCGGCACGAACACCGTGGGCGGCAGCGGCCTCGGCTGCGGCTTGAAATCGTCTTCCTTGCGCAGCAGGAGCCAGACCGTCACGGCCAGTAACACGAGCAGCAGGGTCAGCACGACCCCCGCGATGATCACGGCCCGGCGGGTCTCGGTCGGCGGCGGCGCGTCCTTGGGCGGCGCAGGCAGCGCGGGCGAGCGGTCGCCCACCCAGTACGGCGCGAAGTCGGGGCCGTGCTGCTCGCCGATCAGCGTTCCGCTGACCAGCACCGGTTCGAGGAACCGCTCCGCTCCCGCCCTGTCGGGCTCGTACGGCGTGGCCACCCACGGGGCGCTCCCGCCGTCCATGGCCAGCACCTGCGGAACCGTATCGGCCACCGCGGTGCGCCCTCGGGTCGCCCTGGCCATCCAGCCCCGGACGCCGGAACGGCTGGCCGCCGCGTCACGGACACCGGTGACGAAGCGGTCGCGGGCCGCCGGGTCGAGAGCGGCTCCCCTGGTCAGCACCGCGACCGAGACGGCCCTGCCGTCGGGCGCGAGCCCAAGATAGACCAGCCCGGCGGGTCCCACCCGCAGACGTGCCTGCACGACGAAGGGTCCCAACTGGGGCGGGTCACCATACTGGAGCGGAGTGGCCACGTCTGACATGAAAGCACACCCGGCCGAGCACCCCGTGCCGCGCGGGTGACGAGATCGGGCACACCGTGCGGGCCACCACCGGGCTCGGGTGCCTTCCCCCCACCCGAGGAGTCGGGCTGCCCGCCTCACTCGGCCGAGACGGGCACCGGCCGTCTCGAACACGGGAAGCATGACGGAGGAGGCGATTCACCGCCGGGTCGACCCGGCGCTTCCCTTGCCGGACGTGATGGAATATCGACATGACCGTCGCAGAAGAACTGCCGAGCGAGATCGACACCGGACTGCTGCGCGACGCCCTGACCGAGGTCCGGCGGGTCATCGTCGGGCAGGAGCACATGGTGGAGCGGTTGCTCGTGGCGCTCCTCGCCCGTGGCCACTGCCTGCTGGAGGGCGTGCCGGGCGTGGCCAAGACCCTGGCCGCCTCGACGCTGGCCACCGTGGTCGGCGGCGCCTTCGCCCGTATCCAGTTCACCCCCGACCTGGTCCCCAGTGACATCGTGGGCACCCGGGTGTACCACCCCTCCCGCGAGGTCTTCGACGTCGAACTCGGCCCGGTGTTCGTCAACTTCCTGCTCGCCGACGAGATCAACCGGGCCCCGGCCAAGGTGCAGTCGGCGCTGCTGGAGGTCATGGCCGAGCGGCAGGTGACCCTGGCCGGGGAGACCCACCCGCTGCCCAGGCCGTTCATCGTGCTGGCCACCCAGAACCCGATCGAGTCCGAGGGCGTCTACCCCCTCCCCGAGGTCCAGCGCGACCGGTTCCTGTTCAAGGTCCGCGTCGCCCATCCCAGCGCCCACGAGGAGCTGGAGATCCTGCACCGGATGAGCGTCACACCGCCGACTCCCAGGGCGGTGCTCGACCCCGCGCGGCTGGCCGCGCTGCAGTCGATGGCCGATCAGGTCTCGGTCCACCAGCTCGTCGCCGACTACGTGGTCAGGCTCGTGATGGCCACCCGCTCCCCCGCCGACTACGGCCTGGCCGGGCTGGAGGAGAACATCGAGATCGGTGTCAGTCCCCGGGCCACCCTCGGTCTGGTCGCCGCGGGACGTGGCCTGGCGCTGCTGCGGGGCCGCGACTACCTGCTCCCCGACGACATCCGCGACGTGGCGGTGGACGTGATGTCCCACCGGCTGATGCTCACCTTCGACGCCCTGGCCGACGGGATCGACCCCGAGGATGTGATCCGCCAGATCCTCGCCGCCGTTCCGCCCCCCCTCGTCGTCTGGAACCAGGGCCCCCGGTGACCACCTCAGAAAGCGGCGTGGGGACGTTCCCATGCCCGGACTGAGGGACTTCCGTGAGGCCGCGCCGGGGACTGGACTGAGGAGTGAAGGAGCGAAGCGGATGAACGACGAGGGAAGGAGCCGGATCCCAGCGGCCGAACCGCGACGCGCAGCGTCGCCGATAGCAGGGAAGGAGCCGGATCCCAGCGGCCGAACCGCGACGCGCAGCGTCGCATCGGGCACAGACCGAACCGCGACGCGCAGCGTCGCATTGAGTACTGCCGAGCAGGCGCTGCGGCGACTGGAGCTCACCATCGTACGGCGCCTGGACGGGTTGCTGCAGGGCGCGTACCAGGGACTCCTTCCCGGTCCTGGAAGCGAGTTCGGCGACAGCCGGGTCTACGTGCCCGGCGAGGACGACATCCGGCGGATGGACTGGGCGGTGACCGCCCGCACGACGGTCCCGCACGTGCGCGACCTGGTCGCCGACCGGGAACTGGAGACCTGGGCACTGGCCGACCTGTCGCCCAGCATGGACTTCGGCACCGCCGACATGGAGAAGCGGGACCTGGTCGTGGCCGCCATCGGGGCGATCGGTTTCCTGGCGGGCCGGATCGGAAACCGTTTCGGCACCTACGTCCTGCACGACGAGTACGTCCACCGAATGCCCGCCAGGAGTGGCCGCCCGGCGCTGTACGGCCTGCTGCACTCGCTGATGGAGGCTCCCAGAGGTCGTGCCGTCACCGACGCCCCCGACCTGGCCGAGGCGATCGAGGTGATGGCCTCGGCACGGCGACGGCGTGGCCTGCGAGTGATCGTCTCCGACTTCCTCGACCCCGATCCCACTCTCGATCCCACCCTGGAACTGCCTTGGGAGCGGCCGATCCGCAGACTGGCCGCTCACCACCAGGTGATGGCCGTCGAGGTGATCGACCCCCGCGAGCTGGAGCTGCCGGCGGTCGGACTGGTCAACCTGATCGACCCGGAGTCGGGGCGAAGCCGCCAGATCCAGCTCACGCCCAAGATCCGCCTGGCGTACGCGGAGGCCGCCGCCGCGCAGCGGGCGGCCACCCAGACGGCGTTGCGCCGCTGCGGGGTGGCCCACCTGGTGCTGCGCACCGACCGCGACTGGGTCTTCGACATCGCCCAGTTCGTACTGCGGCAGCGGCGCATGGCGTACCTGACCCATAGGCACCCGAGGTCGGGAGCGACACGGTGACTTTCCTCTCTCCGGCCTGGCTGTGGCTGTTCGCCGCGCTGGCGCTGCTCGTGGCGGGCTACGTGGCCGCCCAGTTCGCCCGGCGCCGCTACGCGCTGCGCTTCACCAACCTGCCGCTGCTGACGCTGGTGACCCCCTCTCAGCCCGGCTGGCGGCGGCACGTCGCCCCCCTGCTGTTCTTCGTCATGATGGGCCTGCTGATCGTGGGCGCGGCCCGTCCCGCCGATTCGGTGCGGATCCCCCGCGACCGCGCGACGATCATCATCGCACTGGACGTCTCGCTGTCGATGGAGGCCGACGACGTCCAGCCGAACCGGATCGCCGCGGCCAAGGAGGCGGCCCAGAAGTTCGTCGCGGACCTGCCGGAACGCTTCAACGTCGGACTGGTCGCCTTTGCCCGCTCCGCCTCCGTCGTGGTCTCCCCCACCACCGACCACCAGGCGGTGAGCACCTCCCTCGGCAACCTGAGCACCCGTGCGGGCACCGCGATCGGCGAGGCGGTGTTCAGCTCCCTGGATTCGTTGCGCTCCTTCGACCAGCAGGCGGTGACCGACCCCCCGCCGGCGGCGATCGTACTGCTGTCCGACGGCGACAACACCTCTGGCCGCTCGGTGGCGGAGGCGATCGAGTCGGCGATGAGCTCGCGTGTACCGGTTTCCACGATCGCCTACGGCACCCAGGAGGGCACCGTCTCGATCGACGGGCGCGACGTGAACGTGCCGGTGAACAAGACCACCCTGCAGACCCTGTCGGACGGCACGGGCGGCCGGGCCTACGAGGCGGAGTCCGGCAGCCAGCTGCGGGAGGTGTACGAGCAGATCGGCACCTCGCTGGGCTACCGGACGATCAACCAGGAGATCACCCAGTGGTTCGTGGTGGCGGCGATCCTGACCGGGCTGGTGACCGCCGGGGTGGCCCTGCTGCTGGGGTCGCGGCTGCCCTGAGCCGGTCCCGGCCATTGGTAACGTTCTACGACGTGGCACATTACTTCGAGGAGCGTCCCGAGACCGCCGGCCGTCCCGGCTCGGTCACGCTCGTGCTCCCCGACCTTCATCTGAAGCTGGAGACCGACAGCGGGGTCTTCTCCGCCGAGCGCGTCGATATGGGCACCCGGATCCTGCTGGAGAGCGTGCCTCCTCCGCCGTCCGGCGGCGACCTGCTCGACCTGGGCTGCGGCTACGGGCCGATCGCGCTGACGATGGCCTCGCGCGCCCCCGAGGCGACGGTCTGGGCGGTGGACGTCAACCGCAGGTCCGTGGAGCTGTGCGCCAGGAACGCCAGGACCGCCTCCCTCGGCAACGTGAGGGCGATGCATGTCGACGAGGTTCCGCCCCAGGTGCGGTTCTCCGCCATCTGGTCCAATCCGGCGATCCGCATCGGCAAGACCGCGATGCACGAGATGCTGACCCGCTGGCTGTCACGCCTCACGCCCGACGGCGTCGCCCACCTGGTGGTCCAGAAGCACCTGGGTTCGGACTCCCTGCAGCGCTGGCTGAACGAGCGAGGCTGGCCCACCGAACGGGTGACCTCCCGCTCGGCGTACCGGATCCTCCGGGTGGAGGCCGGGTCGCAGGTGGATCCGGCGCGGTGAGCATGGTCATCCCGGCGGGCGGGACACGAGCCGCCCGCGAGACAAACGAAGAGCGACGAGGAACGGTGAACGACCGATGACGGCGAACCCGCGCAGGCAGCTGCGCCCGACCGATGTCAAGCGCCTCAACCGCACCTGGCGTCGAAACACCGAGGGGCGGCTCGCCCTGATCCTGGAGTCGGTGACCGGCCCGTTCAACGTCGGTTCCATCTTCCGCACGGCCGCCGCCTTCGGGGTGGAGCGAATCTGGCTGGCGGGCAACGCCACCCCGCCGACCAACCCCAAGGCGCAGAAGACCGCACTGGGCACCGACCGCCTGGTGGCCTGGGAGGAGCCGGTGCCCGTCCTGGAGGCCGTACGGGCGGCCAGGGACGACGGGTTCACCGTGGTCGCGGTGGAGTTGACCGGCGACGCGGTGCCCCTGTCCAAGGCCAAGCTGGGCGGCGACGTGTGCCTGGTGGTGGGCAGCGAGGACCACGGATGCTCCCCCGCGCTGCTGGAGGCCGTCGACGGCGTCTGCTACATCCCGCAGGTGGGCCGGGTCGGCTCGTTCAACGTCTCGGTCGCGGCGGCGATCGCGGTGGCGGAGGCCCGCCGCCAGGAGTGGTCGGGCAAGGCGCTGCCGGAGGACTGACCGTCACCGGGACGGGCGCCCGCTCTCATCCGTGTTCGAGCCGGTGCCCGACCCGATGGCCGCGCGCCCTTCGGCCCTCTGCCCGTCACGCCTCTGCCCGTCGGGCCCCCGGGCACCGTCGAGCGGGACCTTCTCGCCCCCGTAGATCCTGCTCATCCTGGCGCGAAGCCTGGCGAGCCGGCGGTGTCTCCTGGTCGCGGGGATCCCCTCCTCGTCCTCGACGGCCGCGGAGATGGTCGGGACCGGCCTCTTGCCCCGGATGAGAGCCTCGATGCCCTCGTTGGGCGGGACGTGCACCTCGATGTAGTCACCCAGCGGCCGACGCTTGATCACGCCGGTCTCCACACCGTGGCCGATCTGCGCGGCGTCGCGACGCTGCAGGCCCAGGCAGATCCGGTAGGTGATGTAGTAGACCAGGGCCGGCCCCAGGAAGATCATGACGCGGCCGGTGTAGGTCAGCATGTTCAGCGAAAGGTGGAAGAACGCGGCGATCTCGTCGTTCGAGGCTATCAGCCACAGGATTCCGTAGAACGTGATCGCGGCCATGCCGATCGAGGTGCGGTGCGGGTTGTTGCGGGGACGGTCCACGACGTGGTGCTCGCGGTGGTCTCCGGTGACCCACGACTCGATGAACGGATACAGCGCCAGGCCCGTCATGATGACGCCCATCGGCACCAGCGCCGGGATCAGCACGCTCAGCGGCAGCGTGAAGCCCAGGAAATTGATCTCCCAGGAGGGCATCAGGCGGAGCGCGCCGTCCAGGAACGCCAGATAGAAGTCGGGCTGCGAGCCCGCCGAGATGTTGGCCGGGGTGTAGGGACCGTACAGCCAGATCGGGTTGATCTGGGCGAAGGTGCCCAGCAGCGCGATGACGCCGAAGGTGAACATGAAAAAGGCGCCGGACTTGGCGACGAAGGACGGGTAGAAGGGCCCGCCCACCACGTTGTCGTTGGTGCGGCCCTTGCCCGGCATCTGCGTGTGCTTCAGCACCCAGGTGAGCATCAGGTGGGCGGTGATCAGCGCCAGCAGGACGCCCGGCAGGAGCAGGATGTGTATCGAGTAGAACCGCGAGATGACGTCCTCGCCGGGATACTGGCCGCCGAAGAGGAAGAAGGTGAGCCAGGTGCCGATCACCGGAAACGAGATCATCGTGCCCGCGGTGATCCGCAGGCCGACACCGGAGAGCAGGTCGTCGGCCAGGGAGTAGCCGGTCAGCCCCTCGGCCAGGGCCAGCGTCAGCAGCAGCACGCCGATCACCCAGTTCAGCTCCCGGGGCTTGCGGTAGGCGCCCATGAAGAAGATCCGGAGCATGTGCGCCATCATCCCGGCGACGAACAGCAGGGCGGCCCAGTGGTGCATCTGCCGCATCAGCAGGCCGCCGCGCACGTCGAAGCTGATGTGCAACGTCGAGGCGTACGCCTCGGACATCAGGAGACCCCTGAGCGGAGCGTAGGAGCCGTCGTAGACGACCTCGCCCATGGTGGGCCTGAAGAAGAACGTCAGGAACACGCCGGTCAGCAGCAGGACGATGAACGAGTAGAGCGGGATCTCACCGAGCAGGAACGTCCAGTGGTCGGGGAAGATCTTCCGCAGGTTGCGCTTGAGGAAGGGGGCGGCGCCGAGGCGATCGTCGACGAAACCGCTGACGCCCGCCACGGGCTTCGGAATGCTCCCGGTGCTCATGCGCGGCCTCCGTTCTCGTGGACCTCGGTCTCGACGTCGTGCTCCCGTGAACCGAGAACCAGCTGAAACGGCGAGGTCTGCCGTGGATGACCAGGTATTTTTCATCATCCATGGCGATGAACAAGCCGGTGAACAAGCCGAGGCAAAGACTCGCCGATCCGCTCGGTTCCGGGGTCTTGTGACCCAAATGTTCATCTGCCCGCGATGACGAGCCCTGCTCACAGGGGGCATACTCCTGCACGTGCAGCGTCGTTACCCCTTCCTCGACCATCCCGCCCCACTCGCCTTCGCCCACCGGGGCGGGGCGGCCGAGGGCAGGGAGAACACCTTCGCCGCCTTCGAGCGGGCCGTCGAGCTCGGCTACACCTACCTGGAGACCGACGCGCACGCCACCTCCGACGGGGTGCTCCTGGCCTTCCACGACCACACGCTGGACCGGGTGACCGACCGCCGGGGACGGATCGCCGCGCTGCCGTACCGGCTGGTGCGCGAGGCACGGATCGGCGGCGTGGACGAGATCCCGCTGATGGAGGACCTGCTGGGCTCGTGGCCGGAGGCGCGCTTCAACATCGACGTCAAGGAGACGGCGGCCATCGCGCCGCTCGCCGAGACGGTCAGGCGGACCGCCTCCCACAACCGGATCTGCCTCACCTCCTTCTCCGAGGAGCGACTCGCCCGTGCCCGCGCCGCGATCGGTCGCGAGGTGTGCTCCTCGCTCGGACCACGCGGCGTGGCGGCCCTGCGCGCCGCCGCCACCACCTCCGGATACGGCCGGCTGCTCGCTCGCCTGGCCCGCGCCGGGGTGCCGTGCGCGCAGGTGCCGGTGGGCTTCCGCGGCCTGCGGATCACCACGCCCGCCCTGGTCCGCACCGCGCACGCGCTCGGCATGCAGGTCCACGTGTGGACCGTCAACAACACCGGGGCGATGGAACGCCTGCTCGACGCGGGCGTGGACGGCCTGATGACCGACAACATCTCCGGGCTGCGCGACGTGCTGGAGGCCCGCGGCCAGTGGCACCCCGGCCGTCTCGCCGCATGAACCGCCCGAACCGCCCGAACCGCGCGGGTCGCACGAGCCACGCGGGTCGCACGAGCCGCGCGGGTGGAGCGAGTGGCGCGGGCACGTGACCGCCGGAACAGGCACGCCCCGACCACCACGCGTGTGCCCGCTCGTGGCGACCTGAGCGCACGACGGCGCGAGCACCCCTACCCCCCGCCCCCCAGCGAACCGAGGACCCCCATGACCTCCGAACAGGTCGTCGAGGAAACCCCCCAGGCCCGCCGCCGCGAACAGCGCGGCTGGTACTTCTACGACTGGGCGAACTCCGCCTTCCCCACCACCGTCCTGACGGTCTTCCTCGGCCCCTACCTGACGACGATCGCGAAGACCGCCGCCCAGGGCCGCCCCTACGTGGACGTGCTCGGATTCGACGTGCGGCCCAGCGCCTACTACTCCTTCGTGGTGGGCACCGCGGCCATCCTGCAGATCATCCTGATGCCCGTGGCGGGCGCCCTGGCCGACCACACCGGCCGCAAGAAGGAGCTCATGGGGCTGTTCGCCTACCTCGGCGCCGGCGCCACCCTCTGTTTCTGGTTCGTCGCCGACGGACGCTACCTGCTGGGCGGCGCGCTGTTCCTGGTGGCCAACGTCGCCTTCGCCGCCGCGTTCGTGATCTACAACTCGTTCCTGCCGGAGATCGCCACGGCGGACGAGCGCGACCGGGTCTCCGCCCAGGGATGGGGTTTCGGCTACCTCGGCGGCGGCCTGCTGCTCGCCTTCCACCTGGCGCTCTTCCTCAAGCACGACTCCTTCGGCGTCACCGAGGGCGAGGCCGTGCGCATCGCCCTGGCCTCGGCGGGCCTGTGGTGGGGCGGGTTCACCGTCATCCCGCTGCTGCGGCTGCGCAACCGGCGGGCCCTCGCCCCCGGCACGGAGACGGCCGCCCAGGCCGTGACGGGCAGCTTCCGCCAGCTGGGCCGCACCATCAGGGAGCTACGGCGCTACCCGCTGACCCTGGGCTTCCTGGTCGCCTACCTCATCTACAACGACGGCGTGCAGACCGTCATCTCCTTCTCGGCCACCTACGCCGACAAGGAACTCGGTCTTGACCAGACCGTACGGATCGCGGCGATCCTGATGGTGCAGTTCGTGGCCTTCTTCGGCGCCCTGCTGCTCGGCCGGCTCGCCGCCTCGTACGGGGCCAAGCGGGTCGTGATGGTCGCGCTGGTCGCCTGGGTCGCCGTGGTGGCCGTGGCCTACTTCCTGCCCAAGGGCTCGGCGGGGCCGTTCTTCGCGCTGGGATTCGCCATCGCGATCGTAATGGGCGGGACGCAGGCACTGTCGCGGTCGCTGTTCTCACACGTGATCCCGCGGGGCAAGGAGGCGGAGTACTACAGCCTGTACGAGATCAGCGACAAGGGCTCGACCTTCCTGGGGTCGTTCACCCTTGGCCTGGCGCTCCAGCTGACCGACAGCTACCGCCTGGGCATCATCTCTTTGGTGATCTTCTTCGTGCTCGGTTTCGTGCTGCTCGCCCTCATCGACCTGCCCAAGGCCATCAGAGCGGCCGGAAACCAGGTGCCGGAACGCATCTGAGAACGCCCCGGAAAAGGGTTCCTTCACAGACCGGGTCAAGAACGTGCGATTGGATCACCCTGTCTGTGGGAATCCACACACGGTATCAAGCGTTGTACGCCGTGGGAGACGAACCCCTCACGACGGGGCCCTCAGGAGGCATTCAGACATGGGCGAGCGTGCGCTACGCGGTACCCGGCTCGGGGCGACCAGCTACGAGAACGACCGCAACACCGATCTGGCCCCGCGCCAGGAGGTGTCCTACACCTGCCCGAAGGGCCATCGATTCGACGTTCCGCTTGCCGCTGAAGCCGAGATCCCGGCGACCTGGGAGTGCCGCATGTGCGGTGCGACCGCCCTCCGGGTAGACGGCGAGGTGCCGGAGGCCAAGAAGGCCAAGCCCCCACGCACGCACTGGGACATGCTGCTGGAGCGCCGCACGATCGAGGACCTGGAGGAGGTGCTCAACGAGCGCCTGGCGATTCTACGCGCCCAGCGCCGCAAGAGCGCCTGACCGATTCCAAGAGACGGAGACCTTCGGCCCCCTGACCAGGGGCCGAAGGTCTCCGTCTTCTCCGCTGCCTCGGTGACAACCGGGACACGAAGTGGCTCAGCCGATTAATACGGAATTGGTCCTTGGGATCGGTCCGCTTTCTCCCTAAGGTCATTTCCATGACCACTCAGACCAGCAGAGAGACCACCGGCACCACCTCGACGACGGCCGGCGAGAAAGCCGCGGCGCTCCGGGCGCTGCACGTACCGGGCCGCCCGCTGGTGGTGCCCAACGTCTGGGACGCCGCGTCGGCACGTGCCGTCGAGGCCGAGGGGTTCCCGGTGATCGCCACCGGCAGCGCCGCCGTCGCCCCGGTGCTCGGCTACGACGACGGTGAGGAGACCCCCGTCGAGGAGATGCTGGCCGCGATCGCCAGGATCAGCCGCTCGGTCGGCCTGCCCGTCACCGCGGACATGGAGCGCGGCTACGGGCTGGAGCCCGCCGAACTGGTCGAGCGGCTCGCCGCCGCCGGAGCCTCCGGCTGCAACCTGGAGGATTCCGATCCGCGCACCGGTGCCATGGTCGACGCCGACGAGCAGGCGGCCTTCCTGGGCGCCGTCCGGTCCGCCGCGGTCGACGCCGGCGTGGACCTGGTGATCAACGCCCGGATCGACACCTACATGAACGGCACGGGAGACGCCGGGGAGCGACTGGCCGAATCGGTGCGGCGGGGCCGCCGCTACCTGGAGGCGGGCGCCGACTGCGTCTACCCGATCTTCGCGGCCGAGGCCGAGGCCGTCCGCGCACTGGCCGAGCGGATCGAGGGGCCGATCAACATCCTGTTCCGTCCGGGTACGCCGTCGCTCGGCGAGCTGGCCTCTCTCGGGGTGGCCCGGGTGAGCTTCGGCCACGGCCTGCACAAGGCCGTACAGGCGTACACGGCCCGGATGCTCACCGCGATCCGGGAGGGTGAGAGCCCCTACTCCGCCGCGCTCTGACGCGGCGTCCCGCCGAGGTCAGAGGCTGAGCTTGCCCTCGGCTCCGCCACACCACTCCACCAGCAGGACCGTGGCATCGTCCTGGAGCCTGCCGTCGTGGTGTTTCAGCACGCTGCGGACCAGGCGGCGCAGGGTCTCCGGCACGGGCAGGTCGTCGGCGTTGTGCCGGACGATGAAGTCGACGAAGCGCTCCAGGCCGAACTCCCCGCCCTCGCGGTCACGGGCCTCGATCATGCCGTCGGTGTAGAGGAGCACGCGGTCACCCGGCTCCAACTGCTCCCTGCACGGGATCACCGGCAGTCCGAGACCGAGGCCCAGCGGGTGGGCGGGCGGGCATCTCAGGACGGTGACCCATCGTCCCCCCCTGATCACCACCGGTGGGTGGTGGCCCCGGTTGACCCAGGTGAACACTCCGGTGCGCATGTTCAGGTCGGCCAGAACGGCCGTGGCGAAACGGTTGCCCTGGCCGAACTCCCCGATCAGCACCTCCTCGATCCCCTCGCTGACCTGGACGAGGCCGATACCCCGGCGGCGCTGGTTGCGGCAGGCGGCCACCGCGAGGTTGGCGGTCAGCCCGGCCGACGCGTCGTGGCCCATCGCGTCGAAGACCGCCAGGTGCAGAGATTCGCCGTCCAGCCCGTAGTCGAAGGCATCGCCACCGAGCTCGTACGCCGGTTCGAGGGCGGCGCCGATCACCACCTTCTCGCTGGCGAAGGTGAGCGGCGGCAACAGGTTCCACTGCATCTCGGCGGCGACGTTCATCGGCCGGGTCCGCACCAGCCGGGCATAGGAGTCGCTCTGCGAACGCTTGCTCACCAGAATCAGCGCGACCACGGACGCCAGGTACCGCATGTCCTCCTGCGACCGGTCGCCGTCGACGTCCGGCCGGGCGTCGACGCGCAGCACCCCGAGGCGTTCCGTGCCGTCCAGCACCGGCACCCACCATCGTCCCACCTCGCCCGCGACACCGACGCTGGGCAGCACGCGCACCTCCTGGAAGGCACGCCCCGCCAGCGTTCCGTCGATCCGCAGCTCGGCTGGCTCCCGCTCGGCGCCCTCACCCCGGCCGGCCAGCGGGCGCAGCACCTCCTGCTGCAGGTCGGCCAGATAGATCAGCACGTCGTACAGACCGACATGGGCTGCGTGCTCCTCGACGAGGGACGGCAGCCGCTCCATCGTGCTCAGATGGCTGGCCTCGACAAGTCCCGCGAGCATTCTCGCCCGTCCCTGGTAAGGCCCCACGTCGTTCCCGCCCACCTGCGGCGTGGATGGCGTAGATCCGTCCACGGCAACTCCTCGAGACCCCCGGTCCGCGCCGGACGCCGAACACGAACGGCCCATCCGGCGTCTTCAAAAGAACCTCTACCCCCGCGAAGGGGATCGACCCGGTTCTTTCCGCGGGATCTGGATCCGTGGGCGGCCTGTCAGTCACCCCCGAACAGAGCCGACCTGCTGGTGCGGGTAGACGTGCCTCTGATCGTGTCCGGAGGCAGGACGCAGCGGCGCTCGGCGTGCGGGCAGCGAGACGCGTCATTGTCGATCACTCCCCCCCATCGGTGATCAGGACTCCATAACATCGCGATAGGGATTTTTTGGGAGATCCCTTAACATGCGCCCCGCAAATACCTTGACAGCACCCCTCACAAGGAGTGTTCATGTTACGTCGAGGTACCCTCCTGGCCGGAGCCACCACCGTGGCCCTGTACCTGGCCGCCACCGTGGCACCCGCCTCCGCAGCACCCGCCCCCCTCGCTCCTCAGCCTCCGGCAGCGATGCTCGAGGCCCTCCAGCGCGACCTCGGCCTCACCGCCGAGCAGGCCGTGCAGCGGCTGGCCAACGAGCAGCGTGCGGCCGCCTCGGAGTCCGCTCTGAGCGGTGAGCTCGGCGCCGACTACGCCGGCGCCTGGCTCAACGGCGACGCCTCCCAGCTCTCCGTGGCCACCACCGACGCCGCCGACGCCGCCGCCATCAGGGCCAAGGGCGCACAACCCGTGATCGTCGGCCGGACCCTGGCCGAACTCAACGCCGTCAAGGACGGTCTCGACCAGGCCTCCGCGGAGGCCAGGGCCGGCGCGTCCCTCTGGTACGTCGACGTCGCCACCAACAGCGTCGTCGTCCTCACCGGCGACCAGGCCGCGGGCGAGGCCCTCGTCGCCGCCGCGGGGGTCGACAAGAACGCCGTACGAGTGACACTCTCCGCCGAGAAGCCCCAGGCCCTCGCCAACATCATCGGCGGCCTCGCCTATTACATCGGCTCCAGCCGGTGCAGCATCGGCTTCTCCGTCCGTAAGGGAACCACCCCCGGCTTCGTGACCGCGGGACACTGCGGCCGGGCCGGCAACACCACCAGCAACCCGTCCGGCACCTTCCAGGGCTCGTCGTTCCCCGGCAACGACTACGCCTGGGTCGCCACTCCCGGCCACACCGTGCAGCCGTGGGTGCGCGGTTCCGGCGGCGCGAACGTGATCGTCCGCGGCTCCACCCAGGCCTCGGTCGGCGCCTCGATCTGCCGCTCCGGCTCGACCACCGGCTGGCGCTGCGGCGTCATCCGGCAGCACAACGCCAGCGTGACCTACTCGCAGGGCACGGTGAGCGGCCTGACCCGCACCACCGTGTGCGCCGAGCCGGGCGACTCCGGCGGCTCCTACATCTCCGGCAGCCAGGCCCAGGGCGTCACCTCCGGCGGCTCCGGCAACTGCACCGTCGGCGGCACCACCTACCACCAGCCGGTCAACGAGATCCTCTCGGCGTACGGGCTGACGCTCGTCACCGGCTGATCCCACCTCCTCACCAGCTGCTCCCCGTGAGCAACCCCCCGATGGCCGAGGAGGCCCGCTAGAAATGTCCAGAATCACTCGTTTCGGTGTCGCGCTCATCCTGGGACTGGCCTTCCTGGTGGCCATCCCCGTCCAGGCCACGCTCGTCCACGCGGCGGACGCCCGTACGGCGGCCGTACGCGTGCTCAGGTACGACGCGAGCAGAGCCGCGGAGTTCCGGTCCGCCGTGGATCAGGCGGCACAGATTTGGAACTCCAGCGTCTCGAACGTGCGACTGGTGGCCGGCAGCCCCGCGGACTTCGTGGTGCTCGCCGACAACGGCTGGCCTCGCGCGCAGCCCACCAGCCTGGGCCGCGGAACCGTGTGGATGGGACGGCAGGCGACCGCCGAGGGCCACAACCCGCTGCGTATCGCCACCCACGAGATCGGCCACATCCTGGGCCTGCCCGACCGGCGCACCGGCCGGTGCACGGACCTGATGTCCGGCGCGAGCGCGGGCACGAATTGCACCAACCCCTACCCGAACACGGCGGAGAAGGCCGAAGTCCAGCAGAACTTCGCCGGGTTCGCCCCGGCGATCGACTTCGGTGAGATCTACGTCGACAGCCCGGAGCGCGTGACGTCCTAGCTGATCATCCAGGTACCCGCGGGCACCTCGCCGGTCCGGCCGAACCCATCGGCCGGGCCGGCGAAGGCGTGTCGGCCTGCGTTCGCCGGGAGCCCCGGCTTTGCCCATGGGTCATGACAGGAGTTTCTCGAAGCAGTGGGAATCCGCGAGCCGCTCGTACGGAGGGAAGATCGGGACGGGGGTGTACCCCTCCCTCCGGTACAGCCTCACCGCGTCCGGCTGACGGTCGCCGGTCTGCAGGATGACCCGGGGCGCGCCCAGCGCGCGAGCCGCGTCCTCCGCCGCGGCCAGCAGGGCTCGTGCCACGCGGGTGCCCCGGTGCGAGGGGATCACGAACATCCGCTTGAGCTCCAGTTCCCCGCCGAGCCTGCGCAGCGCCACGTGCCCGACGGGAAGCCCCTCCGCCGAGTACGCGACCCCGCTGTAGGCGACGGTCTCGGGCTCGACGTCCATGCCCCGTGGCAGCAGGTCGGGGGTGGCGGCGAGCAGGTCGGCGTAGCGGGCGCCCATCTCCTCGGTCATGGCCCGGCGCAGTGCCACAGCCGCGCCGTCGTCCCAGGGCACGGACCTGACCGTGACCAGGCCGGTTCCCTCCGCGAACGCGGTCATAACAGCCCCTCTCTCTGTTCCCACGGTCACAGACCCGCATGTCACCGGCCCGGACCGGCGTCGCCCGTCAGGCCACCACATTCTCACGGCCACAACTCGACTAAATATCCATTTAAAAGGTAGGAAAATAGGATTTTCCTGTCAACGTTCGCGGCGCGCCCCGGAGGATCGACCGCCGGACAATGGGAAGGAACCAAAGGTGACCCGTTCCCATATCAGCGTCTCGGTGGACGCACACGCCCGGCCCGAGCAGGTCTTCTCCGTGCTGACCGACTGGGCGCGGCACGACGAGTGGATGGTCCTGACCCGGGCACGGGTCACCGCCGGGAACGGCCGTAGCACCGGGAGCCGGCTGGCGGCCTTCACCGGTGTGGGGTCTCTCGGGTTCCTCGACACCATGGAGATCACCGAGTGGGACCCGCCCAGGAGCGTGAGGGTCCGGCACACGGGACGGCCGGTGCGCGGCACCGGGGTCTTCCGCGTGCTGCCCCGCGAGGGCGGCGGCAGCACGATCATCTGGGAAGAGGATCTCGACCTGCCGTTCGGCGCGGCCGGACGGTTCGGCTGGCTGGCGGTCAGGCCGCTGAACGCCGCACTGTTCCGGCTCTCACTACGCCGCCTGGCCGCGCTCAGCGATCGGTGAGGCTCCGGGGGCCGGCCGCCCTTTCCGAGGCCCCTTCGGAGGCACCGCCGGGGGCGGCAGGCTCGTCGCGGATGACCTCCCCGTGCAGGACCGGACCCGAGCCGGGCGACCTCCCGGCGTCACGCAGCACATCGAAGGGCGAGCCGTCGCCGAACGGCGAACCGAGCCCGGCGCCCGCCGCGTTCCTGGCCATGATGGTGCGGACCCGGCGGGCGAAGAACCAGGCTCCGAGTCTGCGGACCATCGGCCGGGTGAAGGGCAGCAGGCACAGGATGCCCAGCACGTCGGAGAGGAATCCGGGGATGAGCAGCAACGTGCCGCCTACGAGGGTCAGGCCACCGCCGGCGAGCTCGCGGTCCGGCATCCGCCCGCTCTGCAGCGCGCTCTGCAGGTTACGCCAGGCCCGGCGGCCCTCGCGGCGCACGATCCAGGAACCGAGCAGGCCGCCGACGAGCAGGAGGGCCAGCGTCGTCCAGCCACCGATGACCTGACCGACCTGGATGAGCACCAACACCTCAAGGACCGGCACTACAAGGAAGGTCAGGACCAGCAGAAAGCGCATCTTTGCCTCAACTCATGCGACAGCCGTATGACATGACAACGCCGCGGAGCGGCCGTGCGTTCCGCGTTCGCTCAGCGTGGACGCGTCTTCGGCGAAGCCTTGGGACCACGCTCTCGCCATACCCCGGAGGTCAGCGACCACGGCGGCGGCGCAGACGCGCGGGCAGGCCCGTGACACCCCAGGCGGCGACCCGCCAGAAGGCTTCGACCACCACTCCGCGGCCCATCTTGCTGGTCCCGATGGTGCGATCCACGAAGGTGATCGGCACCTCGGTGACGCGCAGCCCGTTGCGGACCGTGCGCAGGGTCAGATCCACCTGGAAGCAGTAGCCCTGCGACTCGACGTCGTCCAGGCCGATCTTCTCCAGGGTGGCGGCACGGTAGGCCCGAAACCCCGCGGTGGCGTCGCGGACCGGAAGGCCGAGCATGAACCGGGTGTAGACGTTGGCGCCGCGCGACAGGAACTCCCGCGAGGCCGGCCAGTTGACGACCTTGCCGCCGGGCACCCACCGGGAGCCGATCGCCAGATCTGCCCCGTCGACCAGCGTGTCCAGCAGCTTGGGCAGTTCCTCCGGCCGGTGGGAGCCGTCGGCGTCCATTTCCACGAGGACACCGAAGCCCTCCCCCAGGCCCCAGCGGAAGCCCGCGATATAGGCCGCCCCCAGGCCCTGCTTGCCTCCCGGCCGGTGCAGCACGTGGACGTGGTCGTCGTCGGCCGCCAGCTTGTCGGCGACCGCTCCCGTGCCGTCGGGGCTGTCGTCGTCGACGACCAGGAGGTGCGCCTCGGGCACGGCCTCGCGCAGCCGCCGGGTGATCACCGGCAGGTTCTCCCGCTCGTTGTACGTCGGGACGATGACGAGCACCCGACCAAGCATCCGCTCCATCACGCGTCTCCCACCTGCTGATCGTCTTTTCGGATCACGGGGTGCCCCACGCTGCGCGTCCGGCGCCGCCAGGCGACGGCCACCGCGCCCGCCCCCACAAGTATCAAGGCCCATTCGGGCAGCGCGCCCACGCGTGTGGCGATGGTTTGCGCGGTCCTGACCGGGACCGTCAGGACGTTCATGGCGGGCACCAGTTCCCCGGTGCGCCAGGCGATCGAACCGCTTGGAGTCACGTATGCCGATATACCCGTAATTGCGGAAGTGATCACCGCCCGATTGTGCTCCACGGCCCGCAACTGGGACATGGCGAGTTGCTGCGGCGGCAGGTTGGTCAGCGCGTAGGTGGCGTTGTTGGTCTGCACCACCAGCGGTGAGGCCCCCGTCCTGGCGGTGTCACCCACGATGCCGTCGAAGGCCACCTCGTAGCAGTTGATCGCGCCGATGGTCACCGGCCCCAGTCTGAGGTCGCCGTCGCGAGTGCCCGGCACCGACTGCTTGCCGACCAGGGACGCGCGTTCGAACAGGGCCAGCACGAGGTCCTTGAGCGGGGTGTACTCCCCGAAGGGGACCAGTTGCTGTTTGTCGTAGTGGGCGCCGGGTCCGGTGACCGGGTCCCAGACCAGGCTGCGGGTCGCCCGGCTGTTCTTCCCGATCCCGACCACCGCGCCGACCAGGACGGGAACCCCGATGTCCTTGACCGCCGCGTCGATCTCGCTCCTGGCGAACTCGCTGCGCAGCGGGTCGATGTCCGTGGAGTTCTCCGGCAGCACGACCAGGTCGGGGCGGGGAGTCCTGCCCTCCCTGACGTCCCGCGCCATCTGGTGGAGCATCCGGGTGTGGTTGCCGAGGACCACGGCCGGCTCGTCGCCCAGCGGGTGCATGCCCCGGCCGGGGACGTTGCCCTGGATGACGCCGACGGTCACGTTTCCGCCCTCGTCGCCGTACCGGGGGACGGCCAGCGCCCCGGCCGGCACGGCCAGCGCCCCGGCGAGCGGCCACGCGACGGCCCGCCCCCAGCGCGGGCCTCGGGAGCCTTCCGGGGCCGAGGACGCGGGCGAAGCCGGGAACGACCTCGACACCGCCAGTGCGAGCAGGCCACCACACAGGGCCACCACGAAGCTCACCAGCGGCGCCCCGCCGAGTGCCGCGTACGGAGTGAAGATCGACTCACCCTGGCTGAAGGCCACCCGCGCCCAGGGGAATCCACCGAAGGGGAACTCGCCCCTGGCCCACTCGGCCGCCACCCAGAGCGCGGCGCTCCACAGCGGCCACAGGCGCAATCTGGCCACCAGGGCGGCACCCGCACCCCAGGCGGCGTAGAAGGCGCTCTCCATGGCGACCAGCCCCAGCCAGGCATCGATGCCGATCGGGCTCACCCAGTGCAGGCCGGGCAGCAACAGGGCGAGCCCGGCCAGCAGGCCCAGCCAGGCGCCACGGCGCGGGCGGGTGCCGCGCACCGCCAGCACCGCCGAGGCCATGCCGAGCGGCGCGAGGAACCAGAGCCCGAACGGCGGGAAGGCGAGGAAGATCAGCAGGCCACCGGTCACCGCACCCACGACGCGGGCGGGCAGTTCCAGACGGGAAGGGAGCGGCGAGGTCGCCTCACCTGACGGGTCGTCCGTCTCGGACGCCTCCGGCACCGGGGCGGCCGTCTTCTCCTGCACCACGGGCGGGGCTCCTTGCGATGTCGTACGGGCCGGTGACGCCCGGTCCTTCTGCCCGAACGCTACCGCCCAGCGGGCATGCCCCCAAAAAGTTCCACGACATATTCGCGGTAAGCCCACCGGAGCCCTCTGAAGCCAGCAAACCCCCCAGATGGGCTCCGCAACCGGCAACGGGGCGGTCCGGGGGTGTCGAACGACACCCCCGGACCGCCCCGACGCTTGCGGCGCTCGCACGGGAGCGGGAAGAGAGCCCGGGCAACCCTTCGGACCGGTTCCGTCCCGTCGGCGGCGAGCGCGGATTGCCGTTGTCTACTGGGTGCCCGGACCCCTCCTGGGTCCAACCCCCCGCCCGGAAGGAGTGCCCCGCCTCGACGGACTGCCGGCCCTGCGTCTGGCTGAACGGACGGGGTCACCCCCGTCACGGGCGCAGGAAACGGCGATGTCGAAAGGCGGCCGACCGGCCAGTCCCGTGCTGGACTGGGCAGCAAACTACCGAGCCCAGCGCAGATGTCAACCGTGTCACTAACAGCGGAAACATCAAGTTTTCGCAGCTGGGACATGATCGACGAGAGCCGTCAATGGTCTCATGTGATCCGATGTCTCTCAAGTCGAGCGAGGGCATCGGGAAGCGGACCATCATGCACGACGCCAAGCCGCTGGGTCGCGCGGGTCAACGCCACGTAAAGGTCGCTGGCCCCGCGCGGGGACTCGCCCAGGATCGACTCCGGTTCGACCACGATGACCGCGTCGAACTCCAGCCCCTTGGCCTCGGCGACGGTCAGCACCGCCACCTGGGCGTCCAGGGCGGCGGCCCCCGGGCCGGCGACCGCGCCGTCGACGGAGCGGACCACCACCTCTCCGAGTTCCCGTGCGCGTGACTCGGGAACGATCACGACAAGTCGCCCACCCTCCACGATCTCGGCCTTGACGACGTCGCCGAGTGAGGCCGTCGGCGAGGCCGCCCACGGGCGCGCCCCGGTGTCCCTGACCGAGGCCGGGGCCTTCAGCGCCGGATCGACCAGGGTGAGCACGTCGGCGGCCACCGCCATCAGCTCCGCCGGGGTGCGGTAGTTGACGCTGAGGGTCTCCTCTCGCCAGCGCCCGGCCACGTAGGGGTCGAGGACCCGGCCCCAGGAGCGCGCCCCGGCCGAGGATCCGGTCTGGGCCAGGTCACCGACGATCGTCATCGACCGCGTCGGGCAGCGTCGCATCAGCATCCGCCAGTCCATCGGCGACAGCTCCTGCGCCTCGTCCACGATGACGTGGCCGAAGGCCCAGCCGCGGTCGGCCGCGGCGCGCTCGGCGGTGGTCAGGAAGACGTCGTCGCCGAGATGGCGGGCGGCGAACTTCTCGGCGTCCATGATGTCGGAGAGCCCGGTCAGCTCCAGGACCTCCTTGGCGTATTCGAGCTGGTGCTGCCGCTCGTCGAGCGCGGCGGCGCGCTGCGCCGCCTGCTCCTCCTCGGCCATCCAGGCCCCGGCCCGCAGCACCGCGGGGTCGATGTCGCCGAGCAGTTCGGCGGCCTCGTCCAGGAGCGGCACGTCGGACTCGGCCCACCAGTTCTCCCCCTTGCGGGGCGGCTCGCGCAGCATCAGCTCCCGCTCGGCCTCGCCGAACTCGGCGGCGGCGTGGTCGAGGCGCTCTCGGGAGGTGAACAACCCGATCAGGAGCTGCTGTGGCGTGACGTAGGGCCACAGCCGGTTCAGGGCCGCCTTGACGGGCCGCTCGGTACGGAGATCCTCGCGGATGTCGGCCAGCTCGTCGTCGTCGATCATCCCCTTGCCCAGCTGCCTGGCCGCCTGACGGGCGAGCGCGTTGAGCAGGTGGCGAACGAAGATCGAGCGGGCCTCGTTGTGTGCCCGCTTGGAGCGGGCCGCCCTGTTGCGTGCCGCCTCCAGGACGTTGCCCTCCAGCCGCAGGGTGTAGCGGTCGAGGCGGATCTCGATCGGCTTGCGCGGCACCCGCTGCCGCTCGCGCACGGCCCGCGCGATGACCTGGGCCATCCGGGAGTCGCCCTTGAGCCCGGCCACCTCCGCAGGTTCCTTGCGCCCGGGAACGACCCCCGGGTACAGCTCGGAGACCGTCGACAGCAGCACGTCGGTCTCCCCCAGGGAGGGCAGTACCTGCTCGATGTAGCGCAGGAATGTCAGGTTCGGCCCGAGGATGAGCACCCCCCTGCGGGCCAGCTTCTCCCTGTGGGTGTAGAGCAGGTAGGCCGCGCGGTGCAGCGCGACCACGGTCTTGCCGGTCCCGGGGCCGCCCTGCACGACCAGCACCCCGCCCAGGTCCGAGCGGATGATGCGGTCCTGCTCCGACTGGATGGTGGCCACGATGTCGCGCATCCGCCCGGTGCGCCGGGCGGCCAGGGAGGCGAGCAGAGCGGCCTCCCCGTTGAGGGTGGCCACGTCCTCGTCCGTGAGGCTGTCGAGATCCAGGAGATCATCGTCGATCCCGATCACCCGGCGGCCCTTGGTCTGCAGGTGGCGGCGGCGGGTGACACCCATCGAGGCCGCGGGGGTGGCGCCGTAGAAGGGCTGGGCGACCGGGGCGCGCCAGTCGATCAGCAGTCGGCGCTGGTCGTCGTCGGCCATGCCGATGCGGCCGATGTAGAGGGAGGTATCGTCGGCGTTGTCGAGCCGGCCGAAGCACAGGCCGTTCTCGACCGCCCACAGACGGCCCAGACGCTCGGCGTACATCCCGGCGAAGCTGTCGCGCTCAGAGCGGTTCTGGTGCGTGCCCCCGCTCCCTCCCTGCGCGAGGACGCCGTCCAGCTGCCGCTGGGTGCGCTCGCGCAGCAGATCGAGCCTCGCGTAGAGAGCGGAGACGTACTCCTGCTCCTTGGTCAGCTCGATTTGACGGGTTGCCGTCGCTCCATTATCGTTGCTAGTAATGGGATACTCCGGACCATTGCGCTAGTTGTTATGACAAACCATCACCCTAGCAGGTCCGTTGAGAAGTTTACCCGCCCCTGAGCCATCACAGCTTCATTGCGACGCCTCCTGCCCGCTTGACGAGGATCTGCCGGGTTCCTTACATTCACTCGGAGTTAGGAAAGTTTCCTAACTTCGCTTCATCGTGAATGCGAGGACGCACGCGGAGGGCCAGTGAAGCAGCCGACGCCGGGCACCCCGAGCCTGCTGCGCGCGATCAACGACCGCGCCGCCCTGCAGGCACTGCTGGAGCGCGGCCCGCTGACCCGCCCGGAGATCGGCGCCCTCACCGGCCTGTCCAAGCCCACCGCCTCGCAGTTGCTCATCCGCCTGCAGGAGGCGGGCCTGGTCGTGCTCAACGGCATCCGCGAGGGACTGCCCGGTCGCACCGCCGAGGTCTACCGGCTCAACCCGGCCGCCGCGTACGCCGCCGCGATGGACGTCACGCGCGCGGGCATCGACGTCAGGGTCGCCGACATCACCGGCGCCGTGGTCGGCGAGCACCACCTGCCCACTCCCGGCCGCTCCGGCGGCGACGCGGTGGAGCGGGTCGCCGCCGCACTGGAGGGCGCGGATGCCCCGGGGACGCCGCGGTGCCTGGTCATCGGCGTGCAGGGCACGATCGACCCGGGCACCGGCAGGCTGGCCTACGCCACCAGCAGGGACATGCCCGGCTGGCACATCCCCGACCTGGTCCGCACCCTCGGCGACGGCCTGGGCATACCGGTCGCGATAGAGAACAACGTCAACCTCGTCGCCCAGGCCGAGCAGGCGCACGGCGTGGGCCGGGGCCACCGGGACTTCGTGCTGCTCTGGGCCGACGAGGGCCTGGGCGCGGCGCTGGTCCTCGGTGGCCGGCTGCACCGGGGCGCCACCGGCGGCGCCGGCGAGATCGGCTACATGCCCACCCCCGGCGCGCCGACCGCCAGGGAGACCGGCCGCTACGCCAACCACGGCTACCAGGCACTGACCGGCGGCCCCGCGGTGCTCAAGATCCTCCGGTCGTACGGCGTGCGCGGCGGCGCCCCCGCACAGGCGGTGCTGAACGCGGTGCGTGCCGCCGCGTCCACCGGCAGGCGCGCCGACGACGCCCGTGCCGGGCTGCGCGACATCGCCTCCCGGCTGGCGGTCGGGCTGGCCTCGATCACCTCGGTCATCGACCCCGAGATCATCGTGCTGACCGGCGGGACCCTGCTCGCGGGCGGTGACACCCTGCGCGAGCTCGTCGAGCACGAACTCCACGCGCTGACCATTCCCCGGCCACCGCTGCTGCTGTCAACCGTCGAGGGCAATCCCGTCCTCGCCGGCGCGCTGGATCTGGCGCTCACGACCGCACGCGACCAGGTCTTCGGCTCCACAGTCCCCTCTTGACCCGCCCGTGTACCCCCCACCCCCAGGAGGCAGCCGTCGTGCACCGACGCTTTCTCACCCTCACCCTGGCCACCCTGACGGCCGCCGCGCTGACCGCCTGCACCGCGGGCACGGAGGGCGCACCCGCGCTCGGCTCGCGCCCCAACCCCTCAGGCTCGGCCTCCGCCGCCCTGCCGGCCTCGGCCATCGAGCTGTGGCACGGATTCTCCGCGCCCGGCGAGGTCAAGGCGTTCGAAGATGCCATAGCCGGATTTCGTACGAAATTTCCCCAAATAACCGTCAAACTGGTCAAGGGTGTCCAGGACGCGCAGATCACCCAGGCGGTGCGCGGCGGGAAGGCCCCTGACATCGCCTCCTCCTTCACCACGGACAACGTGGCCCAGTGGTGCCGCAGCGGAACGTTCCAGGATCTCACCCCGGTGATCAAGCAGGACGGCATCGACCTGTCCGTGCTGCCCGAGGTCTCGCGTTCCTACACCGAGTACGAGGGCAGGCGGTGCGTGATGCCCCTGCTCGCCGACGCGTACGGGCTCTACTACAACAGAGCGCTGATGAAGGGCTCCGAGCCGCCCAAGACGCTCTCGGAGCTGACCGAGCTGACCAAGAAACTCACGGTCCGGGACGCGGAGGGCAACATCGAGGTCGCCGGGTTCATCCCGAGTTTCCAGTACTACGAGAACTCCGCCTCGCACCTCGCCCCGATGGTCGGCGCCACCTGGTACAAGCCGGACGGCACCTCGGCGATCGGCTCCGATCCGGCGTGGCGGGAACTGCTGCGCTGGCAGAAGGACCTTGTCGACTGGTACGGCTACGACAAGCTGGAGAAGTTCCGCAAGAGCCTGGGCCAGGAGTGGTCGGCCGACCACCCGTTCTACAAGGGCAAGGTCGCCATGGTCCTGGACGGCGAGTGGCGTAACGCCATGATCGCCGGTGAGGCCAAGAACCTCGACTACGGCACCGCACCGCTCCCGGTCTCCGACACCAAGCCCGACCTGTACGGCAGCGGCTTCACCGCGGGCACCGTGATCGGTGTGCCCAAGGGGGCCAAGAACCCGCAGGCGGCCTGGGAACTGGTCAAGTATCTGACCACCGACACCTCGGCGCTGGTCACGCTCTCCAACGCGTTGCGCAACGTGCCGACCACCAAGGCCTCACTGGAGTCGCCCGACCTGGACAAGGACCCGAACTTCCAGACCTTCCTCGACATCTTCGCCCATCCGAAGACGAGCACGGTCCCGGCGAACGTCAACAGCACCTTCAACCAGGACGCGGTGCAGGAGTTCCTCGGCCGGTGGGAGAAGGGGGCGGTCGGCGACCTCGACGCCGAACTGGCCAAGGTCGACAAGCGCCTCGACGACAAGATGAAGCTGTCCGGGGGCTGATCCTCGATGAGCACCGTCCACGCCGCGCCGCCCAGGTGGCGGCGCGGCGAGGGCCTCAAGGCCCTCCTTTGGATGTCGCCCTGGCTGGTGGGGTTCGCGGTGTTCTTCGCCTACCCCCTCGCGGCGACGGTCTACTTCTCCTTCTACCGTTACGACCTGTTCACGCTGGAGTTCATCGGCCTGGACAACTACCGCTACTTCCTGGTGGACGACCGGGCCTGGGCCTCCATCAAGAACACGCTGTGGCTGGTGGTCCTCATGGTCCCCGCGCAGGTGCTCTTCGGGCTGGGCGTGGCGTGGCTGCTCACCCGGCTCAAGTCGGGCGTCGGCTTCTTCCGCACGGTGTTCTACCTGCCATCGCTGATCCCGGTGGTGGCCGGCACGGTCTCCTTCGTGTTCCTGCTGAACCCCTCGGGGCCGCTCAACCAGTTCATCGAGCTCTTCGGGATCGCCGCGCCCGACTGGTTCGGCGACAAGGACTGGTCCAAGCCCAGCCTGACGATGCTGGCCATGTGGGGCATCGGCAACACCATGATGATCTTCCTCGCGGCTCTGCTGGACGTGCCCAAGCACCTGTACGAGGCCGCGGCCATCGACGGGGCGGGCGCGTGGCGGCAGTTCAGGAGCATCACGCTGCCGACGATCTCGCCGGTGCTGATGTTCTCGACGGTCACCGGCGTCATCTACGCCCTGCAGTACTTCACCCAGGCGATGATCGCCTCCCGGGTCGCGGCCGGGGTCACCGACTCCCCCGGCAGCAGCTTCGTGCCCGGCTACCCCGAGCTGTCGACGCTGACGCTGGCCCAGTGGCTGTTCCACGTGGGCTTCCGCGACTTCAGCATGGGGTACGCCTGCGTGCTGGCCCTGCTGCTGTTCGCGTTCTCCACGGTCTTCACCCTCATCCTGCTCCGCAGGTTCCGCGCGTTCGACGAAGGAGGGGACCGGTGACCACCCTCACCACCTCGGCCGCGGCCGCGCAGCCCGCCGGGGTCGCCTCCCGCGGGCCGCGCCCCGCCGCGCGCGTCCCGCGCGGCCGCGCGATCCTGTACTGGATCGCCACCCACGCCCTCGCCGTCGCGCTGTCGCTGATGTTCGTCGGCCCGCTGGTGTTCGTGGCGCTGACGGCCGTCATGAGCAACGACCAGGCGCTCACCGGCGACCTGTGGCCCCGCACCTGGAACTGGTCCAACTTCGCCGACGTGTTCGCCAGGTCGCAGCTGCTGTCCTGGCTGGGCAACACGTTCCTGTACGCCGGGCTCGGCACCGCCTTCATGCTGCTGTCGTCGATCCCGGTGGCCTACGCGATGGCCCGCTTCCGCTTCCGGGGACGCAAGCTGGCCTTCCTCGCGGTCATCACGATGATGATGCTGCCGCCGCAGGTCGTCGCGGTGCCCGTCTATCTCATCTGGGCGCGCCTGGACCTCACCGGCACGCTGTGGCCGCTGATCCTGCCGATGCTGTTCGGCGACGCCTTCTCCATCTTCCTGCTGCGGCAGTTCCTGGTCAGCATTCCCAGGGAGTACACCGAGGCCGCCAAGGTCGACGGCTGCTCGGACTTCCGGACGCTCGTCAGGGTGATCCTGCCGATGGCGCGTCCGGCGATCGCGGCGGTGGGTCTGTTCCAGTTCTTCTACTGCTGGAACGATTACTACGGTCCGCTGCTCTACGCCCATACGAACGAGGCGAACTGGACGCTCTCCCTCGGGCTGGCGTCCTTCCGGGCACTGCACAGCGTGCAGTGGAACCTCACCATGGCGGCGACCCTGCTCGTCATGGCCCCGGTGATCATCGTGTTCTTCTTCGCCCAGAAGGTCTTCATCGAGGGCGTCACGCTGACAGGAGTAAAAGGGTGAAACTCGCCGTTGTCGGGGGCGGCTCGACGTACACGCCGGAGCTGATCGACGGGTTCGCGCGGCTACGCGACGAGCTTCCACTGACCGAGATCGCGCTGGTCGACCCGGACGTCCACCGGCTGGAGCCGGTGGCGGGGATGGCGCGCCGGATGCTGGCGCGGGCCGGGCACCCGGCCACGGTCCTCGCGACCACCTCGGTCGAGGAGGGCGTCGCCGGGGCGCACGCGGTCCTGCTGCAGCTGCGCGTCGGCGGCCAGGCGGCGCGCAACGTGGACGAGACGCTGCCGCTGGAGTGCGGCTGCGTCGGCCAGGAGACGACCGGGGCGGGCGGGCTGGCCAAGGCGCTGCGCACGGTGCCGGTGGTACTGGACATCGCAGAGAAGATCAGAGAACACGCGCCCGACGCCTGGATCGTCGACTTCACCAACCCGGTCGGCATCGTCACCAGGGCGCTGCTGGAGGCCGGGCACCGGGCCATCGGCCTGTGCAACGTGGCCATCGGCTTCCAGCGCCGCTTCGCCGCGAACCTGGGCGTCACCCCCGAGCGGATCTCCCTCGGCCATGTCGGCCTGAACCACCTCACCTGGGAGCGGGCCGTTCACCTGGACGGAGTCGACGTGCTGCCGCGACTGCTGGAGAGCCACGCTGAGGAGATCGCCGAGGACGTCGGCCTGAGCGCCGCGCTGATCCGGCGCCTGGGCGTGGTCCCCTCCTACTACCTGCGCTACTTCTACGAGCACGACCTGGTGGTGGCCGAGCAGCGGACCAGGCCGTCGCGCGCGGCCGAGGTCTCGGCGATGGAGACGGCGCTGCTGGAGATGTACACCGATCCGGCCGTGGACACCAAGCCGGAACTCCTGGAGAAGCGCGGCGGGGCCTTCTACTCGGAGGCCGCGGTGGCGTTGATCGCCTCGCTGGTCGGCGACCGCGGCGACACCCAGGTGGTCAACCTGCGCAACGACGGCACACTGCCGTTCCTGCCCGACGAGGCGGTCATCGAGGTCCCGGCCACGATCACCGCGGCGGGCGCGACCGCGCTGCCGGTGGACCCGGTGGAGCCGCTCTTCGCCGGGCTCATCGCCCACGTCACGGCGTACGAGACGCTGGCACTCGCGGCCGCGCTGCACGGCGGCGAGGACCGCGTCGCCGACGCGCTGCTGGCCCACCCGCTGATCGGGCAGGCCGCACTCTCGAAAGACCTGGCCCGGCGCCTGATCGAGGCCAACCGCGGGCACCTGTCCTGGGCGAACGCGTGAGGACGGTCCTGGCCGTCGACGGCGGCAACAGCAAGACCGACGTCGCGCTGGTCCGCGAGGACGGCTCGGTCATCGCCACCGGGCGCGGCGGCGCCTTCCAGCCGCAGACCGCCGGGGTGGGGGCCGCGATCGACGTGATCGGCGACGCCGTGCGCTCCGCGCTCGGCGAGGGGGCGACCACGCCGTACGCCGACCACGTGGCCGCCTACGTGGCGGGTGCGGACCTGCCGGTGGAGGAGGACGCGCTCCGCGCGGAGATCCTCCGGCGGGGGTACGGCACGGAGGCGACCGTCGGCAACGACACCTTCGCGCTGCTGCGCGCCGGGGCCTCGGGCCCCGCGGGCGTGGCCGTGGTGTGCGGCGCCGGCATCAACGCGGTGGCGGTCTCCCCCTCGGGACAGGTGGCGAGATACCCGGCCCTGGGGCGGCTCACCGGCGACTGGGGCGGTGGCCTCGGCCTCGGCGAGGAGGCGCTCTGGCACGCCGTACGCGCCGAGGACGGCCGGGGTCCCGCCAGCGCGCTGACCTCCGCGATCCGTGCGCACTTCGGCACCCGCACCGTCGAGGAGGTGTCCCTGGCCATCCACTTCGGCGAGCTGCCCTACGGCAGGCTGAACGAGCTGGTACCGGTGCTGATGGCCGTCGCTGCCCGGGGTGACGGGGTGGCCCGCTCGCTGGTGGCGCGGATGGCCGAGGAGGTCGTCGTGCTCGCGGTGGTCGCGCTGCGCCGCCTGGACCTGCTCGCCGTGCCGATGGAGGTGGTCCTGGGCGGCGGCGTGCTCACTGCCCGCGATCCGCTGATGAGCGAGCTGCTTGAGCGGGGCTTCGCCGAGCGGGCCCCGCAGGCCAAGCCGATCGTCGCCGACGTCGCCCCCATCATGGGGGCCGCCCTTCTGGGACTGGAGGCCCTCGGTGCCACCGAGGAGGCCAAGGCCCGCCTGCGGACCCACTTCCACGCCCTGACCTGAGACGCGCCCGGTTCACCCGCCCCCGGGAATCGGTCCTTTCCCCGGCGTCGCATTCAGGTGCGGAGCTCGGTGAAAGGGCCGGGAACGGTGCGGTCACGGGAGAAGGTGGCCGGGAAGCCCGTCGTCCCCGCGTGCAGCGCGGTCGCCTCTCCCCTGACCAGCCGTTACAGGTACTGGCCGGCTTCGGCTCCGTCCGTCTTCGACACCCGCACCGACACCACGTTGGCCAGGTTGACGACCATGCCGATCATCTCGGTCTCGAAGCCGTATCTCACCTGGGTCAGCACCAGGCTGCGCCGCTCGTCCAGAGCACGGGAGATCGCCTCCACCGCCGCGGACTCCCCGTCGAAATCCCCGCTCGTCACGGAGACGTCCTCACCCCCCACCGGGTGGAATCGGATGATCAGTACATCGTTGTCAGGCACAGCCGGCTCCTTTCGCCAGTGTCCACAGGAAGTACCTGCCCAGCGTCGAACGCTGTAGACAACCGTCGCCACCCGGGCTTCACGCGGAGGCGCCCCGTCCCCACGCGGTAAAACGGAGATATCCGCGAGGTGAATCACCCTGCCGGAATTTCTCCGGTCATGTCATTCTATTCGTGTCATAAATATTTGATATGACGTGGCTAAAGCCGTGTTCGGGCGGCCCTCACCTGCATGGTCATCACCACGGTAGCCATATCGCAAAGTTATAGAAACATGGAGGGTATTGCGGCCCCACGTCCAATGTCAGCCTTGTGCACGTCCAGGCTGCCAGGTCCCGCCGGTTCCCCGCGGCGGTGTCGTACGGCGCCGGTTTCGACCGGCCGTCCCGGCGCCGTACGCGTTCGACAGGTCGCGTCCAGGCACGTCCCCCCAGAGGCCAAGGAGGCCATTGTGGACGCCGAGAACACCCACGACCAGAATACCGGCAACGAGAGCGGGGGCATCAGCCGCAAGACCCTGCTGAAGGCCGCTCTCATCGCCCCGATCCCGCTGCTGGTCGGCCAGGCCCCCGTGCTGGCCCGCGACACGCAGCGGACGGGCGGGCTGCTCGACCCCACTCCCTTCTGCGACGACGGCGACGCCCCGACGATCGCCCAGACGGAGGGCCCCTACTTCAAGCCCAACTCGCCACTGCGCACCTCACTGGCCGGGCCCGGCACACCGGGCGTCCCGCTGACCGTCAGCGGCTACGTGTTCGGCCGCTCGTGCCAGCCGATCGCCAACGCGCTGCTGGACTTCTGGCAGGCGGACACCAACGGCGCCTACGACAACAGCGGATTCGGCTTCCGCGGGCACCAGTTCAGCGACGCCCAGGGCGCGTTCACGCTGACCACGATCGTTCCGGGCCTGTATCCCGGACGCACCCGGCACATCCACGTCAAGGTCCAGGCTCCGAACCGGCCGGTGCTCACCACCCAGCTCTACTTCCCGAACGAACCGCGCAACAACACCGACACGATCTTCGACCCGTCACTGGTCATGACCGTGCGCACGGTCGGCTCCGGCAGGGAGGCGACGTTCGACTTCGTGCTCAACATCGTCGGCACCCCGTCGCCCAGCCCGACGCCGACCACGAGCCCCCCGCCGGGCGGGACGTGGAAGGCCGGAACGAACTACAAGGCCGGCGACCAGGTCACCTACGGCGGCGTGACCTACCGCTGCCTCCAGGGGCACACGGCCTACGCCGGATGGGAGCCGCCGAACGTACCGGCCCTGTGGCAGCGCGTCTGACGCGCCGACCGGCCGATGTGACCGGCGATCCCCTCGTGGACGCCGTGTCGCCGTAGCCCGGGACGCCCGGTCCGGCCTCTCCCCGGACCGGGCGTCCCGCCGGAGGTCTCCCGGTCAAAGCCCGACGCGTTTCTCCTCGCCTTCGATCGACTCCGCGACCCGCGCGTAGACGGCCAGCAGAAGGTCCCAGAAGCGGCCGACGTCGAGCGAGGTGCCGACCAGGGCGTTGGGGGCGCGGCCCCGGAGGTTGAAGTCGGTCACGGTCATCCCCGAGGTGAAGCGGCCCGCCGTCTCGACGTCGACGACCGCGGGTTCCAGGGTGATCAGCGACGGGTCGATCAGGTGGGCGACCGCGCAGGCGTCGTGGATCGCGGGCCCGCCGTCGGCGGTGATCATGCCGTAGAACCGCACGCACGGGATGAGCAGGTCAGCGCCGAGCCTGCCCATGGCCGCCATTCGGGCCGCCACCGCCTCCGTGGCCATGGCGGCACGGCTCACGTCAAGGCCGATCATGGTCACCGTCCAGCCCGCGCCGAAGACGATCGCGGCGGCCTCCGGGTCGGCGGCGATGTTGAACTCGGCCGCCGGGGAGAAGTTGCCCCGGGTGTACGACCCGCCGAGGATGGTGAGCCCCCGGGCCCAGTCAACGATCCTCGGCTCCCTGAGCACCGCGAGCGCCACGTTGGTCAGCGGGCCGATGGCGACCAGGGTCACCTCGCCCGGGTCGGCCCTGAGCGTCTCGATGATGAAGTCGACGGCGTGCCCGGCGGCCGGCGGGAGCGTCGCCGGAGGCAGCAGCGCGTCCCCGAGACCGGAGCCGCCGTGCACATCGGCCGCGTCCACCCGGGCGCGCAGCAGGGCGCCCGCGCTGCCCGCGGTGACCGGCACGTCGCCGAACCCCAGGAACTCGCGGAGCCGCAGTGCGTTGTCCGTGGTCCTGGACAGGTCGACGTTGCCGCCGACCGTGGTGATCCCCAGGACCTCCAGGTCGGGGCTCCCATGAGCGAGGGCGAGTGCCAGGGCGTCGTCGATCCCCGGGTCACAGTCAATAATGATCTTCCTAGCAGGCACCCGTTCAGCTTGGATCAAATACCCCACACACGGCAAATCGGTATTTAGTAGCCTGCGCCCACGGGGCTCAGGCGCGCTCGTCGGGCTTACCGGCCTCCGTACCGGCCGGCTCCGGGGGACGGTGCTCGTACGGCGTGCTGAGCACCACGGTGGTGCGGGTGGAGACGTTGGCGGCGGTGCGGATCTGGTTCAGCAGTTCCTCAAGCGCGATCGGCGAGGCCACCCGGACCTTGAGGATGTAGCTCTCGTCCCCGGCCACGCTGTGGCACGCCTCGACGGCGCTCAGGTGGGCCAGCCGCTCCGGGGCGTCGTCGGCGGCGGCCGGATCGATCGGCTTGATGGACACGAACGCGGTGAGCGACAGCCCGATGGCGTCGTAGTCGACCAGCGCCGCGTAACCCCGCAGCACCCCGCGCTTCTCCAGCCTGCGCACCCGCTGGTGCACCGCCGACACCGACAACCCGGTCTCCCTGGCGAGATCGGTGAAGCTCATCCGGCCATCTCGGGCCAGCAACGCGACGATACAGCGGTCGATCTCCTCCATCCCGTAAACGGTAACGGCACCGGAGAGCACACGCACCGCCCGGATGTCACGGCACGGTCCCAACCACGGGCAACCTCAAACCCGGTTCCCGTGACGGCCGGATCAGAACGTAAAGTCGCGAGATGAGCAACCTGGAAACGGATTCGCGGGAGTCGGCGTGCGGTGGCCTCGCGGACGTCGCTGCGGAGCCGGTGACCGAGGTTCTGGCCGGCAGGGACGTGGTGCTGGGCGGCCCGCGGGCGATGAGGGTCACCAGAACCCTGCCGAACCGGAACATCAGAATGGTCGGCGCCTGGTGCTTCGTCGACCACTACGGCCCGGAGAAGGCGACGATGAGCGTCCCCCCGCACCCGCACACCGGGCTGCAGACCGTCAGCTGGCTGCTGGAGGGCGAGATCCTGCACCGCGACAGCGTGGGCAGCGAGCAACTGGTCCGGCCCGGTCAGCTCAACCTGATGACCGCCGGGCATGCCATCTCCCACTCCGAGGAGTCGCCCGCCGAGGCCGCCCTGCACGGGGTCCAGCTGTGGGTGGCGCTCCCCTCCGCCGCCCGCGAGACGGCTCCGGCCTTCGAACACCACCCGGTACTGCCCGAGCTGACCTCGCCGGGCGTCAGGGTGACCGTCATCATGGGCGAGCTGGACGGCCTCACCTCACCGGCGACGACCCACACCCCGCTGGTCGGGGCCGAGGTGGCACTGGAGGCGGGCGCGGTGATCTCGCTTCCGCTCCGTCCCGGTTTCGAGTACGCCGTACTGGCCCTGTCGGGCGCCGTACGGGCCGGCGGGACCGACCTGGCCCCCGGGCCGCTGCTCTACCTGGGCAGCGGGCGCTCGGAGCTGACGCTGCGCGCCGAGGAGGCCTGTCGGCTGCTGCTCATCGGCGGTGAGCCGTTCGAGGAACGGATCGTCATGTGGTGGAACTTCGTCGGGCGGTCGCATGAGGAGATCGCAGAAGCCCGGCAGGCATGGGCGGAGGGGTCCCGTTTCGGCGAGGTGCACGGCTACGACGGTGACCGGCTGCCCGCTCCCGCCCTGCCGTCGGTGGCGCTGAAACCGCGAGGGCGGGTGCGCTGACCTGGGGTGAGTTGTCGTCATCCTCTCAGCAGTCCCTCACCGACCCCGACCGGCTGTTCCTCGATGCCGCGCAGGGCGACACCTTTTACTCGCCAACTGTTCGGGGCACCGAACCGACCGGCCTGGAAGACGAGCCGTTTGCCGGCCTGAACCCGGGCGACGCCGTCCTGAAGCTCGACGTGGGTGGATGGCTGGGCCGCTACGAGGCCGACCGGCCCGACGTCAGCCCCGCCGCGGGGGATCGGGACCCGCCGGGCTCTCCCTCGTGGCTTCCCACAGGCCGGGAATGCGAAGCTGGTACGGCCGCGCCACGGGGATGACGCGAAATCGACGACCGGCTCGGTCTGGGAGGTAGTTCGTGGTGGACGAGTTCGACGTGGTGGTTGTGGGCGCGGGCCCCGCGGGCGAGAACGTCGCCGATCGCGCGGTCAGGGGAGGGCTGACCGCCGCGATCGTCGAGAGGCGCCTGGCCGGTGGCGAGTGCTCGTACTGGGCGTGCATCCCCAGCAAGGCACTGCTGCGCCCGGTGGAGCTGGCTGCCGAGGTCGCCCGGGTACCGGGCCTGACGCTGGGCCCGATCGACACCGCCGCCGTGCTCGCCCGGCGCGACGAGGCGGTGTCCCACCTGGACGACAGCGGCCAGGTCGAGTGGATCAGGAGCGTGCCCGTGGAGTTCGTACGCGGTCACGGGCGGCTGGACGGCCCAGGACGGATCGCGGTGAGCACGGAGGACGGCTCGATCCGCACGCTGACCGCCAGGCACGCGGTCGTGCTGGCCACCGGCAGCGACGCGCTCGTCCCGCCGATCCACGGCCTGGCCGAGGCCAGGCCGTGGACCAGCCATGAGGTGACGGCGGCCAGGAGCGTCCCCGAGCGGCTGGCCGTGCTGGGCGGCGGCGTGGTGGCCTGCGAGATGGCCCAGGCCATGCACGGACTCGGCGCGAGAGAGACGACGGTGCTGGCGCGCGGCGGTCTGCTCGGCAGGATGGAGCCGTTCGCCGGGGAACTGGTGGCCGCCTCGTTCGCCGAGGCGGGCATCACGGTGCGCGAGGGCGTCCAGGTGACGAAGGTCGAGCGGCCCAGACCGGGAGGACCGGTCACGCTCCACCTGTCCGAGGGCCCGCCCGTCGAGGCGGACGAGCTGCTGGTGGCCACCGGCAGGCGTCCCGCGACCGGCGACCTGGGCCTGGAGACTGCCGGCCTGGAGGCCGGGCGCTCGGTGCAGGTCGACGACAGCATGCGCGCGACCGGCGTCCCCGCCGGCTGGCTGTACGCGGTGGGCGACGTCAACGGCCGCGCTCTGCTCACCCATATGGGCAAGTACCAGGCACGACTGTGCGGCGACGTCATCGCGGCGCGAGCCAAGGGTGAGCCCGACGACCTGCCGGGACTGCGCGACGTGGCGGACGGGTACGGCGCGCCGCAGGTCGTCTTCACCGACCCGCAGGTGTGCGCGGTCGGCCGGACCGAGGCCCAGGCCCGCGCCGACGGGTTCGACGTCCGCGTGGTCGAGTACGACCTGGGCCGGGTGTCGGGAGCCTACCTGCAGGGCGACGGCTACCGCGGCATGGCCAAGGCGGTGGTGGACGAGCGGCGCCGCGTCCTGCTGGGGGTGACCTTCGTCGGCCCGGCCGTGGGCGAGCTGCTGCACGCCGCGACGATCGCCGTCACCGCCGAGGTGACCCTCGACCGACTCTGGCACGCCGTGCCGTCCTTCCCCACGGTCAGCGAGATCTGGCTGCGGCTGCTGGAGACATACGGGCTCTAGGAGCGTGTCTCGGTAACGACGATCGCCTGCTGTCGGGGTGTTGGCAGCGAGGCGCCTCAGAAGGGTGAAACGCGCATACCAGTTGTCAGGGAATCCCTGACAACTGAGGAGTGCGCCGTGACACCGCCTGACACCCCGGCCGACCGGGAGGTCATGCCCGGTCGCTCCTGGCCAGGGCGCGGGAGATGACAAGGCGCTGGACCTGGTTGGTGCCCTCGACGATCTGCAGGACCTTGGCCTCCCGCATGTGACGCTCGACCGGGAAGTCCTCCACATAGCCGTAGCCGCCGAGGACCTGGACCGCGTCGGTGGTGACCTTCATGCACATGTCGGTGGCGAAGAGCTTCGCCATCGCCGCCCGCGTGCCGTAGGGCCGGCCCGCGTCGCGCAGCCGGGCGACGTCCAGGTAGAGGGCACGGGCGGCGGCGATCTGGGTGGCCATATCGGCGAGCATGAAGCCGACGCCCTGGAAGTCGACGATCCGCGAGCCGAACTGGCGGCGCTCGGCGGCGTACGCGGTGGCGGTCTCGAAGGCGGCCTGCGCCACGCCGACGGCGCAGGCGGCGATACCGAGCCTGCCGCCGTCCAGGGCGGCCATGGCGATCCTGAAGCCCTCCCCCTCGGCGCCCAGCAGCGCCTCCGGCCCCAGCCGCACCCCGTCGAAGCGGACCTGGGCGGTCGGTGACGACCTCATCCCCATCTTCCGCTCGGGCGCGCCGAACGACAGCCCCTCCGTCTCCGCGGGCACGTGGAAGCAGGAGATGCCGCGCGCGCCGTCGGCCGAGGTGCGGGCCATCAGCGTGTAGAAGTCGGCGGCGCCGCCGTGGGTGATCCAGGCCTTGACCCCGTCGACCGTGTAACCGTCCTCACCGGAAACCGCCCGGGTGGCCAGCGCGGCGGCGTCGGACCCCGACTGCGGCTCCGACAGGCAGTAGGCACCCAGCCGTTCACCGCCCAGCATCCGGGGAAGCAGATCGGCGCGCTGCTCGGCGGTGCCGTAGGCGGCCACCGGGAAACACGAGAGGGTGTGAACCGACAGGCCGAGCCCCACCGCCAGCCAGCCGGCCGCGAGCTCCTCGATCACCTGCAGGTAGACCTCGTACGGCTGTGCCGCCCCGCCGTACTCCTCGGAGTAGGGCAGGCCGAGCAGCCCCGCGCGGCCCAGCGTGGTGAACACCTCCCTGGGGAAGCGCTCGGCGGACTCGTCGGCCGCGGCCCGGGGGGCGACCTCCTTGCCGATCAGGTCGCGGACCAGGTCCAGCAGGTCGTGGGCGTCACCGGTCGGCAGAACGCGCTCAACGGTCATCTGAATCCTTCCAACGTGAAGACCCCGCCCCCTGGGCTCGGAGGGAGGGATCGCGTCCGCGTGCTCCAGGTCCTGGCGCGAACGACGAAGGTGGGTGGCCGGGGTCGCCGGCCACCCCGATTCTGGCACCCGCCGGACGACCGCGATCGCGCCCCGGGGCGCGATCGTCACGGCGCGGCCGGACGGGGCCGGCGGGGAGCCTGCCGGAGCACCCGTCAGACGACCACCAGCTCGCGGGTGCGGTGGTTGACCCGCTCGCCGCCCTCCTCCGTGCAGATGAGAATGTCCTCGATGCGGGCGCCATGTGCCCCGGGCAGGTAGATGCCCGGCTCGACGGAGAAGGCGAAACCGGGCGCCATCGGCTCGGCGTTGCCCGCGACGATGTAGGGCTCCTCGTGGGTCTCCAGGCCGATGCCGTGGCCGGTGCGGTGAATGAAGTAGTCGCCGTACCCCTCGGCCGCGATCACGTCTCGCGCGGCGGCGTCGATCGCCTCGCACGGCACCCCGGGACGCACCGCGTCGCAGGCCGCCTGCTGGGCGTGCCTGAGCACCTCGTAGTACTTCAGGAAGCCCTCCGGAGGCTCGCCGATGGCGTAGACACGGGTGGAGTCCGAGCAGTAGCCGTCGGGCATCTGCCCCCCGATGTCGACCACGATCGGCTCGCGCTCGGAGACGATCCGGTCCGACAGCTCGTGGTGCGGGCTGGCGCCGTTGGGACCGGAACCGACGATGACGAAGTCGACGGTGGAGTGCCCGGCCGCGATGATCGCCTCGGCGATGTCCCTGCCGATCTCCCGCTCGGTCCGGCCGGCCCGCAGGAAGCCGGGCACCTGAGCGTGGACGGCGTCGATCGCGGCGCCCGCCTCGCGCAGCGCCGCCACCTCGGCCGGGCTCTTGCGCATCCGTAGTCCGCGCAGGACCGTCCCGGCGAGCACCTGCTCGGCTCCGGGGACCGCATCGCGCAGGCGCAGCGACTGCATCGCCCACATCCGGTCGGCGAGGCCCACCTTTCCAACCGCGCCCAAACGCCCGCCGACGACCGCGTAAGGGTCGTCGGTCTCGTCCCAGGGGACGAACTCCACGCCGAGTCTGGACGCCGGAGAGTGCTCGGCAGCGGGCAACTCCAGGCGGGGCACCATCAGGAACGCCTCACCCACGACCGGGAGCACCAGGCAGGTGAGCCGCTCCAGCGGCAGCGCCTCATAACCGGTCACATAACGCAGGTCCGGGCCTGGCGTGAGCAGTAGCGCGTCGAGCCCGGCGGCGGCGGCGGCCTCGCGGGCAGCCTCCAGGCGGGTCACAGGATAGAGATCAGAGGAGTCTGTCGTCACACCGACCAATCTAATCCGGGGCGAAGCGGCGATGCATCCGGGAGCGGCCCCGGGACCGAAACTCAGGGAAAGGAAGGTACGACGACGTCCCCACCACTACAATCCGTTGAAGTACGATCACATTTTGTTGGCAAAATGCCCGCAAAGCTATACATTTCGAGAGCGAGCTACATGGTCGGCGTAGTGGGCGGCCACCAGCCCCCCCTCCCCCCACGAAACGACCAGGTGACCGATCCGGCTCCGTCGATCACCGCCGAGATCGCGCAGCGGTTGCGAGACGAACCGGACGAGCACATGGCCGTGGAGCGGCAACTCCTCAACACCCGCCTGGCGCACGCGGAACGCCTGGGCGATATGGGCTGGACCGAGTGGAATCTTCAGACCGGAGAGTCCACCTGGTCCGATCAGGTGTACACCATATTCGGCCGGGATCCCGGCGACGGCCCGATTCACCTGCGCGATCTGACCGGCCACGTCGAGGCGACCGATCGCCCCGACCTCGACCTGCGCCTGTGGTCCGTCATGCACCGGGCCGAGCCCGGGGAGGTCGAGTTCCGCATCCGCCGCCACGGCGAGCTCCGCCACCTTCGCGCTGTGCTCGACCCCGTCGTGACCGGCGGTCACGCCGCCGTGCACGGTGTCGTCCAGGACATCACCTGCCGACGCCGCGCCGAGCGCATCATGTCCGAGTCGCGGAGCAAGCTGCTCCGGGTTCGCGAACAGGCCGAGGAGGAACACCATATGAGCCTCGCGCTACGCGAGGCGATAATGCCCGGCCTGGGAGAGACCATCGACCTGCCGCACGCGCGTGTCGCGGTCCGCTATGTGGCGGCGGACGCCAAGCCCAGCCTCGGCGGCGACTGGTACGACGCCGTTCCCCTGCCCGACGACCGGGTGCTGCTGGCCATCGGCGACGTGGCCGGGCACGGGATGCCCGCGATCTCCCAGATGGCCCAGCTGCGGCACGCCCTGGTCGGCCTCGCGATGACCGGCCACTCCCCCGACCGGTTGCTGGCCTGGCTCAACGACTTCGTGCTGCACCGGATGCCGGAGACGACGGCGACCACGATCGTCGGCCACCTCGATCCGACCACCAGGATGTTCACCTGGGGACAGGCCGGGCACCCGGCACCGATCCTGGTCCGCGAGGGGACCGCCACCCAGCTCGACCCGCCCGCCGGAGTGCTGCTGGGCGCCACCCCCGACGAGCCGTACGAGCTGGCCGGGGTCGAGTTGCGGGAGGGCGACCTGCTGCTGCTTTTCACCGACGGGCTGGTGGAGCGGCGCACCCGGGACATCGACGAGGGCCTGGCGCTGACCATGGAGGCCGCGGCCCTGCTGAGGGGGGATCCGAACGACGGGCTCGATCAGCTCATCGAGGTGATCGGCGGCCCCAATCCAGAGGATGACACCTGCGTTCTGGCCATCGGGGTGCTCGGCTGATTGGTTAAATGGTCGCCATGCCCGGCCTGATGCTTCTTGACACCCCGTCGCTGTACTACCGCGCCTTCTACGGGATTCCCGAGTCGATGACCTCGCCCGGGGGCATGCCCGTCAACGCGGTGCGCGGCGTCATCGGCATGATCGCCATGCTGGTCCGCCGGTACTCTCCCCACGAGCTCGTGGCCTGCATGGACGCCGACTGGCGCCCCGCCTTCCGGGTGGCGGCCATCCCCACATACAAGACCCACCGGGTCGCCGAGGGCGGTGCCGAGGAGACTCCGGACACGCTCGCCCCGCAGGTGCCGGTGATCGAGCAGGTGCTCGACGCGGTGGGCATCACCCGCATCGGCGTGCCCGGCTACGAGGCCGACGACGTGATGGGCACGCTCACCGCACGGGCGAGCGGCCAGGTCGACGTCGTCACCGGTGATCGCGACCTGTTCCAACTGGTCGACGACTCCCGGCCGGTTCGCGTTCTCTACACCGCCAGGGGGGTCAAGAACCTCCAGCTGGTCGACGAGGCCGCCGTCGCCGAGAAGTACGGCATCCCCGGCCGCTCCTACGCCGACTTCGCCACTCTGCGCGGCGACCCCAGTGACGGCCTGCCGGGCGTGCCGGGGGTAGGCGACAAGACCGCGGCGGCTCTGATCACCCGGTTCGGCTCCCTGGAGGCACTGCTACGTGCCGTCGACGGGGACGGCGACCTGACCTCGGGGCAGCGTGCCAGGCTGTCGGCCGCCCGCGACTACCTGCGGGTGGCCCCCGAGGTGGTCCGGGTCGCCCGCGACGCCCCCCTGCCCGAGGCCGATCTCACGCTCCCGGCCAAGCCCCGCGACCCGGCCGCCCTGGCGGCGCTGAGCGAGTGCTACGGCCTGGGCGGGCCGCTGGAACGCCTGACCTCCACGCTCTGACCCATCCACCGAATGTCCGATCTGACCATTTCGCCCTATTCAGTAGGGCGGGGCCGCCGTAAGCCGGTAGGTTGCTCCCTGTGCCTCACAAGAGCATCCGGGTCCCCGGAGAGTCCCACCCCCGGCTCGACGACGGTTTCGAACGGATCCGCCGTGAGATGAAGCTGCCCGAGGGGTTCCCCCGGGCGGCGGTCGACGAGGCCGAGTGGGTCGCCGAGGTGCCCACCCTGCCCCGGCTGGACCGGACCGACCTGCCACTGATCACCATCGATCCGCCGGGGGCGATGGACCTCGACCAGGCCGTGCACCTGGAGGAGCAGCCCGGCGGCTACCGCGTCTGGTATGCCATCGCCGATGTCGGGGCGTTCGTCAGGCCCGGCGGGGCGATCGACACCGAGGCCCGCACCCGGGGCGAGACGGTCTACATGCCCGACGGGCGCGTGCCGCTGCACCCGCCGCTGCTGTCGGAGGCCGCCGCCAGCCTGCTGCCGGGTGTGACCCGGCCCGCCGCGCTGTGGTGCGTCGACCTCGACGCGGAGGGCCGGATCGTGGGCGCGGACGTGACCAGGGCGCTGGTACGCAGCCGCGAGCGGCTCGACTACGACTACGCGCAGGCCGCGATCGACACCGGCACCGCCGACGGCACGCTGCGACTGCTGGCCGAGATCGGCCGGCTCAGGCTCGCACTGGAGCGGGCCAGAGGCGGCGTCACGCTGCCCACCCCCGACCAGGAGGTCGTTCCGGACGGGGACGGCTACCGGCTGGAGCTGCGTGCCCCGCTGGAGGCCGAGGCGTGGAACGCGCAGATCTCGCTGCTGACGGGCATGGCCGCCGCCTCGATGATGCTGGACGCCGAGATCGGCCTGCTGCGGGTGCTGCCGCCCGCCCCCGCCGAGAGAGTCGCCCAGGTTCGCAGGGTGGCCGCGGCACTCGGCGTGCCCTGGCCGGAGGGGGCGGGGTACGGCGACGTCGTGCACGCCCTCGACCCGAAGATTCCCGAGCAGGCCGCGTTCCTTCAGGAGTCGACGGTGCTGCTGCGCGGCGCCGGCTACGTGGCCTTCAACGGCGACCCCCCCTCGCAGGCGGAGCACGCCGCGGTGGGCGCGCCGTACGCGCATGTGACCGCGCCGCTGCGCCGACTCATCGACCGCTATGCCACGGAGATCTGCCTGGCCGTCGCGGCGGGCGAGCCGGTGCCGCAGGACGTCCAGGAGGCCATGGGCGAGCTGCCGGAGATCATGCATGCCACCGGGCGGCGCGTGAACGGCGTCGAGCGGGCGTGCGTGGATCTGGTGGAGGCCTTCGTGCTTCGCGAGCGGGTGGGCCAGACGTTCGACGCGGTGGTGATCGACGTGGCCGAGGACCGGCCATGGGGCCAGGTGCAGCTCACCGATCCGGCGGTGGTGGCCCGCTGCGACGGCGAAGGGCTCGGGCTGGGCAGGAGCGTGCGCGTGCGGCTGACGCGCGCCGACCCGACCACCCGTGAGGTCCGCTTCAGCCTGGCCTGACCGTGCCTCGTCCGGGAGACCGGTCGTGCCCGGCACGCCCCCCGCACGGCCCGGCTCAGGCCAGGGACGAGTAGGCCACCACCCCGCGACGCAGCGCGTCCATCGCCTTGCCCGCGTTCTGCTTGACCTTGCTCCCTGCGGGGGCGGCAGTGGAGATCTGGCCGAGCAGGTCGAGCAGCTGCTTCATCCAGCGTACGAAGTCTCCCGCGGCCAGCTCCGCGCCGCCGGCACCGTCTCGGAGCACGGAGTCCAGGGTGTGGCCCCTGGCCCAGCGAAAGGCCGCCCAGGCGAAGCCGAAGTCGGGTTCCCTGATGAACGACAGGCCGTGGTCGCTCTCGATCGACTCCAGCTCACTCCAGAGACGGACCATGTCGGCCAGCGTCTGCTGCGCGCCGCCCGCGGGAATCCTGGGCTGGCGGGCGTCGTCGGCCTGTCTGGACTCGAAGACCAGCGAGGAGACGCACGCGGCCAGCTCGGCCGGGTCCAGGTCGTTCCAGAGTCCGGCGCGCAGACACTCGGCGGTCAGCAGGTCCAGCTCGGTGTAGAGCTGGGCCAGGCGGCGGCCCTCGGTCGTGACGCTCTCACCGTCGAGGTAGCCGAGCTGGTCGAGCACCCCGCAGACCTTGTCGAAGGTGCGGGCGATGACGTGGGAGCGGCCCTCGACCCGGCGGCGCAGCCCCTCGGTCTCGCGGAGCAGCTTGTGGTAGCGCTCGGCCCAGCGGGCGTGGTCCTCACGCTCGTCACACCCGTGGCAGGGGTGCCGGCGGATCTCCCGGCGCAGGCGGGTGATCTCCTCGTCCTCGGTGGCATGGTCGCGTGCCCTGACGGGCTTGCCGAAGTCCCGGTCGCCGATCTTGGCGTGTACCGAGGAGACCAGGTTGGCCCGCTCCTTCGGCGAGCGGGCGTTGAAGTTCTTCGGGATGCGCAGATGCTCGACCGGTTCGACCGGGACGGGGAAGTCGGCCGGGGACAGCTTCTTGACCTGCTTGCCGATGGTCAGCACCAGCGGGGACGGGCCCTCGCCCCGGGAGTTGAGGCCGGGATCGAGAACGACGGCCAGGCCGGCGCGGCGCCCGCCGGGAATCCTGATGATGTCGCCGGGCTTGAGCGCCTCCAGCGAGCGCAGCGCCTGCGTCCTGCGGGCCGCGCCGCGCTGGCGTGACAGCTCGGCCTCCCTGTCGGACAGTGCCCTGCGCATCGCGGCGTACTCCTCGAAGTCGCCCAGATGGCAGGTCATCGCCTGGCGGTAGCCCTCCAGGGCCTCCTCGGCCCGGCGCACCTGCTTGGCGATGCCCACCACGGCCCGGTCGGCCTGGAACTGCGCGAACGAGGACTCCAGCAGCGTCCTGGCCCGCTCCCTGCCCACCTGGCCGACCAGGTTGACCGCCATGTTGTACGAGGGGCGGAAGCTGGAACGCAGCGGGTAGGTGCGGGTACTGGCCAGGCCGGCGACCTGGAGGGGGTCGGTGCCCGGCTGCCACTGGACCACCGCGTGGCCCTCCACGTCGATGCCGCGGCGCCCGGCTCGCCCGGTGAGCTGGGTGTACTCGCCGGGAGTGAGGTCGGCGTGGGTCTCGCCGTTCCACTTGTCGAGCTTCTCGATCACCACGGAGCGGGCGGGCATGTTGATGCCCAGCGCGAGGGTCTCGGTGGCGAACACGGCCTTGACGAGGCCGCGGGTGAACAACTCCTCGACGACCTCCTTGAAGGCCGGGAGCATGCCCGCGTGATGGGCGGCCAGGCCCCGCTCCAGGGCGTCGCGCCACTCGAGGTAGCCGAGCACGGCCAGGTCCTCGTCGGGCAGGTGCGCGGTGCGCTCGTCGACGATCTGGCGGATCTCGTGGCGCTCGGCGTCGGTGGTGAGCCGGATGCCGTCGTGCAGACACTGCATGACGGCGGCGTCGCAACCGGCCCTGGAGAAGATGAACGTGATCGCGGGCAGCAGGGCGTCGGCGTCCAGCCGCTCGATGGCCGCGGCCCGGTCCGGCGGGCCGCTCCTGCGGGGCCGCGAGTAGCCGCGGCGGCCCTTGCCGTACGCCTGACGCTCCTCGTCCCTGGCGATGCGCAGCAGGTTGGGATTGATCTGGGGGCGACGATCCTCGTCGCCGGTGACGAACAGGTCGTAGATCCGGTTGCCGACGAGCATGTGCTGCCAGAGCGGGACCGGGCGGTGCTCGTCGACGATGACGCTGGTGTCGCCGCGGACCTCTCCCATCCACTCGCCGAACTCCTCGGCATTGCTGACCGTGGCGGACAGGGCGACCAGCCGCACCGACTCGGGTAGGTGGATGATCACCTCTTCCCAGACCGCGCCACGGAACCGGTCGGCGAGGTAGTGGACCTCGTCCATGACGACGAAGCCGAGCCCCGCCAGGGTGCCGGAGCCGGCGTAGAGCATGTTGCGCAGCACCTCGGTCGTCATGACGACGATGGGAGCCTCGCCGTTGACGCTGTTGTCACCGGTGAGCAGGCCCACCTTGGTCGCGCCGTACCGCCTGACCAGGTCGTTGTACTTCTGGTTGGACAGTGCCTTGATCGGGGTGGTGTAGAAGCACTTGCGGCCCTCCGCCAGGGCCAGGTGCACGGCGAACTCGCCGACGACCGTCTTTCCCGAGCCGGTGGGAGCCGCCACGAGGACCCCGTCGCCCGCCTCCAGCGCCCGGCAGGCGTCGATCTGGAAGTCATCCAGATCGAAGTCGTACAGGCCGCGGAACGAGGTCAGCGCCGGCCCACTCTCAGCCTGGCTCTGACGGAAGGCAGCGTATCGTTCCGCTGGGGTCGTCATACCTCTCAGCCTACCGATATCGGGATTCCGGTCCGTCCCCCTTTTTACCCGGCGATCCGGCCGATCGCGCGGGCGGCGCCGCCCTAAACCAGGACCGCCAGCGCTCCGGGAACGACCTCGCAGGTCAGCGGGGTGGGACCGACCCGCTCGCCATCGGCGTAGGCGATCACTCCGGGGGCCTCCAGCCGCACCCTTCGGGCGCGGTGCATGGTGACGGCGGGGTGGCTCGCGTGCGAGCCCCGGTAGACGCGGGGAAAGGCGCGCAGGAACTCCCCCCGGGGGACGGCGCCGAGGATCGTCACGTCCAGCAGACCGTCGTCGGGCACGGCATCGGGGCACACCCGCATGCCCGCGCCGTACGAGCGGGTGTTGCCGACCGCGACCAGCATGGCCTCCCGCTCGACGATCTCACCGTCCAGGTCGATCCGGAACGGGATGGACCGGAAGGAGCGCAGTTCCTCGGCGAGGGCGACCAGGTATTTGGCCATGCCTGGCGGCCAGGTCATCTGGTTGGCCCGCTCGTTGACGCGGGAGTCGAAGCCGCAGGCCACCACCCCGGCGAACCACTCCTCCTCGCCCACCTTCGCGGCGTCGACGGTGCGCACCCGCCCGCGCAGCACGGTGTCGGCGGCGGCCAGGGGCGCCTTCAGCGGGATGCCGAGCGCGCCCGCGATGTCGTTGCCGGTGCCCACCGGGATGACGCCCAGCGGCACGCCGCTGCCCGCGACCGCCTGGAGTGCCAGGTGGACCAGGCCGTCACCGCCGAAGGCCACCAGCGCCTCCGGTTCCTCGGCCACGGCCGTGCAGGCGCGGTCCAGGGCGTCGGCGGCGGAGTCTCCGAGGATCACCGAGACCTCGCGACCGCCCTGCCGCAACCGGTCGAGCACCGGGGAGAGCAGTCCCCGTGAACGGCCGCCACGGGCGGCGGGATTGACGAGGACTGCGATCTCTGCGGGCACAGACCGGAACTTATCCCCTATTTACTGGGATCGGTGTCGGTCGTTCTCGAATCGATAGGAGCCGGATCACCGATGGGTGTCACGTCGCCCAAGGGCGCGGCGTCGTCGTCGAGTGAGGAGGCCTCGTCGTCGTCGAGGTGGGAGAAGTCCTCGCCCTTCGGCTGCCTCTTCTCCCGCAGGTACATAAATCCCTCGGCCAGGCCGAACAGCAGCACCATCGGCAGGGCGAGCGCGATCATCGTGAACGGGTCGCCACCGGGGGTGGCGATCGCTCCGAAGACGAACATCAGAAAGATGACCATACGGCGGTGCTTGGCCACCAGCGCGTGCGGCAGCACCCCGATGATGTTCAGGAACACCATGAGCAGCGGCAGTTCGAAGGAGATGCCGAACACGATGAGCATGATCAGCGCGTAGCCGAGGTACTCGTCGATCGTGATGCCGGTCAGCGTTCCCGGCGGGGCGAACCCGAGCAGGATCGACAGCCCCGTGTCCATCACGAAGTAGGCCAGAGCCGCGCCCGCGAGGAACAGCGGGACGGCCAGCACGATGAACAGGATCGAGTAGCGCTTCTCGTTGCGGTACAGGCCGGGGGTGACGAAACCCCAGATCTGCCAGAGCCAGATCGGTGAGGAGACGACGAGGCCGAACATCGCCGCGACCTTGAGGTTCACGAAGAAGGAGTCGAAGACGCCGAGGATCAGCATCGTGCACTGCCCGGGCCGCAGCTCCTGCGCCTGGGGGAGCCCGCAGTAAGGGGCGGAGACGAACTGCCAGATTGGGCCGAAGAAGATGAAACCAACCACGATGCCCGCGAGCAGGCCGAGCATGGCGATGATCAGCCGGTTGCGCAGCTCGCGCAGGTGCTCCATGAGCGGCATACGACCGTCGCCAGAGTCAGCGGGCGGTTCCGCCCCGTTCCGGCCCGGTTTAGGCCACTTCAGCAGCGCCATTCACGAATCCTGGGGTGACGAGTCGGTTGATCAGGGGTAGATCTTCAGGCTACCGCCGATCACTGCGTCTTGGGCGCTCCAGCCTGGGCCCGCAGCCTGGCCGCCTGCTCCTCGAGCTGGCGGGCCTGCTCCTCGACGCTCAGCGCGGAGGCCGGCGTCGAAGTCGCGGCCGGGATCGGCTGCGGTGCCGGGGCGGCGGGCTGGGCGTGGGCCTGGACGACCGTGGTGGTCGCGTTGTCGGCCTCGTCGTCATCGCGGAGCTTGGCGGTCTCCGACTTGAAGATGCGCAGCGACCGGCCGAGCCCGCGGGCGGCTTCCGGCAACTTCTTGGCACCGAAAAGCAGCACCAGGATCAAGCCGATGATGATCAGCTCAGTGGGTCCGAGGTTTGGCATTACACATCCTTACGCCGAACGACGTGCAGTCTCTGCATCCGATCGTACGCTGCCCCGGGGGCAGACTCACCCCTTCGGAACACGTATCGTCCCCCCGCTCTCGCCGAACAGCACCCGGACAGGCTCCAGCCTCCCGTGCGCACGGTCGATCTCGCGGCCGAGTTCGGTGGCCGCGCGCAGTACGCGAACGGCCAGGAAACCGAGGGTTCCCAGCCCCACGAGGGCCAGCGAGAGCGCGGCGATGATCCAGCTCATGGTGGGAGATCCTAGTACCGCACGTCAGAAGATCGATTCGTAACGATTCAGCGCGGCCGTCGCGGCGGCGCGCACGCTCTCGTCCAGCGAGGCGGGCGAGATCACCCTGCCGGTGTCGCCCAGGCGCAGCGCCAGGCGTACCACCCAGCCCTGGTCCCTGGCCCGCAGCGCCACCCGCACGCGGCCCTCGCCGAGCTCGGTGACCCGCTCGCACGGGTAGTACTCGGCGACCCAGCGGCCCGCGGCGGTCAGCTCCAGCTCCACCAGCTCGTCGGTCGGCGAGGGCCGGAACACCCCGGGCGTCACCTCGTCCGGCACGGCGTCGGCGGGCGGGTCGGCGGGCACGTCGAGCACGTCGACGGAGAGCATCCGGTCCAGCCGGAACAGCCGGACCGCCTCGGCCCGGTAGCACCAGCCCGACAGGTAGGGACGGCCGTCCACGACGACCAGGCGCATCGGGTCGACCTCGCGCGGGGTGATCTCGTCGCGCCCCGGCACGTAGTAGCGCAGCGACAGCCGTCTACCGCGCCGCAGCGCCTCGTTGACGCTGGGCAGCGCGTCGGGCGCGGCGTCGACCTCCACCGCGACCTGGCTGCTGACCGCCGCCGCGCCCTCGCCCGAGGCCTGCTCGAACTTGGCGATGACCCGGGCCAGCGCGTCACGTTCCCCGAACTCCGGCATCTCGGCGAGCAGGCGCAGCGCGACCAGCAGGGCGCTGGCCTCGTCCACCCCCAGCCGCAGCGGGCGGGCGATGGTGTCGGCGTTGTCGATGACGATCTCTCCACCGTCCCACGACACGTCGATCAGGTCGCCGGGGGTGTGGCCGGGCAGCCCGCACATCCACACCAGCTGCAGGTCGTCGATGAGCTGCTTCTCGCTCAGGCCGAAGATCTTCGCGACCTCGGGCACCTGTGCCCCGGGGTGCGACATCAGATAGGGCACCAGCGCCAGCAACCTGGGCAGGCGATCGGCGGTGCTCACGCGAGTGCTCCCTTCAGACGGCAGATCACCGCGTCGCGGGCGTCCGGCGGGCCGACCACCTCCGCGTCGGCGGCGAAGCCCACGATCCACCCGGCCAGCCGGCCGGGATCGGTGAAGTCGACCTCCAGCTCGTCCCATCCGTCGCCGACGGGCCGCACCGCCTTCGCCACCTGGCGCAGTCCCTGGCAGGTGTCCTGCCTGACCCGGACGAGGGCGGTACGCTCCCGGATCGCGGCGTCGCTGTAGACGACCATGGACTTGATGTCGACGCCCTCGGGCACCACCACGGAGCCCGGGCGGCCGACGGTGGTGACCGCCCCGCCGATCCGGCTGAGCCTGAAGACCCGCGGCGCGTCCCGGTCACGGTCGTGGCCGACCATGTACCAACGGCCGCGGCGGCTGACCACGCCCCACGGCTCCACGGTGCGGGTCAGCACGTTCTGGCTGGCCGCCGCCCGGTAGGCGAAGCGGACCGCCCGCCGGTCACGCACGGCCTCCCAGAGCGCGGGAAAGGCCGGATCCTGGGTGTCGACGCGCAACTCCAGTGCCCCGCCGAGCACCCCGTACGCCTCGTCGGTCTCCACGCCCCCGGCGCGCAGTTTCAGCAGCGCGCCACTGGCCGCCTCGGCCAGACTGGCCCGTTGCCACACCTGGGCCGCCAGGCCCACCACCGCGGCCTCGTCCGGCTCCAGGGTGATCTCCGGCAGCTCGTAGGCCTGGCGGACGATCCGGTAACCGGGATCCTCCTCCCAGGGGTCCTTGTGGACCTCGATCGGGATGCCGATCTCACGCAGCTCGTTCTTGTCCCGCTCGAACATCCGCTGGAAGGCCTCGTCGTTGTCGGCGTCGTAGCCCGGCACCGCCTGGCGGATGTGTTCGGCGCTGAGCGGCCGCCGCGTGGCCAGCAGGCAGATCACGAGATTGAGCAGCCGCTCGGTCTTCCGACGCGACATCCGGCCTCCTCCCTGTTCAAGTGACGCTACCCTTCCCCCGTGATCAGATGGCGCAGGGGCGAGGTCGTACGGATCCGGCGCGAATGGCCGGGGGCAATGGAACTCGACGTGACCACCGAGGACGGTGAGGCGCGCGCGCTCGCCTATCCGGCCCTGGTGGGACGCCCCGAGCCCGGTGACGTGGTGCTGCTCAACACGACCGCGCTCGCGATGGGTCTCGGTACGGGAGGTTACGCCATGGTGGTGGCTGTTCCCGACCGATTGCCACAAGATCCTCAAGGTCCCGGACACCTGGTGAAGGCACGCTACACCCCGTTGCAGACCACCGTACTCGGCGCGGACGAGCAGGACTCGCCCTTCCACCACCTCCTGCGTGACGCCGACTCCGTGGACGGCATGCCGGTGATCGTCGCCGACCTGCACTCGGCCCTGCCGGCGATTCTCTGCGGCCTGTACGGCTCGAATCCGCCGCGTACCGGGGAGTCCGGCGGGCACCGGCCCGCCAGGGTCGCCTACGTGATGCTCGACGGGGGCGCGCTGCCCGCCTGGTTCTCCATGTCGTGCGCGCGGCTACGGGAGGCCGGCTGGCTGTGCGGGGTGGTCACGGTGGGCCAGGCCTTCGGCGGCGACGTGGAGGCGGTGACGCCGCACACCGGCCTGCTGGCGGCCCGGCACGTCCTGGGGGCCGATGTCGCGATCGTCACCCAGGGGCCGGGCAACCTGGGCAGCGGCACCCGCTGGGGCTTCTCCGGCGTCTCGGCCGGCGAGGCGGTCAACGCCGCCGCCGTCCTCGGGGGCCGGCCGGTCGCGGCGCTGCGGGTCAGCGAGGGGGACCTGCGCGAGCGCCACGTCGGGGTCTCCCACCACTCGCTGACCGCCTACGGCCGGGTGGCGCTGGCCCCCGCCCAGATCGCCGTACCCGTGCTGCCCGGCGACTTCGGCAGGCGGGTGACCGAGCAGTCGCGCCCGCTCGCCGCGCGGCACGAGCTGGTCGAGGTACCGGTGGACGGGCTGTACGCGGCGTTGCGGGAGTCTCCGGTCAGGCTGTCGACGATGGGCCGCGGCCTGGACGAGGACCTGGCCTACTTCCTGGCCTCGGCCGCCGCCGGACGCCACACGACCTCGCTGCTGTCGTAGAAGTCCTTGAAGGTAAAGGCCTCAGGTGTGGGGCCTTCCCTCCTGAGCCGCTCCAGACGTTCCATTCCCTCAGCCAGCCTCGGCTCGTACCCCTCGGGAATCCACCACATCACCGAGGACGGCTCCGCCATGCGCAGGAACCATTCTCTGCGCCGCTGCAGGAACTCCAGGTGGCCGCTGCGGTAGACGTAGTCCCACAGCGCCTCGCGCGACTCCCAGACCGAGAAGTTGACCAGCAGGTCGTCACCGTAGTCGTGCTTGACCGTGTCCTCGGGGGCGTCACCGCCCTTGAGCCTCCAGACGAAACCGGGGGTCGCCTCGGCCAGCCGGTCGATGGGGTCGAGACCGGCGACGAAGGAGGCCAGCTCCGGGGAGTCGACGGGAGCGCGCATGTGGGCGATGTTCAGTTGGGCCAAGTGCATGAGCACAGCAGATCATTCCGACGCTTCTATGTCAATTCTCATTGTTTTTAGAGAAGGTGACGCAGCACTCCTCCGGGCGCGGGTCCAGACGGGCCGCCGAGGTGTCCTGGCCAAGTGCCTCCAGCAGCCCTCTGCACAGCCCCAGGTTCACCGAGCAGACCAGCAGCGGATGCTCCTCGGCCGGCACGTGGAACGGGCAGTTGCGCAGCCGCACCCTGCCCTCCTCCTCGTACGGCTCGTAGCCGCGCCGCCGCAGCACCCCGACGAGATCATCGTCCTGCCGCGCGAACCCGGCCCCGGCGCGTCGCGCGACCTGCTCGGCCCGCTCCTCCCCGCCGAGCGACTCGACCGCCTCGGCCAGCACCAGGGCGAGCGTTCGGTAGTCCCTGGCGGGCACGCTGACCTGCCACTCCCCCGGCGCCCTGTGATAGACCTTCGCCGGCCGGCCGCTGCCGGGGCCCGTCCGCTCCGTCAGCCGCCTGAAGCCCGCGTCAAGCAGGCCGGCCTCGACGAGCCTGTCGAGGTGGAAGGCGGCCAGAGTCCGCTGGATCCCCACCGCCTCGGCCACCTCGTTTCGCCCCACCTCCCGGCCACGGGAGGTCACATAGTCGTAGACGGCCCGGCGCACCGGGTCGTGAAGTACCGCCACCTTGTCGAGGTCATCACCGCTCACAGCCCGGATTGTAGGTGGGGGCGGCGAAGGTCGCGTCCGGCGCACGGATCAGTAGGCGGCCAGCACGTCGACGACGAAGACGAGCGTCTCGCCGGGTTCGACGGACGGCGGCAGGCCGTTCTCGTAGCCGAACCTGGGCGGGACGATCACCAGGACCCGGCTGCCCACCGGAACGCCGACCAGCGCCCGGTCCCAGCCCGCGATGACGCGGCCCTTGCCGATCTGGAAGGCCTTGGGGTGCCCCGCCGCCCAGGTGGAGTCGGAGGCGTCCTTGCCCCAGACCCTGCTCTCGTACTGGGTGACGACGAGCTGCCCCGCACGGGTCTCGGCCCCGGCGCCCCGGACGAGGATCTTGCTCCTCAGGCCGCCGGGAGGCGCGGTGCCCGGCAGGGAGATGGCCGGGCGCCCACCGGAGGTTCCGGTGACCCTGACCCCGTCGAGAACCCCGCCCCCGCCCTTCGCGGCGGCGTCGGGCGGGAAGGCGCCGAGCACGTCGACCACGTAGAACAGCTCGTCCTCGACGGTCATCCCGCCGGGCGGGTTGGGGCCGTACGCCTCCTCCGGCGGAACCGCGACGACCACCCGGCTGCCGACCTTGTGGCCGCGCAGGGCCTTGCCCACACCGGTGATCGTCTGGTTCAGCGGAAAGGACGCCGGGGCGCCCTGGTTGAAGCTGGAGGCCAGCAGACGGTTGTCCTTGCCGTCCCACACGTGCGCGGTGTACTGGGCGACGACCAGGTCGTTCCCCCCGATCTCGGCGCCGGTGCCCGTCATCAGCTCGGTGAATTTCAGGCCGCCGGAGGGCGCGCCCTCGGGAAAGCGCACGGTGGGCCTGTCACCGAAGTTCCCGAGCACCTCGACCTCCGGCCCCGCCTGCCCGTCGCCGGAGGCGCAGGCGGTGACCAGCACGAGCGAAAGCGCGGCGAGCAGTGCCGTGGGACGCATCCGAACTCCCGGGGCCGGTGGCTGCGCCAACCCTAACGCCCTATTGGGAGAATTGTCAGTAGCTGGAGATCGCGATCGGAAAACGCGAACCCGGCCGTACGCGCACGGCCGGGTTCGAAGGTGAGTCGCTCCGCGGGGAGCGTCAGTAGGCGGCCAGCACGTCGACCAGGAAGACCAGGGTGTCGGTTCCCTTGATCTTGTCGCCGGAGCCCGCCTTGCCGTAGCCGAGGTCCGGCGGGATGCTCAGCAGCACCCGGCTGCCCACGGGCACGTCGACCAGCCCCTGGTCCCAGCCCTTGATGACCTTGCCGGTGCCGATCTGGAACATGATCGGCTGGCCACCGCGGGACCAACTGCTGTCGAACTCGACGTCCGAGCCCCAGATCTTCCCGGCGTACTGGACCAGGATCGACTGACCGGACTTGACCTTGGGCCCCGCACCCTTGATCACCGTCTTGACGACGAGTTCCTTGGGCGCCTTCTCCTTGGTCTTGGTGGTGAGCTTCGGCGCGGTCTCGCCGCCCGGGTTCTCCACCTTGACGCCGGCGAGGCCGGGGTCGGTCGCGGTGCCCTGGGCCGCCTTCCCCTCGGGGACGCCGACCACGTCGACCACGAAGACCTGCGACTGGCCCGCGGGGGCCTGCGCCTGCTGCTCCTGGGGCAGTGCGTCCTTGCCGACGACGGACATGAACCTGCCGCCGCTCTTGGTCTCGGCGAAGCCCTTTCTGAGGATCTCCGGGACCTGCTCGTTGAGCGTGATGACCTGTGGACCGCCCTCGTCGTAGGTCGAGCCGGCGAGCTTGTTCTCCTTGCCGTCCCAGGCGAAGACCGTGAAGTTGGCCACCACATTGGTGCCGAGCTTGGCGGTCTCCCCCTCGGTGCCGGGGGTGAGCACCTTGTAGGAGGAGGTCTCCATGACCTTGGCCGGGAAGACCACGTTCGGCTTGGCACCGATCGCCCCGGTCACCTGTGGCTCGGTGACTCCGCTGCCGGCAGAAGTGGAGGCGCCGGTGGCGGTCTCCCCTCCCGAGCCGCATGCTGCGGCGAACATCAGAGGCACTGCGGCCAGTACGGCCATGCTGCGGCGGCGCATAGGTATCCCTCAAGCAGACGTCAGGTTCGCGCCACACTACCCGTACTGGCATACGGAGGAGGTAAGCATTAAAGGAGCTTGCCGAAGCGTGACCATCACATTCCGGCGATGAGCTTGTCCACCCTCTCGTCGACACTGCGGAAGGGATCCTTGCACAGCACCGTGCGCTGTGCCTGGTCATTGAGTTTCAGGTGCACCCAGTCGACCGTGAAGTCACGGCGCTTCTCCTGCGCCTTACGGATGAACTCCCCGCGCAGCCGGGCGCGGGTGGTCTGCGGCGGCACCGACTTGGCCTCGAAGATCTTCAGATCGGAGGCCACCCGCTCCACCGCGCCACGCTTCTGTAGCAGGTAGAACAGGCCGCGGCGGCGGTGCACGTCGTGGTAGGCGAGGTCGAGCTGGGCGACCCGGGGGCTCGACAGCGGCAGGTCGTACTTCTTGCGGTAACGCTCGATCAGCTGGTATTTGGTCACCCAGTCGATCTCGCGGGCCACCTTGTCGAGGTTGCCGGTCTCGACCGCGTTGAGCGTGCGCTCCCACAGTTCCAGCACCCGGTGGCTGATCTCGTCGCCGCCACGGCGGTCGACGAAGTCACGGGCCTTGGAGAGGTACTCCTCCTGTATCTCCAGCGAGGACGCCTCCCTGCCGTTGGCCAGCCGGACCCGCCGCCGCCCGGTCATGTCGTGGGAGACCTCCCGGATGGCCCTGATCGGATTCTCCAGGGACAGGTCACGCATCACGGTGCCCGCCTCGATCATGCGCAGCACCAGGTCGGTGGCACCGACCTTGAGCAGCATGGTCGTCTCGCTCATGTTGGAGTCGCCGACGATGACGTGCAGGCGGCGGAACCGCTCGGCGTCGGCGTGCGGCTCGTCACGGGTGTTGATGATCGGGCGTGACCTGGTGGTGGCGCTGGAGACGCCCTCCCAGATGTGCTCGGCCCGCTGGGAGACGCAGTAGACCGCCCCACGCGGGGTCTGCAGCACCTTGCCGGCCCCGCAGATGATCTGCCGGGTGACCAGGAACGGGATCAGCACGTCGGCCAGGCGGCCGAACTCGCCGTGCCGGCCCACCAGGTAGTTCTCGTGGCAGCCGTACGAGTTTCCCGCGGAGTCGGTGTTGTTCTTGAACAGGTAGATGTCGCCGGCGATGCCCTCCTCGCGAAGGCGCTTCTCGGCGTCGACGAGGAGGCCCTCCAGGATGCGCTCGCCCGCCTTGTCGTGGGTGACGAGCTCCACGACGTTGTCACACTCGGGGGTGGCGTACTCGGGGTGGCTGCCCACGTCGAGATACAGGCGTGCCCCGTTGCGGAGGAAGACGTTGCTCGATCGGCCCCAGGAGACGACACGGCGGAATAGATAACGCGCTACCTCGTCGGGTGACAGCCGCCGCTGCCCCCTGAATGTGCAGGTGACGCCGTACTCGTTCTCAAGCCCGAAGATGCGACGATCCATTGCCTCACACTATTCGCCGAACCCCTCTCGTGGGAGGGATCATGGGGTTTTCGGTCGTACGGCTTATGCCCCGGGCTGTGAGCGGCTAAGCGCGGACGCGTCTCGCACCCGGATCATCGCCGGGTGCGAGCGATGCGCGGGCATCGGGCCCAGTGGGCCGGATCAGCCGCCGCCCTGCCAGAAGATCTCGACAACCTTGGTGATCCTGCCGTTCTCCGTGGTGATCAGGGCCGGCCGGTAGAGGCCCTCCACCCCGGCCAGGGACGCCGCCTCCTTGACGTTGTCGATCAACCTCTGGCGGGTGCACCTCTCGGTGCCGAGGTTGGTGGCCTTGTCGTAGGTCTGCGACGAGCCGTCGCAGCCACTGTCCGCGAGGAACAGCACGTCCTCGGCGATGGGTGCCGCGTAGCGGGTCACGTCGCCTTCCTCGGGGCCGTCGAAGTGGCCGTCCTCGCCGCCGCTCTGGGTGAAGCGGATCGGCCGGTACTCGGCCACGCCGCCCTCGTCCACGTCGGTGAGCCAGCCGCGCAGGACACCCTCGAAGGGGGGCGGGCCACCCTTGCTCCAGTCGTGCTCGGGAGCGGTCTGGAACTCGGTGCCGAAAAGCTCGGGGGTGACTGCGAGGCTGGAGGTGGCGGGGGCGGCCGCCCGCGGCGAGGAGGCGGGTGCCGGCGTCCCGCCACAGCCGGACGTCAGCACCATGGCCGCGAGCAGTGCGAGCGCGGCGGGACCGGCAAAGGGGAAAGCGAGCCTGGTCCAGGCTCGGGGGGTGGCGTTTCTCACACAGACTGTGACCATCGGTGAGCGGGTTCGGTTGTCAGGAGAAGAGGTGATCCAGGACACACCGAGAGCGCCGCCCCGGGCAGGGCGGCGCTCTCGGTGTCTCATGGTCGATCGTCGGGCCCGGTCAGCCGTTCGCCCCGGTGTCGATGTCGCCGTCGGGCGCGGTCGGCGGGGCACCGGGCGTCTCGGGCGCGGAAAGGGGACTCTCCGGCTGGGCGGGTTGAGCGGGTTGGGTGGCCGCTTCGGCCGCGGGGGCCCCGTCGGAAAGCAGGCGCTCCAGCCTCGGGCCGCTGAGCCGCAGGAACTTGCGGTGCGGCCGGTTCCGGTCCAGGACCGCGACCTCCAGCTGGCTCGCGGGGAAGCGTTCGCCGCCCGGCTCGGTCAGGGCGAACAGCGCCGCCTCCAGGGCCTCGGCCAGCGACAGGCCGTCGCGGTAGTGCTCCTTGAGCCGGCCGGCCACCGCCTCGGCCTGGCCGCCCATGGCAACCAGACCCGCCTCGTCGAAGACCGAGCCGTCGAAGGTCAGCCGGTAGATGTGGTCCTCGTCGGAGGAGTCGCCGACCTCGGCGACCACGATCTCCACCTCGAACGGCTTCAGCGACTCGGTGAAGATCTGGCCGAGATTCTGCGCGTAGAGGTTGGCCAGGCCGCGGGCGGTGACGTCGTCACGGGCGTAGGTGTAGCCGTTGATGTCGGCGTAGCGGATGCCGCCGAGGCGCAGCGCCTCGAACTCGTTGTAACGGCCCACCGCGGCGAAGCCGATCTTGTCGTAGATCTCGCTGATCTTATGCAGGGCGCGGGACGGGTTGGGCGCGACGAACAGGATGCCGTCCTCGTACTGCAGGACGACGACACTACGGCCCCGCGCGATCCCCTTGCGCGCGTAGTCCGCCTTGTCTCGCATCTGCTGCTCGGGCGAGACATATCCAAAAGGCATGGACACCTGGGGTGATCCTCTCGTGTTAGCGCAGCGGGGCGATGGGGCCGTCGGGGAAGTTCGTTCTGGAATCGATCACGGTCCGGACGAACTCCCCCACCTCCTCGTCGGGGAGTCGGTGGTATCCGTCGGCGGTGATCACCGCGACGACGGGCCAGATCTTGCGGATCACATCGGGGCCGCCGGTCGCCGAGTCGTCGTCGGCCGCGTCGTAGAGGGCGTGAATCAGCGTCAGCACGGTGTCCTCGGGTGAGGCGCCCTCGCGGTAGAGCTTCTTCAGCGCGCCCCGCGCGAAGATCGAGCCGGACCCGATCGCGTGGTGCTGGCGCTGCTCGTAGGGGCCACCGCCCACGTCGTAGCTGAAGATCCGGCCGCCGTCGACATCGGGGTCGTAGGCGGCGAAGAGCGGCACGACCGCAAGCCCCTGCATCGCCATCGGCAGGTTGCCGCGGATCATCGTGGCGAGCCGGTTGGCCTTACCCTCCACCGAGAGTGTGCGGCCCTCCCGCTTCTCGTAGTGCTCGAGTTCCACCCGGTAGAGGCGGGCCATCTCGATACCGGCGCTCGCCGCCCCCGCGATGCCCATGCCCGAGTAGTCGTCCGTGCGGAACACCTTCTCCATGTCACGCTGGGAGATGATGTTTCCCGAGGTCGCCCGGCGGTCTCCCGCGATCACCACGCCACCCGCGCATATCGCCGCGACGATCGTGGTGGCATGCGGGATCTGGTCACCCACCGGGGTCGCCAGAGTCTCGTTACGACCAGGCAACAAGTCCGGCGAATGGGACCTGACGAACTCGGTGAACGAGGAGCTCCCGGTGTCGGTAAAGATATGGTTCACCATGCCGGCGGGCAGGTCCCTGTGCGATCCCACGCGACTCCCTCCAAAGGTGCGGTCCTTTAAGGCCCGACCTTACTCATCTTGCCGTCCTGCTTGCACTTCCCTGGATCAGCTCAGCGCGAACCCACCTCCGCCGGGCTTTTGAATCTTTACGGGCGACTACATCCGTGTAGTGGCCGAGTCGTCGCGACATGCCGGACCACTGGCTTGCCCCCGGGCGCGGGCGAGCGCACCTTGGTGTCGACGCCAGGCGCGAGCCGCACGGCCTGCCCCCGGGCGCGCGGGCGGGCGGGCCGAAGACCCACCCGGTGCCCGGGCCCCCTCCTCCCGCCGCTCCGCTCTTCCGCCCGGTGGATCGAGCGGAAGCCGACTCACTCGGCGAACATCCGACCGACGTCGGCCTCGATGACGTCTCTCGGTAGTGCCATGGCTCGGTTTCGGCCGGTAGCCGCGCTCGCCGCCGTGGTTCTTGACTTCGCCGGCCCTCTTTCATCCAGCTGCGACAGGGCCTGCGGTGAGAAGTCAGTCCATCTGGTCGTGCTCGGTCACGGTTGAATTCGGCCTACGGCCTGGTCGCCTGGTATCTCCGACGATATTCGCGGCCGGTGGAACCCTCCGGCCGCTCCCTGCCGGCTTTTCCCGCTCGGCCCCCTACTCCCCGCCCTTTTGCACGTAACTCCGAACGAATTCCTCCGCGTTCTCCTCAAGAACCTCGTCGATCTCGTCGAGGATCGCGTCGACGTCGTCGGAGAGCTTCTCGTGACGCTCCTGGACGTCGGAGGTCTCCGCCGCGGCGGTCTCCTCGACTTCCTTGTCGGTCCGGCCGGTCTGCTTCTGGCCGCCGGTGTCCTTACTTGCCATCTGTGGCACCTCCGCTTGGGGGACGCATCTGACTCATATCTTCCCCGAACCGGACGACATTGCGCGCGGATCGTCCCGCGATCTTTACGGGAGCTCCCCTGCTCCGTCCCGGGGTACCTCCCGTCAGGAAACCTCCCCAGAGGCTCCGCGGCAAATCCCCTCGGCCCCGTTCTCCTGGACGAGATGCCGTCGCACTCGGGCAGGCCGCCGCCCTGATCGGCCCTGTGTGACCACCATCACTAGCGAATCCGGGCTTATCCGGCGCTCACGGGAAGGTGGGGAACGTTCCAGGTAGGCCTATCGAATCGAAAACTGCGATCATTGAGGGGTGAGCACCATCATCGCGCGCAGGTACAAGCTCGTCTCCCGCGTCGGCCAGGGGGCGACCGGCGTCGTCTGGCGCGCATACGACCTGCTTCTGGAGCGAGAGGTGGCCCTCAAGGAGATACCCCTGCCACCTGGACCCGCCGCGGCCGAGCAGCGGCGGCGGGTGGTCCGGGAGGCGCGGATGGCGGCACGGCTGAGCCACCGCGGCATCGTGACGGTGCACAACCTGACCGAGGAGGCCGAGCGCCTCTGGATCGTCATGGAGTTCCTGGAGGCCCTCACACTGCACGACACGCTCGTGCAGGCGGGCCCGCTCCCGGTAGACCTGGTGGCGGCGATGGGGTGCCGCCTGCTGGACGCGCTGCGGCACGCGCATGACGGCGGAGTGATCCACCGCGACATCAAGCCGGCCAACATCATGCTGACCGGTGATCGGGTGGTCCTGGCCGACTTCGGGTTCGCGGCGCCGGAGGGTGCGGCGACGACATCGATGCGGGGCACGCCGGCCTTCATCGCGCCGGAGGCGTTGCAGGGCAGGGGCGGCACCCGCGAGGCGGACATGTGGTCGTTCGGCGCGACGCTCTACATGGCGGTGGAGGGCAGAACCCCGTTCCGTACGGTGAACTCGATGGCGTCCCTGGTGGCGGCGCTGCGAGAGCCGCCGCGCGCGCCGAAGCGGGCGGGCGCCCTGGAACCGGTGCTGCGAGGGTTGCTGCGCAAGGATCCACGGGCTCGGCTGAGCGCCGAGCGGACGTCGAAGATGCTGGAGGACGTGCGCTGTTTCAGCGCGGCCTGATGTGTTTCCCGGTGTTTTTCCGGTGTACTCACCGACTTCTGGGCAGTTTTTCTGAATACAGAATAGGGATTTAAGGGCGCGAAACAAAATTCCATCATGCCTGCGCAACTAAATTGTTACACATAATTACCATAAGTAACCACATAGTGCACCGTTCCAGGGTGAAAATATGAATCAGCTGAGGGGCCCGGCTTCTATGTGCAACAGGTGATTCATGGGAACAGGCGCAGAAAAGGCACGCCCACTGGGTGATCGTTATCATCTGACCTCGCCGATCGGACAGGACGGCATGGGCACTGTGTGGCGTGCCCATGATTCCCTGCTCAGGCGGAATGTGGCGATCAAGGAGATCCAGCCGCGGTTCGGCGAATACGGGGCGGACATGCGCGACGCGCGGCGGCGAGCCCTGCGTGAGGCGCGCTCGGCCGGGCGGCTGAACCATCCGGCGGTGATCTCCGTGCACGACCTGCTTGAGGAGGACGGGCGGCTCTGGATCGTCATGGAGTTGCTGGAGGCCCTCACACTCAAGGAGACGGTGCGGCACATGGGCCACCTGCCGATCCACTGGGTGGCGTGGATCGGCTTCCAGTTGCTGGGCGGGCTGCGCCACGCGCACGGGGCCGGCGTCCTGCACCGGTCCATCAACCCGCGCAACATCCTGCTGACCGGCGACCGGGTGGTGCTGGCCGACTTCGGAATCGCGGCGCTGCACCGCGACTCGGGCACCTCCACGACCCTGCCGCTCACCCATGCTCCCGCCTTCATCGCGCCGGAACGACTACGGGGCGGCTCACCGACCCCGGCGGGCGACCTGTGGTCGTTCGGGGCGAGCCTGTACTTCGCGGTGGAGGGCCGGCCGCCGCGCTCCGGTCACCGCGCGCCGACGCCCCGGGGCCCGGCCGCCGACAGGAACCCGGAGACGATGGTAAGGGCGGGAACGCTGCGTCCCGTTCTGGAAGGGCTGCTCCGGCGCGACCCGGCGGCTCGCATCAGCATAGGCCAGGCAGGTCGCATGCTCTCGGCGGTCCTGCACGCGGAGGGCGTGGCCCTGGCCCGGCCGCGACTGCCCGCGGCCCGGCTGCCACCGGACGCCCACGCTTGACGTGCTCTCCGGGCTGAGGCCCGGGAATTCCGCCTGTGCCGCACACGCTCATGCGGCGCTTCGGTGGTTTCCTGCCTCATCGGCCTGTGCCACCGCGAGCGGTGGTCCTACCTGGCCTCCACAGGCGTTTAACGTCTCCGCCTCCCGCCGCGCCATGGCGACAGGTTTCCGTCCAGCGGCGACGATGTGCTTCCCTTCGGTCGGCACATTACGTGCGGCATTGACGTCCCGGTCGTGGACGACACCACATGAACACATCCACCCGCGGTAATTCGGTAGCACCTCGCGCACGCTTTCGGTCAGACGGGCAGGCCGTGCGGCACCTATCGATCACCGTCGGGCCGGACGGCCGCTTCCGCATGGACCTCGTGTGGCAGGTAAGGACAACCTGAATCGAGAGGGAGGCCGCCGGGAGCCTCCCCCTCGGGAAGCGTCACTACTCACCGGTCAGCGCCGTCACCAGCTCCGCGGCGGTACGGCAGCGGTCGAACAGCTCGCCCACGTGGGCCTTGGTACCGCGCAACGGCTCAAGGGTGGGGACACGCTGCAGCGACTCGCGGCCGGGGATGTCGAAGATGACCGAATCCCAGGAGGCCGCGGCCACCGACTCGCTGTACTGGCTCAGGCAGCGGCCTCGGAAGTAGGCGCGGGTGTCGTTGGGCGGCACCTCGACAGCCCTCTGCACCTCTTCCTCGGTGACCAGGCGCTGCATGCGCCCCCGGGCGACCAGCCGGTTGTAGAGACCTCGGTCGGGGCGGATGTCGGAGTACTGAAGGTCGACGAGTTGCAGGCGCGGATGCGACCAGGAAAGGCCGTCGCGGGTGCGATAGCCCTCCAGGAGCTCCAGCTTGGCCACCCAGTCAAGCTCCCTGGACAGCTGCATCGGGTCATCCGCCAGGCGGGTGAGAACCGACTCCCAGCGCTCCAGGACGTCCTTGGTGGGCTCGTCCATGCCGTTGACGCTGCGTTCCTCGGCATACTTACGCGCGAGTTCCAGGTATTCCATCTGGAGCTGCACCGCCGTCAGCTTGCGGCCGTCGCGCATGGAGATCTCGTACTTGAGCGTCGGGTCGTGCGACACCGCGCGCAGCGCCTGGACCGGGTTGTCCACGGTGAGGTCACGGGTGAAGTAACCGTCCTCGATCATGGCCAGGACGAGCGCGGTGGATCCCAGTTTCAGGTAGGTCGAGATCTCCGACATGTTGGCGTCACCGATGATGACGTGCAGGCGGCGGTACTTCTCCGGGTCGGCGTGCGGCTCGTCCCGGGTGTTGATGATCGGCCGCTTGAGCGTCGTCTCCAGGCCCACCTCGACCTCGAAGAAGTCGGCCCGCTGGCTGATCTGGAAGCCCTCGCCCCGGGAGTCCTGGCCGATGCCGACCTTGCCCGCGCCGGTGACGACCTGCCGGGAGACGAAGAACGGCGTCAGGTGCCTGACGATGTCAGCGAACGAGGTCGCCCGGCGCATGAGGTAGTTCTCGTGGCAGCCGTAGGAGGCGCCCTTGTTGTCGGTGTTGTTCTTGTAAAGCTGGATCGGGGCGTTGGCCGGCATCGCCGAGGCGCGAACCGCCGCGTCGTGCATCACCCGCTCGCCTGCCTTGTCCCAGAGCACCGCCGCCCGAGGGTTGGTGCACTCGGGAGTGGAGTATTCGGGGTGGGCATGGTCCACGTACAACCGGGCCCCGTTGGTGAGGATCACGTTCGCCAGGCCGAGGTCCTCGTCGGTCAGCTGGCTCTGGTCGGCCACCTCCCGCGCGAGGTCGAACCCTCGCGCGTCGCGCAACGGATTCTCCTCCTCGAAGTCCCACCGCGCGCGCCGCGCTCTGGCCGCCGAGGCCGCCAGATAGGCGTTCACGACCTGAGAGGAGGTCACCATCGCGTTGGCCCCCGGCTGTCCGGGCACGGAGATGCCGTACTCGGTCTCGATGCCCATCACCCGCCGTACCGTCATGCGCACCCTCTGTTCATCAGGGACTGTTTCTCTCCGAGGTATCTATTCCCGACCCTAGACCCTTCACTATGCCCGGTGGTCGGACAGTTATGGCACCGAAGCCTTTTCGCCCGTTGCGAGAGGGATCGAGGAGAACCCGGGAGGCTGTGCGGGCGACGCCTGCGCGGCCTTCCCGCGCCTCCTCGACTTGACGAACTCTTGGAGGGGACGCTCGGCCACCCGGTACACCAGGTAGGAGAACGCCATCGCGGCCAGCACGGTGACCAGAGCGGTCAGCGGCGGCGGCAGCGTGTCCCGCAGGGCCGGGACGATCAGGACGGCGGCCGCGGTGTGGAAGAGGTAGAGCGGGTAGGTGAGCGCGCCCAGGACCACCAGGCCGCGCCAGCGCAGCCGGCGCAGCCAGCCGAGCGCCACCATCGCCATGAGTACGTAGAAGCCGACCACCGTGGCGACGACGGCCCAGTCGGGCACGGGCATCGCGGCGTAACCGACCTTCTCCACCCGCCCGGCCACCCGATCGAGCGCCGCGCTGACGGCCAGGCCGCCACTGATCCCGGCCAGACACCACAGGACCAGCCTGGGACCGAATCTGGTCATCAGGAAGAACGCCATGCCACCGACGAAGTAGGCCGCGTACTTGGGCATGATCACGAGTTCGACCCACGCCTCATCGCTTCCCGCGAAGAAACCCGCGGCCAGGAGCCAGACGCCCATGAAGGCCAGGCAGCGGTTGAGCGTGACCCCGGTGATCACCAGGATCGAGATCAGCACGTAGAAGCGGAGCTCCACCCAGAGCGACCAGTAGACACCGTTGGCGTCATAGACGCCGAAGGCCCGCTGAAGCATGGTGAGGTTGACCCCGTACTCGCCGAGGCTGAGTTTGGGGTCCAGGGCCGTGGCCGCGGTCAGCCCGTAGACCGCGGCGGTGACCACCACGCTGACCCAGTAGGCGGGAAAGAGCCGCACCAGCCGAGAGAGGGCGAACGCCCCCAGGCCCCGGCCCCAGATGCTCATCAGGATCACGAAGCCACTGATCATGAAGAACAGCTCGACGCCGAGGATGCCGAGTCCGGAGATCGTGGAGATCGCCGGGAACAACGTGGCGGGACGGTCGCCCCACACCGAGGCGAAGGCGATGAAGTAGTGGAAGGCGAGCACCGCCATGGCGGCGGTGAAGCGCAGGAGGTCGAGTTCGGCGAGGCGGCCGCTTCCCCCAAGCGCCTCGCGAGACCCCGTGCCGGTCACCTGACGGCCGGGCCGGAATGTTCACGCACGCCACTTGGACGGCGCTTCGATCATTCGGGTTCCCTGTGACGGCTGTTGATTTCCAGTCACTTTTGGGACGGATGTGACCGGAGATACGGGTGGCGGCGGGTCCGCACCAGCCGAGTATGAGTAACAAGCACTCAAAAAAGCGACAAAATTCTTTCAACGCCGCGAAACATCGCAAAACTAGACAAAAATCTGGCGAGATGCCAACGGCGCGACCCCCGGGGAGGCCGCGCCGTCGATCGGCACGCGTGCCGCTGTTACAGGTACTGACCGGTGTTGGCCACCGTGTCGATGGAACGCCCGGCCTCGGTGCCCTGCTTGCCCGTCACGAGGGTGCGGATGTAGACGATCCGCTCGCCCTTCTTGCCGGAGATACGGGCCCAGTCGTCGGGGTTGGTGGTGTTGGGCAGGTCCTCGTTCTCGGAGAACTCGTCCACGCAGGCCGCCAGCAGGTGCTGGATCCGCAGACCTTTCTGCCCGGTCTCCAGGAACTGCTTGATCGCCATCTTCTTGCCGCGGTCGACGATGTTCTGGATCATCGCACCGGAGTTGAAGTCCTTGAAGTACAGGACCTCCTTGTCCCCGTTGGCGTAGGTCACCTCAAGGAAGCGGTTCTCCTCGCTCTCGGTGTACATCCGCTCGACGACTCGCTGGATCATCCCGAAGATGGTCTCCTGCCGGTTCCCGCCGTGCTCGGAGAGGTCCTCGGAGTGGAGTGGGAGCTCCGCGATGAGGTACTTCGAGAAGATGTCCCTGGCCGCCTCGGCGTCCGGCCGCTCGATCTTGATCTTGACGTCCAGGCGGCCGGGCCGCAGGATCGCCGGGTCGATCATGTCCTCGCGGTTGGAGGCGCCGATCACGATGACGTTCTCCAGGCCCTCGACGCCGTCGATCTCCGACAGGAGCTGGGGGACGATGGTGTTCTCGACGTCGGAGGAGACACCCGAGCCTCGGGTCCGGAAGATCGAGTCCATCTCGTCGAAGAACACGATCACCGGAGTGCCCTCGGAGGCCTTCTCGCGAGCCCGCTGGAAGACCAGGCGGATGTGCCGCTCGGTCTCGCCGACGTACTTGTTGAGAAGCTCGGGACCCTTGATGTTGAGGAAGAAGCTCTTGCCGGACTGGCCGGTCTTCTCCGCGACCTGCTTGGCCAGGGAGTTGGCGACGGCCTTGGCGATGAGCGTCTTGCCACAGCCGGGTGGTCCGTAGAGCAGGACGCCCTTGGGCGGGCGGAGCTTGTGCTCGCGGAAGAGGTCGGCGTGCAGGTACGGGAGCTCGATGGCGTCCCGGATCTGCTCGATCTGCCGCATCAGCCCGCCGATCTCCTCGTAGGAGATGTCGGGCACCTCCTCCAGGACGAGCTCCTCGACCTCGGACTTGGGGATGCGCTCGTAGACGTAGCCGGAACGGGGTTCGAGCAACAGGGAGTCGCCTGCCCGGATCGGCTGGCCCACCAGCGACTCGGCGAGCTTCACCACCCGCTCCTCGTCGGCATGCGAGATCACCAAGGCGCGCTGGCCGTCCTCAAGGAGCTCCTTGAGCATCACGATCTCGCCAAGCTCCTCGAAACCGAGGGCCTCGACCACGTTGAGCGCCTCGTTGAGCATGACCTCCTGGCCACGCTTCAGCGAGTCGACGTCCACCGCCGGACTGACGTTCACTCTGAGTTTGCGGCCACCGGTGAAAACCTCCACCGTGCCGTCTTCTCTGGTTTCGAGGAACACGCCGAACCCGGATGGCGGCTGCGCCAACCGGTCTACTTCCTCCTTCAAGGCGACGATCTGGTCTCTGGCCTCCTTGAGGGTGGCCACCAGACGCTCGTTCTGGCCGGTTACGGCCGCGAGGTTCGCCTGCAAGTCATGGAGACGCTCTTCAAGGATCCTGGCCTGCCGGGGAGACTCCGTCAGCTTCCGACGCAACACGGTGATCTCCTCCTGCAGGAAGGAGACCTGTGTTGTGAGGTCAGCGACCTCCCGTTCGCGCTGCGCGGCTCGAGCCTCAGCGTCGTCGCGAGCTGCCACGGCGTCACCTCCTTCCCAGTCGAGACCGACTACTCAAAACCCTACCCATCTAAGGGCTGTCCCTTACCTGGCTGAGCAGTGTTCGTATGACTACATTAAGTGCGTGATGATTAATCCCTTTTGGCGCTTTTAGTACTAGAAGCATAAGAACACGAAGGTCCGCTCCCGTGTCACTCCTTCACGGACCGTCGTGGCCGAATCGTCATCATGTGGCGGAAGACGTGGAGTCCTCACCCTGTGCACCCTTCGCCGGACGTCTACGTCGAGGTGGTGGCGTCACCCCGTCGGCCATGCGACGGGCCGTGACCAGAAAGCCGGTGTGGCCGACCATCCTGTGGTCGGGCCGCACAGCCAGCCCCTCGACATGCCAGTCACGAACCAGGGTCTCCCACGCATGGGGCTCGGTGAAACTCCCGTGCTCCCGGAGAGTTTCGACCGTACGCGACAGCTGGGTTGTGGTCGCGACATAACAGCAGATCACACCGCCAGGGGTGAGAGCCTTGGCTGCGGCGTCCACACATTCCCACGGGGCGAGCATGTCGAGGATGATCCGGTCGACGTCACTCTCGTCGAGGTCCGCGACAAAGTCGCCGACCACCAGGCGCCACTGCGACATCGGGCCGCCGTAGAACTTCTCCACGTTCTTGGTGGCGATCTCGGCGAAGTCCTGGCGCCGTTCGTAGGAGGTGACGGTGCCCTCGGAGCCCACCGCGCGCAGCAGGAAGCAGGTGAGCGCGCCGGAGCCGACCCCCGCCTCCACCACCCGGGCACCCGGGAAGATGTCGGCCATGGCCACGATCTGCGCCGAGTCCTTGGGGTAGATGACCGCCGCGCCGCGCGGCATGGAGAGCGTGTAGTCCTGGAGCAGGTGCCTGAACGCCAGATACTGGGTGCCCCCGGACGAACGCACCACCGAGCCCTCGGGCTGGCCGATCAGCTCACTGTGCGGGATCCCGCCCTTGTGCGTGTGGAACACGCCGTCTTCCTTCAACGTCACCGTGTGACGCTTGTTCTTGGGGTCGGTGAGCTGAACCTGATCCCCGGCCTGAAACGGCCCATGCCTGCGAAAACCCATGACCGCAAGGTTAACGGCGCGCGACCGCGGCCGATCCCGCCTCGGCCTGGGAGCCGCGGCCGGGCAGCGGGAAACGGACACCGCTGTCCGGAGCGGGCGGACAGCGACGGTCCTCAAAAAAGTTCGCCCCACTACGGGGGAACTGGTAGCTGTTGTCGCATGTTTCCCCAAGATGTGATTCCGGCAGGCTCCGTCGTCCTGAGGCCCCTCACCCTTGCGGACACCGAAGCGATCGTCCGCGCCTGTGCGGACCCGGAGATCGTCCGGTTCCTCCCCCTGGTGCCCGTGCCCTACACCCGAGACGACGCACTCCAGTACCTGGAGATGGCCGAGGAGGACTGGAAGAGCGGAGGAGCCGCGTTCGCCATCGCGGACGCCGAGACGGGCGAGTGGCTGGGCAACATCGGCCTCAAACCCTCCCGCCTGCGGAACACCAACGAGATCGGCTACCTGGTCGCCCCGTGGGCGCGGGGCCGGGGGGTGGCCACGGCCGCCACCGCCGCGCTGGCCGGATGGGGCTTCGGCCACGGGGTGGAACGCGTCGAACTCCTCGCCGACGTGGAGAACCTGGCCAGCCAGCGGGTGGCCCTGGCCGCCGGCTTCCAGCGCGAGGGCGTGCGGCGCGGGGCCGAGCAGCAGCGTGACGGCACCCGCCGCGACCTGGTGTCCTTCGCACGCCTGCGCGGCGACTCCGGCGAGCGCGTGGCGCTGTTCCTGCCGGACTTCCCCGGCGGCTCACTGACCGACGGGGTCGTACGGCTGCGGCCGCTCACCTCCGCCGACGCCGCCGACTATCTGGCGCTGCGCAACCTGCCCGACGTCGTGAGGTACAGCGTCCCGCCCGAGCCAGAAAGCGCCGAGCAGGCCGAGGAGCGGTGCCGCGCGGCGGGCGCGAACCAGCTGGCCGGCTGGGGGCTCGAGGCGGTGATCACGGACGCCGCGACGGGCGCGTTCGCCGGGGAGATCCAGCTCTCCAACGTGACCCCGCCGCTGAGGCAGGCCATGACGGGCTACAGTCTGCTACCGGCGTTCCGCGGCAGGGGCTTCACCACCAGGGCGGTGAATCTGCTGGTCGGCTGGACCTTCGAGCACACCTCCCTGAACCGGATCATCGCGGGCACCTCCCCCGCCAACGTCGCCTCGCAGCGTGTACTGGAGCGCGCGGGCTTCACCCGCGAGGCGCTGCTGCGCGGGTTGCTGCCCGGTCCCGACGGCACCCGCCTGGACGACCTGCAGTGGTGCCGGCTGCGGGACGCCCCACACTAGGGGCCGCGTTCAGTCGGCGCCGAAGTGGGCCCTGAGCCTGGCGTAGGCGGCGTCGGTGCCCTGCAGCGCCCGGTCGATGTCGGCGTCGGTGTGGGCCGCGGACAGGAACCAGTTGTGCCACGGGTGAAGGTAGACGCCCTCCTGCAGGCAGGCCGCCGCCCAGAACATGCCCTTGTCCAGCGTCGCGTCCCCCTCGAAGGAGAGCCAGGGGATCTGCACCGGGCCGGTCTGGTTGACCGTGAAGCCGTGGGAGGCGGCCTGGGCGGCGAGGCCCTCCCGCAGGCGGGTGCCCGCGCGCTCCATCAGGGCTATACCGTCGATGTCGCGCAACGTCTCGATGGTGGCCTTGGCCGCGGCCATCGGAGCGGCGTTGAACCAGAAGGAACCCGTGGAGTAGAGCGTCTGGGCGGGCCCCCGCAGGGCGTCCACACCGGTGACGGCGGCGATCGGGTGACCGTTGGCCATGGCCTTGCTGAAGGCGTACAGATCGGGGCGCACACCCAGGGGTTCCCAGGAGCCGCCCAGGTCGATCCGCCAGCCACCGCGTACGTCGTCGATCACCAGGGCGGCGCCGATCCGGTCGGCCAGTGCCCGCACCCCCCGGGCGAACTCCGCGGCGACGAGTTCCTGGTCCTCGAACGAGTCGTGCTTGAACGGCGTCACGATGATCGCGGCGACGTCGCCCTCCGCCTGCGCCGCGGCGGCCTCGACGCTGGCGAGGTCGTTGTAGGTGAACTCGACCAGGTCCGCGCGCTCGCTGGGAGTGGTCCCCGCCGTACTGGGCGTGCACCACGGGTCGGCCCCGTGGTACGCGCCGTGCGCCATGAGGACCTTGGTCCTGCCGGTGGCGGCGCGGGCCACCATCAGCGCCTGGGTGGTGGCGTCGGTGCCGTTCTTGGAGAACATCACCCAGTCGGCCTGCGGGACGGTGTCCACCAGGAGCTCCGCGAGCTCCACGTAGACGGGGCCGGGGCCGTTGAGGCAGTCGCCCACGGCGAGCTGGGCCGCGACGGCGGCCTCGACCGACGGGTGGCGATGGCCGAGCACGACGGGACCCCAGGAGCACATGAGGTCGACGTACTCGCGCCCGTCGGCGTCCCGCTGGCGGCACCCCTCGCCGCCGACGAAGAACTGCGGGTAGGCGGGGCCGTGCAGGGCCGCGTTGAGGTGGCCGTACATACCGCCGGGGACGACCTTGGCGGCCCGCTCCCTGAGTCTGGCGTCGATGGACATGCGTCGTCCTTTCAGATCTGGATCGGTTCGGGCGGTTCGGTGCCGTGTCCGGCCGCGAGCGGCGGGATCACTTCTCCTCACGTAGTGCGCGCGCCCCGTCCAGGCCGGCATCCGACCCCAGGCCGCCCGCGACGCGAGCGGCCAGCTCGGTGCCGAGCCGTGCGGCGCCGGCCACGTCACGGCCGTCGACCAGGCCGGCGATGAACCCGGCGCAGTAGGCGTCGCCACACCCCGTGGTGTCGACCACCTCGACGTCGAGGGCGGGAACGCGGGTGACGCCCTCCGCCTCGGCGATCAGGCTTCCGTCCGCGCCGAGCGTGACCAGGACCGCCGAGGGCCCCTCCGCCAGCAGGGCCAGCGCGGCCTCCTCCGCACTGCCCGCACCGCTCATCAGCAGTGCCTGCTCCTCGTTGGGCAGGAGGTAGTCGACGTGCGGGAGAAAGCTCCGAACCCCCTGCATGAGGTCCGGCATGTTGGACAGAAGGTCCATTGTGATGATCGTGCCCGCCGCGCGTGCCTCGTCAAGCAGCGCGAAGAAAGCGGGGTCGTACAGACCCCAGGTCACGTCCATGCCCCCCAGGTGCACGACGCGCGCGCCCAGGATCCGCTCGCGGCCGACGTCGGCGACGGCCAGGCCCAGGTTGGCTCCGGGGACGTGGAAGGACGGGCGCCCGCCGTCCGGGCGGATGGGCAGGATCGAGGCGGCGGTCTGCTCTCCCCGCCTGCGGACCACCCCGGTCACATCGACGCCGCGCCGCCCCATCATCATGACGAGCAGATCTCCGAGCTCGTCGTCGCCGACCGCCCCCACCGAGGCCACCGGGACACCGAGCGCGGCCAGGTCGACGGCGGTCGCGGCCGCGGCACCCGCGGCGGTGACCCGGATCTGCTCCAGCAGGTGGGTGTCCTGCCCGGCGGGAATCGACTCCACCGGCCTGGCGAGCACGTCCACGATGTGCACCCCGAGGGCTACGACGGTCATAGCGAGTCCTCCTCATGTCTTCAGCGGATAATAGACGGGCGACCGACTACAATGTCAACGGATTCCGTTCGGGAGGGAACCGAGTTGCCAAAGATCGTCGATCATGGAGAGCGCCGCGAGGAGGTCATCGAGGCCACTCGCCGCATCATCCTGCGCGAGGGCATCGAGGCCGCCACGACCAGGGCGATCGCCAAGGAGGCCGGCTACTCCAACGGCGTGCTGACCCACTACTTCGCCGACAAGGACGACATCATGCTGTCGGCGCTGCGCTCCTCGCACCGGCGCATCGTGGAGCGCCTGCGCGGCAAGCTGGCCGGCCTCACCGGGCTGGCGGCGCTCCGCGAGCTCCTCCTCGACAACCTGCCACTGGACGAGGAGCGCACCCGGGAGAGCGGGCTGGAGGTCGGCTTCTGGAGTCGCAGCATGACCAGCCCGGCGATGCTGGAGGCACAACGCGCCGAGGCCGAGGAACTGCGCTACCTGGTGCGCAGCCTGCTTGGCGCCGCGGTCGCCGGTGGGGAGATCTCCACCACCGAAGACCTCGACGACGTGACCGAGCGGCTACTCGCCCTGGTCGACGGGCTGAGCGTGCACCGCCTGCTCTATCCGGACAGGCTCGGCACCGCACGCCTGGAGCGGGTGCTCAACGCCGAACTGGACCGCCTGCGCCCCACCGACACGTAGCCGCCCGCCCGTGCCCGCCCGGCTCCCGGCACGTACGCTCAGGGAGCCGAGGCCACGGCCCGGAGCGCGCGGGCGGAAGCTCAGACCAGCAGGGCGTAGAGCCGGTCGGCCACCCCCCGCGCGGTGGGCCGCTTGGCCACGTCACCGAGGCATGCCCGGACGAGATCCGACAGCTCGGGCTCCAACCCCGGATCGATCGACGGCGGCGTGCTGTACACCTTCCGCAGGGTCAGCAGCGGATCGTGGGTGGGCAGTTTCCCGTAAAGCCCGACTCCGCTCACCGCCCAGTGCAGCGTCGCGCCCAGCGACCACACATCGCCGCCGGGGGTGGGCGTCTCCCCCTGCAGCAACGCGGGGTCGGTGAACTCCACCGACCCGATGTCCCCCATCCCGGTCACCGTCACGCCCGGCGTCAGCACCTGCGACAGGCCCAGGTCGGAGAGCTTGCCCCCGTCGTCGGCGAGCAGCACGTTGCCGGGGCGGATGTCGCGATGGACGATGCCCTCCTCGTGCAGTGCCTGCGCCGCGTGGGAGACGCAGGCGATCGAGCGCAGCACCCGCTCACGCGACGGCCGTTCCGCGGGATGCGCCAGCGAGCCGTCCGGCAGGTACTCCATTGAGTAGTAGAACACCCCGCCCTGCTGACCGGCGTCGTAGAGCCGCACCAGATACGGGGAGCGCACCGCGGCGAACGCCTTCAACTCTCTCGTGGCCCGGCGGAAGGCGTCGTTCCCCGTGCCCCCCACCACCTTCACCGCGACCAGATCCGCCTCGACGGGTAACCGCTCGGGCCTTTTCGCCAAGTAGAACTCACCGTGATTACCGGCTCCCAGTGGCCGGATGAACTCATAGTCGGCGATGCCTTCCACAACGGTCTCCCTCCATGCCTGCGCAACGTTCGCGACGACATCCCACACACGGTAACGTCGCCTTTGCCATTCTCGGGGCTTTTCTTTGCATACGGAAAGCGTGCTCGCAATTGCTGCACATGGATCTGCTCCTCCTGGACCTTGTCATCGTCCTCGCGGCCGCGCGGCTTTTCGGAGCGCTGGCCAGATGGCTCGGCCAACCTCCGGTCATCGGCGAGATCGTGGCCGGCATCCTGCTGGGCCCCACCCTGCTGGGCCCTCTGATCGGTGACGAACTGTTCGGCTCCGAGATGCGGCCTCCGTTGCAGGCCCTGGCCAACGTCGGCCTGGTGCTGTTCATGTTCGTCGTCGGCCTGGAACTGGACCAGAAGCTGGTCAGGGGCAAGGGACGGATCGCGGTGACCGTGGCACTCGGCTCGACCGTGGTGCCGTTCGTCCTGGGCTGCGTGCTCGCGCTGGCCATCGCGGGTGAGCACGTGGGAGGCGACAAGACCCTGCCGTTCGTGCTGTTCATGGGCGCGGCGATGGCCGCCACCGCCTTCCCGGTGCTGGCGCGGGTCCTCACCGACCGGGGAATGCAGCGGATCACGCTCGGCGGCCTCGCCCTGGCCTCGGCGGCCGTCATCGACGTGCTCGCCTGGACCGTCCTGGCAGTGGTGGTGGGCATCGCGGGGGCCGGAGAGTCCGAGGGGCAGTGGAAGGTCCTGCTCGCCCTGCCGTACGTACTGGTGATGTTCCTGGTCGTCAAGCCTCTGCTGGCCCGGCTGGTGCCCGCGTACGAGCAGGCCAGGCGGCTGACGCCCGGCCTGCTCTCCCTGGTGCTCCTCGGTCTGATCGGATCGGCCTGGGCCACCGAGTGGATGCACGTCCACTTCATCTTCGGCGCGTTCGTGTTCGGCGCGGTGATGCCCCGTGAGGGGGCGGAACGGCTCAACCACGAGATCCTGGAGCGGCTGGAACAGCTCGCCGTACTGCTGCTGTTGCCGATGTTCTTCGTGGTGGCGGGGCTCAACGTCAACCTGCGCGAACTCGACCTGTCCAGCCTCGGCACGCTTTCCGCGATCCTGGTCGTCGCGATCGGTGGCAAGCTGCTCGGCTCCTACGCCGCCGCGCGGACCCAGCGGCTGCCCAACCGGCAGTCTTGGGCACTGGCCTCCCTGCTCAACACGCGAGGGCTCACCGAGATCGTCATCCTCACCGTCGGCCTGCAGAAGGGCGTGCTCGACGACGAGCTCTACTCGCTGATGGTGGTCATGGCTCTCGTCACGACCGCGATGACCGGCCCACTGGTGCGCAGGATCTACCCCGACAGGCGGGTGGCCCGCGACATCGCCGAGGCCGAACGTGCCGCCCTCGGCGTAACCGCCGCCCACCGGATACTGGTGATCGTGCCCGATCCACCCGCCGAGCAGGCCCCGCTGGTCGGCCTGACCACCACCCTGGCCCTGTCCAGGTCGCCGTCCGAGGTGGTCCTGGGCCACCTTCGCCCCTACCCGGCAGGCCGCCTGGAGGTCGGCAGCGGCCTCTCCTCGGAGCTGGCCGAGCTGGCCGAGACCCTCCACGACCTGGAGGCGCTGGCCGGCAGTGCCCGCGAGCGCGGCTCGGAGACCAGGGTGGTGAGCCGGTTCAGCGCGGATGTGGCAGGTGAGTTGCCGGAGCTGGCCGCCGGTGCCCAAGCCGACCTGCTGGTGCTGCCCGCCGGTGTCCCCGGCTATGCCGCCGTGCGTGACGGCGCGGTCTGCCGCGTGGTGACCGTGTTCTTACCCGTGCCAAAACAGGCCGAGTCCGGCTCCGAGCCGGGGCCGGTCGCGGTACGTTACGGCTCCGGTGACGACGCGGCCGCGCACGTGGCGCTCACCCTCGCGATGCTGTGGAACCGGCCACTGATCGTCACCGGCGGGAACCGGGCCTCAGCCCTGGCCCAGCGGCTGTCCAAGCTCGGCGTCGCGGCCACCGCGGCTGCGATCCCCGAGAACGCGCTGGTCGTGGCCGCCGACACCGGGACCACCTCGGAGGGCACGCACCTGCTGGTCCGCACCGAGCAGGACCCCGATCCGGTCGACTGGGCCGAGGCCGTCTCCGCCCTACGCGCCCCGGCCCCGCAGCTCTGACCTGGCACGCGAGCGGCATGGCGAAAGACCCCCCGGGACACGCCGGGTGGTACGGCCTCGTACCACCCGGAAACCACCCGGAAGGCGTTCTCAGCGGTTACGGTGCGACTCGTAGCGCATGGTGCGCGAGACACCGATCCGCACGGTGGTGCCGGGCATGATCGTAACCGGCTCGTTCGGCGGGATGTCGTAGAAGTTGGGGTCACCGGGCGGCTGGATCTGAGTGCCGTTGACAGATCCCAGATCGACCAGGTTGACGTCCCAGCCGTCCAGCGCCACCCGCAGATGCCGGCGGGAGACCGAGCCGTCGGGGCTGGTGACCTTGGCCGGGCGCACAGAGCCGTCGGCCACCTCGGGTGCCCGCTCAGGGTCGCGGCCCACCAGGTAGTCGGTGTCGAGCCGCAGCGTGAGGCCGTCGTCCAGGAGCAGGACCCCCAGCGGCGGGCGCGGCCCCTTGTAGGGAACGAGGGTGCGCTGGACCAGTGCGATACCGCAGACCGCGCAGTAGGGCACGCGAGGGTCGTTGAAGTGGTCGTTCTTGCAGTCGACCCCGTAGACCAGCGGCCGTGCCTCGGGTTCGGCCCCGGAGTTCGGCGCGGGCCCCGGAGGCTCGGCCGCGCCGGGCGTCAGCAACTCGTACTCGAACGGCTGGTCGCGGACGTCGACGGGATCCCCGCCCATCCCACTGGCCATGGCCGTGTCGATGTCCTCGTGATGGACCTCTTCATGGTGGACCATCGCGGGAGCGGGTCCGGTGGAGGGCATCGGCCCCTGCGGGGAGGCCCCGGGGTGCGGCTCGGAGTGCCACGCCTGCGGCTGCGGCTCCATCGGCGGCGGGGCGATGACCGGCGGATAGGGATCCGCCGGGCCCAGCGGATAGGGCGCCGGCGGGGCGCTCTCCGGTGGGGCCGACCACTCGGGGGAGGTCGGCCGCTCGGGTGGCACGGGCATCGGGGTTGGCGCGGGGGCCACGGGCTCCATCCGGGGCGCCTGCTGGACCTGTGGCGCGGCGGGCTCCATCCGCGGCATGGCCTGCGGGGCGGCCCCCACCTCCGTCAGGTCGCACCAGACGCCTCCCGCGACGATCACTCCGGCGTCCAGCCGGGACAACGGGTGCGCGGCCCCGGCGTCGGGCAGGCTCAGCTCCACCCGGGTCACCGGGCCGGGAACCAAGCGGTCGGACCAGGTGAGCGCGTCACGCCCGGCGAGCTGGATCTCACCGGCCGCGCCGGTCACCGCCGCGAATGCCGGACCGCTGACCAGGACGGCCACTCCCCCGCTGACCGGACCGGCGACGGCACACGCCACCGGCTCGCCTATCACGACGGCGAGGATCTGGGCGACCCGGCGGGCCAGCGACCGGCCGTCGCCGCCCGAGGCCGCGGTCTCCCGCAGCGCCCCCAGCAGATCCTCAACGACGGCCTCGGCCGCGTCGCACACCAGCAGCAGGCCGCCTACATAGGCCACCAGCCCGTTGCCCGGAAGCGGACGCACCACCCCGAAGCCCTGGTCGGTCACAGAACTCTCCCTCCCCGGAAACGCCACCGGATGAACGGCACCCGCATGGGGCCGTTCGTCACCAGCCAGATGCATACCCAGACGACCGTGAAGTGCGTCCAGAAGGCGGCCGGCGGAACCGGATCGATAACATCGACTGCACCGGACCGTAGCAAAAAGTACAGCACAAGGCCTTCGGGTACGAGCGTCAGCAGACCGAAGAGGGTCGGCCAGTCCTTCTCCCATCTGAACTGCATCAGGAAGTGGTATATCAGCTCCCAGATGATCCCCAGCACACCTACCGCCGCGAGGACCAGGAACCCGTTGACGTAGCGCTCGGAGAGCGGCCCGGAGGAGCCGGGAAGCACCGGCACGATCAGCAGGGTGATGATCGCACCAACGGTGGCGAGCATGAAGAGGCGCGTCTGAATACGGCCCCACAGAGTCGGAACCACGGGGGACTACTCCTTACACCGACGAGTTGAAGGCCCACTTGAACCACTGCGAGGTCGAGCGCAGCGGTCCCATCTTTTTGACGAACCCTCGTCCTGCCAGGTCGTCGGCTATCTCCTGAGCCGCGATCTGCAGGCCGAGGAAGGTGTCGACGCCCGGGAAGTAACCTCCGAGCGTGGCCGATCCCGAGGCGTAGAGGGCACCGTCACCATTGGCCGTCCCCTTCACCTCGAAGTGGCGCTCCACCTCGAGCCTGCCCACCGGATTGCGGAACGCCCCACCGTGCTGGAGCAGGTCCGCAAAGATCCGATGCTCGGCGATGTCGGCCTCCAGGCCGGTGCAGTCGATGATGTAGTCGGAGACCGGCTCGCGGACGATGCCGTCGCTGCTGCGCACGTAGCTGACCAGCCGCCCGTCCTGGCTGTGCTCCACGCGGTCGACGGTGCCCTGCACAGGGTGGTAGTAACCGCCGCTGCGCCCCGCGCGCATCTGCTCCTGCCAGCGCCGCCGGTAGGGGGTGTTGGTGCCGCCCATCTCCTTGTACTTCTTCGCCCGTTCGGTGCCCTCCAGCTTGCGCATCTGCGCCTTGAGCTGACCGCCCCACACCGACTTGGGGTAGTTGAAGCCCTGGTAGGCCCAGCCGTCCCCGCCTTTGCGGCGCGCCCAGATGTGCGGGCCGTGGGAGCCGCTGACGAACGTGCGGAAGATGTGGATGATCTGGGTCTGCAGGCCGTGCCGCTCCCGGTCGTCGAACAGTCGCTGGAGCACCCGGGAGGCGACGATGCCACCGCCGCGAATGACCACGGTGCCCGGCCTGGTCTTCAGGAACTCGTAGACCTGCTCGTGCGGCTCATAGGCGTTGACGACGTGCTGGTAGTCACCGTGCTTGGTCCGGAACTCCTGCAGGTCGGGCAGGAACTTCAGACCCGGGTAGCCGATCGCGATGTGCACGAAGCGCGAGCGGAAGATGATGCGCTTGGTCGCCGCCGCGCCGTCCGGCGGAGTGACCACCGTGAAGTAGCCGCCACCGGCCCGGCGTCGGACCATCCGCACCTGTCCCTTGACCAGCATGTCCCAGTAGTTGATGCGTTTGGCCTCGCGCTCCAGGTTCTTGAAGACCGTGCCCGCACGCGGGGTCCAGTAGTCGTTCAGGAGCGGCTCGGTGAGGATCTGCCACAGGTACGACAGTTTCTTCTCCTTCCACGCCTCTTCCAGGGCGTAGGAGGGGAACCCCCACAGGTTGTCCGGGCGGGAGGAGGAGTCGGAGCGGATCCGCTCCCCACGGGGGATCTGCGAGCACCTGGTGAGGAACTCGTAGGTCTGCCATGGGTGATCGATATTGGAGACCACCCGCATCTGCGAGGTGGGGACGCCGTAAATCCGCAGATAGTCGAGCGTCACAAAGGAGCCCATGCCGCCACCGACCGTGAGGAACGGGATGTCGTACATGGGTATGCCCGCGGCGGCGACCATCTGGTCGGTCCATTCGGGCGCGCCGAGGAGATCCGGCGTCAGATCGCCGGCCGGAGCCGGCGTGTGGGGGGGTGCCAATTGACGTCCCTTAAGCTACATGGCCAGCCAGTTCACTAGCCAAAACCCTAGTCCTGGTACGAGCCGAAAACGAGTGGGACAAACAGGGATAATTTTCTCTGGTCGTCCTGCCTTCGGCGAGTATTCAGTGAGACGCATGCAAATGACATGTGGTTCGCTTAAACTCCGCTGAACACTCGATTCACGTCAGACGTCGCGAGCACCCCGAAGATCTCGCCACCACGTTCCACCAGGAGATACTCACCCGCCGGGGATTCACGCATGGCGTCGATCAACGGCTCCCCCTCCAGGTCGGCGGCCAGCACCAGCGACGGTTCGAGGCTGCGCGAGAGCGAACCCGTCGTCACCCAGGGGCGGCGGCTCTCCGGAGTGGCCTCCACCGCCACCTCGTTGACGATGCCTGTGGGGTGGCCCTCATGGTCGACGACCACCATCGCCCCCGCCTGCGCCTCCGCCGCCCGGCGCAGGGCCTCGGCCAGCGGCACGTCACCGGTGACCGCGATGGCCCTCCTGGCCAGGGCACGGGCGTTGACCTTGGGGATGCGGGCGCGCACCCGGGCACCGCGCAGCGCCTGGGTGGCGCCGAACCAGATGAAGGCGGCCAGCAGCACCGACCAGGCGAACGTCATGTCCGGCGCCGACCCGGTCGCCAGTGCCAGCCCGATGGGGATCGTGACCAGGGCCACGGCCAGCCCCCGGCCCGCCCAGGCTGCGGCGACCGTGCCCGTACCGGGCTTGCGGGTGATCTTCCAGACGCCCGCGCGGAGCATGCGCCCCCCGTCGAGCGGCAATCCCGGCAGCATGTTGAAGACACCGACGATCAGGTTGGCGAACCAGAGCTGGAAGACCAGGACGCCGACGATCGTACCGGGGTCGATGACCCGGGAGACGGCGAAACCGAGCGCGGCCAGGCCGAGCGAGAGCAGCGGGCCCGCGAAGGCCACCATGAACTCCCTGCCGGGCGTCTCCGGCTCACGTTCGATCTCCGAGACGCCGCCGAGCAGGTAGAGCGTGATGCGCCGGACCGGCAGGCCGTACATCCTGGCGACCACGCAGTGCGCCAGCTCGTGCAGGAGCACCGAGACATAAAGCAGCACCGCGAAGACGAATGCGACGACGTACGTGATCGGGATGCTCAGCTCGGGCAGCCAGAAGGCCACCACGCCCTGGAACGAGTAGGTGATGAACGCCGCCACGATGAGCCAGGTCGGCGAGACGTAGACCGGGATGCCGAACGGCCGGCCCATCCGCAGCCCTGAACTGTCCCGGCGTGGGCTGTCGCTGCTCACCGCTGGCTCACCACTCCTCGTTCAACCCGTGTTCAATCCACCCTCAAGCCTCGATGGTACGCGCCGCCGGACCACCGGCAGACGCCACAAGGGCACCTCGGGCGCAAACTGTCGTCACCGTGACCTACAGTGCGGTCATGTCGCTGACCGAGCCCACGATCATCGGAGCCCTGTCGCCGTCGCGGGCGGGTGACTTCATGACGTGCCCGCTGCTCTACCGCTTCCGGGTGATCGACAGGCTGCCCGAGCCTCCGTCGCCGGCCGCCGTGCGCGGCACGATGGTCCACTCCGTGCTGGAACGGCTGTACGACCTGCCCGCCCCCGGTCGCACGGTCGCCGCGGCCCAGGACCTGCTGGAGCCGCAGTGGCACAGGCTGCAGCAGGAGGACCCTTCGTATGCCGACATGTTCACCGGTGACGACGACCGCGCCGAGTGGCTGGCCCAGGCCCGCGTCATGCTGGAAAGTTACTTCACCCTTGAGGACCCCACCTGCCTGGAGCCCGCCGAGCGGGAACTCTACGTGGAGGCGGTGCTCGGCAGCGGCCTGATGCTGCGAGGCTACATCGACAGGCTGGACGTGGCACCCGGCGGCGAGGTCCGCGTCGTCGACTACAAGACCGGCAGCGCCCCGGGGCCCGCCTTCGAGGCCAAGGCGCTGTTCCAGATGAAGTTCTACGCGCTGGTGCTGTGGCGGCTGCGCGGCTCGGTGCCCCGCCTGCTCCAGTTGATGTATCTGGGGGGTGGCGGCGAGGTCCTGCGCTACGCCCCCGACGAGGCCGACCTGCTGGCCACCGAGAGGAAGGTCCAGGCTCTGTGGCAGGCCATCGAGCGGGCGCTGGAGACGGGCGAGTGGCGGGCCAGGCCCAGCAGGCTGTGCGGCTGGTGCAGCTACAAGGACCTGTGTCCGGAGTTCGGCGGCACTCCCCCGCCGGTGCCCGAGCGCCAGCCGGGCGACACCGTCCGCAGCAACCGCCGCCCCGCCAAGACCTCAAGGGCCGCCACCGACGAGCTGTAGCGGCTGTGTCGTCACGTTGAGGACGACTGGAACCGCCCAACGTGACCTACCTCGGGAAGCCTCCCTGGAGACATGCCCGCGATCTGTCCTTGAGGGACGACCCGTGAGGCCGCGCCGGCGACTGGACCGAGGAGAGAGAGGTCGCGAGGAACGAGCGACCTCTCTCGACGAGGGAAGGAGCCGGATCCCAGCGGCCGAACCGCGACGCGCCAGCGTCGCCGGCAACCCGCGTCGCAATCAACACCGTCCTACGTGGGGATGAGTGGGATATCCACCTGTGGCAGGGTGGCCGGGCAGGAAGGGCACCTAGGTTGGTTGTGTGCGCAACACCATCGGTAGCCTGCGGGCGTGGTTCCACGGGCATCCGCTGATCCCTGATCTGTTCCTCGGGGGGGCGCTGGCGGCCGCCTCGGCTCCCTTCGCCCACGTCACCCAGGTTTTCGGCGACCCGGCCCGGCTCGGGGAGCCGGACGCGATGGGTCTCGGCCTGATCATGACCGGTTGCCTGTCGGTGGCGCTGCGCCGCCACTGGCCTTTCCTGCTGCTCTGTCTGGTCTGCCTGATCGAGATCACGCTGGCCGCGACGGGACGGAACCCCTCCCTGCTCTGGCTCGCCGCCCTGGTGCTGGTCTACACGATCGCCGTCCGGCGCGGCCTGGCGGTCAGCCTGTGCGCTCCCGCACTGGCCCTGGCCGGCCATTTCCTGTCTGCGGCGGCCGGCGGCGGGCTTGGCGAGTGGAGCACCCACCTGCTGATGGTCGTCTTCGCCGCCTCCCTGTGGATCGCCGGCCGGAACGTGCGGCTGCGCCGGGCCTACCAGGCGGAGCTGCACGACCGGGCACGGCGCATGGAGCATATCCGGGAGGCCGACACCCGGGCGGCCAGGGCCGAGGAGCGCTCCCGCATCGCCCGTGAGCTGCACGACGTGGTGGCCCACCACGTGAGCGTGATGACCGTCCAGGCGGCCGCGGCACGCCGGGTGCTGGCCGGAAACCCCGAGGGGGCCCGAGAGGCCCTGTCCGCGATCGAGGAACTGGGCCGGACCGCGATGTCGGAGATGCGCAGCCTCGTGGGCGTGCTCAGGACCGACGCGGTGCCCGCCGAGCGCAATCCGCAGCCGGGGATGCGTGAGATTCCCGCCCTGGTCGACCAGATGCGCGAGGCGGGGCTGCGGACACAGCTGTGGATCGAGGACGAGTGCGGGACCACTGGGGCGCTGCCACCCGGAGTCGACCTGGCCGCGTACCGGCTGGTGCAGGAGGCCCTGACCAACAGCCTGCGGCACGCGGGGCCGCAGGCACGAGCCTGGGTGACGGTGCGGCACGAGTCAGGCGAGTTGGCCGTGCGGGTCACCGACGACGGCCTCGGCCAGAAAGCGGGCGAAACGAGCGAGGGGGCGACCGGTCACGGCCTGGTGGGCATCCGCGAACGCGTTGCCCTCTATGGTGGACTTCTGAGGATCGGCCCACGTCCCGAGGGCGGATTCGAGGTCGATGCCCGGTTCCCCCTCAAGGACACATGATGACGATCAGAGTGCTGCTGGTGGACGACCAGCCACTCCTGCGCACCGGTTTCCGCCTGATCCTCGAGGCCGAACCCGACCTCACCGTGGTCGGTGAGGCGGGGGACGGCAAGACCGCGCAGGACCAGTCGCGGGCACTGCTGCCCGACGTGGTGCTGATGGACATCCGGATGCCGGGCGTGGACGGCATCGAGGCGACCCGCCGGATCGTACGGGAGGCCGCCGGGGGTGCGCACGTGCCCCGGGTGCTGGTGCTGACGACCTTCGACCTGGACGAGTACATCGTGGAGGCGCTGCGTGCCGGAGCCAGCGGCTTCCTGCTGAAGGACGTCCCGCCGGAGGAACTGGTGCAGGCCATCCGGGTGGTGGCGGCCGGCGACGCCATCGTCGCGCCGAGCATCACCAGGCGACTGCTGGACAGGTTCGGCGCACACCTGCCGACCCACCGGCAGTCCACCCCCAATCGTCTGGAGCGGCTGACCGAGCGTGAGCTGGAGGTGCTCAAGCTGATCGCCAAGGGCATGTCCAATGCGGAGATCGCCGCCGAGCTGGTGGTGAGCGAGACGACGGTCAAGACCCACGTCGGCAACGTGCTCACCAAGCTGAGCCTGCGCGACCGCGTCCAGGCCGTCGTCCTCGCCTACGAGACCGGCCTGATCACCCCCGGCTCGCCTGCCTGATCCGGCATCCGGCGCGAACGGGCACGCCCGCGCACCGGCCGGTCAGCACGGCGAGTGCGCGGGCCCCGGCCGGGAATCGATCAGTCCGAGGCGGTCTGCGGAGACGGCTGCTCCTTGGGGGCGTTCTCCGGGAAGTGACAGGCCACCTGGTGGCCCGCCGCCAGCTCCGCCAGCGGCGGTTCCACGGTCTTGCAGATCTCCTGGGCCTTCCAGCACCGGGTGTGGAAGCGACAGGCGGGCGGCGGGTTGAGCGGGCTGGGCACGTCGCCCTGGAGGCGGATGCGCTCGCGCCCCTCGCGCCGCTTGACGTCCGGAATGGGGACCGCGGACATCAGCGCGGTGGTGTAGGGGTGCATGGGCGACTCGTACAGGTTCTTACGATCCGCCAGTTCGACGATCTTGCCGAGGTACATGACCGCGACCCGGTCGCTGATGTGCCGGACCACCGACAGGTCGTGCGCGATGACCACATAGGTCAGGTCGAGCTCGTTCTGCAGGTCCTCCAGCAGGTTGACGACCTGGGCCTGGATCGACACGTCCAGCGCGGACACCGGCTCGTCGGCGACGATGAGCTTGGGCTTGAGCGCGAGCGTGCGGGCGATGCCGATGCGCTGGCGCTGGCCACCGGAGAACTCGTGCGGGTAACGGTTGTAGTGCTCGGGGTTGAGACCGACCAGGGCAAGGATGTCCTGGACTTCCTTCTTGATCCCCTGCTCGGTCTTGACCCCCTGGATACGGAACGGCGCACCGACGATGGTGCCGACCGTGTGGCGGGGGTTGAGCGAGGAGTAGGGGTCCTGGAAGATGATCTGCATGTCGCGCCGGAGTGGCCGGATCTTGGACTGCGACATGTGAGTGATGTCGTGGCCCTCGAAGAGGACCTTCCCGCCGGTCGGCTCGATGAGCCTGGTGATCATGCGCCCCGTCGTGGTCTTGCCACAGCCGGACTCGCCCACCAGGCCGAGGGTCTCCCCCTTGAAGACGTCGAAGCTGATCCCGTCGACCGCTTTGACCGCACCGACCTGGCGTTTGAGCAGGCCCTTGGTGACGGGGAAGTGCTTCTCCAGCCCTTGCACTGACAGAATTGGCTCGGTCACAGGCTTTCCGTTCGTCGAACGCGCGTCCGGAGCAACGGGCTTGTCGGCTCGCTCGCTCACGAGGACTCCAGGTTCACTTTGATCTCGTTCTCCCAGATGTCCCGCCTGACCTCGTGGGGCAGGTGGCACCGGACCAGATGGCCGCCGTCGCTCTCGAGCAGCTCAGGCACCTCGGCGCTCGACTTTCCACCGGTGCGGTCGGCATAGACGCAACGCGGGTGAAACGCACAGCCGGAGGGCAGGTTGATCAGCGAGGGAGGAGCGCCCTTGATCGGCAGCAGCCGTTCACTCCGCTCCCGGTCCAGGCGTGGCATCGATCCCAGCAGGCCCCACGTGTAGGGATGTTCGGGCCGCTCGAAGATGTCCTCCGCCGTGCCGTACTCGATGCCCTTTCCGCCGTACATCACCAGGATGTCGTCCGACAGCTCCGCGACGACACCCAGATCGTGGGTGATGACGATCAGCGCGGCGTTGAAGTCACGCTGCAGGTCGCGCATCAGGTCCAGGATCTGTGCCTGGACCGTCACGTCGAGGGCCGTGGTCGGCTCGTCCGCGATCAGCAGTTCCGGGTCGCAGGAGAGCGCCATGGCGATCATCGCGCGCTGGCGCATGCCGCCGGAGAACTCGTGCGGATAGCTGTCGACGCGCTTTTCCGGCTGCGGGATGCCCACCCGGCCCAGCATGTCGATGGCGTGCTTGCGCGCGACCTTCTTGCTGACCGGGTGGTGGATCCGGTACGCCTCCACGATCTGCGCACCCACCGTGTAGAAGGGGTGCATCGCCGAGAGCGGATCCTGGAAGATCATCGCCATCTTCTTGCCGCGCAACGTCCGGACGTGGTCCGCGGAGGCGGTGACGAGTTCCTCGCCGTCCAGCCAGATCTCACCGGAGATCTTCGCCCGGCCGCCCTTGTGCAGGCCGAGGATGCCCAGCGAGGTGACGCTCTTGCCTGATCCGGACTCGCCTACGATCCCGAGCGTCTTGCCGCGCTCCAGTTGGAAGGAGAGCCCGTCGACGGACTTGACCAGGCCGTCGTCCGTCGGAAAGTGGATCCGCAGGTCCCTCAGTTCGAGAAAGCTCGACGGAGCGCTCATCCCAGCCTCACCCTCGGGTCGACCACCGCGTACAGCAGGTCGACGATCAGACTGGCCAGCACGACGAAGAGTGCCGCGACCATGGTGACGCCCATGATCTTCGGAAGGTCGTTCGTCACGATGGCCTGGACGGCGTAGTCGCCGATGCCCTTCAGCGAGAACGTGCTCTCGGTGAGCACCGCGCCACCGAGCAGCAGGCCGAGGTCCAGACCGAAGATCGTCAGGATGGGGGTCAGCGCGGCGCGCAGCCCGTGCCTGACGACCACCCTGGACTCCTTCATGCCCTTGGCCCTGGCCGTGCGGATGTAGTCCTCGCTCATGGTCTCCAGCATTCCCGCCCTGGTCAGACGGGCGTAGGAGGCGGCATAGAGGAACGCGAGGGTGATCCATGGCAGGAGGAGGCTGTAGGCCCATTCCACCGGATTCTCCAGGAACGGCGTGAAGCTGCCGCCCGGCGCGGTGATGCCCAACCCGTAGCTGAAGATGACGAGGGAGACGATGCCGGTGAAGAAGACCGGCAGGGAGACCCCGGCGAGCGCGATGCTCATCGCCGCCCGGTCGAAGACCGTGCCTTTTCGCAGCGCGGACAGCACACCTGTCGCGACGCCGCAGAGCAACCAGATGACCGCCGCGCCCGAGGCGAGCGAGAGGGTCACCGGGATGCGATCCACCAGGTCGGGCCAGACCGGCTGCCTTCTGATGAAGGAGTAGCCGAAACAGGGAGCTGGGCACTCCTCGATGGTGGCACCGGTGTCGTACTCCGAGCCGACGAAGACACCTGAGATCCAGCGGCCGTACTGCACGGGAAGCGGGTCGTTGAACCCGAGTTTTTCCGCCGTGACCGCGATCATCTCCGCGTTGGCGGATCTGCCCATATAGCGGCTGGCGAAGCCCTCAGCTGTGGCGCCCGCGATACGGGGAACCACAAAGAAGATCGAGAACGTGACCATGCTCACGATGACGAGCATGAGCACCGCGCCGATCAGGCGCCGGATGATGTAAGTGACCACAGTCCCCCCGGCTCCAGGGGCCGACCTTGTGGGCCGGCCCCTTCAAGCCTCGACTAACTGAACAGGATTTCCGACGGTTACTGGACACCCAGGTTCAGGTAGTCGTACATGTCGAACGCACCGGTGACGAAGACGTTCGTCACACCCAGGGGACGGACGAGGACGCTCTTGGACCAGACCCCGGGCAGCACGTAGGCCTGCTCCATGACCCTCTGGTCGATCTCGCCCCAGAGCGCGTCACGCTTGGCGACATCGGTCTCCGCGAAGATCTGGTCGATCTTCGCGTCGATTTCCTTGTCCTTGATGCTGATGTTGTAGTTACCACCCGACTCACGGATGGTGCGGCTGTCGACGATCTGCGACATGAAGCCGAAACCGTCGTTCCAGTCGGCACCCCAGCCGTTGACGGCCAGGCCGATGCCGTTCTTCTTCACGAAGTCCGGCTTGCCGGCGTAGAGCGCGAAGTAGTCACCGGTGGGGTAACCCTTGAGCTCCAGCTTGATGCCGACCTTGGCCAGCGCCTGCTGGAGCGACTCGGCGGTCGCCTTCTCCTTGGGACGGTCGGCGCGGTAGGACATGATGGTCTCGAAGCCGTCAGGCTTGCCACAGGCGGCGAGTGCTGCCTTGGCCTTCTCCACGTCGCCGGTGCCGGACGGGTAGAGGTCCAGCTTCTTCCAGCCTCCGATCGACGGCGGCAGCAGACCGGTCGCGATCTCACCGCCGGCGAACTCGCCGCCGTAGGCGTTCTGCAGGCCCACCCGGTCGGCGCCGTAGATGACAGCCTTGCGGCACTCCAGGTTGTCCAGCGGGGGCACGTCGGAGACGATCGAGGTGTACCAGGTGCGGGCACCGGTGGGGTTGTCCGCCCGGGCCTTCAGCGTCGGGTCGCCCAGCACGCGACCGAGCGCGGCGGGCTGGACGCCCGAGCCGGCGAGGTCGATGTGCAGGTCGCCGGAGAGGATCCGGTTGTCCAGGTCGTCGGCGTTGACACCGAGGGAGATCTCGTAGCTGTCCGGCAGCGCCTTGCGGATCGGGTCGGTCGCCGGGTCCCAGTGCTCGTTGCGCACCAGGGTGTACTGCTTGCCGGCCTCGACCTTGTCGAACTTGTAGGGGCCGGAGGCCATCACGTGCTCGCGGTACTTGACGCCGGTGTCCTTGTCCTTGGGGACCGGGATCGTGCCGGGCAGGGCCGCGAAGTTGTCGAAGCCGCCGTAGGCCTTCTTCAGGTGGAAGATGATCGTCTGGTCGTCCGGCGTCTCGATCGCGGAGTCGGTGTTGACGTCCGGGGTCTTGTAGACGCTCTTGAAGTCCTTCGGCAGGTCCAGCCAGTCGTTGAAGTACGTCGGACCGTTGACCAGCGTCTCCTTGTCCATGGAGCGCAGAACCGCGTACTTCACGTCCTTGGACGTGATCGGCGTGCCGTCCTCGAACTTCAGACCGGCGCGGAGCTTGTAGGTCCAGGTCTTGCCGCCGTCACTCGACTCGCCCAGCTTCTCGGCCAGGTCGGGGGAGAGCTTGCGGCCTTCGGCACCGGGAGCCGGGGTGTAGGTCACCAGCGAACGACCGTAGATCCGGACAAAGTTCCAGGAGAGTGCGTAGTAGGTGTCACCGGGGTCCACCGAGTCCCAGTCCTCGGAGATGGCCATCTTCAGGACGCCCCCCTTCTTGTCAGAAGGGTTGAACACCGCCTCGAGCCCGGCGTTGAACGCGTCCGCGGTCGCCGGCGCGGCCGACGAACCATCGGCCGACTTCGTCTCGCTGCCGCCGCCGCCGCAGGCGGAGAGCCCCAGGGAGAGAGCGGCACCCGCGGCCGCGAAGGCCAGTGCGGATCTCTTGTTCATTTACTTGCACCCCTTGTTAATTCCAGGAGAACGGGAGGTTGAGGGTCAACGGGACGATTTCGGGTCGAGGGCATCGCGCAGCCCGTCACCGAAGAGATTGAAGGCCAGCACCGTGATGAAGATCGCCATACCGGGGAAGAACATGAAATGCGGCACGTTGTAGAACTTCACCGCCTGCGAGATCATGCCTCCCCAGGTCGCCGTGGGCGCCTGGATACCGACTCCCAGGAACGAGAGCGCCGCCTCGAACATGACGTTCGTCGGAATGAGCAACGTCGCGTAGATGAGAATCGGCGCGATCAGATTCGGCAAAATCTCGCGGAACAGGATGTACGGTCCGCGGGCTCCCAGGCTACGGGCGGCGTCGACGAATTCGCGTTCTCGCAGAGACAGCGTCTGGCCGCGAATGATCCTGCCGATGTACGGCCAGTTGAAGAAACCGATCACGAAAATCAGCAGACCGATGCGTAGCGTGTCGCCCGTCACCCCGAGGTTCTTCTCGAACTGGCCGAGGACCCCGACCAGCGCCATCGCGAAGACGAGCAGGGGGAAGGCGAGGAAGACGTCCATCGTACGGCTGATCACGGTGTCGACCCAGCCGCCGAAGTAACCGGCCATAACCCCCATGACGGTGCCGATGACCACCGAGAGCATGGTGGCGAGGACCGCGATCAGCAGCGAGATCCGCGCTCCGTAGACGACCCTGCTGAAAAGGTCACGACCGTTGACCGGCTCCACCCCGAACAGGAAGTCCCCGCTGATGCCCGTGCCGCCCTTGGGCGTCATGGTGGAGGTGTCGATCATCTCCTGGTGGAACTCGTTCGGCGGATGACCGAACACGTCCACGATCAGCGGAGCGAAGATCGCAATGACGATCAGCAGAATGACCACGCCGGCACCGAGGAGCGCGACCTTGTCGCGCTTCAGATGCATCCACGCGATCTGCCCGAGCGAGCGGCCTTGGACGGCCTTCACGCCCGCTCCCGCGAGCACTGCCTCCGGTACGACCTCGGTGGTCTTACCGGGGGCGTCGAGCGGTGCGGTCATACAGTTGGCCCCCTGGATCCCAGACGACGTTGTCCGTCAACGCGTTTCCCGGGTCGGGTAGCGCGCCGTAAGTCTACGGGCCAGTAGTTCGTGGCCCCGTGCGCAGAATCTATGGGCTGAACTGCGCTGACCAGCCCCCTGGGGCGCTATGTGGCTTAACTGTGATTCACGTGAAATTCATTCGTTCTGATCTTGGAGCCAATGTCCGGAAGCCGTTCCGCTTCTGTCTTGGATTCGTGACACGGGAACGAGTCGATTACTCAGCGTTACCCGATCCCTCGACGCTTGAGGATGTCCTCGATGTCGGAGAAATCGTCGTCGGCGGCCGGCTTCGCGGCGGGCCTGGCCGCGGCGGGCCCGGAGGCGGGCGCGGGCGCAACCTTGCGCTTGGGCAACGGCTGCGTGGCGGCCGTCGCGGCCCCGTCCCGCCCGCCGGGGCCCGCCGCGGCCACAGCGGGCGCAGAGGGCGCAGAGGACACCGGAGACGTCGAAGATGCCGCGGCCCTGAGGCGGCGGCCACGAAGGAACCCGGAGACCAGGAAGAGCAGCACGGCGAGTCCGGTCACCGCCACCCCGGACCACACCACGGGGTTGAACACCAGACCTGTGAGGAAACCGATGATCGCCGTACCGATCTGCCACAGGGTGGGAAGCGCGCCGGTCAGGAAGGCGGCGACGGGCAGCAGTGACCAGGCCGCGGCACGCAATCCCGCCACGACGCCACGGCGCCGCATCAGCAGGAAACTCAGCACCAGCCCCACACCGGTGACCCCGGCGCAGAGCGGCAACCACGCGATCTGATTGAACGACACAGCGGACCGCCCCTCATGTTGACCTATCCGACATCCATCCTGGCACGTCGGATCGGGACGAGCTCTCCTTCTCAAGGAGGGATCATCCCCTAGGGGGATACGGCCAGGATCGCATGAAAGATCAGGGAGGATCCCCAATCGCGCACTCTCATGAAAGGAGCGCATCGGATCTTCATCCCGCCCGCCGGACGACAGGGCCGCTCAGAGAGCACCGGCGGACAGTGAGCGCAGGACCTCCACATCGATCTCGTGCAGCGATCCGACGACAAGACGGCCAGGCGCACCGGGAATCGGCAGCACGCTCGGCACCGCCACCACCCGGCAGCCCGCCGAGGTGGCCGATGTCACCCCGTTCGGGGAATCCTCCAGCGCGACGCAGCGGGCCGGGTCCACGCCCAGCAGACGGGCCGCCGTCAGGTAGGGCTCGGGATCGGGCTTGGTCCCCGCGACATCGTCACCGGTGACCACGTGGTCGAAGTGGTGCCTGCCGATGCTCCGCAGGCACGTCTCGGCGATCGGCCGCGCCGAGGAGGTGACCAGGGCAGTGGCCAGGCCCTCCCCGTGCACTCCCGCCAGTAGTTCGGCGGCGCCCGGCATCATCTCCACACCACCGGCGAGCCTGGAGATCATGCCTTCCAGCATCCAGTTCTCCACCTCCTCGGGGGCGGCGCTCCCGCCGGAGACCCGGAGCATGTACGCCACGGCCGCCGACATCGAGCCGCCCACCATGTTCGCCTGGTGGGCGGCCCCCCACTCGCCGCCGAGCCGCTCCATCACCTCGGTCTCGACCTGAAACCAGATCTTCTCGCTGTCGACGAGAAGCCCGTCCATGTCGAAGAGAACCGCTTCCATGCCCTTGTAGCCCTTCCGGCAGACGGTCACACGTTGAAGTAGTTGGCCTCAGGGTGATGGACGATCAGCGCGGACGTCGACTGCTCGGGGTGGAGCTGGAACTCCTCGGACAGCTCGACGCCGATCCTGGAGGGGTCGAGCAACCCCATCAGCTGGACCTGATCCTCCAGGTTGGGGCAGGCCGGGTAGCCGAAGGAGTAGCGGCAGCCCATGACGTTGACCTTGAGCATGTCCTCCAGGGACTCGTCACCGCCGATGCCCAGTTCGGTGCGTACCCGTGCGTGCCAGTACTCGGCCAGTGCCTCGGTCAGCTGCACCGACAGGCCGTGCAACTCCAGGTAGTCGCGGTAGGCGTCCTTGGCGAACAGCTCGGCCGCCGCCTCGGAGACCCGGTTGCCCATCGTCGCGACCTGGAAGGCGACGACGTCGACCTCGCCGGAGTCCTTGGAGCGGAAGAAGTCGGACAGACACAGGTGCCGGTCGCGGCGCTGGCGCGGGAAGGTGAACCGGGTGCGCTCGTTGCCCCCCTCGTCCAGGATGATCAGCGAGTCGCCGTCGCTGACGCACGGGAAGTAGCCGTAGACGACCGCCGCCTCCAGCAGGCCCTCGGTCTGCATCCGTTCCAGCCACATCCGCAGGCGCGGCCTGCCCTCGGTCTCGACCAGTTCCTCGTAGGAGGGCCCGTCACCGCCGCGGGCGGCCTTGAGGCCCCACTGCCCCATGAACGTCGCCCGCTCGTCAAGGAACGCGGCGTACTCCGCGAGCGGTACGCCCTTGATGACGCGCTCGCCGAGGAAGGGCGCCGTCGGCACCGCGTTGCCGTCGGCCACGTCGGAGCGGGCCGGCAGTTCCTCCATCGGTGTCCTGACCAGCGTGGCTCCGGTCTTGACCCGGCGCTCGCGCAGCGGCGGCAGGCTCGCGCCCTTCTCCCCGCGCTTGACCGCCATGAAGGCGTCCATCAGGCGCAGTCCCTCGAAGGCGTCGCGGGCATAGCGGACCTCGCCCTGGAAGAGTTCCGCGAGGTCCTGCTCGACATAGGCACGGGTCAGCGCGGCCCCGCCGAGCAGCACGGGAAACCTGTCGGAGATGCCCCTGGAGTTCATCTCCTCCAGGTTCTCCTTCATGACGACCGTGGACTTCACCAGCAGTCCGGACATGCCGATGACGTCGGCCCTCTTCTCCTCCGCGGCCTCCAGGATGACCGACACCGGCTGCTTGATACCGAGGTTGACGACCTCGTAGCCGTTGTTGGAGAGGATGATGTCGACCAGGTTCTTGCCGATGTCGTGCACGTCGCCCTTGACCGTGGCGAGCACGATGCGCCCCTTGGTCTCGCCCTCGACCCGGTCCATGTGCGGCTCCAGGTAGGCGACCGAGGTCTTCATCACCTCGGCCGACTGGAGCACGAACGGCAGCTGCATCTGGCCGGAGCCGAACAACTCGCCGACGGTCTTCATGCCGTCGAGCAGCACATCGTTGACGATCTCCAGAGCGGGGCGCTGGGCGAGGGCCTCGTCGAGGTCGGCCTCCAGGCCCTTGCGCTCGCCGTCGACGATCCGGCGCTTGAGCCGCTCCCACAGCGGCAGCGCGGCGAGTTCCTCGGCCTTGCTCGCTTTGAGAGCGGCGGCGTCGACGCCGTCGAACAGCTCCATGAACCGCTGCAGCGGGTCGTAACCCTCCCGGCGCCGGTCGTAGACCATGTCCAGGGCGACCTGGCGCTGCTCCTCGGGGATGCGCGCCATCGGCAGGATCTTGGAGGCGTGCACGATCGCCGCGTCGAGGCCGGCGTTGACGCACTCGTTGAGGAAGACCGAGTTGAGCACGATGCGGGCAGCGGGGTTGAGACCGAACGACACGTTCGACAGGCCCAGGACCGTCTGCACCCCGGGGTGGTGTCGCTTGATCTCCTTGATCGCCTCGATCGACTCCAGCGCGTCGCGCCTGGTCTCCTCCTGGCCGGTGGCGATGGGGAAGGTGAGCACGTCGACGAGGATGTCCTCGACGTTCATGCCCCACTTCGCGGTCAGGTCCTCGATGAGGCGCAGCGCGATCCGGACCTTCCAGTCGGCGGTGCGTGCCTGGCCCTCCTCGTCGATGGTCAGGGCCACCACGGCCGCACCGTACTCGCGGACCAGCTTCATGTTCTTGTGGAAGCGCGACTCGACGCCGTCGCCCTCCTCGTAGTTGACCGAGTTGACGACCGCGCGCCCGCCGAGCATCTGCAGCCCGGCCTCCAGCACGGCGGGCTCGGTGGAGTCGAGGACGATCGGCAGCGTGGAGGCGGTGGCGAAGCGGAAGGCCAGCTCCTTCATGTCGGCCACGCCGTCGCGCCCCACGTAGTCGACGCAGAGGTCGAGCATGTGCGCGCCGTCACGGGCCTGCGCCCGCGCGATCTCCACGCACTCCTCCCAGTCCTGGGCGAGCATCGCCTCCCGGAAGGCCTTGGAACCGACGGCGTTGGTGCGCTCGCCGATGGCCATGTACGAGATGTCCTGGCGGAAGGGGACGCTCTGGTAGAGAGAGGCTGCGCCGGCCTCGGGGCGGGGCCGGCGCGAGGCCGTCTGGAGCCCGCGTACCCTCTCGACGACCCGGCGCAGGTGCTCGGGCGTGGTGCCACAGCAGCCGCCGACGAGGGAGAGGCCGTAGTCGCGGGTGAAGTTCTCGTGCGCCGAGGCCAGTTCCTCGGGGGTAAGCGGGTAGTAGGCGCCGTCGGAGGTCAGCACGGGCAGTCCGGCGTTGGGCATGCACGAGAGGCGGACCCGGGCGTGGCGGGCCAGGTAGCGGAGGTGCTCGCTCATCTCGGCGGGACCGGTCGCGCAGTTCAGGCCGATCACGTCGACGCCGAGCGGCTCGATCGCGGTCAGTGCCGCGCCGATCTCCGAGCCCAGCAGCATCGCACCGTTGGTCTCGATGGTCACCTGGGCGATGATCGGCACGTCCCGGCCGGCGTCGGCGATGGCCCGGCGCGCGCCGATCACCGCCGCCTTGACCTGGAGCAGGTCCTGGGCGGTCTCGATGATCAGGGCGTCGGCGCCACCGCTGACCAGCCCCGCGGCGTTGTCGTAGTAGGCGTCGCGCAACACGGCGTACGGCCTGTGCCCGAGAGTCGGGAGCTTGGTGCCGGGGCCGATGGAGCCGAGCACGAAGCGCGGCCGCTCGGGGGTGGACCAGACGTCGGCCGCCTGCCGGGCGACGCGGGCACCGGCCTCCGAGTACTCGAAGACCCGCTCGGAGATGTCGTATTCACCGAGAGCCGAAAGATTGGCCCCGAAGGTGTTGGTCTCGACGCAGTCGACCCCCACCTCGAAGTAGGCCTCGTGCACGGCACGCACGATGTCGGGGCGGGTGACATTGAGCACCTCGTTGCAGCCCTCGTGACCCTGGAAGTCGTCCATGGTGACGTCGTGGGCCTGAAGCATCGTCCCCATTGCCCCGTCGGCGACCATCACTCGCTCGGCCAGGACTTCACGGAAAGACGGGGTGCTTGTCATGAGACAAGAGTACTGGGATCCACCTGGCCGTTATTGTTGTTGACAGCAATTGAACTTCTTGTCCAATTAATACGGTCACCCCTGTGAGGCACCGATGGCGACCTACCGCACCATCCTTGTCGGCACCGACGGCTCCACCTCCTCCCTCCGCGCGGTCTCCTCGGCCGCCTCCCTCGCCGCCGCCACCGGCGCCGGCCTGATCCTGGCCTGCGCCTACTCCCCCATGCGTGAGCGCGACCGCAACGCCGCCGCCGACGCCCTCGGCGACCTCTCCTACAAGGTGACCGGCTCCACCCCGGCGGACGACGCCCTGCGCGCCGCCCGGGAGCGCGCGGTCGCCGCGGGCGCCCGGACGATCGAACTGGCCGCCGAGGAGGGCGACGCGGTGGACGTGCTGGTCTCGCTCGCCGGCAGGCACGGGGCCGATCTCGTGGTCGTCGGCAACCGGGGGCTCAACAGCCTGGCGGGGCGGCTGCTCGGCTCGGTGCCGTCCGGCGTGTCCCAGCGCGCGGGCTGCGACGTCCTGATCGTCCACACCACATCCGGAAGGTGACGTGAAGGCCCCCTCACGGCATAGGCTTAGCCGGATAGGACGGTGCGGTGAGAAGGAGGGGGCGCGTGATCGAGATCGAAGGTCTGCCCGAGCTCGTCGACCCGGTGATGATCGCCGCGTTCGAGGGGTGGAACGACGCGGGCGAGGCTTCGAGCGGAGTGATCGCGCATCTCGAGGGCGAGTGGAAGGCGACCCCGCTGGTCTCCCTGGACCCCGAGGAGTACTACGACTTCCAGGTGACCCGCCCGATCGTCGAGATGGGCGAGGGGCTGACACGCTCCATCACCTGGCCGACCACGAAGCTGTCGGTGGCCAGGCCGCCGGGCGTCGACCGCGACGTGGTGCTGCTCCGCGGCATCGAGCCCAACATGCGCTGGCGCGCTTTCTGCGAGGAGATCGTCCTGGTCTGCCGGGAGCTGGGGGTCGAGCTCGCGGTTCTGCTCGGCGCGCTGCTCAACGACTCGCCGCACACCCGTCCGGTGCCGATCGTGGGCTCGGCGACCGACGAGGGGCTGGCCAGGGCGATCAACCTGGAGCTGAGCCGCTACGAGGGACCGACCGGCATCGTCGGCGTGCTCCAGCAGTCCCTGGGCGCGGCCGGGCTGCACGCCGTGTCACTGTGGGCCTCGGTGCCGCACTACGTGGCCCAGCCCCCCAACCCGAAGGCCACCATGGCACTGCTCAGCCGGATGGAGGACCTGCTCGACATCCCGATGCCGCTGGGCGAGCTGGCCGAGGAGGCCCGGGCCTGGGAGCACGGCGTCGACGAGCTGGCCTCCCAGGACAGCGAGGTCGCCGAGTACGTCAAGGAGCTGGAGGAGCGCAAGGACGCCGCCGAGCTGCCCGAGGCCAGCGGTGACGCCATCGCCGCCGAGTTCGAGCGCTACCTGCGCCGACGCGACCGCGACTCCGACGGCTGAGCCCGCGGCCGGCGGTCACCACCGGTCGTTCCGCTCCTCCAGGACCGGGCGCGCGGAGACCAGGCGCCTTCGGTACGGGTCCGAGGTCACCGGCGCCGGGCACGCCTGGTCGAACCGGGCCCACACCAGCGCGGCCAGGTCGGCGTCCACCCCCAGGGGGGCGGTGACCAGGTCGGCGCCGGACGCCTCCAGGCGGTCCTGGAAGAAGCCCGGGGCCAGGAGGTAGGAGGCGAGCGCGATCCGCGGCGCGGGCCCTGAACGCAGCCGCTCCAGGGCCTCGGCTATCGAGGGGGTGCCCGTGGCGGCGAAGGCCGCGGTGACCGGGCGCGAGATCCGGACCGAAAGCAGCCGGGCCGCCGCCCGCACGTCGGCCAGCGCCGCGGGGTCGGACGACCCCGCGGCTCCCAGGATCACCGAGTCCGCCGCCCTCAGCCCCGCGGCGGCCAGTCGTCTGGCGAGCACGGCCGCGAGCAGCGGATGCGGCCCCAGCGGGGCCGTCACCGTGGCGTCCGGCCTGGCCGCGGCCACCACCGCGGGCAGGTCGATGTGGACGTGGTAGCCGCCCGCCAGCAGCAGCGGGACCACCACGACAGGGCCGGGCACCTCGACGAGCACGTCGGCCAGCGGGGGTGAGCTGATCTCCAGGAAGGCCTGCTCGACACGCGTTCCCCGGCGGCCCTCGCGTACCAGGTCACGCAGCCCGGCCAGGGTCTCCTCCCCCCTCGCGCTGCGCGTCCCGTGCCCGGCGAGGACCAGCGTCGTCACAGGCCTTCGCCCCGGTCGCAGGCCAGGCGGTAACCGCGTTTGACGACCGTCTCGACGATTCCCGAGGGGCCGAGCGCCCGGCGCAGGCGGGTGATGGCCATCTCGACCGCGTGCTCGGCCGAGTCCCGCGACGGGCCGCCGGGGAGCACTGTCCGCAGGTCGGAGCGGGCCACCACGTGCCCGGGTTTGTCGGCCAGACGCTTGAGCACCGCCATCGGCGCCGGCGGCAGCGGCTTCAGCTCGCCGTCCACCGCGACGGCGTGACCGCGGATCTCCAGCCGGTGGCCACCCGCGACCAGGCGGGTGACGCTGTGTTCGGGCAGGTGCCTGGCGAGGGTACGGGCCAGCGTGCCCAGACGGGAGCGCTCGGGCTGCACGGTGGGCACCCCGCGCGCCTCCAGGGGCCCGGCGGTGACCGGGCCCACGCAGGCGGCGACGACCGGCCCCGCGAAGGCCGCGACCAGCGCGTCCTCCAGGCCGTCCGCGCGGGCCGAGTTGAGCATGGCCAGCACGGCCGGGGCACTGGTGAAGGCCACCGCGTCCACCCCGCCGGAGATCGCCTGGCTGACCAGGCGGCGCAGCGGCGACACGTCCCGGTAGGGCAGCCACCGGTAGACCGGCACCTCGATGACCTCCGCACCGGCTTCGCGCAGTGCGGCCACGAAGTCGGTCAGCGGCTCCCCGTGCAGTTGCACGGCGATGCGGCGGCCACGCAGGTCCTGGGCCAGGAGGTGCTGCTTGACCTCCTCGCACGACTCCGTGGACGGGGTCCAGTGGTCGTTCAGTCCGGCGGCCCTGACCGCGCCGCGGGCCTTGGGCCCGCGTGTCAGCAGCCGCGCGGAGGTCAGGTGCTCGGCGAGGTCGCCCGCCAGCCCCCAGCCCTCGGCGGCGGCCATCCATCCCCGGAAGCCGACGCCGGTGGTGACCACCACGTCGTCGATCGGGGCGGACAGGCCGGCGCGCGTCGCGGCCAGCAGGTCGGCGTCCTCGGCCAGGGGTACCAGGCGGATCGCGGGAGCGCGCACCACCCTGGCGCCCCTGCGTTCCAGCAGCGCGCAGAACTCCTCGCGCCGCCGGGTGGCGGTGACCCCGATCGTGAACCCGGCCAGCGCGTCGGGCGCGGTCTCGGGAGAGTCGACGGGGCTGTCCAGAACGGCGATGCTCATCTGTCGTTCACCACTCCTCACTTGATCTTCTTCAGGTGTCCGGCCGCCTGCGGGCTCACCCCGTGCCCACCTCCACCGTTTCGCCGGTGAGGCGGACCGGGTAGGTCGGCACGGCCGTCGCGGGGTCGTCCAGGCACACCCCCGTCGCAAGGGAGAAAGCCTGCTTGTGCATGGGGGAGGCCACCACGGGCTCGCCGGCCCTGGTGCCCATGATCCCGCGGGACAGGACGTGGGCACCGCTGAACGGGTCGCGGTTGCCGATCGCGAACAGGGTGCCGTCGAAGGCACGGAACAGCGCGATCTGACGACCGCCGACGAGCGCGCACACGCCGCGCTCGGGCAGCAGATCGGTGTAGGAGCAGACCGGCGTCCAGCCAGCCTGCTCCAGCTCTTCGCTCAGGACGGTCATCGGTGGGTGCCTCTCTCGGGATGTCGGCGTTGGAGGCCAGCTCCGGCGGGGGATGCGGGACATGGGGGCGGCCGGTCAGGAACGGACCGCCTCCAGTGGGGCGAGGACCGGTTTCACCTGCTCACGCTGGGGTTCGAAGGCGATCGAGGGGTCCGGCGTCCCGGGGGCGTTGATGAAGGAGACGAACCGCCGTAGCTTCTCCGGGTCTTCGATCGTGGTGCGCCACTCGTCGGCGTAGCCGGCCACGTGCCGCTCCATCTGCGCCTCCAGGTCGGCGCAGATCCCGAGGGAGTCCTCCAGGACGACCTCCCTGACATAGGCCGCCCCCTGTGCCTCCAGCCAGGCGGAGGTGCGCTGCAGGCGGTCGGCGGTACGGATGTAGAACATCAGGAACCGGTCGATGACCCGGACCAGTTCCTCGGTGCCCAGGTCGGAGGCGAACAGGTCGGCGTGGCGCGGGCTGAAGCCGCCGTTACCGCCCACGTAGAGGTTCCAGCCTCGCTCGGTGGCGATGACGCCGAAGTCCTTGCCTCTGGCCTCGGCGCACTCGCGGGCGCAGCCGGAGACCGCCGACTTCAGCTTGTGCGGCGAACGCAGCCCCCGATAGCGCAGTTCCAACGCGATGGCCAGGCCGACGGCGTCCTGCACGCCGTACCGGCACCAGGTCGACCCCACGCAGGACTTCACGGTGCGCAGCGCCTTGCCGTACGCGTGCCCGGACTCGAAGCCCGCGTCCACCAGGCGCTTCCAGATCAGTGGAAGTTGCTCCACCCGGGCCCCCAGCAGGTCGATCCGCTGCCCGCCAGTGATCTTGGTGTACAGGCCGAAGTCGCGGGCCACCTCGCCGATCACGATGAGCCCGTCCGGGGTGATCTCCCCACCGGGGACGCGCGGCACCACCGAGTAGGTGCCGTTGCGCTGGATGTTGGCCAGGAAGTGATCGTTGGTGTCCTGCAGGGCGGCCTGCTCTCCGTCGAGGATGTGGCCGCCGCCGAGCGAGGCGAGGATCGAGGCGACCACCGGCTTGCACACGTCACAACCGCGCCCGGTGCCGTGCTCGGCGATCAGCCGGGAGAAGGTCGTGATGGCGCGCACCCGGACGATGTCGAACAGCTCCGCCCTGCTGTACGCGAAGTGCTCGCACAACGCCTTGGAGGGTTCGACACCCGATTTGGCGAGGATCTGGCTGAGCATCGGGACACAGCTGCCGCAGGTGGTGCCCGCGCGGGTGCACCCCTTGATCCCGGCCACGTCGGTGAGGCCGTGGTCGGCGACGGCGGCGCGTACCTGACCCTTGGTGACGTTGTTGCAGGAGCAGACCTGCGCGTCGTCGGGAAGCTCCGTGCTCGCCGGGCCACCGCTGAACAACAGCTCGCTCGGCGATCCCGGCAGATCGCGGCCGACGAAGGGCTTCAGGGTGTTGTACGGGGTGGCGTCGCCGACGCAGATCCCACCGAGCAGGGTGCGCGCGTCGTCGCTGACGAACAGCTTCTGGTAGACCCCGCCCACCGGATCCATGAAGGTCACGTCCAGCGCGCCGTCCATGGCGCCGAACTGCGCGACCTCCACGCCGAGCAGTTTGAGCTTGGTGGAGAGATCCGCCCGGGTGAAGACCGCCCCGCCGCCGAGGACGCGGTCGGCCGCGACCTCGGCCATCGTGAAGCACGGGCCGACCAGCCCGTAGACCACGCCCTCGTGCGACGCGCACTCGCCGATCGCGTAGATCGCCGGGTCGGCGGTACGCATCCGGTCGTCCACGGCGATCCCGCCGCGCCCGCCAACCTCCAGGCCGGCCTGCCTGGCCAGTTCGTCACGGGGCCTGACCCCGGCGGAGAAGACCACGATCTGCGCCTCGACGGTCTCCCCGTCCGGCTTGACCAGGCCCGCCACCCGCCCGTCCGGGCCCGCGACGATCTCCTTCACCCCCGCGTCGGTGTGCACCCTCAGACCGAGTGCCTCCACGTGACCGCGCAGGACCGCGCCGCCGCCCTCGTCGACCTGCCGGGGCATGAGCCAGCCGCCCATCTCCACCACGTGCGTCGACAGGCCCAGGCCACGCAGGGCGTCGGCGGCCTCCAGCCCCAGCAGCCCCCCGCCGATCACGACGCCGCTTGTGGCGGCCGAGGCGGCCTCCCTGATCGCGTCGAGATCGTCGATTGTGCGGTAGGTGAAGCAGCCGTCCAGTTCCCTGCCCGGCACCGGCGGCACGAACGGGCTGGACCCGGTGGCCAGCACCAGCACGTCGTACGGCTCGCGACGGCCGTCCGCGGTGGTGACCTCCTTCTTCCGCCTGTCGATGTCGACGACCCTGGACGACAGGCGCGGCACGACCCCCTCCGGCACCGGGTAGGTGAGATCCTCGACGCTTCTGCCCGCCAGGTAGGAGGTCAGCGCCACCCGGTCGTAGGCCGCTCGGGGCTCCTCCCCCAGCACCGTGATCCGGCCCGTGAACCCCTTGGCGACCAGGGCCTCGACCAGCCGGTGCGATGTCGGTCCGTTTCCCACCACGACAAGTCGTGACATGATCGCGCTCACCTTTCCTTCCGTTCCGTCCGCCCGTCCCCGATGGATCGCTCCGCTCATCGGGCGGGGCGGCTCCGTGCCTGCCCGGCACCCGGCCGTTCCCCCGCCTCCCTCGCCGGTCACGCCGAGACTCCTTCCTGCTCGCAGAGCCAGCCGACGATGCCCTCGACCGCGTCGCGGCAGCCGCCGCAGCCGGTGGTGGCACGGGTCGCGGCGGCCACGGCCGCGACGTCTCTGGCGCCCGACTCCCAGCAGGCCCTGATCTGCCCCTTGGTCACGTCGTTGCACTGGCAGACCTTCGCCGCGTCCGGCATCCTGACCGGGCTCTCGGCCACCGCGTTGCCCTGCGGACCGGGGAAGAGCAGGCCGGCCCGGTCTCCCGGCAGCGGCCCGCCCCGGTCGAACAACTGGGTGAGGTTGCCCACCGCCGACGTCTCACCGAGGAGGATCACACCGACCAGGCGGCCGTCCCGGATGACGAGCTTGCGGTAGGTGCCCGCCGCCCGGTGGCTGAACCGCACGACCTCTGCGTCGTCCTCGGTCAGATGCGTCTCACCCATCGCGGCCAGCTCCACGCTCCTGGCCTTCAACCGGGTCACCAGCCGCGACCCCCGGTATCGGGCGGCCTTGTCGGCCCCCGTGACGATGTCGGCGACCACCGTGGCCTGCTCCCAGGCGGGCGCGACCAGCCCGTAGACCCTGCCCCGGTGCTCGGCGCACTCGCCGATCGCGAAGATCGACGGATCGTCGGTGCGCATCTCGTCGTCGACGACGATCCCGCGCGCCACCTCCAGCCCGGCCTCGCGAGCCAGCCCGGTCACCGGGCGGACCCCGCAGGCGAGCACCACCAGATCGGCCTCGACCGTCTCGTCTCCCGCGAGCCGCACACCGCCGTCGAGGATCTCCTCGACCACGACGCCGGTCCTGGTCCTCACCCCCAGCCCGCCCAGGGTCTGGCCGAGCACCAGCCCGGCCTCGGCATCCAGCTGACGATCCATCAGGTGCCCGGCCAGGTGCAGCAGCGTCACCGGCAGGCCGCGCCCGGCCAGGCCACGCGCCGCCTCGACTCCGAGCAGACCACCTCCGATCACCACGGCGTGCCGCGCCGCGCCGGCGGCCCGCAGGATCCTCCTGCAGTCGTCCATCGTGCGGAACGTGACGGCCCTGTCCGCGCCCGGTACCGGCGGCACGACCGCCTCGCTGCCCGTCGCCAGCACGAGGACGTCGTACGGCTCGCGCCTGCCCGTGGCGGTGAGCACGGCCCGGTTCTCCCGGTCCACGGCGGTCACCTCGACCCCGGGCAGCGCCGTCACCGAATGGTCGGCGTACCAGGCCGGGTCGAGTAATCGCACCTGTTCTGGCGGCATCGTCCCGGCCACGACGTTCGACAGCAGCACGCGGTTGTAGGGCTGCGACTCCTCGGCCCCGAACACGGTCAGCCCGACGTGCCGGTCACGGGCGCGGATCTCGCCCACCAGACGGGCGCCCGCCATCCCGTTGCCCACGACCACGATCCGGGTCATCCGGCACGCTCCACTCTGACCGCGCAGACCTTGAACTCCGGCATCCTCGACACCGGGTCCAGCGCGGGGTTGGTGAGCAGGTTGACGCCCGGCCAGTGGAACGGCATGAACACGGTGTCCTGCCGGATCGCCGGGTTGACCCTGGCCGGTGCCTCGGTCGCGCCACGCCTGCTGACCACCCGCAGCATCTCCCCCGAGGCCACGCCCAGGTGCTCGGCGAGGTCGGGGTGGAGTTCCACGAACGCCTCGGGTGCCACCCTGTTCAGGGTGGCGATCCGCCGGGTCTGCGCACCGCTCTGGTAGTGCGCGAGCACCCGCCCCGTCGTGAGATGGAGCGGATATTCCGGATCGACCTCCTCCTCGGGCGGACGGTGCTCGACCGGTACGAACCGGGCGCGCCCGTCGGGCGTGGCGAAGCCGTCCAGGAAAGGCCGGGGAGTACCCGGGTGGTCCTCGGCCGGGCAGGGCCAGAACACCCCGGTCTCGGCGGCGATCCGCTCATAGGTGATGCCGGCGTAGTCGGCGATCCCACCTGACGAGGCCCGGCGGAGCTCATCGAAGACCTCGCGCGGATCGGTGGGAAAACCCTCGGCTCCGGATGTCCCGCGCAGTCTCGTGGCGAGCCCCCGAAGGATCTCGAGGTCGCTCCGCACCCCTGACGGCGGAGCGACCGCCTGACGGCGGAGCAGCACCCGGCCTTCCAGATTCGTCATGGTGCCGCTCTCCTCGGCCCACTGGGTGGTGGGCAGCACGACGTCGGCCATCGCGGCCGTCTCCGACAGGACCAGGTCCGAGACCACGAGCAGGTCCAGTGATCCGAGCCGCTCGGCGACGTGCCCGGCACGCGGCGCGGAGACCAGCGGGTTGGAGCCGAACAGCAGCAGCGCCCGGGGGCCGCCGCCGGTGCCGAGCGCGTCCAGCAGTTCGTAGGCGGAGCGGCCGGGCCCCGGTAGGTCACCGGGGTCGACGCCCCACACTGCGGCGACGTGGGCGCGGGCCGCCGGATCATCGATCCGGCGGTAGCCGGGAAGCTGGTCGGCCTTCTGTCCGTGTTCGCGACCTCCCTGTCCGTTGCCCTGCCCGGTGACACAGCCGTAGCCCGACCCCTCGCGCCCCGGCAGCCCGAGAGCGAGCGCGAGGTTGACGAACGCGCTGATGGTGTCGGTGCCCTTGGCGTGCTGCTCGGCGCCGCGCCCGGTGAGGATCGCCGCCCGGCTCGCACCCACGAGGATCGCGACCGCGGCGCGCATCCGGGCGACCGGCACACCGGTGATCCGTTCCACTCGCTCGGGCCACCAGGACGCGACCGAGGTGCGGACCGCGTCGAACCCGCTCGTCCTGGCGGCCACGTAGTCCTCGTCGACATCGCCTTCGGCGACCACGATGTGCAGCAGGCCCAGGGCCAGCGCCAGGTCGGTGCCGGGGGTCGGCTGCAGGTGCAGGTCGGCCTGCCGAACGGTCGCGGTGGCCCGCGGGTCGATGACGATCAGCCGGCCGCCCGCCGCACGCATCGCGGTGAGGTGACGGACGAACGGCGGCATGGTCTCGGCCACGTTTCCGCCCGCGATCAGGACCGCGTCGGCGCGGGCGAGGTCGGTGATCGGGAAGGGCAGGCCACGGTCCATCCCGAAGGCCCGGTTGGTGGCCGCGGCGGCCGAGGACATGCAGAACCGGCCGTTGTAGTCGATCTGGCTGGTCCGCAACACCACCCGGGCGAACTTGCCGAGTTGGTACGCCTTCTCGTTGGTGAGGCCGCCGCCGCCGAACACGGCCACGCCGTCGAGACCGTGTTCGGCCTGGACGGCACGTATCCGGTCGGCGACAAAGCCGAGCGCCTCGTCCCAGCCGACCTCCTCGCCGTGCAACAGCGGGACGGTCAGTCGCTCGCCGGTGAGGAGCTCACCGGCGGTCCAGCCCTTCTGGCACAGTCCTCCCGCATTGGCCGGGACGTCGTGACGCGGAGTGATCGTGACGGTCTCGTCCACCGCGACGTTCATGCCGCACTGCAGAGCGCAGTAGGGGCAGTGCGTCGCCGTCCCACCCTTCACAGGTGTCTGGGGGGGAAGTGAGACCGGCATGGATCCGATGGTGCTTTCAGGCGGTTTCACCGCGAGGTCTCCCCTGTTACCGATGTGCTACAAGCCACTAACCGTGTTCACATTCGCAATGAGGTGGATGTGAGTTATCCGTCGGCCGGCCCGGTGCCGGATGTGAACAGGGCGGGTGCCCGGCCCGGCCGCGGCCTCACACCCGGGCCGCCGCCAGGCTCGGCACACCGCCCGCGACACGCAGGTAACAGGCCCAGGTGATGGCCGCGCACACCAGGTAGAAGCAGGCGAAGGAGGCCAGTGCGGCGCCCACCCCGCCGGTCGCGGCGATGGAGCTGCCGAATCCGCGGTTGATGAAGAACCCGCCGAAGGCGCCGATCGCGGAGATGATTCCGATGGCCGCGGAGGCGTCCCGCTTTCCGACGGCCACGGCTGCGTCGTGAGCGGCCGTGCCCGGGGTGACGCCGGCGACCGCCTTGGCCCGGAAGATCGCCGGAATCATCCGGTAGGTGGAGCCGTTGCCGATACCGGTGGTGGCGACCAGGAGCATGTAGGCACAGAAGAACAGCGCGAAGCCGCGCTGGGACAGCCCCTGCCAGACCAGCACCGCCGAGCCCGCCATCGCGGCGAAGTTGACGAACGTCACCCGCGCCCCGCCGAGCCGGTCCGACAGCCAGCCGCCCGCCGGGCGGACCAGGGAGCCGAGCAGCGGGCCGAGGAAGGCCAGCCAGACCAGCGAGGCCTGCTCGGGAAACTGGCTCTTGATGAGCAGCGGGAACGCGGTGGAGTAGCCGATGAAGGAGCCGAACGTGCCGATGTACAGGACTGACATGATCCAGGTCTGGACCCGGCCGACGACCTTCAGCTGGTCCGCGGGACTGGCCTTGGCCGAGGTCAGGTTGTCCATGAAGAAGTAGGCGCCCACCGCGGCGGCCAGGATGAAGGGAATCCAGAACAGCCCCGCGGCGGCCAGCCCGAACGCCCCGATCACCAACGGCATGAGGAGCTGGACGGAACTGACCCCGATGTTGCCGCCGGCCGCGTTGAGCCCGAGTGCGGCCCCCTGTCTGTCCCGAGGGTAGAAGTGGGTGATGTTGGCCATGCTGGAGGCGAAGTTGCCGCCGCCCAGTCCCGCTGTGGCCGCGATGAGCAGGAACACCCCGTAGGGGGTGCCCGGATCGCCGACCGCGATGGCCAGCAGCACCGCGGGCACGAGCAGGAGCAGAGCGCTGACCACCGTGAAGTTCCGGCCGCCGAACCTGGCCGGGGCGAAGGTGTACGGGATGCGCAGCGCCGAGCCGACCAGGTTGGGCAGGGCGACGATCCAGAAGAGCTGGTCGGTGGAGAAGTCGTAGGAGCCGAGTTGCACGGCCACGATGCTCCAGACGGTCCACAGCGTGAACCCGAGGTGCTCGGCGAAGATGGAGAAGACCAGGTTCCGCCTGGCCACCTTCCGGCCGTGCTCCTGCCAGAAATCCGGATCGTCGGGCCGCCAGTCACTGATCCAGGGCCTCATCGTCTGTCCTCCTGTGGTTTCGGGGGGGCTTCGATCCCCGAAACTAGGAGGGCGGCGTTACGCACATTCACTGTCTGTGATGGTGCGCCGGTTACACGTGACTAACCCTGGAAATACGCAATGCACACGCCGCACCCTCGCAACATTCCGGAAACCTGGGGGGCGGAAGTCTGCGACCGTTCCGCCACGCTCCGGCGCCGCCAGGGTAGCGGTGCGGCCGGCTCCCAGGGTGCTGATCGCACTCATGATCATGCTGCCCGGAGGCACGGGGAGACGCCGAACGCTCGTGGAGCCGAGGTGAGACCGGGCCGGGCGACGGGCTCGAAGCGGGAGAACGCTCATGCCGTAAGGCGCGGGCCGGTCGGAGCGCGCTTACCGAAGCGCATTCACAAGTAACGGCAATGGTTGAGCCGGCGCGACAGCGGGAACCGTCACCGGTGCCGATTCATCCGCCTCGGGGAGTGCGCGTGGCCGTCCAGCCAATCCGACTGTTCGACGATCCCGTGCTGCGCACGGTGGCCGAGCCGGTGACCACCTTCGACCGCGCGTTGCGCGTCCTGGTGAAGTCGCTCCAGGCCACGATGCGCGCCGGCACGGGCCGCGCGGGGCTCGCCGCCCCGCAGATCGGCGTCCCGCTCAGGGTCGTCGTCTACGAGTTGGACGGCAAGTCCGGCCACCTGGTCAACCCGCGGCTGGAACTGTCCGAGCGAAGGATCGTGGCCGACGAGGCGTGCCTGTCCGCCCCCGGTCACTGGTGGCCACTGGAACGCTCCTACATGGTCACGGCCCGCGGTCGCGACATGTTCGGCAAACCCGTCACCGTCCGGGCCCTGGGCATGCTGGCCCGCGTCCTCCAGCACGAGGCCGACCACCTCGACGGCACCCTCTTCGTCGACCGCCTCCCAGAGGAGGAGCGGGAACGCTTCCTCGCTTCGATCTCTTGACTTGCACACCTCACAAATGCCCGATAGAGTGTTGTGGTTGCAGTCGTAATTCTCAGCTTAGCCTTATCATCTCAAGTGCTTATGAGAAGTCCGCCGACAGCGGACGTTACAGTTTCTCCGGATGGTTTCCGCGGGTGCATGGTAGGGTCCGCAACGCAGCCCCGTGCCGCCGACCTGGTGGTTCGGTGAGGCTCCCAATGAGGAGAAGTAGTTTTGTCTGAGGGCACCGTTAAGTGGTTCAACGCCGAAAAGGGCTTCGGATTCATCGCACCGGATGACGGCACCGCCGATGTCTTCGTGCACTACTCGGCTATCAACTCCAGTGGCTACCGCAGCCTGGAGGAGAACCAGCGTGTCAGCTTCGTCACCACGCAGGGCCAGAAGGGCCCGCAGGCCGACAAGGTCGAGCTCATCTGACCTGGTTTGACCTAAAGGCTTCGGGCTGAGCCCGCACCGCGCAAGCGGTGCGGGCTCAGTCATTTTCCGGCCCCCGCTCCCCGTCAGGGAGTGCTCTTCGGGTGGCCGCCCGAAGAGCACCGACCTCGGAGCGGGCAGGTCGGGGCTCTCAGCGCGGCCGAGAGCCCCGACCTGCGCCATAGGTGGCCTTAAAACACCCTGCCCTCAAAGGCCCTTCAGAGCGCGACTCCGAGCAACGCGTCCGCGATCCGCCCGACAAGGAGTGGCGCGCCCGGGTCCCTGCCGCCCTCCGACAGGGCACGCTCGGCCCAGTCGTCGATGACCGCGAGGGCGCCGGGAGCATCCAGGTCGTCGGCCATCCGGGCGCGGACCCTGTCGAGCACGACATCGGCGTCGGGACCGGTCTGCAGGCCCGCCGCCGAGCGCCAGCGCGCCAGCCGCACCTCCGCTGAGGCCAGCTGGTCGGAGGTCCACTCCCAGTCGGAACGGTAGTGACGCGCCAGCAGGGCCAGCCGGATGGCCATCGGATCGGTCTCCTGGCGCAGGCGGGAGACGAAGACCAGGTTGCCCTTCGACTTGGACATCTTCTCGCCATCCAGGGCGACCATGCCCGCGTGCACGTAGGCCTTGGCGAAAGGCCACTCGCCACACGCCACGTGGCCCTCGTGGGCGCCGCACTCGTGGTGCGGGAAGATCAGGTCCGAGCCGCCACCGGCGACGTCGAAGCCACTGGACAGGTTCGCCAGAGCGATCGCGGTGCACTCGATGTGCCAGCCGGGCCTTCCCTGGCCGAAGGGCGAGGGCCAGGACGGCTCCCCCGGGCGCTCCGCACGCCAGAGCAGCCAGTCGAGCGGGTGTTTCTTGCCTGGACGGTCCGGATCCCCTCCGCGCTCGCCGAACAGGGCGAGCATCTGCTCCTCCGGGTAACCGGAGACGGCACCGAACTTGGGGGCCGCGGCCATGTCGAAGTAGACGTCCCCCTCCAGGTCGTAGGTGGCACCCTTGTCACGCAACAGCTCGATCAGGGTCGCGACCTGATCGATCACCTCGGTCACGGCGACGTAGTCGCGCGGCGGGAGGATGCGCAGCGCCTCCATGTCCGACCGGAACAGCTCGATCTCGCGCTCGGCGAGGTCGCGCCAGTCAATGCCGGTCTGCGCCGCACGCTCCAGCAGGGGGTCGTCGACATCCGTGGCGTTCTGAGTGAAGTGCACCTCGTGCCCGGCATCCCGCCAGGCCCGGTTGACCAGGTCGAAGGCGAGGTAGGTGTTGGCGTGGCCCAGATGGGTGGCGTCGTAGGGCGTGATGCCGCAGACGTACATCCGTGCCGTGGGACCCGGCTTGGTGGGGACGACATCTCGCACGGCGGTGTCGAAAAGCCGCAGCGGGACACCGGCACCGGGAAGCCGAGGAACCTTCGGCGTAGACCACGATCTCATAAAGTGAGCCTATCGAGCAGACAGACCACCCCGATCAGCTCGGAGTGGCGGGATACAGAGGCATTCGTCTCAACTCCGTGAAGCGCCCAGATCATTCCGTGCGGACTTCGCGGAAGGCGCCCGGATCACGGGGGGCGGCGGTGAAGTCGTAGCGGACGCCGCCCGGCGCCAGGGCGAGCAGGGTGACGGAGAGAGAGCCGAAGATCCGCCCGTCGGGCAGCTCATGATGAATGATCATGGACCGGGGGTCCTCGGGGGGAATCCCCGCCCCGGTGGCGAGTTCCCGCCACTCCGTCCAGGGGCCGTCGAGCTCCGCGGGGCGGCCCGCCTTGGCGAACAGGGGGCGGAAGAACGCGACGCGCTCGTTCTCCGCACCGCGTTCCCAGCCGCTGTTGACGATCATGTGGGTTCCCGGAGGAAGGACGTTCCGCTCCAGCGCGATCCCGTCCCAGTGCCACAGACAGGCCCCGGCGGGATCGGCGCACAGCAGGTGAAAGGGGTCATAGCAAGCAAGGTCGCCCTCCATCGGCCGGCCTCCGGCGGCCGCCAGGAGCGGGAGGTCACCGCGTGAGCGGCGCGTCTCCTCCGAGGCGAGCACGCCGTGCCCGTTGAGAAGGGCTCCGACCCTCCTGCCTCGGGGGTCGACGGCCAGCCAGGTGCCCCCGCCCTGAAGGTCACGACCGCCGATCAGGCCGGGCCGGTCCTCGTGCCAGTGTTCCGCCGGTGGAACCCAGGGGCGGCCCGTGAACTCATCACGCACCCCGACCACGATCAGGGGGATCTCGGCGCTCGGATCGATGCTGATGACAACCGTGCACATGCCCGGAGGCTACGCCTTCGCCGCGAACGGACGCGGAGCGGGGTCCTTCACCGGCAAGGGGTCCGAGGTCACGGCACCGCCACCCGGGGACTCAGATCGGCGGCCACGGGATCGCCGGCCACTCCTTGGAGGGAAGGGGGTGCAGGCCGGTGTCGAGAAGCCTGCGGACCCGCGACCAGGTCGCCTCGACCTCGGGGAGGGTGAGGAGTTCTCGGAGGCGGCGGCCAAGCCGCCCCTGCTCCAGGTCGCGTTCAAGACGGGTCAGGACGTTCATGGCCTCGCGGGACAGGGGCTTGCCGCGCCACTGCCAGAGCACGGTACGGAGCTTGTCCTCGGCGGAGAAGGAGACCCCGTGATCGACCCCGTAGACATGGCCGTCGGCGAGCGGTAGCAGGTGGCCACCCTTGCGGTCGGCGTTGTTGACGACCGCGTCGAAGACGGCCATCCGCCGCAGCGAGGGCTGGCGGCTGCGGATCAGCACCATCAGGTCGATCTCGGGGTCGGTGTCGATCCAGAGCTGGCACATTCCCGGGCCGAACGGGCCGTCCCGGTAGACGGTGGGCGGCACGATCCGCCAGCCGATCGCCGCGGAGACCTCGTAGGCGGCGACCTCGCGGGCGGCCAGGGTCCCGTCGGGGAAGTCCCAGAGCGGGCGCTCCCCCCGTACCGGCTTGTACACACAGGCCGCCGCGAGCCCGCCGAGCCGGACCGAGCAGTAAAGCGTCATGTTGGTCGCCTCGACCAGGCGACCCGCCACATCCAGCCGTCCGTCACGGAGCAGACGTATCGCGGTCTCGTCATCCAGCCCCGCGGCCGGCACCGTGCTCAGCGTCGGCTCGCTCTCAGCGCTCATTCGCCTCCTCCACCAGATGAAGCGCTACTACCCCGGTAACCGTTGAGCCGCACACAAATATGCCCTTCGGCATCGAGAGGCTGGGCGCAGAGCGGGCAGGGCGGACGCCCGGCGGCGACGAGTGCCATGGCCCGCTTGGTGAAGGCCCTGGCGGCGCTTGGGCTGATGTGCACGCGCAGCACCGTGAGATCGGCGGACGAGGACGGCTCGAACTCCTCCTCGACCTCGGCCTCCTGGGCCTCGATGACCACCTGGTCGGCCTCGGGGTCCCAGGCCAGGGCCATGGTGCCGACACGGAAGTCCTCACTGATCGGCATGTCGAGAGGGGCGTTGTCGGCCAGCGCGGCCGGAGCGACGGCGGGCACCGGGACACCGGCCTCGCCGCGCCGCAACACCTCGTCGAGCAGTTGGTCGAGGCGGTCGGCCAGCGCGGCCACCTGGAACTTCTCCAGCGCCACGGTGGTCAGCCTGCCCTGTCCCCGCGCCTGCAGGAAGAAGGTTCGTGATCCCGGTTGCCCCACGGCACCGGCCACGAATCTCTCGGGTGGATCGTAGTCGAAGACCGGCATAGCCCGACCTTACGTGGTCCCGGATCCGCCGCCGACTGCGGCATCACTCCCGGTGGGATTTTCTCCCCCGTCCTCGCCTTCCGAACCCTCCGCGGCACGCAATCCGGCCGTATCTCCACCCGTGTCGTTGAGCCTGAGCACGAAGGGGCGCAAGGGGGTGTAGCGAATGACGGTGAGCGAGGCCGGATCAGCGGTTATCCGTTGGAACTGGTCCAGATGCAGACCCATGGCGTCGGCCACGATGGCCTTGATCACGTCTCCGTGGCTGCAGACGAGGTAGACCGCCTTCGGGCCCAGACGCTCGTTCCATTCCCTGACCGCCGCCACGGCGCGGTACTGGACCGCTGACAGGGACTCTCCCCCGCCGGGGAACGTCACCGCGCTCGGATGGGCCTGCACCACCGGCCAGAGGGGGTCCTTGACGAGTTCGGCGATCGGGCGGCCCGTCCAGTCACCGTAACGGCACTCGCCGAAGCGCTCGTCTGTCAGTACCTCCGCCCCCTGCCGCCCCTCGGCGACCGCCTGCGCGGTCTCCTGACAGCGTTCCAGCGGGCTGGAGACGATCGCGTCGAGCTCCAGCGAGGTCAGCCGGGTGGCGAGGGCCTTCGCCTGGGCCTGTCCCGCGTCGCTGAGGTGAACATCCGGGGTCCATCCCGCGAGGACCGGACCGGTGAGGTGGGTAAGGCCGTGTCTGGCCAGCAACAAGGTCGTCACGCGGGCAAGTCTTGCAGCCCTCACTCCACTACTTTTAAGTGGCCGAGCGGTAATCTGGCCGGATCATGGAGCAGCGCTATGTGGGCCGGAGCGGCTTGTCGGTGTCCCGCCTGGGACTGGGGACGATGACGTGGGGGCGTGACACCGGCGCCGAGGAGGCCGCGGCGCAGCTCCGCATGTTCGCCGAAGCCGGCGGCACGCTCATCGACACCGCCGACGTCTACACGGGCGGCGACGCCGAACGGCTGCTCGGGCGGCTGCTGCGCGACTCGGTACCGCGTTCGGAGCTGGTGCTGTCCACCAAGGCCGTGCTCACCCCCGCCGGACGCAGACCCCGCGACGCCTCAAGGAAGCACCTGGTCGCCGCGATCGACGCCTCCCTGACCCGCCTGGGCGTCAACGAGGTCGACCTGTGGCAGCTGCACGCCTTTGATCCCGACGTCCCGCTGGAGGAGACCCTGGCCGCCGTGGACGCGATCGTGTCCTCCGGGCGGGCCGCGTACGCCGGGGTGTGCGACTACTCGGGCTGGCAGCTGGCGACCGCCGCAGTCGGGCAACGGGCGGTTCCAGGGCGGGTGCCGATCGTCGCGGCCCAGGTCGAGTACTCGCTCCTGGCCAGAGAGGCCGAGCGCGAGCTGATCCCCGCCGCCGAGCATGTCGGCGCCGGGGTGCTCGCCTGGTCGCCGCTCGGGCGCGGGGTCCTCACCGGCAAGTACCGCACGGGCATCCCCGCCGACTCTCGGGCCGCGACCCCGCACTTCGCCGATTTCGTCACGCCCTACCTCGACGAGCGGTGCCGCCGGGTCGTGGAGTCGGTGACGACCGCCGCCGAGGGGCTTGGCGTCTCGCCGCTGTCGGTGGCCCTGTCGTGGGTACGCGACCAGCCGGGGGTGGCCTCCGCCATCGTCGGCGCCCGCACCCACGCGCAGCTGTCCGGGGTGCTCCAGGCCGAGGATCTGTCGTTGCCCGTGGAGATAAGGGAAGCACTCGACGACGTGTCGGCCGACTGAGACGCTCAGAACGGAAACCGAACGAGAATTCGCCTCGCGTATCACTAGTCGATACCGAATAGCAACTTTCCGTGAAAAAACCGGGCCTCCCCACAAGACTGTCAAAGCAGGTGGCGGGGGCACCCGGATGTCGGCAGCACATCACGGCCGATATCCGACCGGGGGAAGGGAGACGAGTGCGAACCGCGATGTCGGCAGGCGCAATGGCGCTGGTGCTGGGCAGCGGGATCCCGGCGGTTTCGCCGGTGGACACCGCCTGGGGGGACACCGTCACACGGGTGGACGACTGCGATCACGGAGGACTGCTGGGTACCGTGACGGGCGGGATCTGCCGGACCGTGGACAACGTGGTGAGCGGCATCACGGGCAGCGCCTCCCCGCTCTCCCCCCTGCTGTCCCCGCTCTCATCCTCGGCCGCCGGCGACGACACCGCCGGCACCACGGCTCAGACGCCCGCCGCCGAGAAGACGCCCGCCGCCGAGGAGGAGACACCGGCCCCGGCCACCTCGGCCGCCAAAACCCGCCCCGCAGAAGGCAAGGAGACCTCCTCGGGCAACGAGTCGCGCCCCGAGAATCCCGCCGGCACCTGCCGGCCCACGGCGGCCTCCCCCAAGTGCCCAGACCCGTCGGAGAGTTCCCCCTCTCAGGAGGCGGCCCGGTCCAAGCCGTCGCCGAGCCCTTCGCGCGACCACGGTCACCAGCCCGCGCGGAAGGAACCGGTGCCGACCGGCCGGGCGCGACAGCCCTCACTGCCGCTGTATCCGGAGGCCGACACGCCCACGACCAGCGTGGACGCACCGGTGACCTCCGAGCCGTCACCCGTGGTCGACGCCGAGGCCCCCCGGGTGGAACTGCTCTGGCCGGCCCCGCTGATGCAGGAGTTACAGCGGCAGATGTCGAACGAACGGCCGGTGACACCCAGCCGGCCATCCAACACGGCGGGCACCGTGCTCACCACCGCGCTGCTCACTCTGGCCATCCTCGCGGTCCGCCTGCTGTACAGCAGGCGGAGGGTCAAGGAGTCGATCCCCTTCGAGCCGGTGCCGCCGGGCCATCACCGGGTGGCCTAGACCCCTGCTCCCTGGATCTTTTTGCCCACCTCGGTCACCGGCGCCACCTGACCCGCGGGACAGGACCTAGGCTCCGATGGCGTGCACGCCGCCGTCGACATGGACGATCTCACCGGTCGTGGCGGGGAACCAGTCCGACAGCAGGGCGACACACGCCTTGGCCGTCGGAATCGGGTCGTTGATGTCCCAGCCGATCGGGGCCTTGGCGGGCCAGCTGTCCTCGAACTCACCGAAGCCGGGGATGCTCTTGGCGGCCATGGTCCGGAGCGGACCCGCCGCGACAAGGTTGACCCGGATGCCGTGCTTGCCCAGATCGCGGGCCAGGTAGCGGGAGCAGGACTCCAGGCCGGCCTTGGCCACCCCCATCCAGTCGTACACCGGCCAGGCCTTGGTGGCGTCGAAGTCGAGGCCGACGATCGCACCGCCCTCCTTCATGAGCGGGAGCGCGGCCACCGCGAGCGACTTGAACGAGTAGGTGGAGACCTGGACGGCGGTCGCCACGTCCTCCCAGGAGGTGTTCAGGAAGTTGCCGCCCAGGGCGGTCTGCGGGGCGAAACCGATGGCGTGCACCACCCCGTCCAGGCCGCCGAGGTGTTCGCCGACCCGGTCGGCCAGGGAGTCGAGGTGCTCGGCGCTGGTGACGTCGAGCTCCAGCACCGGCGGCGGCTCCGGCAGGCGCTTGGCGATGCGCTCGACCAGGCTGAGCCGGCCGAAACCGGTGAGCACGATCTGGGCGCCCTCCTGCTGGGCCAGTTTGGCCACCGAGAAGGCGATGGAGGAGTCGGTGAGCACCCCGGTGACCAGAAGCCGCTTACCTTCGAGAATTCCCACGTCAGTGCCCCATTCCAAGGCCGCCGTCAACGGGGATGACAGCTCCCGTGATGTAGGCGGCGTCCTCGCCGGCCAGGAATCTGACCACGCGTGCGATCTCCTCAGGGCTGGCGTAGCGGCCCAGGGGGATGTTCTTTCTGATCTGCTCTTGGTACGACTCGTCGAGCTCGGCCGTCATGTCGGTCTCCACGAAACCGGGGGCGACCACGTTGACCGTGATGTTGCGCGAGCCCAGCTCCCTGGCCGCCGACCGGGCGAAACCGATCATCCCGGCCTTGGAGGCGGCGTAGTTGCTCTGCCCCGCGGAGCCGAGCATGGCCACCACCGAGGAGATCAGCACGATACGCCCGCGCTTGAGCCGCAGCATGCCGCGGGTGGCGCGCTTGGCGACCCGGTAGGCGCCGGTCAGATTGGCGTCGATGACATCGGTGAAGGTCTCCTCCTTCATCATCGGCAGCAGCGTGTCCTTGGTGATGCCCGCGTTGGCGACGAGCACCTCGACCGGGCCGTACTCGGCCTCGACCTTCGCGAACGCGGCGTCCACGTCGGCCGTGCTGGTCACGTCGCAGCGCACGCCGAACAGCCCCTCGGGGGGCTGTCCGGAACGGTAGGTCACGGCGACGGCGTCGCCTGCCTGGGCGAGTTCGCGGGCGATCGCGAGGCCGATGCCGCGATTGCCGCCGGTTACGAGAACAGATCGAGCCATGGTCAGACGGTATCGGCTACTTGGGGGTAACCCTCTTGTCCGGGAAGGACAAGATCACAGGGTTAGGATCGTTGACATGCGCCAGATCGACTCCGACTTTCTCGCCCTGCCGCTGCGGCGGCTGGCGGACGCGGCCCTGCGGCGCGCCCGGGACCTGGGCGCCGAGCACGCCGACTTCCGGCTGGAACGCATCCGCGGAGAGACCGTACGCCTGTCCGACGCCGCGCTTGAGGGCTCCATCGACGCCGACACCCTCGGCTATGCCGTACGGGTCGTCAAGAACGGCACCTGGGGCTTCGCCGGAGGCATCGAGCTGACCCCCGAGGCGGCCGTCCGCGTCGCCGAGCAGGCGGTGGAGGTGGCGCTCGTCTCGGCGGCGATCAACCGCGAGCCCGTCGAGCTGGCGCCGGAACCGGTGCACTCCGACGTCACCTGGGTCTCCTCCTACGAACTCGACCCGTTCGAGGTGCCGATGCGCGACAAGACGGAGCTGCTCGCCGACTGGTCCCGCGGCCTGCTGGCAGATCCCAGGGTGGACCACGTCCAGGCGTCGCTGATGCAGGTCAAGGAGCAGAAGTTCTACGCCGACACGGCCGGGACCTCCACCACGCAGCAGCGGGTGCGCGTCCACCCCCAGTTGGAGGCGACGCGGGTGCTGGACGGCCGCTTCGACTCGATGCGGACGCTCGCCCCGCCCGCGGGCCGGGGGTACGAGTACCTCACCGGCACCGGCTGGGACTTCCCCGGCGAGCTGGCGCGCGTTCCCGAACTCCTTGAGGAGAAGCTCAGGGCTCCCTCCGTCGAGGCCGGCCCCTACGACCTGGTGATCGACCCGTCGAACCTGTGGCTGACGATCCACGAGTCGGTCGGGCACGCCACCGAACTCGACCGCGCCCTCGGCTACGAGGCGGCGTACGCCGGGACGAGCTTCGCCACCTTCGACCAGCTCGGCAAGCTGGTGTACGGCTCGCAGGTGATGAACGTGGTCGGTGACCGCACCGCCGAGCACGGCCTGGCCACGATCGGCTACGACGACGAGGGGGTGGCGACCAGGGAGTTCGACATCGTCTCCGGCGGCGTACTGGTCGGCTACCAGCTCGACCGGCGGATGGCGCTGCTGAAGGGCCTGGGCGCCTCCAACGGCTGTGCCTTCGCCGACTCCCCCGGCAACCCCCCGATCCAGCGCATGGCGAACGTGTCGCTGCGACCGGCACCCGACGGCCCCACCACCGAGGAGCTGATCTCCGGTGTCGACCGGGGCATCTACGTGGTGGGCGACAAGAGCTGGTCCATCGACATGCAGCGTTACAATTTCCAGTTCACCGGTCAGCGGTTTTATCTGATCAAGAACGGCAGGCTCGCCGGACAGTTGCGCGACGTCGCATACCAGGCCACGACCACCGACTTCTGGCGGTCGATGGCGGCGGTCGGCGGGCCGCAGACGTACGTGCTCGGCGGGGCGTTCAACTGCGGCAAGGGGCAACCGGGCCAGGTCGCCCCGGTCAGCCACGGCTGCCCGTCGGCGCTCTTCCGTGGCGTGCGCGTCCTCAACACCGCCCAGGAGAGTGGCAGTTGAGCGCGTACGGTGAGGCGGACGAAGGCGGCGGCCGGACGAGCCGGCAGGAGAGGAGCGGCATGAGCCCCCAGGAGATGATCGAGAAGGTTCTTGAGCTCTCCACGGCCGACGAGGTCGTTGTGATCGTGGACGAGGGGTCGAGCGCCAACCTGCGCTTCGCGGGCAACACCCTCACCACCAACGGCGTGTCCCGCTCCGCGCAGCTCACCGTGATCTCGATCGTGGGCCGGGGGGTGGGCGTGGTGTCACGGGCGGCGGTCCGCCCCGAGCAACTCGACGACGTCGTGGCGGCCGCCGACCACGCCGCTGAGGACGCCCAGCCCTCCGAGGACGCCCGGCCGCTGCTGGAGGGCACCCGATCCGACGGCTGGGACGACCCGGCCGAACCGACCTCGATAGGGGTGTTCGGCGCCTTCGCCCCCGCCCTGGGCGAGGCCTTCACCGTGGCCGAGGCGAGCGGGCGCAGGCTGTACGGATTCGCCGAGCACACGGTCACGACGACCTTCGTGGGCACCTCCACGGGCACCAGGCTGCGGCACACCCAGCCCACCGGGCGCCTGGAGCTCAACGCCAAGTCCTTGGACATGAAGCGCTCGGCGTGGACGGGCGTGTCCACCCGCGACTTCTCCGACGTCGACGTGGCGGCCCTGGACGCCACGCTGGCCCGGCGGCTTGAGTGGGCTGAGAACCGTGTCGACCTGCCCGCGGGCCGGTACGAGACGCTGCTGCCGCCGACGGCCGTGGCCGATCTGATGATCTACCTGTACTGGACGGCCGGAGCCCGCGACGCCCTGGAGGGACGCACCGTCTTCTCCAGGCCCGGCGGCGGCACCCGCGTCGGCGAGGTCCTCTCCGAGTCGCCGATCCGCCTGTACGCCGACCCCGCCGCGCCGGGTATCGAGTGCCCGCCGTTCGTGGTGGCGCACGCCTCCAGCCGGGAGAGCTCGGTGTTCGACAACGGGCTGCCACTGGCGGCCACCGACTGGATCTCCGACGGCAGACTGGCCAACCTGCTGCAGACCCGGCACTCCGCCGAGCTGACCGGCCTGCCGGTGACCCCGGCCATCGACAACCTGATCATGCGAGGCCCCGAAGGCGGCCGGTCGCTGGAGGAGATGATCGCCTCCACCGAGCGCGGCCTGCTGCTCACCTGTCTGTGGTACATCCGCGAGGTCGACCCGCAGACGCTGCTACTGACCGGCCTGACCCGCGACGGCGTCTACCTGGTGGAGAACGGCGAGGTCGTGGGCGAGGTGAACAACTTCCGCTTCAACGAGAGCCCGGTGGACCTGCTCCGCCGCCTCACCGAGGTCGGCGCCTCCGAGCAGACCCTGCCGCGCGAGTGGAGCGACTACTTCAATCGCGCGATCATGCCGGCGATCCGGGTGCCCGATTTCAACATGTCGACGGTCAGCCAGGCCAGCTAGGCCCTGCCGGGCGGATCGTGCCGTGCCGAAGGGGTCCTCCATCGGGGGGCCGCCGCGGGCGGGCTCAGTCGTCCTCCAGCCGGAATCCGACCTTCATCCCGACCTGGAAATGGCCGACCTCCCCCTCCTCGATGTGCCCTCTGATCTCGGTCACCTCGAACCAGTCGAGGTGACGCAGGGTCCGGGAGGCACGGCGGACTCCGTTGCGCACGGCTGCCTCGATGCTCTCCCCCGAAGTGCCGACTATCTCGGTCACCCGGTACGTTCGATCTGTCATCTCATGCTTCTTCCCGGAAAGCGATGATTACATGACCGTTCGCCACCAGCCGATATGAGGCCTAGATTGGGAATCGTGAAGGGATGGCACAAGCGCCCGGTGGTTCATCAGGTGACGGATGCCCAGCCCTCCCTGAGTGCCGACATCGGCAAGCGCGAGAAGAGCTACTTCATCAAGATGGGGATCCGGCTGATCTGCCTGATCCTCGCCTTCACCGTGCCCGCTCCGCTACCCGTACGGCTGCTGCTCTTCGCCGGGGCGATCTTTTTACCATATATTGCCGTGATCGGGGCCAATGCGCCGCCACGCGGGGTGCCGGGAGCCCCTGACGTGGAAGATTCCGGACAGAGTGAGATTCCACGCCACCGACGCGAGATCGGGTCGTGACTAAGTCTTGACGCACTCTAAGGGTTGTAGGTGTACGCTTTAGCCAAGTGCCCTGGTCCCCCGTCGGGGCACTGGTGCCGGCGTTCCGGGCCCCCGTCGGAACGCCGATGAAGCGACGCCGGGTGGTTTGCCCCCGTAACCACCCGGCGTCGCCCTTTTCTTATGACTTTTAGTTGTCCTCACCTTTTCCTTGACATTATTTCTCACCCTGAGTATCGGTTGTCTGCTCCCAGTTACGCGCCAGCGCGGTCAGCCTTTCCACGGCATCCGGCGGCGCCGTGCCCGCCCCCAGCGCCACACCGAGCAGATAGGCCGTCAGCGGCGCGGCGGGCCGAGCCACTCCGTGCGCGACCTCCTTCGTCAGGTCGAGCACCTCGTCACGGTCGACCGTCGCGGGATCGATGCCCAACTCCCGGCAGACCAGCGCGGTCCACTCCGTCAGCACGTTCAACTCTCACTCCCTCTCAGCGGTGGTGCCACCTGGGCCTTCGAAGCCCGTGCCCGCTGTAGATCGTCCATCGTGTCGCAATCGAACCACGGCTGCCCGGCGAGACGAAGCGTGACCGGGTCGAGCGGGGCCAGCAGCCCGTGCAGCGACCGCCCCTCGTAGCGGGCGAGCGCCCGCACCAGGCTCGCCGTATGCCAGACCCCGGCGAGCCACTGCTCGCGGCCACCGTCGTCGACGAGCACCGCTCCCGCCCGCGCCCCCTCCGTGTACGCCATCGTCCCCGTTCCCGCGCCTGCCGCGTCCAGCAGCGCGGACACGTGCTCGGCGGTCAGGAACGGAAGGTCGGCGGCGAGCAGCGCCACCCACGGCGCGGTCACCTCGGCCAGCCCCGCCCGCAGCGCCGGAACGGGGCCGCCTCCGGGTGGATCCTCACGGCGGAAGATCGCGTGTGGCAGCCCGGGGCGGGGCGGCCCGACGACGACCAGCCTGCCGGCGCCGGGTACGGCAGCGGCCACCGACTCGACCAGCGGGCGGCCCGAGACGTGCAGGGCGGGCTTGTCCCGGCCGCCGAGCCGTCTCGCGAGACCGCCCGCCAGGACGCAGGCGTCGTGGCGGGCGATCATCCGCCGATGGCGGACATCGGGCGGGACGGCTGCAGGAAGGTCGGGTCATCGATGCCGTGACCTGCCTTCTTGATCCGGACCGCGGACCGCCAACGCTCGACGATCTCGTCGTCGCTCGCCCCCGAGCGCATCGCGCTCCTCAGGTCGGACTCGTCGGTGGCGAACAGGCAGTTGCGGATCTGGCCGTCGGCGGTGAGCCGCACCCGGTCGCACGCACCGCAGAACGGGCGGGTGACCGAGCCGATGACGCCGACCCTGGCCGGGCCCCCCTCGACGAGGAACAGTTCCGCAGGAGCGCTACCGCGTTCCACCGGATCGGCGTCGGTCAGGTCGAAGGCGGCCTGGAGCCGGGCGAGGATCTCGTCAGCTGTGATCATGTTCTCCCGGCGCCAGCCGTGCTGGGCGTCCAGCGGCATCTGCTCGATGAACCGCAGCTCGTACTCCCGTTCCAGGCAGTAGCGCAGCAACGGCACGGCCTCGTGGTCGTTGATCCCGCGCATCAGCACGGTGTTGACCTTGACGGGGCGCAGGCCGGAGGCGTGCGCCGCCTCCAGGCCCGCAAGAACGTCGGCCAGCCGGTCACGGTGGGCGAGTTTCTTGAAGGTCTCGCGGTCGAGGGTGTCGAGGGAGACGTTGACCCGGTGCAGGCCGGCGACGGCCAGGGAGCCGGCCATCCGGCTCAGCCCGATCCCGTTGGTGGTCAGCGAGACCTGCGGGGTGGGGACGAGCGCGGTGGTGCGGGTCACGATGTCGACCAGTTCGCGGCGGAGCAGGGGCTCGCCCCCGGTGTAGCGGACCTCGGTGATGCCCAGCCGCTCCACCCCGATGGTGACCAACCGGACGATCTCGTCGGCGGTCAGCAGTTCGGGGTTGGGTAACCATTCCAGGCCCTCGGGCGGCATGCAGTAAGAACAGCGCAGGTTACAGCGGTCCGTGAGGGACACCCGCAGATCGGTCGCCACACGGCCGAATGAATCCTGCAACACGGGGCGCCACCTCCCAGTCGGTCACCTATCGAGCAGGGGGCCAGCCTATGGCCAGCCCCCTACCCAGCCCCAAACGGGCCTCGACCACTCCAACATCACCACGAGATGGTTGATTCCTTGAGGTATTGCTTGGTCTGTCCGGACGATCCGGTCCCTGAGGTCCCCGCGTCCTCACGTCCCTCGAAAACGGCGCACGCCCTGGTCGCGGACCGATCGCTCAGCCCTTGATGCAGACCAGCTGCCGCAGGTGCGCGACCACCTCGACCAGGTCGGTCTGCGCGGCCATGACCGACTGGATGTCCTTGTACGCGCCGGGGATCTCGTCGATCACCCCGGTGTCCTTGCGGCACTCGACGCCGGCGGTCTGCGCCTTGAAGTCCGCCAGGGTGAAGGTCTTCTTCGCCTTGTTCCGGCTCATCCGGCGACCCGCGCCGTGCGAGGCCGAGTTGAACGCGGCGGGGTTCCCCAGGCCCTTCACGATGTAGGTGCCGGTCGCCATCGAGCCGGGAATGATGCCGAACTCACCGGATCCAGCGCGGATCGCACCCTTTCGGGTGACGAGCACGTCCACACCGTCGTAGCGCTCCTCCGCCACGTAGTTGTGGTGGCAGGAGATCGGCTGCTCGAAGGTGATGCCCGCCAGGTGGCGCCGGAGCACGTCGCAGACCAGGGCCATCATGACCGTCCGGTTGCGCCGCGCGTAGTCCTGCGCCCAGAACAGATCGCGCCGGTAGGCGTCCATCTGCGGGGTGCCCCCGACGAACACCGCCAGGTTGCGGTCCGGCAGGTCCTGGTTGTGCGGCAGGTCCTGGGCCTGTCCGATGTGGTGCTCGGCCAGCTCCTTGCCGATGTTGCGCGACCCGGAGTGCAGCACCACCCAGACCACGCCCTCGTCGTCGGCGCAGACCTCCAGGAAGTGGTTCCCCCCACCCAGGGTGCCCATCTGCACCTCGGCCCGCTCCCTCCTCTGGTGTACCGCCGGGGCCAGCGTGTCGAAGTCCTTCCAGAAGCCCGCCCAGTCGGCGGCCTTGAACCCCTGCAGCCTGGTCGGGTCGACCGGCCGCTTGTGGTGCCCGAAGCCGACCGGCACCGCCTGCTCCAGCTTCGAACGCAGGTAGGCCAGATTGTCGGGAAGGCTCTCCACCCGGTAGGAGGTCCGCACCGCGGTCATCCCGCAGCCGATGTCGACCCCGACCGCCGCGGGCGAGACCGCGTCACGCATCGCGATAACCGACCCCACCGTCGCGCCCATCCCGTGATGCACGTCCGGCATCACCGCGACCCCCTGCACCCACGGCAGGTTCGCCACATTACGAAGCTGCTGCATCACGTTCGGCTCGACCTCGGCCGGGTCGGCCCACATGCGGATCGGCGCACGCCCACCCATCACCTCGTTGTACGACATCTCCACATCGCCTCCTCCCGGTCACATCCCGAACGAGATCAATAACGCCAGAACCCCCACCTCCCCGCAACTCAATAACCATACGAACAGGACCCCCGGAAGGGCTCCCCGGGGAGCCGGGCGACACCCACCTCTCAGCCGGCGAGCCGGCCCGCCCCTGAGCCCTGATCCTCGAAAACGGCCGGGCGACGCCAAGGCGATCAGCCTCTGTGCCGGTGCGGTCAGGGGCCTCCCGGGGAACCCGGATTCAGAACCGCGTGTTCACCACCGTCGACGGGGCACTGGCCCGTGCCGGAGGCGCCGAAGGGTCGGCGGGTCAGGCTCCGGTGGACCATTTCGGTGAGGGTCACGATGTCGAAGACCGGTATGCCGAGGTGTGCCTGGATCTGGTGGGCATAGGGCACCACGTCGGTGCATTCGATGACGAGCGCCCCCATGTCGGGGTTCTCCTTCGCCAGCTGTTCGACCTGGCCCAGCACTTCGCGGCCCAGGCGGTCGGCGTCGAGGTCCGGGCGCCGGGCTTCGAGCATGACCTCGCGGAACTCCGGCTGGTCCTCCAGGCCGACGACGCAGACCGGGACGTGCTCGGCGCCGACGGCCGCCAGGTGACGCCGGGTGAGGGAGGGCTTCTTGGCGACCAGCAGCCCGACCTTCTGATCCGAGCGGATCATGCGGTGCACCATGGGCAGTTGGATCAGGCTTGAGGCGTGCAGCGGGACGTTGACCGCGTCGGCCAGCTGCCTCTGGAAGATGACGAGAAAGCCGCAGGCACCGGTGATGGCGGCCGCGCCCCGCGCTTCGAGTTCCTGAGCGGCCTGGATGAACGGGTCGAGCAGGCGCGGGTCGGCCTGGGTCACCACGCGTTCGGCGGTCGCGCCGTCCACGACCCGGTAGATGACGGGGAAGTCGAAGGTGGCCCGGTTGCGGATGTGCCCCGGGACCTTGGTGAAGTTGGTGTCGCAGCACAGGACGCCGATCGCGACGTCGTGCTCCGTTTCCGCTCCGGTGGCCATGGCGGTTCTCTCCCGTCGGGTGTTGCGGTCGTGTCGTCTGGCGGCGGGATCCGGGCCGGTCACGGCGCGAGGTCCGGTGTCCCATCGCCGCAAGCGGGGGGGTGGGACGCCTCTCATCGCCCGGGACGCAGGCGGAGGCGGCGCGGGGGCCCGCCACCGTAGCGGCCGGGACTCAGCGGGGTGAGGTCCATCTCGGGTCGCTCTCCGGCGACGAGCTGTGCGATCAGCCTGCCGCTGACCGGTGCGAGCCCCATGCCGATGTGGCCGTGACCGCACGCGACGGAGAGGTTGCGGTAGGGGGCGGCACGCCCCAGGAAGGGGAGGCCGTCCGGGCTGCAGGGACGAAACCCACTCCAGGTTTCGAGAGTCTCGGTGCTCTCCATCTTCGGGAGGTACACCTGAACGGTTCGCAGGATGCCGTCCACCCGGCTGCGGGAGATCGCGGTGTCCATGCCTGACAGCTCCAGGGTTCCGCCGAAGCGGAGGCGGTCGCCGAGCGGTACGAGCGCGACCTTCCCCTCGCCCAGCAGGACCGGCAGCCGGGGCGCGTTGCCCGGTGCCTTGACCGTGACGGAGTAGCCCTTGGCGGGCTGGAGCCTGAGCCCGATGTCCAGCCCGCGAGCGCATTCCGCCGACCAGGTCCCGGCGGCGATGACCGTCTCGCGAGGGCTGAAGTCCCCGTGAACCGTCCTGACCCGCTTGACCTCGGCTCCCGCGACCTCGAAACCGACGACCCCGGTGTGCTCGTGGATCTCCACGCCCATGTCGCCGAGCGTCCGGGCGAGTCCGGTGACGAAGTCGGGGACACGCAGGTAGGCACCCTCCTCGTTGTACAGGGCGCCGTGGATGTCGAACTCGGCGTCCGGTTCGAGCGCGCGCAGCTCCCCCGGGCCGAGGACGCGCAGCGGCACGCCGCTCGCGACCGTTCCCGGCACCGCCCGGCAGGCCTTCTCGAATCCCTGCCGTGTCCGGTACGCGAGCAGCATCCCCTGGGCTGTGAAGGTGGAGGCCAGGCCATCCGACGCGCAGAGCTCACGGAGGATCCCGAGGCTCCGCTTCTTCATGTCGACCAGTACCTGGAAACCGGCCTTCGCGTCGCGCTCGTTGCAGGCACGGCGAAAGTGCCAGAGCCACGACAACAGCTCGGGGTCCGGGCGCGGTCTGATGTAGAAGGGACTTTCCGGGTTCAGCAGCCAGCGCAGTCCCTGGGCCATCACGCCGGGCTCGGCGAGGGGAAGCGCGCCCTGCGTGCCGACGAAGCCGGTGTTTCCATACGAACAGGACTGGAGGCCGCCGACCGGCCCCCGTTCCACGACGGTCACGCTGTTGCCTGCGCGGCGCAGGTAGTAGGCGCAGAACAGGCCGACGACGCCGCCGCCGATGACGAGGACGTCAGGGTCGTACCGGAGGGGGGCCGGGTTCGGGGAGGGCATCGTCGGCATCTGCTGTCCTTTACGGCGACACGATCACGGGGCGCGACTACAGGGTCACGATGAAGAAGTTGGTCAGCAGGTTGATCACGACCCGCTCGTAGATCTCGGCCATCAGCGCGATGCCGGGCTCGGCGAAGGTTCCCGGGGGCGGCTCGGCGAAGCGGATCACCGAGCGTCCCGCGTCGAACAGTTGGGCGCCGTGCCCGAAGTCGCCGACGATGGCGGTTCCCGGATCGACCAGGCGCGTCCGCACGATGAAGACGCCGTTCTGCTCCAGATCGTCCATCAGGCGGCCCTGCCCCATGAACCTGTAGTAGTCGACGGGATTGATGATGAGGCCGTCGGCGGTGCCTCCCATCTGCTCCGCCTCGTTGCACGCCGCGAGGATCGTCGAGCCGAACGGTCCCTTCGAGGTCATGCGGATGACCCCCGGGATGTTCAGCAACCCGCCCCTGCCTCGGATGATCGTGTGGTTCTCGGCCGTGCCGAGACGGACGATCAGCCGGTAGTTGATGAACGACTCGAAGGTCTCGGGGTCCTCCCACAGGTCCGGCGGAACCTGCACCCACGCGGTGGTGGGATAGAGCTCGGGGATCGGCGACCGGTGGAAGCGGTTGGCCGCCTCGCGTCTCAGGTCGGCCTCGGTGACCTGAGGGTCGCCGGGAAGGGGCGGGCTCTCGTGCCAGTAGAACCGCCGGGGGTCCCTGGAGAGGTCGACGACCTTGAGCATGTTGCGCGCCGGGTAGCGCGGTTTGCGCCGCGAACTCGTCAGCGAGTCGGTGATCGTCACGTCGTACTCCACCGAGGCTTCGAGTCCCTTGGCGGCACAGGCCTCGACGAACAGCCGGCCCGGCGACATCTGCTTCTTCCGCTCGGCGACGACTTCCGCCATCGTCGACTTCATGCCTTCTGTGCGCTGCATGGCTTCCTCGCTACTGGTGGTTCGGCGCTAGGGCGTGGCGTTGCCGGGCTTGCGGGTGACGAACATCCCCCAGCCGAACTCGCCGTCGTCGATGGCGATCTGGATCTCCGCGCAGGACTCGGAGAAGGCCAGCATCCAGTCGCGCGCCGAGGCGTCCGGCGTCGCCTCTGCGCGCTCGCGGGCGATCCTGCCCAGCACGCGGTAGGTCTGCCGGATGTGGCTCTCCAGGTTGCGGGCGAGGAGGATCTCGAATCCGGCCTCTTCCAGAGCGGCCTGGTAGCCGACGAAGGAGTAGCCGCCGTTCCATCTCACCCGGTCGTAGACGTGCCTGCGGGCGCGCTCGCCGATCTCCTTCTTGGGCTGGAGGAAGTCGGAGAAGGCGAAGACGCCTCCGGGCCGCAGGACGCGGTGGATTTCGAGGTGACTGCGCGGCTTATCCGGTACGAGGCAGAGCGCGTCCTGGCTGACGACGTGACTGAAGGTGCCGGTCTCGTACGGCATCCGGGTGACCGAGCCCTGGCGGAACTCGATGTCGAGCCCGTTCTCGGCGGTCAGGGCCTCTCGCGCGAACCTGACGCGCTCGGCGCTCAGGTCGAGTCCCCCGCAGCGGCAGCCGAACCGCCTGGCGAGGTGGATCGGGAAGTTGCCGCAGCCGCAGCCGACGTCGAGCACGAACGACGAACCGTCGATTCCGGCGTCCGCCGCCAGGATGTCGGACGTCCGCTCGGCGGCGGCACGGTAGTCGTCGTCGGCGTCGTCCGCGAAGTAGCCGGTGTGCAGGACTCCGTCACCGTCCCAGAAGCTCAGGTAGGTCTGAAGGGTCTGGTCGAAGAAGTCACTGACGTCCCTCTCGGTGTAGGCCTGGCCGGTCGTTGACATCACGGGGTCCTTCCTTCGGTGGAGATGACCTGGGTCGTCATGTGTAGGTGTCCTGGCGCGCGGACGTGAGGTGCGCCGGCTCCGGCCCCACCACGCTGGCGCCGCCGTCGATCAGGTGGAGCGCGCCGGTGACGAACGAGGCCCGCTCTCCGGCGAGGAAGGCCGCGACGGCGGCGAACTCGGCCGGGTCCCCGACGCGGCCCAGGGCGTTGTGCCGGCCCATGGCACGCAGCCGGGCTTCGACGTCGCCGTCCTCGGCCAGCTTCGCCGCCGCCCGCTCCACCGGTGGGGTACGGGTCGTACCGGGTGCCAGCACGTTGACGGTGATGCCGTCGCGGCCGACTTCGGAGGCGAGGGACTGGGCGAAGCGCACGATGGCGGCGCGGGTCACCCCGGAGAGCGCCAGCTGGGCTATGGGGACGCTCGCCGTCTCCGAGGCCACGAAGAGCAACCGGCCCCACTGGGCGGCCTTCAGGTGCGGCAGCGCCGCGAGGGCCAGGGTCAGCGCCGGGGAGAGCACCTTGTCGATGGCCGCCTGGTAATCGGCCTGCTCGAACTGCGAGGCGGTGCCGATCGGCGGGCTGCCGCCGCCGACGAGCACGATGTGCAGGACGCCGAAGTCGGCGGCGACCTCGTCGACCCAGCGACGCGCCGCCTCCCCGTCCGTGATGTCGACGCTCGTGGCGTGGATCCGGCCACGTGCCACCTCCTTGAGGCCGCGTTCGGCCTCCGCGAGCCGGTCGCGGTCGCGTGCGCCGATCGCGACATGCGCGCCCTCCCTGGCCAGCTCCATGGCGGTGGCGAGGCCGAGGCCGCTGGATCCGCCAGCGACGAGCGCGACCTTGTTCTCAAGCCCCAGTTCCAAACGTCCTCCTCCTTGCCGTGCGGGCTGTTCGGCATCCGGCCCCTAGCGCTCCCCGGTCGCCCGCGGCGGCGCGGTGCCGGCCCGTCGTGAACCGGTGGGAGGCGTGCCGCCGTAGCGGTAGCCATAGCGCCGGAACAGCGGCCATGACAGCGTCGCCGCGGCCAGCCTGGCGGGCAGCGGCAGATCGGTCCGCCAGGAGTCGTCCCGGTCCCGGATGATGGTGGTGCCGGTGTGGAAACGATCGGGATTGCCGGTGACCGTGTGGTTGGTACGGAGCTCGATCGTCCGGCCCCGCATCGGATTGGCGACCGGGTCCTCGCCGCAGAGCCGCAGCAGCGCGTCGACCGTTCCCACCGGATCGGCGATGAACTCCTCGTAGCGCAGGAACATCGATCGGTCCCGATGGCGGCGGACGATCGCCTGCGAGGCCACGTTGAAACCGTGCCAGTAGGCGGTGCTCTTCCTGGACGACATGACGTAGCAGTACTGCTTCTCCCGGCTCCACGACTGGGCGACCGCCCTGGGGTCGCGTACGAGATGGACGTAGTACGGCGTCACCCCGTCGAGGTGCGGCAGCAGGGCCGCCTCGCCGGGGATCTTGGTGGTGTCCACGAGGACGCGGGCGCCGGTCAGCTCGCCGACGGCGTGGTAGGTCCGCGTCATCAGGGCGGCGTGCTCGCGGATCTCCTCGGAGTGCAGCCCGCGGTCGAGCACCCGCCAGGTGTGCCTCGTCCGCACACAGGCCAGCTGGCGGCGGATGACGGTGTCCGCGTGGGCCTGCGCGGAGACCCCGGCCGGCCGCCCGAGCGGGAGGATCCTCGACCAGATGTGGCATTCGGTCAGCGGCCTGCCGCAGCCGCACGAGCTGTTCGCTCCCCTGCCCGCCGCGTTCTTCCACAGGAAGTGCAGTTCCCCGACGTGGAAGACCTCTGGGACCTCGTTGAGGATGTTGCCGATGATGGTGCTGCCGTTGCGGCACCATCCGGTGATGCAGAGGATCTTGAGAGATGTCTTCGAGAGGTTCGATCCGTTGATGACGTGCTCCTGACTCAACTCACGGCCGCCGGCTGCGCGTCCTGCCCGCGGACACAGAGCGCCACGGCCACGGCCAACATCGCGCAGACGGCGCCGGCGACGAACACCGCGGGGTAGCCGAAACCGGCGGCGACCACTCCGATCAGCGGCCCCCAGACGGCCAGGCCCAGATCCCAGAAGGAGGTGTAGGCGCCGATCGCGGCCCCCTGCCTCGACGGGTCGGTGCGGTTCATCACCATCAGGGCGAGCGACGGGTGCAGCAGCGAGAACCCGGCTCCCATGACCAGGCTGCCGAACACGGCGACAGGCAGGTTCGGCGCCAGGGCGATGATCGCGAGGCCGCCGGCCTCGCCGATGCCGGACCAGGTGGCGACCCTGCGTGGCCCGAGCCGGTCCGGTAGGTGGCCGATGAACAATCTGGTGCCGGCGTAGACGGCGCTGAAGCCGCTGAGCACCACGACGCCCGACTGGACGCCGCGGGCCTGGAGGTGCAGGACGACGAAGGCGGCGAGGCCCGCGTACCCCGCGGCGGCGAGCCCGAGGGCCAGCCCCGGCAGCAGTACCGGGCGTGGCAGCAGGGTGTGCCCACCGCTCTGCCGCACCTCGCCCGGCTGCCCCGCGCGTGCGGGGGCGGGAACCGCGCTGATCAGCAGGAGGGCGACCAGCGCGGTGGCGGCGCTGAAGCCCCACACCGCGCCGTAACCGAAGTTCAGCAGCAGCGCGCCCAGGAAGGTCCCCACCGAGATCCCGCCCCACATGCTGACGCCGTAGAGCCCGATCAGCTGCCCGCGGCGGTTGTGCGGCGCGAGCGAGACGACCCAGACGGCACCCGCGGTGAAGAGCGACGCCTCGCCGACGCCGGCCAGCAGGCGGACGGCGACCAGGCCGCTCAGGCCGAGCGGCAGGAAGTAGAGCAGGCCGCCGACGGCGATGACCAGCGCGCCTGCCTGCATGACGAGGCGATGGCCGTACCGGTCGGCCAGGTGGCCGGAGACGGGCCTCACCAGCAGGGCCGTGAGCGCCGTCGCCATGACCACCAGCCCGACGGCGAAATCGCCGGCGCCGAAGCTCTCCCTGACGAAGCCCGGCAGCACCGGGATCGCCGCGGTGAGGCCCAGGTAACCGCAGAAGAGTCCTCCAAAGACCCCGGCGAGGGCGAGGCGTGGCATCGTGCTCTTCTCCGTGGGGGCTTCCATCGCTACTGCCCGACGGGCGCGGTGTCGGCCAGCCCGGTGACCGGATCCGCCGGCAGGGCGGAGCCCTGGTCGACGGAGGCGTACCCGTCTACCAGAGGGGTTCGCCGGCCGCGGTCCGGCGCGACGGCCGCCGCCACCTTGCGGACCGCCCTGATCAGGTGATCGCAGTCCTGCGCCGAGAGGTTGGAGGACAGCGGGATGTCCACCGCCTGCTCCAGGTATCGCGTGGTGTTCGGCAGCAACGCCTTGATCTCCTCGACGCCCCTGGCGCCGAACATGAACCGCCAGTTCCAGAAGACCCGCACGTTGGTGTCCTCGTCGGAGCCGAGGTTTCGCGCGTCGACGCCCTCGCAGCAGAGCGCGCGGGCGAACCATTTCGCGTCCACGCCGGGAACCCGGAAGATGAACGCCTCGCCCAGATAGGCGCCGGGGTCCACGGGCTGGCGGATCGCGATCTGGGGGAGGTCGGAAAGGGCCGCGGTCACGTAGGCGTAGTTGCCGCGGAAGCGTTCCAGGCGCATCGGCAGCCGGGTCATCTCGGCGCGCAGCAGGGCCGCGCGGATCTCGTCCATGCGGAAGCTGAACAACGGCAGGTCGAGATCGGTGGCGATCGGTGTCTCGCCGTCCGGGAAGTGCCGCCGGAAGCGTCCCTCGTACGCGCCCGAGAGCACGACGGCGCGGGCGAAGAGCACGCTGTCGTCGGTGGCCAGGAAACCGCCCTCGCCGCAGTTGAGCGACTTGTCGGACTGGGTGCTGAAGGCGCCCGCGAGGCCGAAGGTGCCGAGTTTTCTGCCTTTCAGTTCCGCGCCGAGGGCCGGGACCGCGTCCTCGAACACCGGCACGCCCATGTCGGCGGCGAAGCGCGTCACCGCCTCCATGTCGGCGGCGAAGCCACGCATGTGGACCACCAGGATTCCCTTGATCTCGGGTGTCCAGCGGCGACGGAGATCGTCGACATCCATGTGGAGGTTCTCGTCCACCTCCACCAGGATGGGTGTGCATCCGGCGAGCACGATGGCGCTGGGGGTGGCCACGAAGGTGAAGCCGGGACAGGCGATCAGCGAGCCCGGCGGGATCCCCGCCGCCATGATGGCGAGCGCGAGCGCGGTGGTGCCGCTGGACACGGCCAGCGCGTGCTTGCTGCCGAAATAGTGGCACAGTTCCTCCTCGAACTTGCCGCACTCGGTGTCCTGCTGGGATCGGTAGTCGTAGCGGAAGTAGAGATGGCTGCGGATGGCGCGTAACGCCGCTTCCTCGTCCTCGGAATGGACGAAGACGGCCCCCTTGTCGTAGGTCGGCCAGGGCGTGTGCCGGACGGGGTCACCACCGTTCACGGCGAGCCGCGTGTCCTCGGTCTGTCCGGTCTCCGGCAACGGCCGGACCGGCACCGGACCCTCCTTGTTTCTGTTCACCGTCGAGCTCCTTGTTGCTGGCTGGCTGGTTTTCTCGTCGATGTTCTCCGGGCAGGTCTAATCACCACCACCGGCGCGGTGGTGGTGCTGTCGAAGGTGGCGGCGGTGAACTTGTCCGTCGCTCCCCCGCTGTGGCCGCGGGGCTGGAGCGAACCGGAAACGGCGCTGTTGGTCGGCCGGGAAACTACGGGAGGCCGACTCTCCCGAGGGTCCACCCGACGAGTCCGAGGGGCTTATTGATCACATTGTCGGCCAAGGAAAATCTTTTGAATGTTCCCTAAATGTCCGGAGGGTGTCAATGGGGGAGAATGTTATGAGACCAATAATGACGCACCGACCCCGGAACAGGAAAACCCACAAAACCTATAATAAAACTCGAAAACCAGGAATGAATGCCGCCGCCAACCGGCGTCATTTCCTATTCACACTCCCGGAAGACGTTTGACATCCCGGTTTCGGCCGACACCTTACCGGTGTTTGAGAAAAAACCTTCCGGACGCCGGCAATGATGTCGTGGCGTTTTCCGCGCAGCCGGATCAATACCCGCCGCTCATCCGAAAGGCTTTTCGGATGAGCGGTCACCCCTCGGTGTTCACCGAGCCGGCGTCAGAGACGGAAGTCCCAGTCGATCAGGCTCGCGCGTAGGTCGTCGGCGAGGCCCCGGACATAGTCGAGTTCGGCCTTGAGCACGGCCCGCTGGTACTCGGTCTCCACCAGGAAGAGGCGGGGAAGGAACTTCGCCCCCTCGGTCAGGTCGCGGTCCAACTCCGACAGTCGCGCCTCCAGGGAGATCAGGCGCTCGTCGAGCGCCGCCCGGACCTCATCGGGCGGCAGCACGGGCATGAAGGCGAGTGCGGCGGGGAACTCCGGGAACTCGCGGGCCCGCACGGAGAGCATCGTCCGCATCCACTGCCGCAGCGTGTCCCGGCCCGCGTCGGTGGGCTCGTAGACGGTCCGCTCGGGCCGGTTCTCCTCGCGCGAGGTCTCGCGGACCGCGATGAGCCCGTCGCGGAGCAGCCTGTCGATGGTCTGGTAGACGCTGTTGCGCTGCGCGACGTTGACGACGTCGTCCTTGTGCCGCTCCTTGATCATCCGCTGCATCTGGTACGCGTGCATCGGCGCCTCACAGACCAGCGAGAGCAGCGCCATGGCCAGGGGGGATCGCCTCGTAGACATGGTGCACATCGTAACGGCCTATCCAGCAATAGTTATTTTATGTATAGTCATTTTATGACTAAAAAAGCCCTGATAGTCGGCGGAGGCATCGCCGGCCCGGTGACGGCGATGGCCCTGCGACGCGCCGGCATCGACAGCGAGGTCTTCGAGGCGTACGACCGAGGTTCCGATGGCGTGGGCGCCTTCCTCACCCTCGCGGTCAACGGCCTGGAGGCCCTGCGCCCCCTCGACCTGCACGATCTCGTCGGCGAGCTGGGCATGGACTCCTCGCGGATGCTGATGCTCAACGGGCGCGGCAGGCCGCTCGCCTCCACCTGGCAGCCCAGCCGGACGCTGAGGCGCGCCGATCTCTATCGGGTGCTGCGCGACGAGGCCGTACGGCGCGGCGTGCGGATCCACTACGGCAGGCGCCTCACCGACGCCTCGATCACCGAGACCGGGGTGCGCGCGGTCTTCGCCGACGGCGGCGCGGCGGAAGGCGATCTGCTGATCGGCGCCGACGGGCTCCACTCGCGCACTCGCGCGATCATCGACGCCGGAGCACCTCGCGCCCGGCACGTCGGCCTGCTGAACACCGGCGGTTTCGCACGCGGCGTCGAGGTGCCCGGCGAGCCGGGAACGAGCTACTTCATCTTCGGCAAAAGATGCTTTTTCGGCTACCTGATCCATCCGGACGGCGAGGTGTGGTGGTTCGCCAACCCGCCGAGCCCCGGGGAGCCGACACCGGAGGAACTCTCGGCGATCACCCCGGCGCGGTGGCGCACCAGGCTCACAGAACTGTTCGGCGACGACACCGGACCGATGCTCGACATCATCGGCGCGACCGACCACATCATGCCCGGCTGGAACACCTACGACGTCCCGACCGTGCCGAAGTGGTTCAACGAGCGCATGGTGATCGTGGGTGACGCCGCGCACGCGACCTCGCCCTCCTCCGGCCAGGGGGCGTCCATGGCGATCGAGGACGCCGTGGTGCTGGCCAAATGCCTGCGAGACGTCCCCGGCACCCGCGACGCGTTCGCCGCCTTCGAGGCAGCACGGCGGAAGCGGGTGGAGCGGATCGTGGAGCAGGGCAGACGTAACGGGAGCGGCAAGGCGCAGGGAGCCGTCGGCGCCCTCTTCCGCGATCTCGCACTACCGGTGATCATGCGGCAGGTGAACAGGAGGAACGCGCTGGCCTGGATGTACGACTACCGGATCTCCTGGAACGAGCCGGCATCCGCGGCGTCCGGCTGACCGGCAGGCGACCGGCAGGCGACCGGCAGGGTCAGGGCGCTGTGATGGCGGTGCCGCGGGCGAGGAGCAGGACGACGGCGACCGCGGCGACGGCGACCGCCACGGCGAAGGGAACGCGCGGCGAGTCTCGGCCCAGCGCCACCCCGCAGGCGGTGAAGGCTCCGGCCACCGCCAGCGCCGCCCAACCTCCCGCGCCCGGCGACCCCGTGGGGCCGAAGACGAGCAGGGCGGTCGCGGCCAGCAGCGGCAGCGGGATCAGGACGCGGACGCGGGCGACGCCGAGCCGCTGCGGCCAGCCCCGGACCCCACCGGCGAGGTCCGCGGGGATGTCGGGGAGCACGTTGGCCAGGTGCGCTCCGCAGCCGAGCAGCGCCGCGGCCAGGACCGCCCACCAGGCGGGCCACGGATGTCCCGGCAGGCCCAGGGTCACGAACCCGGGAAGCGCGCCGAAGCCCACCAGGTACGGCAGCCAGGAGAGCGCGGTCGCCTTCAGGCCGAGGTCGTAGGCCCAGGCCGCGGCGACGCCGACGAGGTGGACCGCACCTGCCGCCGACCCCGAGGCCAGGGAGAGCGGCACGCAGAACGTCAGGGCCGCGATCGCGGCGACCCACACCGTGCGGACGTTCACCGCGCCACCGGCGACGGGCTTGCCGGTACGACCCGCGGCGGCGTCCCGCGCCGCGTCCACCGCGTCGTTGCACCAGCCGATCGAGAGCTGCCCGGTCAGCACCGCCGTCGCCACCAGGACGCACCCGGCCGCGTCACGCCCGCTCAGCGCGGCCAGCGCGGTCACCAGGACGGTGACCGCCACACTCGGCCCGGGGTGGCAGGCCAGCAGCAGCCCCCGCACGACCCTGAGCGCCGGCCCTGTCCCCGGGCACATCGGCCGGCTCGTCGTCACGGATCGATCGTAGGCCGAGGGGTCCGGGCAAGCGGGTACCGAACATCTCAAAAAAGCGGACATCACTCTAAGAAACCGACAAAGTTGCGAGGTGAGATGCTCCGAGAAACGGACACCGAGGCTGTTGCGACGCATGCCACAGATCCAGCTGGGCAAAAGGCAGGTGTCCGCTGTTCGCAAGCCGGGGGTCTGTTTATGACGCGAATCGTCGCTGTCCGCGGCGCGCTCCCGCCGAACCGGCACTCCCAGGCAGAGATCACCGAGGCGTTCGCACGGGTGTGCCTGCCCGAGGGTGCCAACCGCCGGTTGCTCGACCGGCTGCACACCTCCGCGCGGGTGGAGTCACGGCACCTGACGCTACCGCTTGAGCAGTACGCCAAAGTGGACGGCTTCGGGGCGGCCAACGACATCTTCGTGGAGATGGCCGTGGAACTGGGCACCGAGGCGCTGGGCGGCGCGCTGGAGGAGGCCGGAGCCCTCCCCGAGGACGTGGACATGATCCTCTTCACCTCGGTGACCGGCGTCGCGGCCCCCTCGGTGGACTCCAGGGTGGCCGGGCGGCTCGGGCTGCGCCCGGACGTCAAGCGGATCCCCATCTTCGGACTGGGCTGCGTCGCGGGGGCGGCCGGCATCGCCCGGCTCCACGACTACCTGCACGGCTGGCCCGAGCAGCTGGCGGTGCTGCTCTCGGTCGAGCTGTGCTCCCTCACCCTGCAGCGCGGTGACGCCTCCGTCGCCAACATGGTGGCGAGCGCCCTGTTCGGCGACGGGGCGACGGCCGTGGTGGCCTGCGGTGACGAGTGGCGACCCCGGCGTACCGGCTCGCCCGCGACCTCCAGGGCCGGCGCGGCGAGTGGCGCCTCCGCGACGACGCGGCCCGCGGGCCCCGCGGGGTCCTCTCCGGCGGCGGGCGCTCCCGCGACCGCCTGGCCCGCGGGCCCCGCGGGCTCCTCGCCCTCCGGCGGCGAGCCGGCCTCCCACCGGTCATCCGGACGGGCGGCTCCGGCGGTGGTGGCCTCGCGCAGCCATCTGTATCCCGGCTCCGAGCACGTGATGGGCTGGCACGTCGGCGACACCGGCTTCCGCGTGGTGCTCGACGCGAGTGTTCCCGATGTGGTGCGCACCTACCTGGCCGACGACGTGCACGACTTCCTCGCCGACCACGATCTGGGCAGCGAGGACGTGACGGCGTGGGTCTGCCATCCGGGCGGCCCCAAGGTCCTGGAGGCGGTGGCCGAGACGCTGCGGCTTCCCGAGGACGCGCTGGACCTCACCTGGCGCTCGCTCGCCGCGATCGGAAACCTCTCCTCCTCCTCGGTCCTGCACGTCCTGCGGGACACGCTCGCCCTGCGGCCACCGCCGCCCGGCACCCCGGGGATGCTCCTGGCGATGGGGCCGGGATTCTGCTCCGAACTCGTACTGCTGCGCTGGTAGGAGCCCGATGTCCTGGCATCTGTCGTCCTGGTACCTGCTGCTGGTGTTGCTCGTCGGCCTTGAGCGGGTCGCCGAACTGATCGTCGCCCGCCGTAACACGCGATGGAGCACGGCGCGCGGCGGGGTGACGTACGGGCGGGGCCACTACCCGTGGATGGTCGCCCTGCACACCGCTCTGCTGGCCGGATGCCTGCTGGAGGCGGGTCTGGCCGGCCGGCCCTTCGTGCCCGCGCTCGGCTGGCCGATGCTCGCCCTGGTGGTCGCCGCGCAGGGTCTGCGCTGGTGGTGCGTGGTCTCGCTGGGCCCTCAGTGGAACACCCAGGTGATCACGGTGCCGGGCCTGCCGCTGGTGGAGCGGGGGCCCTACCGGCTGCGCCTGCTCCGCCACCCCAACTACGTGGCGGTGGCCGTCGAGGGGGCGGCGTTGCCGCTGGTGTACGGCGCGTGGGTCACCGCGCTGACGTTCACGGTGCTCAACGCCGCGCTGATGAGGGTGCGGATCCGCTGCGAGGAGGACGCTCTGACCTCACTAGCCCCGGCGCCACCGGCCGGTGCGCCGCCCACCACCGGGCGAACGCCGTCATGATCGACGTCCTGATCGCGGGCGGGGGCCCGGCCGGGCTGGCCACCGCCATCCACGCCGCCCTGGCCGGGATGGAGGCCGTCGTCGTCGAGCCCAGAGCCGTACCGGTGGACAAGGCGTGCGGCGAGGGGCTGATGCCCACCGGGGTCGCGGCCCTGCGGTCGCTGGGGGTACGGGTCGAGGGCAGGCCGCTGCGCGGCATCCGCTACCTGGACGGCCGGCACGAGGCGGAGGCGGCGTTCCGCGACGGATCGGGCCTGGGCGTACGGCGGACCGCGCTGCACAGCGCACTGTCCCTGCGGGCGCGGGAACTGGGCGTGCGGGTCGTTCCCGGCAAGGTGGACGGCGTGCGGCAGGACTGCCGTCTCGTCGAGGCGGCGGGGCTGCGAGCCCGCTGGCTGGTGGCCGCGGACGGCCTGCACTCCCCGCTGCGCGCCCTGCTCGGACTGGAACTGCCCTGCCGCGGGCCGCGCAGGTACGGGCTTCGACGGCACTATCCGGTCGCGCCGTGGACGGACTTCGTCGAGGTCCACTGGGCGGCGGACGGCGAGGCGTACGTGACGCCGGTGGGCGAGAACCTGGTGGGGGTCGCAGTACTGAGCTCCCGACGGCGCGGCTATCCGGAACACCTGGCGGACTTCCCCTCGCTCCTGGAGCGGCTGGAGGGACCGGCCGCGACCCCGGTGCGCGGGGCGGGGCCACTGCGCCAGCGGGTCCGCGCCCGGGTGGCGGGGCGGGTGCTGCTGGTCGGCGACGCGGCCGGCTACGTCGACGCGCTCACCGGAGAGGGGGTGTCGCTCGCGCTGACGTCCGCGCGGTTGCTGGTCGACTGCCTGAGGGCCGGTGTCCCCGGGGCGTACGAGGCCGCCTGGCTGCGGCTGTCGCGACGGCACCGGCTGCTCACCGGGGCGCTGGTGGGCAGCCGCCGTTACCGGGCGGCCGGACGGCTGATCGTTCCGGCCGCCCGGCGGCTGCCCGCCCTGTTCGGCGCGGCGGTGCATGCCCTGGCCTGACCCGACCGGCGGGCTCCACACTGCCCCGTTCCCAGACGGAGGTCCCGGACGCGCGGCCGTCGGGGCGGCAGGTGAGCTCACCTCAGCGTGGCGAGACCCGGTGGATGACCCCCAGCCTGGGGGCGTAGTGCGTGGTGCCCTCGAACCTGAGCCGCCACTCACCGCCGGTACGCCCTCCCACCACCCTGGTGAAGCGTCCGTGGGAGTCGGTCGTGGCACCGGCCGCCTTCGTCCAGTCGGCGTCCTTACCGGCCCGGTGCATGATCTCGACGGGCTGGCCGGGGAAGGGAGCATAGTCCAGGTGCCCCTGAGGGTCGACCCGGTTCAGCGCGCCCGTCACGCGCACCCCCGAGCCCCCTGGGGCCACCTGGACTCCGCCGAACCTGGTCAGACGCTTCAGCAGGAAGCCCGTATGTCCGGTGACCTCGGCGCCGTCCGTGCCCCTCGCGGTCACCGAGACGGTCCAGGGTCCGGCCGGATACCAGCGGCTCAGGCTCTTCTCCGGCGCGAACCGCCAGGTCTCCCACCCCTCCCCCGGGCGGAACCCGGTCATCCCCGCCGCGCCCGGGGCGAGGCGGGCGGACACGGTCGGGCCGGGTACGGGGCCGGGCGCGAGGGCGGGGCCCCTGCCGGGACCGCCGCCCGGGCGGGACGCGGTGACGGGGAAGGACGTCCCCTTCGAAGCGGGGATCGCGCCCGGCTCGACCTTGATCGTCACCCCCTCGGGGCCGGTGACGCCTCGGGCCACCACCTCTATCACCATGCGTACCGTGTCCGCGGGCCCGACCACGGGATTCGCGGGACGCAGGGTCACCGAGCGGATCGTCAGGTCCTCGGCGGCGGCCGCCGGAGCTCCTGCCGGTACCGGCAGGGCCACGGTCCCCGCCGCCAGGGATGCGAGAAGGACTCTCAACGTCATGACCAGGAGGCTAGGAGTCCACCGGTAACAGGCAGGTAGAGGACACACGCCCCGTTGGGCAAAGCGGCGCCCGCCCGCCGGCACCGGAGACCGCAGTCCGAATCCGGCGCCGGCGGGCGGCGCTCAGTCCTCGTACATGCCGTCGATGATCTCGGCGTACCTGGCGTGGATGATGCGACGCTTGAGCTTCAGGCTCGGGGTGAGCTCCGCGGTCTCGGCGGTCCACTCCACCGGCAGCAGGCTCCAGCGCTTGACCTGCTGGACACGGGCCAGTTTCTCGTTGGCGACGGCGATGGCGCCCTCGACGGCCTTGAGGACGTCGGGGTGCTCGGCGAGGTCCGCCAGGGTGGTGAACGTGATGCCGTTGGCCTGCGCCCAGCCGGGGGCCACCTCGCCGTCGAGGGTGAGGATCGCCACCGGATAGGGCCGGCGGTCGCCGTAGGCGAGGGCCTGACCGATGAGCGGGTGCTCCTTGAGGTAGTTCTCGATGTTGGCCGGGGAGATGTTCTCGCCTCCCGCGGTGATGATGAGCTCCTTCTTGCGGTCGAGGATGCTGACGAAGCCGTCGTCGTCGATGGAGCCCACGTCACCGGTGTGCAGCCAGCCGTCGGCGTCGATCAGCTCGGCGGTGGCCTCCGGCTGTCCCAGGTAGCCGTGGGTGTTGGCCGGGCTACGGGTGATGATCTCGCCGTCCTCGGCGATGCGGACCTCGACGCCGGGACCCGCCTGACCGACGGTGCCGAGCTTGAAGCTGTCGGGGGCGTTGGCGGTGAAGGCACCGGTCGTCTCGGTCATCCCGTACACGTCCAGGACCCGCAGGCCGAGGCCGGCGAAGAAGCGCTGGACCTCCAGCGGCATGGGCGCGGCCGCGGTGGCGAGCCAGCCCGCGTTGTCGAAGCCGATCATCGATCGGATGATCGACAGCAGCGCCGCGTCGGCCTGCTCGTAGGCCGCCAGCACCTCGGGCGAGGGGGTGCGCCCGTACTGGTTGGCCTCGATGTAGGCGAGCCCGGCGGCCATCGCGTTGCGCACGCCCTCCTGCTGCTCCTCGGGCTGGGTGGCCAGCAGTGCCTGCAGGCGGGCCATCATCTTCTCCCACACGCGCGGGACGCCGAAGAACAGCACCGGCTTGACCTGGCCGAGGGTCGCGCCGAGCTGGGCGAGGTCGGTGCAGAAGTGGGTGTGGGAGAGCTTGAAGAGCGGCAGGTAGAGGCTGAGCACCCGCTCGGCGATGTGCGCGTAGGTGAGGTAGGAGATCTGGGTGCCCCTGCTGGGCAGGTTGGCCATCCTGTTGGTGGCCACGACCTCGAAGAACACGTTGGAATGGGTCAGCGGCACGCCCTTGGGGTTGCCGGTGGTGCCCGAGGTGTACAGGACCGTGAGAACGTCGTCGGCGGTCACCGCCTGCCAGCGGGCATCGACGGCGGCGGGGTCGGCCGCGAGCCGGTCGCGGCCGAGGGCCAGGAAGTCGTCCCAGGAGACGAACCGGTCACCGGCCGGGGCACCCTCCAGCACGATCACCTTGCGCAACTCGGGAAGGTCGTCAAGGACCGGCTCCCACCTGGCCAGCTCCGCCGGTCCGCCGAGCACCGCGATCTTCGCCTTGACGTCGCCGGCGACGAAGGCCACCTGCTCGGGGGCGAAGGTCGAGTAGACCGAGCACGACACCGCGCCGGCGTGCACCGCGCCCAGGTCCGCCAGCACGTGCTCACTGCGGTTCACCATCATGAGCGCGACCGCCTCGCCGGGCTCCAGCCCGAGGGCGGCGAACCCTGCGGCGATCTCCAGAACCCGCTGCCGGGCCTCGGAGTAGGTCAGGGTGGACCAGCCCCCCTCGACCGGGTCGGAGTACGCCGGGGCGTCGGGGTCGCCCTCGGCCGCCTCCTTCAGTTGACCACAGACCGTACGGCCCGCGATCTCCCTCTCGATGGCCGCCCGCTCCTCAAGGACACCGGTCATACAGAGCCTCCTGAAAGTGCTCACTTGCACGAGTGGCATGCATCGCACCACACGCCGTTCCTCCCGGACAAGACCCTGAAAGGGAGAAGAAACATCACAATGCACAGTTGCCTTCGGCACCCCGGCAGGGGGTGCACGTAGAGTTGCCAATTGATCACACTGTGACATTCTGGGGGGCGCATGCCATCGGGGAGACGTGCCCGCGAGAAGACCTTCTTCGGGCACCCACGCGGCCTGGCGACGCTGTTCGGCACCGAGATATGGGAGCGCTTCAGCTGGTACGGCCTGCGGGCCATCCTCGCCACCTTCATGGCGGCCTCCCCCGCCATCGGCGGCCTGGGCCTGAGCCAGCAGACCGCCCAGGCGGTCGTCGGCATCTACGGCGCCCTCATCTATCTCGTCGCCCTGCCCGGCGGCTGGATCGCCGACCGGATGCTCGGTGCCCGCAGGGCGGTGCTGTGGGGCGCCTCCGTCATCATGTGCGGCCACATCAGCATGGCCATCCCCGTCGAGACCGGCGCCTTCGTCGCGCTCGGACTGCTCCTCATCATCGCCGGGACCGGGCTGATGAAGCCGAACATCTCCACGATGGTCGGCAAGCTCTATCCGCAGGACGACGACGCACGCAGGGACGCCGGATTCTCGATCTTCTACATGAGCATCAACATAGGCGCCTTCATCGCCCCCCTCGTCGTCGGCTGGCTCGCCTCGGGCAACCGCTGGCACCTGGGCTTCGGCGCGGCGGCGGTCGGCATGGCCCTGGGCCTTGCCCAGTACGTGCTGGGCAGACGGCATCTGAAGGGCGTGGGCGAGCGGCCGGGACACCGGCTGACCCCTCGCGAGCGCAGGCACTTCGGCCTCGCGGCGGCCGTCGCCGCGCTCGTGACCTGTGGTGGCCTGGCCGCCTGGACGGCGTCGGGCACCTTCGACCTCGACACCTTCGCGCTGGTGATGACGCTGTTCATCGTGACCGTGCCGGTGTTCTACTTCGGCTACATCCTGCTGGGCAGCCACAACCTGACCGATGACGAGCACTCCCGGATGAAGGCCTACATCTGGCTGTTCATCGCCGCCGCCATCTTCTGGACGATCTACGACCTGGCGCCGACCGTGCTGCTGTTCTTCGCCCAGAACAAGACGGACCTGTCACTGTTCGGCATCCGGATCACCCCGGCCACCACGCAGTCGTTCAACCCGCTGTTCATCATGATCTTCGTGCCGCTCTTCGCGGCGCTCTGGGTCAGGCTGGGCAACCGGGTGACCGCTCCGCACAAGTTCTCGGTGGGACTGTTCATCAACGGCCTGAGCTTCATGATCATGGCTTTGGCCGCCAAGCTGGCCGAGAGCGGGAGGATCTCGGTCTGGTGGCTGGTGCTGGTCTACCTCGTCCAGGTCTTCGGCGAGCTGTCGCTGAGCCCGGTCGGCCTCTCGGTCACCACCAAGCTCGCCCCCGAGGCGTTCAAGAGCCAGCTGCTGGGACTGTGGTTCATCTCCATCTCGGTGGGCGACGCCGTGGGCGGGCAGACGGGGCGGCTGAAGAACCACATGTCGGAGCCCGCGTACTTCCTGACCCTCGCGCTGATCGCCGTCGTGGCGTCGCTGGTGCTGCTCGCGTTCGCCGGCAGGCTCCACACGATGATGCGCGAGCACCGGCCGCCGAACACCACCCCGCCGCCTTGACGGAAATCTCATATATCCGGTCATGGGATGATTTATCCGTGAATAATGTGCTCGATCTCGTCGGGATCTTCGTCTTCGCTCTCTCCGGTGCCCTGGTGGGCGTGCGCAGGCGGCTCGACGTGGTGGGCATGGCCGTGCTGGCCGAGATAACCGCGCTGGGCGGCGGAATCGCCCGCGACCTGATCCTGAACGTGCGGCCCGCCGCCTTCTCCAGCATCGGCTACGTGGTCGTGCCGGTGCTGGCCACGGTGATCGTGTTCTTCTGGCACCCACAGGTGGAGCGGGTGATGCCCGCGGTGAACGTGCTGGACGCCGCGGGCCTCGGCCTGTTCTGCGCGGTCGGCACCGAGAAGGCGATGTACTTCGGCCTCACCCCCCTGCACGCGGCCCTGCTCGGGGTCATCACCGCGGTCGGCGGTGGCATCCTGCGTGACGTCCTCGCCGGGCAGATCCCCACCCTGCTGTACGACCGCCAGCTGTACGCGGTGCCCGCCATGCTCGGCTCGGCGGTCATGGCTCTGCTCTACACCCTGAATCTGCACGGCTGGCCGGCCACGCTGGCCGCCGCCCTGCTGGCCTTCGGGCTGCGCATCGTGGCCATGCGGCTGAAACTGCGGGCCCCGCTGGCCAGAGGCGTCACCTCCGAGTAGGCCCTCCCGGAGCGGGCTCAGAGGACGGGGGTGAGAGGCTCGGCGGGCCGGATGCCGTACACCCCTCTGAGCCTGGCCTCGGCGATGCGCCGCACCGCCTCGACGAGGACCCGGGGCGGCTGGGTGAAGGGCAGGCGCAGCCGCCCCTCCAGCGTGCCGTCCACGCCGAACCACTGCCCGGGGGCCAGCCGGACCCCCTGGCAGGCCGCCGCGTCGGCCAGCGAGGTGGCCGACGATTCCGGCAGCCGCACCCAGAGCGAGCCGCCGCCCCTGGGCGGAACGAAGCTCCAGTCGGGCATCCGCGCCGCCAGCTCGGCCGCCAGGGCGTCCCTGGAGGCGCCGAGGAGGCGGGCGCGCTCGGCCCTGGCCCCCTCGATGTCCTCGAACAACCTGGCCACCACCAGCTGTTCGAAGAGCGGGCTGGCGATGTCGATGGAGGCACGGAGCACGGCAAGACGGCGAACCGTGGCGGCGGTGGTGCGAATCCAGCCGATGCGCAGCCCGCCCCACCACAGCTTGGACGCCGAGCCGATGGTGATCACCCTCCCGTCGGTGTCGAAGGCGGCCAGCGGCGTGGCCCGGGCCTCCTCGTCGAGCGCCAGCTCACACCAGCTCTCGTCGACCACCAGGACCGTGCCGTAGCGCCGCGCCGCACCGGCCAGGGCCGCTCGCGCCGTGTCGTCCATCAGGTGTCCCGTCGGGTTCTGGAAGTCGGGGATCACGTACGCGAGGCGGGCGGCCGACTGACGCATCGCGCAGGTCAGCAGGTCCAGGTGATGCCAGCCCTCGTCGGGGACGCCGACTCCGACGATCCGGGCGCCGCGCATCCTGGCCAGGTCGATGGCGTGCGGGTAGGTGGGCGACTCCAGCAGCACCGGGTCCCCGCGCGAGAGCAGCATCGTGGTCACCAGGTGGATGGCCTGCTGGGCTCCGGTGGTCACCAGGATCTGCTCCGGCCGGGTGGCCACCCCCCGCGCGCTGTAGCGGGCGGCGATCGCCTGGCGCAGCGGGGCGACCCCGAGCGGGTCGTAGCCCGTCCCGAGCGTGTAGCGGGGATACTGGCCGCCGACGGCGGTGATCGCCTCGGGCAGCGTCGAGATCGCGCTCGGGGCCGCGGTGTGCATCGGCAGCAACCCGTCGTCCTCGGCGGCGATCCACGGGTTGTCCGCGCCCAGCGAGCCCGCGTCGGGCAGCGCCGTCCAGCTCCCCGCCCCCTGCCTGCTCTCCAGGTACCCCTGCTCGCGAAGGAGGTCGTAGGCCGCGGTCACGGTGGTGCGGCTGACGCCCAGCGCCTCGGCGAGGTGGCGCTCGGCGGGCATCCGTACCCGCACCGGCAGCCGCCCGTCGAGGACCAGCGACCGCACGCTCTGGGCCAGCACCCGGTAGTACGGCCTGGCGCCGGGGTCGATCGCCAGGAGACGGGCGAGCTGGGGGCCACTGAGATATCGATCCACCCCAACCACCATAAGGCCACTTTCCGTAATTGGCCCTTTTGTCTGGAAGCAGTGGCCCGGACGATTGGGACTATCATGAGCGAACTCTCCCTGCCCACCCTCGGCTCCCTTCCCAACCGGCTCACCCGTCTGTACACGGGCCTGGCGCTCTACGGCATCGGCGTCGGCCTGCAGATCGAGTCCCAGCTGGGCGGTAGTCCCTGGGACGTGTTCCACCAAGGGCTCTCCATCCACCTGGGCCTGTCGATCGGCACCTGGATCATCATCGTGGGCGCCCTGGTCATGCTGCTGTGGATCCCGCTGCGGCAGAAGCCGGGGCTGGGCACCCTCAGCAACGTCGTCCTGCTCGGACTGTTCGCCGACGCGGCCATCTGGCTGGCCCCGACCCCGGACGCGCTCGCCGCGCGCTGGGCGTACCTGCTGCTCGGCGTCGTCACCACCGCCGCGGCCACCGGCCTCTACATCGGTGCCGGTCTCGGCCCCGGACCGCGCGACGGCCTGATGACCGGCCTGAACCGGCTGGGCCTGTCCATCCGCTCGGCCCGCACCGTCATCGAGGTCACCGTGCTGGCCGCGGGCTGGCTGCTCGGCGGGACCGTGGGAGTGGGAACGCTGGTGTTCGCCCTCGGCATCGGTCCGCTGACCCAGTTCTTCATGCCGCGGACCCGTCCGGGAGCGCGGTTGCGCTCCCGGCCCCCGGGGAGCGCGCCGAAGCGTTAGCTTCGAGGCATGTGGATCGAGGACTACGCTCTCATCGGCGACATGCAGTCAGCGGCCCTGATCGGCAGGGACGGCTCCATCGACTGGCTCTGCCTGCCGCGCTTCGACTCGCCCTCGTGCTTCGCGGCACTGCTCGGCAACGCCGGGAACGGCCAGTGGTGGATCGGCCCCGCGGACGCCGGGCGGCCCCACGCCACCCGGCGCCGCTACCGGGGCGAGACCCTCATCCTGGAGAGCGAGTGGGACACCCCCGGCGGCACGGTCCGGGTGACCGACTACATGCCCACCCGGCACACCAACCCCGACCTGGTGAGGATCGTGGAGGGCGTGTCGGGGACGGTGAAGATGGCCACCGAGATCCGCATCCGCTTCGACTACGGCCGGATCGTGCCCTGGGTGCGCCGCAGCGACGGCCTCCTGCAGGCCGTCGGCGGACCCGACTCCGTGTGGCTGCACTCCCCCGTCCCGCTCCAGGGCGGCGACTACGCCCACAAGGCGACGTTCGAGGTCTCCGGGGGAGACAGCATGGCGTTCATCTTCACCTGGCACCCCTCACACGAGCCCCGGCCCGAGGAGATCGACCCGTACGAGCAGCTGACCGCGACCGAGGAGCTGTGGGCCGAGTGGGTCGAGCGGTGCGGCTACCAGGGACCGTGGCGCGAGGCCGTGGTCCGCTCGCTCATCACGCTCAAGGCGCTCACCTACGCCCCCACCGGCGGCATCGTCGCCGCACCCACCACCTCACTGCCCGAGGACCTCGGCGGCGTGCGCAACTGGGACTACCGCTACTGCTGGCTGCGCGACGCCACCATGACCCTGGACGCCCTCATCGGCTCCGGCTACCTGGACGAGGCCCGCGCGTGGCGGTCCTGGCTGCTACGGGCCATCGCGGGCCGCGGCCAGGACCTGCAGATCATGTACGGCGTCGCCGGGGAACGCCGGCTCACCGAGCTTGAGCTCGACTGGCTGCCCGGCTACGAGGGCTCCCGGCCGGTCAGGATCGGCAACGGCGCGGTCGACCAGCTCCAGCTGGACGTCTACGGCGAGGTCCTGAACTCCCTGTACCTGTCTCGCGTCTCGGGCCTGGAGTCCGACCATCGGGCCTGGACCATCCAGTTCGAGCTGATCTCCTATGTCGAGGAGCACTGGGACGAGCCGGACGAGGGGCTGTGGGAGGTGCGCGGCCCACGCCGGCACTTCGTGCACTCCAAGGTCATGTGCTGGGTCGCCCTCGACCGGGCCATCAAGCACATGGAGACCTTCGGCAAGCCCGGCCCGCTGACGCGCTGGAAGGAACTGCGCGACCGCGTCCACGCCGAGGTCTGCGACAAGGGCTTCGATCCGGTACGCGGCACCTTCACCCAGTCCTACGGCTCGCCCGAGCTGGACGCGGCCCTGCTGCTGATCCCGATCGTCGGCTTCCTGCCGCCGGAGGACCCGCGCGTGATCGGGACGGTGGAGGCGATCCAGCGCGAACTGATGGCCGACGGCTTCGTGCTGCGCTACCCGGTCTCGGCCGACAACGAGGTGGACGGCCTGCCCGGCGGCGAGGGGGCGTTCCTGGCGTGCAGCTTCTGGCTGGCCGAGGTCCTGGCGATGATCGGCCGCAAGGACGAGGCGGTCGAGCTGTTCGAGCACCTGCTGTCGCTCCGCAACGACGTCGGTCTGCTCGCCGAGGAGTACGACCCCCGCTACGGCCGGATGGTCGGCAACTTCCCACAGGCCTTCAGCCACGTCCCGCTGATCCACACCGCCCGCGCGCTCAGCTGAGAAGGCGACGCCCAGCCGCCCGTTTTGTGCCCTTAAATCCCTATAGAGCAGCCAAGCCAACAGATTTCTTAAAAATCATCAAGAAATCTGGGATTCGGCTGCAACAATCCGGTGCGAGTGTGACTCTCATCCGCTGTAACACCATCGGAAAGGAACGAACCAATGAGCGATTTCGACGTGACCACCACGGACCTGGTCGACTACGACGGCGACGGAGGGACCGACGCCCAGCTGATCGACACCGACGGTGACAACATCGCCGACGAGGAGCGCTACGACGTCGACGGCGACGGCGTCACCGATGTCGTCTACCTCGACCACGACGGCGACGGCTACATCGACGAGACCCGGGTCGACCTGAACGGCGACGGGGTCGCCGACTACACCGAGTACTCGGGCCCCTTCCCGACCGTCTGACGGAAAGAACCGGCGTGAGCCCGCGTGACCTCACCGGGAGGGGGACCCGGATCCGGGTCACAAGGGCCGCCGACGAGAAAGGCGATCGATGAGGGACCGACGCGTGTTCCTTCCCCTGCTGTTGCTGGCCTGGCCGGCACTCACCGGCTGCGGCGCGGTGGCGGGACTCCGAAGGGAGACCGTCGGCACGCCCTCGGCATCCCTGCGAGGCGACGGTGTCGGCTCCCTGCGCCCGGAGGAGACGGGATCCATCACGGTGGGAACACCGATCGGGCTCCTCCCGCTGCCCCTGGTGCTCGCGGTGGCGGCGGGCACCCTGGCCGCGGCGGCCGCGGGCCTGTACCTGTGGCACCGCAACCGCCGCCCCGCCCAGGCCCCCATGCCGGGCACCTGGCAGACGGCCTCGTACGAGACACCGTGGCAGGGGACGCAGCCACCGTTCCCCGCGGGCCAGGTGGGCTCGGTGCCGGACCGACCCGCCGCCGGCCATGCCGTCCCAGCGGCGGATCCACCCGCCGGCCCACCCGCCGGCCCGTCGGACGACCCGCTGTCCGAGGCACTGGCCCAGGTCTCCGGAAGCGGGATCAGCCCGGCGCTCACCCAGCAGGTGGAAAGGCTCTTCTCCGAAGGCCACCCCGGGCGTGAGGCCCTGGTCGGGGCCTGCGTGGGCTACCGGGACCAGCTCGCGGAACGCCACCCCCGGCTGGCCGGGACACTGCTGGAGGCGCTGAACCGGGCCGGCGTCCAGGAGATCGTCGCGGACGGGCAGCGCTTCGACCCGCGTCTGCACGAGGCGTTCGGCACCGCGCCGGCCGACAGCCCCGAACTGCACGACGTTGTCGCCGAGACCGTCCGGCGAGGGTACGCCGACGGCGGACAGGTGATCCGCGTACCGCAGGTCGTCGTCTACCGCCACGTCTCACCGAGCTCCGGGGCGGAGCGGTGAGCGGCTCGGCGCCCCGCGAGAGCAGCCTGCCGGACCTCGCGACGGACATCGGGTGCGCGGCAGGTCGCGAGAACGTACCGGACGGCCAGGGCGGTGACGTGTGAGCACCGGGCCCGCGGACCTGCTGCGCCGCCTGTGCGACACCACCTCGGCCAGGCTTTCCAGCGCGGAGCTGCGCGAGCGGGTGGCGCAGGTGCGCGCCGGCCTCGACGCACCGCTGCGGGTCGCCGTGGCGGGCGCGGTCAGCAGCGGCAAGTCGACGCTGGTGAACGCGCTGCTCGGCCTGCCCGTCGCCCCGGTGGACGCCGGTGAGTGCACCTTTGTCGTCACCCAGTACGAGTACGGCGAGGACGACGGCCGCATCACGATCGAGCTCCTTGACGGCGGCGTGGCCCACTCCCGGCTGTTGCCCGGCCACCGGCTCCCCTCGGAGCTCGGCGTCGACGTGGCCCGGATCCGGCGCCTGCGGGTCTCCCTGGACCTGCCGTCGCTGCGCACCATCACCATCATCGACACCCCTGGCATGAACACGGTGACGGCCGCCAACGAGCGGGCGGCCAGGAGCATGCTGTTCGGCTCCGGCGACGAGGACGACCGCGCACAGGCGATGATCTACGTGCTGCGCTACGTCCAGAAGTTCGACGACACCACCCTCGCGGAGTTTCGCGGGCTGACCGATGCCTGCGGGATGAGCTGCGTCAACACCCTCGCCGTGCTCGGCCAGGTCGACCGGCGCGGCGACGAGGGCGACCCGTGGCCGACCGCCAGGCGGCTGGCCGCCAAGGGGTACGAAGACCTGCGCACCTCCGTCTTCGACGTGGTCCCGGTGATCGGCCTGCTGGCCGAGACCGCGCGCGCCCTCCCACTGGGCGGTGAGGAGGTGGCGGCCCTGGAGACGCTGGCCGGACTCGACGAGGACGACCTGGAGGACTACCTCCTGGACCTGGACGACTTCCGCTCCGCGCCCGAGATACCCGTGCCGGCCGAGGTGCGCCACCGGCTGGTGGAGCGGCTGCACCGCTACGGCATCACCAGCGCGGTCGAGGCGGTGCGCGCGGCAGGCATCCTCTCTCCCGAGGCGCTCACCTCCCACCTGCTGGAACGCTCCGGCTACTCCTCCGCGGGGCGAGCCGCGACCGGCTCCGTGGCCGCCGGCCTCGCCCACTTCGCCCGCCGCGCCGACCAGCTGAAGGCACTCGACGCGCTGACCCGGCTCCGCGCGCTCGCCAGGACGCCGGCGATGGGGGCCGACCGCGCCACCCTGGACTCGCTGGCGGCCCAGCTCGACGAGAACCGGCCGATCGCGACCTCCCTGGGCGGCCTGCGGATCTTCACCGCCGCCGAGGCACTCGGCCGCGGAACGCTGGTCCTCAACGAGGAGATGACCGCCGAGCTGCTGCGCCTGGCCCGCCACGATGGGCCCGCCGAACAGCTCGGCCTGCCCGCGACGGCCTCCCCGGAGCAGATCGCCGCCGCCGCCACCGCGGCGTCGATGCGCTGGCGCACGCTCGCCATGATGAGCGAGGGACGCGCCGGCGGGCACCGGGCCAGGGACGTGCTGACCGTCCTGGAGGACCTCGTCTCGGCGGCGTTGGAGGAGCAGGCACCCCCCGGCGGCGACGGGGGCGGCGAGAGGCTCCCGCCGGTCCGCGTGGACCCCGCCGCGATCGAGACGCTGCGGGCCTCCCCCATGGTCCCGGCCGACGACCGGCGGGCGCTGGAGCTGCTGCTCTCCGGGGCCGAGCTGGCCACCCAGCTCGGGGCGCCCCCCGGGACCCCGCGCGCCGAGATCGCCGGTTATGCCGCGGCCCTGAGCGCCCGGTTCCGCGCCATCACCCACCGGCCACTCCCCCTGCGGCAGCGACGGGCGGCCGAGACCCTCTGCGAGGCCTACGAGACCATCTGGTCGCACCACGCGGACGGTTCCTGAGGCGGGACAGCGCCGGAAGGCGGCACCGGCCCACCCCATCCATCCCCGACAGGAGAAAAGGATCATGACGACCCCCGACCCGACCGGCCCCGTGGCCAGGCTGCTGCGCTACGCCAACGAGGTCCACACGCTGGCCGGGCAGTGCGGCAGGCAGGACCTCGCGGAGGTGCTGGCCGCGTGCGCGGGCCGCTGGAAGGACGAGTGCACCGACATCGTTGTCGCCGGGGCGCAGAAACGCGGCAAGAGCCGGCTGCTCAACACGCTGGTGGGCCACCCCGACCTGCTCCCGGTCGACGCCGACGTCGCCACCAACTGCTTTCTGTCGCTGCGGCGCGGCCCCCGCCTGGCCGCCGTCGTCCACCGCAGCACCGACTCGGGGCCGCTGCAGACACCGATCACCATCGAGTCGATCCCCGACTACGCCTCGATGCGCGGTGACGCGGGCAAGCGCCGCGACGTGGTGAGTGTGGACATCACCCTCGACAACCCCCTGCTCGACGGGTTGCGGCTGCTCGACACCCCCGGCGTGGACAGCCTGACAGTGGGACACCGGCAGGTGACCGTGGCCATGCTCCAGCGGGCCGACGCGCTGCTGTTCGCGCTCAGCGCGCAGGACCAGCCGGTGCTCAGGCACGAGCTGGAGTTCCTCGCGGAGGCCGCCGAGCGGGTCCAGGCGATCGTGTTCGTGCTGACCAAGGTGGAGGATTCGACCAACTGGCGAAACCTTCAGGAGGAGAACAAGACCCGCCTGAGGACGTTCGTCACCGAGGCGATCGCCGCCGATCCCGCCAGGGCCGCGACACTGGCCCCGCTTCTGGAGGCACCGTGGATCCCGGTGAGCGCCAAGCTCGCCGAGGCCGCCGAGGCCAAACGGCGCGAGGGACGCGAGGAACGGGCGAACACACTGCGGGCACGCAGCGGCATGGACGCGCTGGAGCGGCACCTGCGCGCCTTCGCCGAGGGCAGGGAGTCGGCGCGGGGCGCCACGGTGGTCGCCGCCGCCCTGTCGGTGCTGGGCTCGCTGGCGACCAGCGCCAAGGACGACGTCGCCGCGGGCTCCGACGACGACGGCGACGTCACCGCCCGGCTCGCCGAGGTGGACGCCGACCTGGCGAGCCTGGCCGAGCTGTCCGCGCGGCGCAGGGCGGGCATTGTGGCCAACACCTTCATCGGACGCGAAGTGGGGGGCATCGTGGGCGCGCGGGTGGCCGAGATCCGCCAGCCGTACGAGAACATGATCGCCACGCTGAAGAAGCAGGCCCAGATCGACCAGTACATGGCGGAGCTGCCGGTGAGCGTCCAGCGTTCCCTGGAGGCCGCCTGGTCGCAGATCGTCTACGACGTGGAGAGGCTGGCCAGGACCACGCTGGACGCCTTCGCCCGCGACCTCGGCCTCGACCCGGTCGAGCTGACCGCCGACAGGCAGGCGATGCCCAGCCTGTCGCAGGTACAGGTCAGGGGCGACATGGCCGCCGAGGCCCCGGAAAGCGTGGACATCATCCGGGACGTGCTGCCCTCGGCCTCGATCGGGCTGTCCCTGGGCGGCTTCGCCACGGCCCTGCTCGGCCCGGTGGGCTTCATCCTGGTCGCCCCGGCCATCGGCGCGGCCATCTTCATGGGGCGGCGCTCGATGGAGAAGGTACAGCGCAGCCAGGCCGCGATCAGAGGGGCGCTGCGCGACCAGTTCGCCGTGGTCACCAGGGAGATGACACTCGACCTGGAGCGGATGGTCGCCACCTGGCGGGTGAGCGTCGAGCAGGCCGCCGACGACACCCTGGCCCGGCGGCGCAGGGAGCTGGAGACCAGACGCGCCGAGCTGAAGTCCGCTTCCGCCCGCTCGGCCGCCGACCGCCTCAAGGCCCGCAAGTCGGGCCAGGACCGGATCGCCGCGATCGGCACCCTCACCACGCGCGGCCACGAACTCCGCAAGGAACTGGCCGGTGCGGTGGCCGCCCTGGGCACCGAGCAGCCGGTCCCCGCCGGGACCTGATCGGACGGCGGCGCCGGTCACCCGGGTCTGGAGTCTCTGACCTGTTCTCGCCCCTGGCCTCGGCCAGGGGCGAGAACAGGTCAGAGTGGCAGGTGCACCAGGGTCGCGGGCCGGTCGCGGGCGGCGCCGGTGGCGTCGTCGGGGCGGTGCAGGCAGAACAGGCCCGTGGCGACCCGGGCGACCGGCTCGAACATCCCCGGCGTGCGATGCACCTCCCGCGCCCCGCCCGGGGTGATGTGCAGCAGCCTGCTGCGGCCCGCGTCCTGCATGGTCATCCACATCGAGTCGCCGTCGGCGACCAGCCTCGGCCGCTCCCAGCGGTGGCGGGAGGTGAGGTGGCCCGCCAGGGTCGCCGACTGCTTGCCCATCAGGAACTCCAGCGTCTGGGAACGCTGGTCGAAGATCCCGACCGACCAGCCCCTGGCGGGGCTCACCTGGTCGGTGCCGACCGCGTAGATCTCGTTGCCCGCGGAGAACCAGCGCAGCGCGCCGCCCCGGGGACGCGGCATGACCAGCCTGGTCCTGCCGTCCGCGGTGTCGGCCTCCAGCCCCGCCGAGCCGGAGGTGAACCACCTGCCCCGGTGCAGGACCACCTGGTGCAGCCAGCCGCGCCCCGGCTCGCGTACCGTCGGGCGCACCACGCCGCCCGGGTCGACCAGGCACAGTACCTGCCACGGCCGAAAGTCCTGGTGGCGGTTCTGGAACATCGGCTTGTTGCTGCTGAACTGCCCGAGCACCACGGTGCAGCCCGGCGCGCCCACCGAGGAGGACGGCTCGGTGCCGCTGGGCGCCTCCTGGTCGAGCAGCCGGCGCAGCCTGTTGTCCTCGTTCAGGAACCACTGGGCGTAGGGGCCCAGCTCACGCGGCTGGGGGGCCTGGAAGGCGAAACCGCCGCCCAGGTCGAGCTCGATCATGGCCAGCTGCCCGGTCTCCCCCCAGGGCAGGCCCATCGAGGTGTCGACACCGACGACCTGGCGGGAGTGGAAGAAGACCCACGCCGTGCGGCCGTGGGCGATCACCGTGGGGTTGCCCCACATCTGCAGCGGGTGGGTGGCGCGGATGGCGAGGTCGCGGGTGAGGGCGCGGACCAGCACCTGCGCGGGCCCGACCTGCTCCACCGCCACGACGCCCTCGCTGGAGGCGGCCCACTCCACGAGCCTGCCGAAGCCGAGCTCCCGGTCGTACCGGCCCTCGATCCCGTCGAGCCTGCGCAGCAGGTGGCCGTGCTCGAAGGCCTGGTGGACGAAGACCTGGCCCGTCTCGACGCGCGCCTCCAGCACGCCGTCCATCACCTTCTCGATCCCCTGGACGCTGGGCCCGTCCCCGCCCGCCGCGCCCGCACGGCCCGCGGGCCGGCCGCCGGGCCCCCGGTGCCCTCCGGTGGCGCCGCCCTCGGGACCGGTGAGCACCCGGTGCCCTCCGGTGGCGCCGCCCTCGGGACCGGTGAGCACCCGGTGCCCTCCGGTGGCGCCGCCCTCGGGACCGGTGAAGGCCCGGTGTCCACCGGTCGGAGCGACCGCCGGCGCACCGGGCACACCGGGCGCGTGGTGGCCCACGGCCGGTCCGGCCGCCACCGGGCCTGTGAAGGCCCGCTGCGCCGTGCCGGCGACGCCTGGGGCACTGGGAGCCTGTCCCGAGCCGGAGAGGCCCGCCGCACCGGTGGGCGTCCGGTGGCCGCCGGTGGGGGTGCGGCCCGCACCGGGCTCGTGGCGCTCGACCTTGAGCTTCCAGGCCAGCTGCGCGGCGCCGTAGGCGACCACGATCTTCGGGTCGTCGTAGGTCCGCACCCGGTCGCCGAAGCGCTCGCGTACCGCCTTCTGGACCAGCGGCATCCGGCTGGGGCCGCCGGTCATGAACACCGCGGCCAGTTCGCCGGCCTCGACCCCCGCGCCACGGATCGTCTCATCCAGGATGTCGACCGTCCTGACGATCTCCTCGCCGATGAGACCCTCCAGGTCGGCCCTGGTGATGTGCACGTCCTCGTTGATGCCGACCACGTAGTGCGAGGAGGTGTCGAACTTCGACAGCGTCTCCTTGGCCTCCCTGGCCATCTTGAGCAGGTCCGCGGCGTAGCTGACGTAGCGGCGCTCGGGGTTGGTGGTCACCTGCTGCCACCAGTCGGCGTCGAGCCGCTCGATCTGGGCTCCGAGGAACGCGAAGACCTGCTCGTCGAACCCCTCGCCGCCGATCTCGTCGCTGCCGCCCGGCTCGCCGACGACCGCGAAGTCACCGCCGTCCACGGTGAGCACCGCGGCGTCGAACGTACCGCCGCCGAGGTCGTAGACGGCCAGCCGCGACCCGCCGTCCGCCCGCCCGGCGGAGGCGAAGTAGCGGGCCGAGGCGACGGGCTCGTCGATCAGCACGATCCGCACGCCGCTGACGACCTTCCTGGCCGCCGCCAGCAGCACCGCCTTACGGTCGGCGTCCCAGGCCACCGGGTGGGTCAGCGCGATGCAGTCGGGATCGGCGCCGTCGAAGCGCCGCCGTCCCTCGCTGACGAACAGCTCCAGCAGCGCCGCCATGGTGTCGGCCACGTCCACCGGGACACCGCCGAGCAGCATCCGGCCCCGGCCGACGTAGCGCTTGGGGTTACGCTCGACCCGCTCGGGGCTGATCGCGATGCCCCGCTGGGCGATCCTGCCCGCCACGAGCGTCCCACGCTCGTCCAGCATGACGGCGGAGGGGATACGCCGCTCTCCCTCGACCTCCAGGACGTCGAAACGCCCTTCGGCCGCTATCACCCCGGCGGAGAAACTCGTCCCCAGATCGACACCGAGGCACCACTGCGCCATGTCCCACTCCTCGTAGATCCAGACCTCATCATGCCCCATCTCGCGACCACGGCCAGGGCGCGGGCGGGGGCGTCGGCCGATCCAGGAAGGGAGCGGCGGCCACCGAGGTGGGCGTGGCGGGGCGGGACACATCCTCTCGCGTCCGTGGTCGCCATGGCGAACGGTCGACATCGTCCCCGCACCGAAAGGTGCGGGACTCTCGGTGCCGAGGCGTGCTCACACCACCTCGGCCTCGGGTGGCCGGCGGATCAGCCTACGCCGGACCCGCCGTCGGGGTGGCTCTGCGGGCGGGCGGCCATGGCCGCCAGGACGCGCGCGAAGTCCGGCGGGGGCGCGACCACCAGCCGGGTCTGTCCGTCCTGGCTGACCAGGTCGGCCCTGATCAGGGAGAGGCGGTCACCGTGCCACCAGTAGACCTGCGGGCTGAGTGCCTCGGCGCGCAGATCGAACTCCCGCTGGGCGAACAGCCGGAGCCGCTCGATCGCGCGGACCACGCCGATGCTCTCGACCGGATGGACGATCAGCGTCGCCGGGTCGGGCAGCGCGACAAGGACCCCGTCGGAGGGGACGGGCAGGTAGTCACCCAGCCTGCGCAGGTGGGCGGCGGCACCGGCGGTGGGTCCGGTCAGCCTGCGGACCGCCACGCCACCGAGGTCGCCCTCCGTCACCGAGAGCCGTTCGTCCTGGCGGGCGTTCTCCAGGGCCACATCGAGCGCCTGGGCGGCGGTGATCGGCCAGCAGCCGACCTCCTCGGGGCGGACCGGGCGACCGGCGGGGCCATAGCCGATGGTGAGCACCTCGACCAGGTCGGCGGTGAGGTGACGGCCGACCACGCGGGCCGAGTCGAGGTCGTCGTCGAGCTGGATGCGGGTCCGCAGCATCGGGCGCACCTGGTCCAGGTCGCAGGCGTCGAGCGGCTCGTCGGCCGTGGCCAGGACATGGGCCAGGTGCTCGGAGACGAGCATCGGCCAGTCCTCGCGGGAGCGCCTCAGCGCCTCGGCGCGCAACCCCGCCAGTCGCACCACGACCCGGCGCGGGCCGGTGAGCGTCAGGACGCCGCCGCCGGGGTCGAAGGCGCAGACATAGCCGAGACTGTCCGCGACCAGGGCGAGCAAGGAGTCGAGATCGACCTCTTCGATCGGGCGCGGCAGCGCCTCGGTTCGCCGGTCACGGTGCCGCCGGAACAGTCTCACGCGTGCGTCCCCTCTGCCGGTTTCCTCCTAGGTTCGCACCTAGAGTGCCTTGTCGACGCCCCCTGTTGAGTAGGTCAGAGAGCACGATTTTGCATCAATAGCACCAAGTGCCCCAAGCAATACTGAAAATTGTGGCGTTCCATGCCCTACCGGTAGCCCCGCGATGACGGGTACCCCGAGCGGCGCGAGCAGCTCCTCCAGCACCGGGTAGGGGTCACCGCAGTCGACCCAGGAGCCCAGCACGAACCCGGCCGCCCCGTCGAGCGCCCCCGCCTGCAGCAGCTGGGTGAGCATCCTGTCGATCCGGTACGGCGCCTCGTCGACGTCCTCCAGCAGGACGATCCGCCCCCGGGCCGACAGCGCGTACGGCGTGCCGCAGAGCGCGGCCAGCAGGCTGAGGTTACCGCCGGTGACCGGCGCCGTGGCCTCACCGGGAACGATCACCCGGTCACCGGTGACCGGCGGCGGCATCCCGGCGAGGGCGGCCGTGAGGCTCTCGAAGGTGCGCGGCTCAGGCCCTTCCGGGTCGCTGATCGTGGAACAGGCCGGCATCGGCCCGAACCAGGAGGCGACGCCCAGCTCCGCGGCGAACGCGCTGTGCAGCGCGGTGACGTCGCTGGAGCCGACGAGCGTCTTGGGAGCGGCGGCCCGCATCGCCTCCCAGTCCAGCAGACCGAGGGTCCGGGTGGCACCGTAGCCGCCGCGGGCGCAGAACACCGCGCTCACCGCGGGGTCGCACCAGGCGTCCTGCAGGTCGCGGGCGCGATCGGCGTCGGAGCCCGCCAGGTAGCGGTCCCGGTCGAGGACGTGGGCCCCGATGACGACCTTCAGGCCGAGCCCCTCCAGGACGCGGACGCCGCGCGCCAGCCTCCCGGAATCGGGAGGTCCTGACGGGGCGACCACCGCCACGGTGTCACCCGGGCGCGGCGAGGGTGGGATCGGTATGCCGGCAGCCGGTTCGTTCACTCCCCAAACGGTGCCACACTGGGCTTTCATATGCGACCTCCGCCTCACATCCTGGTGGTCAACGGCATCAAGGTACGCCACCCGGTGTTCGTGCTCGCCGCCCCGCACTCTGGCGCGGACCTGCTGGCCCGTGCCCTGAAACGCTCCCCCGGGTTCCACGTCACCATGGGACGGGCGGCGGTGGCGCACGTGGTCTACGCCTTCGCCCGGCGCCCCTCGATCGCGGGGCGGGGCATGGGCGCGACCCGCGTGCTCCGCGACGCCATGGCCGAGTCCTGGCAGATCGTTCCCGGCGCCTGCGAGGAGTGTCCGCCCCCGTGCCGGGAGGCGGGCGGCGTGACCGGAGCGGGCCCCTGTGTGGCCTCGGATTCGGTGGCCCGCTTCGGTGATGCCAGCCCCGACCTGCTCTACAGCGCCTCGGTGCTGTTGCAGGCCTTTCCGGACGCCCGTTTCGTCCAGTTGATCAGGGACGGCCGGGATGTGGCCGCCGACATGCTGGCCGACCCCACCTCCCTGACGTGGTTCAAACCGGCCATGCTGAGCGACGAGACGGAGTTCCCCAACCCCTTCCTCGGCGTCAGCTCCGGCGAGCACCGCGAACACTGGAAGGCGATGCCCACGGCGGGAAAGTGCGCGCTGCGCTGGCGCAGCGCGGTCCGGCTCGCGGCCTCGCTCCGTCAGGAGCTGCCCCGCGAGCAGTTGCTGACCCTGCGCTACGAGGACCTGGCCTCCTCGCCGGCCGAGGCCGCGGGCGAGCTCTCCCGCTTCCTGGAGACGCGGGTCCCCAAGATCGCCTTGCTGGGCCGGAACATGCCGAAGGTCGGCGTCTGGCGCACCCGCCTGCGCGGCCAGGACGCCGAGCTGGTGGCCAAGGTCGCCCGCGAGGAGCTCACCCGCCTGGGCTACGTCCCCTCACCCTGACGCCGGCCCGCGTTCCCCTCCGTCAACCGGTCACCAGTTGGCGACCTCGAACATCGCACCCGGACGGATGTCCCCGGGCGGGGCCGGCCGCCGGGCGGGGGCGCCCGGCAGCGCGTCCAGGATCGTCTCCCAGGTGCCGTCCTGGCACCAGCGGCGATGCCGGTTGTAGACCGTCTTCCACTTGCCGTAGACCTCGGGCAGCTTCCGCCAGGGGCAGTCGGTCCTGGTCCGGAAGAACACTCCGTCGATGATCGTGCGGTGATCGGCCCACCGGTTCCCCTGCCTGGCCTGAGCGGGCAGTAACGGCGCCAGCCGTGTCCACTCGTCGTCGGTCAGGTCATCACGTCTAAGCCGGTCTTCCACGCCCCCATGATCTACACCATCCGCGCTGGAAGAGCCACTCGAAGGCACGCCGCCGGCGCCGCGGACGCGGTCAGGACGCCTGACTGAACTGAGTCCGGTAGAGCTCGGCGTAGACCGCCCCCCTGCTCAGCAGTTCCTCGTGCCGGCCCCGCTCGACGATGCGGCCGTCCTGGACCACCAGGATCTGGTCGGCCTCGCGGATCGTGGACAGCCGGTGGGCGATGACCAACGAGGTGCGCCCGGCCAGCGCGACCTTCAGTGCCTGCTGGACGGCGGCCTCGGACTCGGAGTCCAGATGCGCGGTGGCCTCGTCGAGGACGACCACCCGGGGCGCCTTGAGCAGCAGCCTCGCCAGGGCCAGCCGCTGCTTCTCACCGCCGGACAACCGGTGGCCCCGGTCGCCCACCACGGTCTCCAGCCCCTCGGGCAGGCCCAGCACCAACTCGGCGATCTGGGCGGCCCTCAGCGCCTCCCAGATCTCCTCCTCACTCGCCTCGGGCCTGGCGTAGCGGAGGTTGGCCCCGATGGTGTCGTGGAACAGGTGGGCGTCCTGCATGACCACCCCCACGGTGTCGCGCAGCGAGGCCAGGGTGGCGTCGCGCACGTCCAGGCCGTTGAGCCGTACCGCGCCCTCGCTGACGTCGTAGAGGCGCGAGACCAGGCCCGTGATGGTGGTCTTTCCCGCCCCCGAGGGGCCGACCAGGGCGACCATCTGGCCGGGGCGGGCGGTGAAGGTGACGCCACGCAGCACCTCGTGGCCCGGCCCGGTGTCGGGGCGGGCCACCGCCTCCAGCGAGGCCAGCGACACCTCCGAGGCCGTGGGGTACCTGAACCGAACGTCGTCGAACTCCACCGAGACCGGCCCCTCGGGAAGGGGCTCGGCGTCGGGCCGCTCGGCGATCATGGGCCGCAGGTCGAGCACCTCGAAGACCCTGTCGAAGCTGACCAGCGCGGTCATCACGTCCACGTGCACGTTCGACAGGCTCGTCAGCGGGCCGTACAGGCGCATCAGGAGGGCGGCGAGGGCCACCAGGGTGCCGAGCTCGAAGACACCGGAGACGGCCAGCAGGCCGCCCAGGCCGTACACCAGGGCGGTGGCCAGCGCCGCCACCAGGCCGAGCGCGACCCGGAAGACCGTCCCGTACATGCCCACGGTGACGCCGACGTCGCGCACCCGACCCGCCTTGCCACCGAAGGAGGCGGCCTCATCGGCCGGGCGGCCGTACAGCTTGGCGACCATCGCGCCGGCGACGTTGAACCGCTCGGTCATCATGGAGCTCATCTCGGCGTCGAGCTGCATCTGCTCACGGGTGAGCCCCGACATCTTCCTGCCGACCCACTTGGCGGGGAAGACGAAGATCGGCAGCAGCACGAGGGCGACGAGGGTGATCTGCCACGAGAGCACCAGCATGGCGCCGAGAACCAGCACCAGCATGACCACGTTGGCCACGACCGACGACAGCGTGCTGGTCAGGGCACGCTGGGCTCCGATGACGTCGGTGTTGAGCCGGGAGACCAGGGCACCGGTCTGGGTGCGGGTGAAGAAGGCCACCGGCATCCGCTGGACGTGGTCGAAGACCTCGGTGCGCAGGTTGTAGATGAGCCCCTCGCCGATCCGCGCGGAGAACCAGCGCTGGGCCAGGGTGAGCACCGCGTCCGCGACCGCCAGGCCCGCGATGACCAGCGCGAGGGCGATCACCACCCCCTGGCGCCTGGTGGCGATGCCGTCGTCGATGATCGCCTTCATCAGCAGCGGGTTGGCGATCACGATGACCGAGCCGACCACGACCAGCGCGAGGAAGGCGGCGATATGCCGCGAGAAGGGCCTGGCGTAGCGGGCGATGCGCCGGACCGTGCCCGGTGTCAGACGCTCCTTGGTCACCGAGCTGTCCCGCCGGAGCGAACGCATCATCTGGGGACCGAAGCCCCCACCACCCATCATCGCCATCTGGCCTCCTCTCCCGATGCGAGCACCGGGAGAGGCGCGCCCATTCCCTCGTCAGCTTGAAGCGAACACCGGTGGCTCGCCCGAGAGAAGGGCGGTTTCCCGCCTCCCTCCGCCAGGACAGGCGACGGCCAGGCCCCGGCCGTTTCACAGCCGGGAGCCGTGGCGGGGAGGCGATTCACCCGCCCGGTGGTCTCCTCGCCGAACACGACGGGCCGCTCGGAGGCTTGATGACCTATCCGAAAAGCGCCTTGATGCGCGCCTCCTGTTCGCGCGCCTCGGCCGCGGCCTGCTCCTCCAGCGTGCGCCCCGAAGCCCCCTGGAGCAGCCGCTTGGTCGCCGTCGCGGCGTCGCGGTTGGTCGCCAGCAGCGCGGCGGTCAGGTCGCGCACGGCCTCCGTCAGCTCCCCCGGTGCGACGACCAGTTCGGCCAGGCCGATCCTGGCCGCCTCCTGCGCCCCCACGACGCGGGCGGTCAGGCAGATCTCAATGGCCCGGGACAGGCCCACCAGCTCGACCAGCGGCTTGGTGCCGGTCAGGTCGGGAACCAGCCCGAGAGCCGGCTCCTTCATGCACAGTTTGGCGTCGTCCGCCAGGACCCGCAGGTCACAGGCGAGCGCCAGCTGGAACCCCGCACCGACCGCGTGGCCCTGCACGGCCGCCACGGAGACGATGTCGGGACGTCTCAGCCAGAGAAAACCCCGCTGGGCCGCCGTCACCCGATCGACGAAAGTCGTCTCGTCGAGTGTCGCCAGGGACGTGAACGCCCCCTGCCCTGGCACCCCCTCCGGGGTGAACATCCTCAGATCGATCCCCGCCGAGAAGGACGGCCCCTCACCTCTGATCACGACGACCCTCACCTGCTGCGGCAGGTTGTCACCGATATGAGCCAGAGCCGACCAGGTGGCGAACGTCTGAGCGTTCCGCTTCTCCGGACGGTCCAGCGTGATCGTCGCGATCTCGCCGTCCACCTCGTAGCGCAGACCGACCTCCTTCAGAGAGATCTCCTCCGCACTCCCCCCGAACGCCACTTCCGTCATCGCCCGTTCTCCCACCTTCCGTTTCCGCCTCGCCCGAGCCTATCGACTCTCCAGAATGAGGTTCTACAGGCTCGGGCGGGAACGGCTTCGGCGTATGGGGGACGAGCGGCTGCGGTCGCGCGTTCCGAGGCGGAGTCAGCGCTTGGACTTGCCTCGGGTGGCGCCACCGCGCCCGCGCAGAGTCACACCGGACTCGCTCAGGATCCGGTGGATGAACCCGTACGACCTGCCGGTCGAAGCGGCCAGAGCACGGATGCTTTCACCCGCGCTGTAGCGCTTCTTGAGATCGGAGGCCAGTTTTTCACGGTCGGCCCCGGTAACCCGGGTGCCCTTCTTGAGAGTCTCGGCCACGAGTACCTCCTGTAGTGCCAGACTTCCGCAGCGTTACACACGCCATGATCAGTCATTTCAGCGAGATCGGCTACCTACTCCACGGGAAAAGATCCGTACCCGCTCAAATTAAGATCAGGCAAGTGCCACAAGATCGGAAAATTCGTCGCTCCATGCGTCTTCAACTCCGTCAGGTAGCAAGATCACCCTATCGGGTCGTAGAGCCTCTACAGCACCCTCATCATGCGTGACGAGCACAATCGCCCCAGAATAGGACTTTAATGCCGAAAGAACCTGCTCCCGGCTGGCCGGATCGAGGTTGTTCGTGGGCTCGTCGAGGAGGAGGACATTGGCCGCCGACAGCACCAGCGTGGCCAGCGCCAGCCGCGTCTTCTCCCCGCCCGACAGCACCCCCGCGGGCTTGTCCACGTCGTCGCCGGTGAACAGGAACGAGCCCAGAACCTTGCGCAACTCCACGTCGGGGAGCTCTCCCCCGGCCGAGCGCATGTTCTCCAGCACGCTGCGGCCGGGGTCGATCGTCTCGTGCTCCTGCGCGTAGTAGCCCAGCTTGAGCCCGTGGCCGGCCTTGACCGACCCGGTGTCGGGCTCCTCGACGCCCCCCAGGATGCGCAGCAGGGTGGTCTTCCCCGCGCCGTTCAGCCCCAGGATCACGACCCTGCTTCCCCTGTCCACGGCGGCGTCGACGTCCGTGAAGACCTCCAGGGAGCCGTACGACTTCGACAGCCCCTCCGCCATGATCGGGGTACGCCCGCACGGAGCCGGCTGGGGGAAGCGCAGCTTGGCGACCTTGTCGCCGCGCCGCTCCACCTCCAGGCCGGAGAGCAGGCGCTCGGCACGGCGCTGCATGTCCTGTGCGGCCTTGGCCTTGGTGGCCTTGGCACGCATCTTGTCGGCCTGCGACATCAGGGCGGAGGCCTGCTTCTCGGCGTTGGCGCGCTCGCGCCTCCTGCGCTTCTCGTCGGTCTCCCGCTGGGCCAGATAGGCCTTCCAGCCGACGTTGTAGGTGTCGATCACCGCGCGGTTGGCGTCGAGGTGCAGGACGCGGTTTACCGTCGCTTCAAGAAGCCCCACGTCGTGGCTAATAATGATCAAGCCGCCCTGGTGAGATCGTAAAAAATCACGAAGCCACCCGATTGAGTCAGCATCTAGGTGGTTTGTCGGCTCGTCAAGAAGGAGAGTCTCAGCCCCGCTGAAGAGGATTCGAGCCAGCTCCACCCGCCTGCGCTGCCCGCCGGAGAGCGTCTCCAGCGGCTGGCCGAGCACCCGGTCCGGCAGCCCCAGGCTGGAGGCGATGGAGGCGGCCTCCGACTCGGCGGCGTACCCGCCCAGCACATGCAGCCGGTCCTCCAGGCGCCCGTAGGCGCGCACGGCGCGGTCTCTGGTGCGATCGTCCGCCGAGGACATGCCCAACTCGGCCTCGCGCAGATCACGCAACACCTCGTCCAGCCCGCGGGCCGACAGGATGCGGTCGCGGGCGAGCACGTGCAGGTCACCGGTGCGCGGGTCCTGCGGCAGGTAACCGACCTCCCCGCTGATGGAGACCGTGCCCGAGGCCGCCGCCCCCTCTCCCGCGAGCACCCGGGTCAGCGTGGTCTTCCCGGCCCCGTTCCGGCCGACGAGCCCGATCTTGTCGCCGGGATTCACCCGGAACGACGCGCCCTCGATGAGCAGGCGGGCCCCGGCCCGCAGTTCGATGTCAGAAGCTACGATCATGGTTGGAGAACACTCCCAGCAGGAAATACACAGGCTCACTTCACTGTGGCCGAACCCGCCGCGCCCTGTGTCTCCCGGCTCTCGGCTCGGCCGTCTCGCCTTCATCGGGACGACGGTCAATCGGGAGTGCGCATACCGATCAGTGTACGGCGCGGCGACGCCCCGGCTCCCCTCGATTAGGTGGGATCGCTCACCCTGATGCGGACCGCACGGAACTGGGCGGGGGTGTCCCGCAGGACCACCAGCCTCGGATCGGGGACCGTCAGGAAGGGCTCGGCCTCCAGCGCGAAGACCGGGGCGAGCCTGCGGTCCGAGCGCAATGCGTCGACCGCGCGCCGGTCTCCGCCGAGCACGACCGCCTCCAACTCGTCCACCCGCGGCCCCAGGACGCGCAGCGCCACCTCGGCCGCCGCCTCGTGCGCCTGGTCCACCTGCTTCTCCCTGCGCCGGGCGAAGCGCCGCTGTGACCAGCCGCCCGCCGCGCTGCGCCCGTGCACCGGCCGCGAGCCGACCTTGGAGGAGAGCAGTTCCGATCCCTGGAAGATCCCCGCCGCGTGTCCACCCAGCCGCACCAGCAGCACCCCGACCCTGCGCTCGGCGCGCACGTGGGTGACCAGACGCGCCAGCGGGCCGCCCCCGGCCTGGACGAGCGGCGGAAACGGCACCTGGCACTCGGCGACCGCGCCGTCCGCGCCCTCAAGGCGTACCGCGGAGGCCGAGGCCGTCACCCGCGGCGGCCCGTGCCTGTCGACGAAACCGTCGATCCAGCGGTTCAGGCGCTCGGGCGCCACCGAGACCCAGCGGCCTCCCCCCTTGGCCGGTCGCGACATCATGAAACGCGACACTACCGGCTGACCTCGCGGAACACACGATCGCTCTGGACAAGTCCAACGAATGGCGAAATATCAGTGAACATCGCTGCACGTTGCTTCTACGGCGCCAAAGGAACCCCCATCCTTTTGAACGTGACGACCAGAGCGCACGTCGACCCGCAGGACCCCACAGCGGCCCCCGCGAACCTCACGCCTGTCGTCGACCTCGACACCGGAGGCGTCATCGCGTTCCAGGCGGGAGGCGAGGGTCGGGGGAACATCTCCACCACGATCCAGACCGTGCACGACGCCGCCGCCGGCGAGACCCTGCTCCCGCTGGTGCTGACCCTGCCGACGGCCGCGGTGATCGGCGGCACGGCCGCGCTCGCGCCGCTCCATGAGGCCCTCCGCGCGTCCGGGCGGCGTCCCCGCGAGGTGATCCTCACCGTACGGGGTGACTTCGCCCAGTTCGAGCGTCGCGCCCTGATCGTCGGCCTGGACGGCCTGCGCACCATCGGCTACCTCATCGCGGTGGGCGATCTGGGCACCGGGCACATCCCACTGGACCTTCTCGCCGACGCGGCGCCGTACCTGGCGGTGATCTCCCCGGATCTGATCGCCCAGGTGCCCCGCGACCCGCGCCGCACCGCCATCGGCGAGGGTCTGGCCCGGCTCGCCAGGAAGGCGGGCGCGCACGTGCTGGCTCCCGGGGTGCGCGACGAGGCGCAACTCTCCACACTCCGCGGCTGGGGGGTCCGGCTCGCGCAGGGCCCGCTGCTGGCCCCAGGCCCGTCCGGCCGGGTGCACGTGCCACTCCCGCTCGTCGAACAGGAGCCCTCCCGCTTCACGCTCGGCCCGCGCGTCCAGGAGTTCCTGCTGCCCGCGGTGACCCTCCCCTACGAGGCCACCGCCGAAGCCGCGATCGACGCCTTCGGCGGTGAGCCGTCCATCACCAGCGTGGTCCTCGTCGACGAGTACCAGCGCCCCAGGGGCAGCCTCGACCGCAGCCGTTTCCTGCTGTCGATCTCCGGCCGGTTCGGCCACGCCCTGCACGGCAGAAAGCCCGCCGGACGGCTGGCCGACCCCGCCCGAGCGGTCCCCAGGACGACCACCGCCATCGCGGCCATGCAGGTGGCGGGCCGCGACGCCGAGCGCGTCTACGACGACCTGGTGGTCACCGACGAGGTCGGCCGCTGCATGGGCATCGTGCGGGTCTCCGACCTGATCCGCCAGGTCGCGTCCATGCGGCACTGAGGCACGGACACCCGGAGGCTCTCCGCGCCGACGCCAGCGCCTTTACAATGTAGATTCACAACAGCGGCCATCGGCCCGGTGAACCACTCGGAGCCGGCAGGCCGGGGAGCGGAGCCCATCGCTCTTCTTCGGTGACGTATGGTACGAGTTAGGTTCGCCTAACTTCAACTTCCCCGGAGCGACATATGGCAGATGAGAAAGCCGCACGCAAGGTGACGAGCGGCCGGGTCCAGCGGGTCGAGCGGCTCACCCCGCACATGATCCGGGTGGTGCTCGGCGGCCCCGGGCTCGCCGGTTTCCGCGCGGACGAGTACACGGACCACTACCTGAAGCTGCTGTTCGCCCCGGCGGGAGTGAGCTACCCGCAGCCGTTCGACATGGAGGCGATCCGCCGCGATCTGCCCCGCGAGCAGTGGCCCACCACCCGCACCTACACCGTCCGCCGCTGGGACGCCGAGGCGGGCGAGCTGACGATCGACTTCGTCCACCACGGTGACAGCGGCCTCGCCGGACCGTGGGCCGACCGGGTCCAGCCGGGTGAGGAGATCTATTTCTTCGGCCCCGGCGGGGCCTACGCCCCCGACCCGGAGGCCGACTGGCACCTGTTCGCGGGGGACGAGAGCGCGCTGCCGGCCATCGCCGCCTCCCTGGAACGCCTCCCCGCCGGGGCGCGGGCCTGGGCCTTCATCGAAATCGAGGACGCCCGGGAGGAGCAGCCCATCGACTCACCGGGCGACGTGAAGATCGTCTGGCTGCACCGCAAGGGGGGCCCGTTCGGTGAGCTGCTCGTCCGGGCGGTCCGCGAGCTGGACTTCCCCGACGGCACCGTGCACGCCTTCGTCCACGGCGAGGCGGGCTTCGTCCGCGAGCTCAGGCGCCACCTGCGCACCGAGCGCGGCATCCCGCTGTCTCAGCTGTCCATCTCGGGCTACTGGCGCCTGGGCCGCGACGACGAGGCCTGGCGCTCCACCAAGCGCGAGTGGAACGAGCAGATCGAGGCCGAGGAGGCCGCGGCGCTCTCCTCGTGACCCCGGCTCAGAGCCAGCCCTGGGTACGGGCGCGCTCGACGGCCTCGATGCGGTTGCGGGCGTGCGTCTTGCGGATGGCCGAGGAGAGGTAGTTGCGGACCGTACCCTCCGACAGGTGCAGGCGTGCGGCGATGTCGGCGATGCTGGAACCGCCCGAGGAGGCGACCAGGACGTCACGCTCACGGGGCGACAGCGGGTTGGGGCCGGCACTGAGCGCGGCGGCGGCCAGACCCGGGTCGATGACGCGCTCGCCGCCGCGGACCCGCCGGACGGCGGCGGCCAGTTCCCGGGCCGGGCTGTCCTTGACCAGGAAGGCCATCGCGCCCGCCTCCATCGCCCTGCGCAGATAGCCGGGGCGGCCGAAGGTGGTCAGGATCATGATCCGGCAGCCGGGCAGCGCCTCGCGGATCCGCGAGGCGGCGGTGATGCCGTCGTCGCCGGGCATCTCGACGTCCAGCAGCGCGACGTCCGGCCGGGTCCGCAGGGCCACCGCGAGCGCCTCCACCGCGTCGGCGGCCTCTCCCACCACCTCGATGTCGGGCTCCAGGCCGAGGAGCGAGGCCAGGGCGCCCCGCACCATCGCCTGATCCTCCACCAGCAGCACCCGGATCATCGAACCCCTCTCGTCGCCGGCGGGCAAGGGGTCTTCGCATGCGGCACCGTGATCCTGAGGGCGAAGCCGGTCGGCTGCGGCCCGGCGGACATCGTGCCACCGGCCGCCCGCACCCGCTCGGTGAGCCCGGTCAGCCCGCTGCCCGGCCCGTACGAGGTCGCGCCGCGCCCGTCGTCCACGATCCTCAGGGCCGCGACCTCCTCGTCCATGGTCACCTCGATCTCGCACCGGGTCGCCCGCGCGTGCCGGACGACGTTGGTGACCCCCTCCCGCACCGCCCAGCCCAGCAGTTCGTCCAGCGCGTCCGGCAGCGGGGTGCCCGCGAGCCGGATCGTCAGCCTCGTCCCGGCGGCCTCCAGAGCGGCGCGGGCACCGTCCAGCTCACCGGAGAGGCCGCGCTGGCGGTATCCGGTGACGGCGTCGCGTACCTCGACCAGCGCCTGCCTGGCCACCGACTCGATGTCGCGGATCTCCGCCACGGTCCGTTCCGAGCCGCTCTCCGCCAGCCGCCCGGCCAGCTCGCTCTTCAGCACGATCAGCGACAGGCTGTGGCCGAGCAGGTCGTGCAGGTCCCTGGCGATGCGCAGCCGCTCCTCACTCGCGGCCAGCCGCGCCACCTCCTCCTGCGCCTGGCGGAGCCTCGCCACCAGCATCCGGGTGTTGCGCACCCCCATGAACAGGACGCCGAGCGTGATGACCTGGAAGACGAGCACCAGGGTGGTGCCGGGGTCGTGCTCCTTCAGCAGGCCGATCAGCGCGACGGCGAGACCCATCGCGAGAACACCGGCCACCGAGAGCCGGGGACGCAGCGCCATGCCGTAGACCACGGCCAGGTAGATCGGCAGGGTCAGCCAGCCCGCGCCGAAGGCCACCGCCAGACCGATCCCCAGGAGCGTGGTCACCCCTAGCAGCCAGTACGTCAGGCGGGTCGGGTCGCCGAAGTTCCTCGGGCTCAGCACCGTGGCGATGTAGAAGGCGACGAAGACGGCCAGGCCGGTGCCTCCCCAGACGGCCCTGTCCCCGGACACCTCACCGGTGACGATCTCCAGGACCGGGAAGCACAGGTAGACCAGGCCGATGGAGATCCCCGACAGCCGCCGCAGGCGGGACGGGCGCTCGTCCGTCCCGCCGAAGGTGAGCGCGGAGACGCGCATCATGCGCGCGCGAGTGCCCTGCGGTAGGCGAACACCGCGGCGGTGCCGAGCACCGCGGCCCAGGCCACGACGGTCACCACGGCGGACGGCGGTGCCGCGTCGCCGGCGACGAGGTGCTGGCCGATGTCGGCGTAGGAGAAGGAGGGCATCGCGTGCACGACGCTCTTCATGGCCTCGGGCATGATCTCCACAGGGAACCACAGCCCGCCCAGGATCGCCAACCCGAATGTGCTGATCATCGCGGCCGACTGCGCGGCGTCCGCGGGCAGCAGCGAACCGAGGAGCAGGCCGAGCGCGGCGAACGGCACGGCGCCGATCCACAGGGCCGGGATCAGCACGAGCCACTCCCCCACCGGCAACCGGACGCCCTGGGTGAGGACCGCGGCCAGACAGACCAGCACCATGGACGGCAGCACCAGCAGCAGCGAGGCGATCAGCTTGGTGACGATGATCGCCCAGCCGGGCAGCGGGGTGACCCGAAGCTGGCGGAGCCAGCCGGACTGCCGCTCCTGCGCCCACGGCACGGCGGTGCTCATCAGACAGGCCGCGATCGCCCCGTACGCGGCCATGGAGACCATGAGGACGACGGCGGCCCGTACCCCGCCGGAATCCGTCTGGGCGCCCCAGATACCGGAGAAGATCAGGTAGAACACCACGGGAAAGCCCACCACGAAGATGATGTAGCGCCTGTTGCGCAGCATCCTCAGGACCTCGATCTTGACGTAGTTCGGCATCAGGACTCCCGGGTGAGGGCGAGGAAGGCGTCTTCGAGGTCGGCGCCGATGATCCTGAGGTCGCGGATCTCCAGCGAGGTGCCCCGGTACAGGGCCGCCACGGTGGCGTCGGGATCGGTGGTGCGCAGCGTGACGACGTCCTGGGAGATCTCCGCGGCGGAGACGCCCGGCAGGCCGTCCAGCCCCGCGACCGGCTGCCCGCCCAGGGTGAAGCGGACGACCTGGTCACTGATCCCCGACTTGATCTGGGCGGCGGTGCCGTCGGCCACGACCCGGCCCCGGGTGATCACGATGACCCTGTCGGAGTTCTCGTCGGCCTCCTCCAGGTAGTGGGTGGCGAACAGGACCGTCCGGCCCTCGGCGGCGTAGTCGCGCATGCTCTTCCAGAACCGCAGCCGCGACTCCACGTCCATGGCCGCGGTGGGCTCGTCCAGCACCAGCAGTTTGGGCGCGCCCGCGATGGCCAGGGCGAACCTGACCCGCTGCGCCTGCCCACCGGACAGCTTGTCGGCGCGTCGCCGCGCCAGTTCCGTGAGGTCGGCCACCCGCAGGATCTCGTCGAGACCGAGCGGCTCCGGGTAGAGCCGCCGGACGAAGTCGACCAGTTCCCTGACCGTGAGCTCGCCGATGAGCTCACCACTCTGCAGCATGGCCCCGATCTCGCCCCGGGCGACGGCCGCGTCGGGGGAGCCTCCCAGGATCTCGACACGGCCCCCACTCGGGCGGATCAGGCCGAGCATCATGTTGATCGAGGTTGACTTGCCGGCCCCGTTGGGGCCGAGCAGGGCGACGGTCCGGCCCGCCTCGACGGCGAGGTTCAGGCCGTCGACGGCGAGCACGTTGCCGTAGCTTTTGCTCACGTCTGTGAGGGCGATGGCGTCCATGCCCCAACGCTAGGAGCGCCCGGCGGGAATCCTTAGTGCCGCTTCTCCGGGTTTGGAGATGACATTTGTCAGATACGCGGACACCGCGCGGCACGGAAGGTCACGGACGGCGGGTCAGATCCGGCAGGCGAAGATGGCGGTCACCAGGATGGCCTTGGCGCCGATCTCCCAGAGCTGGTCCATGACCTGCTGGTGCCCCCTGCGCGGGACCATGGCCCGGACCGCGACCCAGCCCTCCCGGTGCAGCGGAGAGACCGTGGGGCCCTCCATTCCGGGGGTGAGGGCGATGGCCTCCTCGATCCGCTCGGCGCGGATGTCGTAGTCCATCATCACGTAGTCACGTGCCATCAGCACGCCCTGCAGGCGGCGGACGAGCTGCCGCAGGCCCGGGGCCTCCACGGCGCCGATTCGCTTGATCAGCACGCCCTCGGAGCGGGCGATCGGCTCGCCGAACACCTCCAGGCCGATGTTGCGCAGCGTGGTGCCGGTCTCCACCACGTCGGCCACGGCGTCGGCCACGCCCAGCCGGATGGCGGTCTCGACGGCGCCGTCCAGCTTGATCACCCGGGCGTCGACGCCCTGTTCGGCCAGGTAGGACTCCAGCAGGCCCGCGTAGGAGGTGGCGATGCGCCTGCCCTTGAGGTCGGCGACGGAGGCGAAGTCCCCCGGGTTCGCGGCGAAGCGGAAGGTGGAGCGGCCGAAGCCGAGCGGGATGATCTCCTCGACCTGTGCCCCGGAGTCGTGGAGCATGTCACGGCCGGTGATCCCGGCGTCCAGGGTGCCCTCACCGACGTAGACGGCGATGTCCTTGGGCCGCAGGAAGAACAGCTCGCAGGAGTTCTCCGGGTCGACGACCACGAGCTCCTTGCTGTCCTTGCGGGCGCGGTATCCGGCTTCCTTGAGCATCGTCTGGGCGGCCTCGGTGAGGGCGCCCTTGTTGGGTACGGCGATACGGAGCATGACTGGGTTCCTTACATGTGGACGGGATCTGCCTACCGGACCGGGAGCCGGGCGCACCGGCTCACAGATGCTTGTAGACCTCGTCCAGTCCGATCCCCCTGGCGATCATGAGGACCTGCACGTGGTAGAGCAGCTGGGAGATCTCCTCGGCCGCCCGCTCCTTCGACTCGTGCTCGGCCGCCATCCAGCTCTCGGCGGCCTCCTCCACGACCTTCTTGCCGATGGCATGGACTCCGGCGTCCAGCGCGGCCACGGTGCCCGAGCCCGCGGGCCGGGTGCGCGCCTTGTCGGACAGCTCGGCGTACAGCTCTTCGAAGGTCTTCATGATCTCTCTCGGCGTCGTCGGATGTGCGCGTCAAGCCTAACGGGCTCACCGACCCCGGCGTGTGCAGGTCCCCCTCCGGGACCCGCGGCGCCCGGGCCCGCGGACGGTCCGGAGCCGGACATGTGACGCCCTGCGGGGATTCAGCGTGATCTGGCGTGGAACCCCAGGCGTTCACGCCCGAAAGGAAACGCTAGCGCGGGAGGCCCGCCAAGGCCCGAGCGGTGCGGTGACCGGTAGACCGTCGAGCAGCTCAGCCCGGGCGTCTCTGGTCTTCGATGTACTCGTTGATGATCGATAGGGGTGCGCCGCCGCAGGAGGCGGCGAAGTACGACGGCGACCAGAAATGCCCGCCCCACAGATACTGACCGATATGTGCCGGATACTCCTTGCGCAGTAGCCGGGCGGACACGCCCTTGAGGCTGTTCACCAGCGTCGAGAGGGCGACCTTGGGTGGGTAGTGCACGAGCAGGTGCACGTGATCTTCCTCGCCGTTGAACTCGACCAGTTCGGCCCCGAAACTGTCGCACACCTCGATCATGATGTCCTCGCAGCGACGCAGAATCTCGCCGGTGAACACACCTCGCCGATACCTCGGGATGAAGACCAAATGCGCGTCAAGCGCGCAAACAACGCTTCGACCCCTTCTTATGTCGGGGTTCGGTTCCCATCTCGGTGACATGGACCTAAGGCTAAAGTGTTCGAGGTGAAGCTGGTGGTGCAGGTGAGACCCCTGCCGGCGCCTGAGCAGGCGGCGGCGCTGGAGGCGACCCTGCGCGCGGTCAACGCCGCGGCCACCTGGGTCTCAGCGCTCGCCCATCACCGGCGGGTGTTTCGCAATTACGACCTGCGCAGGCACGTCTACGGGCAGATCAAGGACGACTACGGGCTGGCGGCTCAGGCCGCGCAGCATGTCGTCAAGAAGGTCGCCGACGCCTACGCCACGCTGCACGCCAATGTCGGCAACGGCAACGTGGGCAGGCCTGGCTCCGCGCGGCGCGAGCGGGTCTTGGCCAAGCCGATCCTCTTTCGCCCCGGCGCGGCCCACCCGTTCGACGACCGCTGCCTGTCCTGGCAGATGGACGCGCGGACGGTGTCGATCTGGACGATCGCCGGGCGGATGAAGAGCGTGGCCTTCACCGCCTCGGCCGATCAGCTCAAGACGCTGGCCGCCTACCGCAAGGGCGAATCGGACCTGCTGTACCGCGATGGCATGTGGTTCCTCATCGCCACCTGCGACATTGGCGACCGGCCGGTCGCCACCCCGAACGGATTCCTGGGGGTGGACCTGGGGATCGCCAACATCGCGACCACCAGTGGCGGGGGTCGCCACAGCGGCAAGGGCCTGAACGCGGTCCGCCACCGCCACCGCGAGCTGCGCCGCCGCCTGCAGGCCAAGCAGACCAAGTCCGCGAAACGGCTGCTGAAGAAACGCCGCCGCAAAGAAGCGCGCTTCGCCGCCGACACCAACCACACCATCGCCAAACGCATCGTGACCGAGGCGACACGCACCGGGCAAGGCATCGCCCTAGAAGATCTCCAGGGCATCCGTGACCGGGTACGGCTCCGCAAGCCCCAGCGGGTCACGTTGCATTCGTGGAGCTTCCACCAGCTCGGCCAACTCGTCGCCTACAAGGCGGCCCGTGCCGGTGTCGCTCTGGTACACGTGGACCCGGCCTACACCTCGCAAGCCTGCTCATCCTGCGGGCACATCGACAAGAAGAACCGGCCCGACCAGGCAACCTTCTCCTGTACGTCGTGCGGCTTCGCTGAGCACGCCGACGTCAACGCGGCTCGTGACATCGCCTCACGCGGTGTCACAAGCTGGGCAGTGAGTCACGCTGCCTGACGCGGACCAGACCGTCGAAGCCACCGACGGCGAGGAGCTGCAAGCTCAGCCCTTCAGGGCTGAGAAGCTGACTCGTTGACGCAGCGCAGCACCGGGCGAGTGACGAGGGCGGCCGGATCGGGCGAGCCCGTCACGTGCAGGGTGACGCTCTCGCCGGGAAGCAGGGTCAGCAGCATGTCGTCCACCGAGGAGGCCGGATCCAGGCGGTCGGGGAACAGGGCCAGCTCACGCAGCAGGGTGCGGGCGGTGACGGTGACGTCCAGGCCGTCCCCCGCGGGGACGACCTCGGTGTCGTAGGCGGCCACCGGGAAGGCGACCTGAGGGTCCTCGGCGAAGAAGCGGAGCGCCCGGTGCTCGCCCAGCCGCACCGAGAGCAGCTCGGCGGACGGGTCCCCGGGTACGGCCACCGACTCCGGCAGAGCGACCCTGGCCACCGAGCGGGGTGCCACCTCGATGGCAGCCGTCTCCTTGGCCAGCGGCTCTCCTGCCAGGCCGAGCCGCAACGCCTCCAGCTCGCCCGCCCACGGCTCCGGGCCGTCGTTGATCACGGCCACGACGCCGTCGCAGACGGTGAGCAGGCGGTCGGCGTAGACGCGGCGCAGCGCGTACCACAGGGGTTTGCGCCGCCCGGCGCCGTCGACGGCCGACCAGGAGGTGACCGGCCAGCAGTCGTTGAGCTGCCAGACGATCGTGCCCGCGCAGTACGGCGCCAGGGAGCGGAAACGCTCGATGCCGAAAGCCACCGCCCTGGCCTGGTTGAGCTGGGTCAGATAGTGCCAGTCGTCGAAGGTCTGCGGCCGGGGCAGGTGGTCACCGAGGCCGCGCAGCAGCTTGGCGTTGCCCTCGTGCGCCTTCTGGTGGTGCAACACCCCCGGCGAGGTGGGCGTGAGCGGATCGTCGCAGACCGCCCCGCGCAGCGTGGCGTGGGCGGGCGGCCCCTGGAAGCCGAACTCGGCCACGAAGCGGGGGCGGTAGTCGCCGTAGCGGGTGTAGTCCTCGCGGTTCCACACGTCCCAGATGTGGACGGTGCCGCGCGCGGGGTCGTTGGGCGGCAGCTCGGGGCCGCCGGAGTACGGACTGCCCGGCCAGTAGGGGCGGGTGGGGTCCAGTTCGGCCAGCACCGAGGGCAGCAGGTCGTAGTAGAAGCCCGCCCCCCAGCTCCGCTCCCCCAGCTCCTCGCGCCACCCCCAGTCGGCGTGCCCTTCGAGGTTCTCGTTGTTGCCGCACCACAGCACCAGGCAGGGGCGCCAGGACAGCCGGGTGACGTTCTGGCGTGCCTCGGCCTCCACCTCGCTCGCGAACGGCTCCTCCTCCGGATAGGCGGCGCAGGCGAACGGGAAGTCCTGCCAGACGAGCAGGCCGAGTTCGTCGGCCAGGTCGTAGAAGTCCTCGCTCTCGTACAGGCCGCCGCCCCAGACCCGCAGCAGGTTGACGTTCGCGCCGATGGCCTGGCCGAGGCGTTCGGCCAGCCGCTCGCGGGTGACCCTGGCCGGGAAGCAGTCCTCAGGGATCCAGTTGACGCCGCGTACGAAGAGCGGCACGTCGTTGACGACGACGGTGAACCCCTCGCCGGTGCGGTCCAGGCGCACGTCGCGAAAACCGATCCGGCCCGTCCAGGTGTCCTCACCGAGGCGTACCACCAGCTCGTAGCGGTCCTGCGCGCCGTAGCCGCGCGGCCACCACAGCCGGGGGTCCTCCACCCGCAGCTCCAGGACCGCCTCGCACTCGCCGGCGGCCAGCCGCACCTCGCGCTCGAGGCCCGCGACCGAGGCCGCCACGGTCACCGGGACGTCCGTGGCGCGCTCGACCGTGACGTGCACCTCGACGCGCCCGTCCCCGCTCACCAGCGGCCGCACCGACGCCAGCCTGGCCCCGCTCCACGAATGCAACCCGATCGGCCGCCAGATACCGGAGGTCACCACCGCCGGACCCCAGTCCCAGCCGAAGTTGCAGGCCATCTTACGGATGAACTGATACGGCGCCGCATAGGCGCCGGGCCGCTCCCCCAGCTCGGCCCGGCGCGCCTCGGCGTAGGCCTGCGGGGAGGCGAAACGGACCCGCAGCGTGTTCTCGCCCTCGCACAACAGCTCCCGTACGGCGAAGCGGTAGGAGCGGTGCTGGTTGGCCGTGGCCGCGACCCGCACGCCGTTGAGCTGGACCGTGGCGATGGTGTCCAGGCCCTCGCAGACCAGGTCGGCGCGGTCGTGGGAGTCGGCGTGCCAGCTGAAGACCGTCTCGTAGTCCCAGTCGGAGCGGCCTATCCAGGTCAGCCGGTTCTCGTTGTCGTCCAGGTACGGGTCCTCGATGAGCCCGGCGGCCAGCAGGTCGGTGTGCACGCACCCCGGCACCGTGGCGGGGACGCCGGAGATCCCGCCATCCACCTGGTGCAGGGTCCAGCCCTCGTGCAGTGCCCTAACCGTCGTCAACTCACGCTCCTTGTCAGTGTGGTGCCGCTCCGCCGGACGAGGTGCCCCGGTTCCTCCTCCACCAGCGTGGAGGGCCCCGCTGAGACCTCCACGGCGGGGACTGCGGGATCGCCGCCGTCCCACCGGGCGGTGAGCCTCGGCACCGACGACAGCAGCTTGATCGTGTACGGGTGGAGGGGGTTGCCGAACACCGCGGCGGTGGGACCGGACTCCACCACCTGCCCCCGGTACAGGACCACGGCCCGCTCGCTGATGTAGTTGCCCAGCGACAGGTCGTGGGTGACGAACAGCACCCCGAGGCCGCGCGACTTCAGGTCGGCGAGCAGGTTGAGGACGTCGATCCTGGTGGAGGCGTCGAGCATGCTGGTGATCTCGTCGGCGACGAGGTATCTGAGATCGAGCAGGAGCGCCCTGGCGATCAGCAGGCGCTGCAGCTGGCCACCGCTGAGCTGGTGCGGATACCGGCCCAGGACCTGCCCGGGGTCGAGGCCGACGTCCTTGAGCGACTTCTCGATCCTGCCCTCCCACTCGGAGGCCGCGACGCCGGGAAAGTACTCGTCCTTGATCATCTTTATTACCCGGTCGGCCTTGAAGACCGGGTTGTAGCAGCTGAACGGGTCCTGGAAGACGCCCTGCACGTGCCGGTAGTACGCCTTTCCCGGCCGCGCGGGGGCTCCGTCGAGGGTGATCCTGCCCCGCGTCGGGGTGAGCAGCCCGAGGACCGTCCTGCCGAGGGTCGTCTTGCCGCTGCCGCTCTCGCCGATGAGGGAGACCACCTCCCCCGGCACGAGGTCAAGGCTCACGTCGTCGACGGCGGTGAGGGTCGCGGTGCCGAAGGCACCCACCCGGTAGGTCTTGGTGACCCCTTCGAGACTCAGCATCATGCCTTCCAACAGGCGACGTGGTGGCCGGGGGCGACCTCGATGGGCGGGGGGTCCTCGGCGCACCTGTCGAAGGCCAGCGGGCAGCGGTCGCGGAACCGGCAGCCCTGCGGCGGATCGAGCAGCGCGGGCGGCCGGCCAGGGATGCCGGAGAGCCTGCGCTCCGCGTGGCGGACCCCGACCTCGGGCAGCGAGGAGATGAGCATCCGGGTGTACGGGTGGCGCGGCTCGCTGACGATCACGCTCGCGGGGGCCTTCTCGGCCAGCCTCCCCGCGTACATGACCATGATCGTGTCGGCGATCTGGTAGGTCAGCGAGATGTCGTGGGTGATGAAGATCATGCTGCGCACGAAGCCTCGGTCCCGAAACTCCACCAGGGTCCTGGCCACGGCCTTCTGGGTCGACACGTCCAGCGCGGAGGTGATCTCGTCGGCGATGAGCAGGGAGGGATCGAGCAGTGTGGAGATGACCATCACCATCCGCTGCTTCATCCCGCCGGACAGCTCGATCGGATAGCGCCCCAGGATGTCCCTGGGCAGCTCCACCAGGTCCAGCCGGCGTTCCAGCTCGGCCGTGTCCACGCTCTCGCCCCGGGAGGCGAGCAGCTCGGTGATCATCCTGCCGATCCTGCGGGTGGGGTTCATCGCGCTCATGGAGTACTGCGGGATGAGCGACACCCGCTTGAAGCGGAAGGGGTTCATCCGCCGGTCGTCGCCGATGGGCAGTTCCGCACCGTCCAGCGAGACGGTGCCTCCGGCCAGCCGCATCCGGCCGTCCATCCTGATCAGGCTCTTGCCGAGGGTGGTCTTGCCGCAGCCGGACTCGCCGGCCAGGCCGAGGATCTCGCCGTCGCCGACGCCGAAGCTGACGCCGTCCAGCGCCTTCACCTCGCCGCGCAGAGTCCGGTAGTGGACCCTCAGGTCGTCCACACGCAGAGTCATCTACAGCTCCCGCAGTTTCGGGTTGAAGACCTCGTCCAGGCCGACGTTCATCACGTACAGGGCGCCGACGATGGCGGTGATCCCGGCTCCCGGCGGGATGAACCACCACCACATGCCCAGGTGCAGGGCGCTCCAGCGGGCCGCGTTGTTGAGCATCAGGCCGAGTGAGACGCCCTCGCTGGGGCCGAGCCCGATGAAGTCCAGCGAGGCGGCGATCAGGATCGACCCGCCGAACAGCAGGATGAAGGTCATGAAGAGATACGAGCTCATGTTGGGCGCGATCTCCCTGGTGATGATCTTCCAGGTGCGCACGCCGCTGAGCTTGGCCAGGTCCACGAAGTCACGTGAGCGCAGCGAGAACGTCTGGGCCCTGATGGCCCTGGCCGCCCACGGCCAGGAGGTGAGTCCGATGAAGAGCGCCTGCACGCCGACGCTGCGGACCCCGAGGTAGGCGTTGACGATCAGCAGCACCGCCAGCGCGGGCAGGACCAGAACGATGTTGGTGAGCATGTTCAGCACCTCGTCGACCAGGCCGCCCCGGTACCCGGCGGTGAAGCCGATCGCCATCCCGATGATCGCGGCCAGCCCGCCGCCGAGCACCCCCACGACGAAGGTGACACGCAGGCCGTAGACGAACTGGGCGAAGATGTCCTGGCCGAACATGGTGGTGCCGAACCAGCGCTCGGCCGAGGGCGGCGAGGCCGGGGTGGCGACGTAGGCGTTCGGATCGCCCCCCGCGATCAGCGGGGCGGCGGCGGCCAGGACGAGCAGCGGGACCAGCACGACCAGTCCGGCCAGCAGCTTCCCGTTGCGCAGCGCGAAGTACAGAGCCTCGTTGCGCCCGGTGGGCACGGCCGTCATGACGCCCCGCCCCCTTCGGCCGCGGGCCGGTTCGCGGAGATGCCGGTCATGCCGCCTCCCCTCCTATCCCGGTCCTGGTACGCGGGTCGACCAGGACGTAGACGATGTCGATGATGAAGTTGGCGACCAGCACGCCCACCACGATGAACAGGAAGGTCCCCTGCAGCAGAAAGAAGTCCTGGTTCTGGATCGCCTGGAGGATCAGGTGGCCGAGTCCCGGATAGGAGAAGACGATCTCGGTGACCAGGGCTCCGGCCACGAGCACGCCGAGTTGCAGGGCCAGGCCGGTGATCTGCGGCAGTACCGCGTTCCTGAAGGCGTAGCGCCGGATGAGCCGCCGCGAGGCCCCCAGCGAGGACAGGTAGGTGGAGTAGTCGGCCTCCAGCTCATAGATGATCATGTTGCGCATGCCGATCGCCCAGCCCCCGAACGCGACGAGGAAGAGCGAGACGAACGGCAGGAACCAGTGCAGCGCCAGGTTGCCGACGAACTCCCACGACCAGTTGGGCCGCATGGCGAAGCTGTAGCCGCCGGAGACGGGGAAGATCCCCGCCACGATGCCCAGCCCCCAGGCCAGCAGGATCGCCAGCCACATGTAGGGCGTCGCGGTGAGCACGTACCCGATCGGCAGCACGGTGTTGTCCAGCCACCTGCGCCTGGCGGCGAAGGCGCCGAACCTGTTGCCCGCCCACCAGCTGAGCAGGATGGACGGGATGAGCAGTGCCAGCGTGTACGGCACCGCCCGGATGATGACGTCGGTCACCGGGGTGGGGAACAGCCAGATGCTGGTCCCCAGATCACCCCGGAACAGCGCGGCCCAGAAGTTGCCGTACTGCTCCCAGAGCGGCAGATCGAGCCCGAACAGACTCGTGTAGTGGGCGCGCATCGCCTCGACGGCGGCGGGCTGTGACACGTTGGCCCTGGCCAGCATGCTCTGCACCGGGTCTCCCGGCATGAAGCGCGGGATCATCCAGTTGATCGTGACGGCCACGAGGAAGGTGAGCCCGTACACGAGCAGCTTCCGGCCGAAATAGCGTCGCACGTGATCCTCCCGAATCGGCGAGATGAGCCCCTCCCCGCGCCGCGCGCGGGGAGGGGACGAGAATCGCGGGGGATCAGCCGCCGACGGGCTTCAGCTCGGTCAGGGTCAGCACCCCGCCCAGCTCCAGCCAGTTACGCCACATGGTCGGCGGGCTCTTGGGCGTCGCGGGGTCGGAGGAGGACCAGTTGGTCCAGACCGCGTTGCTGGTCTGCGCCCACAGGCCGTTGTACCAGAGCGGGATCACCGGCAGATCGTCGAGCTGGATCCGCTGGATCTCCGAGGCGACCTGCTTCATGCCCTCGACGTCGTCGGCCTTCTTGCCGTCGAGATCCTGGACCAGGTCCCAGACCTTCTTGTTCTCGTAGCGGCCGAAGTTGACGGTGTTCTGCTGCTTGTTGATCGGCAGCCGGAACATGTAGTCGTAGTACATCCAGGGGGTGTTGGACAGCTGCCGTTCGTTGTTGAGCAGCAGGTCGAACTTGCCGGACCCGCGCTGGTCGACCAGCGCGTTGTAGTCGGGGAACTCGGGGGTGAGGTCGATCCCGGCCGCCTTGGCCCCCTCGGCGATGACCCGGCTCGCCTCCATCCAGTCGGTCCACCCGGCCGGAACGATGATCTTCAACGAGGCCTTGGAGCCGTCCTTGTTCTCCACGAACCCGTCGCCGTCACCGTCCTTGTATCCGGCGTCGGCCAGCAGCTTCCTCGCCTTCTTGGTGTCGAAGGAGAAGCCCTTCTCGCTCACCACGGCCTGGTCGACGTACTTGTCCCACTGGGGCAGCAGCCCGGTGGGGCCGGCCGCCTTGACCAGGTTGCCGTAGACACCCTCGACGATCTTCTTGGTGTCGATGGAGTTGGCGATCGCCTTGCGGAAGGCGGGGTCGTCCAGCGGCTTCTTCTTGGTGTTGGGCACCAGGAAGGCCGTGTTGGCCGAGAGCATGTACGGCGGCTCCGGGTAGTAGGTCTTGACACCGAAGTCGCCCTGGACCAGGTTGGCCACGCCGGGCAGGAAGTTGTTGCTGAGGTCCAGGCCCTTCTGCAGCAGCAGGCCCATCGCCACCTCGTTGCTGGAGTTGACGATGTCGACGACGTACTTGGGCTTGACGTCCTTGCCCAGCGCCGCGGTGGCCCACCAGCCGTCGCGCTTGACCCAGGCCATGCGGTCCTGATCGTGGCTGTGGTAGGTGTACGGCCCGGTGCCGACCGGCTTCTCGTTGACGCCGTTCAGCACCTCGTCCTCAGAGCGACCTTCCCAGATGTGCTTGGGGACGATCGCGTTGCTGTAGACCCAGTTGGCCCACTGCTGGTAATTGGCCTTGGAGAAGGTGAACCTGACCGTGCCCACCTCGACCGCCTCGACCTTCTCCAGCCAGTCCCACAGGTTGGCGTAGGGAATGGTCTTCATCTTGCCGAGTTCGACGGTGAAGACCACGTCATCGGCGGTGAAGGGCTTGCCGTCGGCCCAGGTGACCCCCTGTCTGAGCTTGAGCTCGTAGGTCTTGTCGTCCGTCCAGGTGCCGCTCTCGGCCAGCCAGGGTGTGAACTTGTCGGTCTGGGGGTCGTACAGGAAGAGCGTCTCGTAGACGAGCCCCTTGGTGCCGGTGGCCGAGTCCCAGGTCCGCAACGGATTCCAGTTGGCCGGCGGGCCCCACTGGGTGCCGCTGGTGTACAGGGTCTCGTTGCGGGGGAACGCGGCGTTCGCCGCCCCCGCCCCCGCCGAGGGGGCCGCGGCGCCCGAACCCTGCGGCGCCTCGCTCGGAGCGGACGGCGTCGTCGACCCTCCCGTGCATCCGGCCGCGACCATGCAGGCCGCCACCCCGAGGATCGCGAACCTTCGTCGAATCCGCATCTATGTTCTCCTCTCCTGCATGGGAGCGCTCCCAAATAACTCAACGCGACCGCATGCGTTTGCTGAGCCGGATAAGTATCGTGACCGTAAAGTCCATGTGTCGGCACTGTCAATAGGCGACTAGACCGGTTCAGCTAAAATCGCGGAGGAGATCATGAAACGACCGACGATCGCGGACGTCGCCAGACGAGCCGGGGTGTCCAAGGGGGCCGTCTCGTACGCGCTCAACGGGCAACCCGGCGTGTCGGAGAGCACCCGGGCCAGGATCCTGGCGATCGCCGAGGAGATCGGCTGGCGCCCCAACAGCGCGGCCCGCGCCCTGAACGGCGCGCGATCCCACACCGTCGGCCTGGCCATGTGCCGCCCGGCGCGCACGCTCGGCGTGGAACCGTTCTTCATGGAGCTCATCAGCGGCATCGAGGGCGAGCTCTCGGCCCGCTCGTACGCGCTCATGTTGCAGGTGGTCTCCGACCACAGGCAGGAGGTCGCGGTCTACCGCCGCTGGTGGGGTGAGGGCCGCGTCGACGGCGCCATCCTGGTCGACCTGCGTGTGGGCGACCCCCGCATCCCCGAGTTCGAGTCACTCGGCCTGCCGGCCGTGGTGATCGGCCATCCGTCGGAGACCGGGTCGCTGCTGCCCGTGTGGTCCGACGACGGCGGCGCCGTCCACGAGGCCGTGGAGTATCTCGTCGCGCTCGGCCACCGCAGGATCGCCAGGGTCGCCGGGCTGCCGCGCCTGGCCCACACCGTGCTACGCGACCGCGCCTTCGCCGAAGCCTGTGACGGCGTCGCCGAGCAGGTGACCGTGCACACCGACTACACCGGCGAGGAGGGCGCCCGCGCCACCCGGCGCCTGCTGAGCTCGCCCTCCCGGCCCACCGCGATCGTCTACGACAACGACATCATGGCCGTCGCCGGACTGTCCGCCGCCCAGGACCTGCGCCTGGAGGTGCCTCGCGACCTGTCCATCGTCGCCTGGGACGACTCACCCCTCTCCCGGATCGTCCGCCCCCCACTCACCGCCCTGAGCCGCGACATCTCCGCCTACGGCGCCCACGCCGCCCGCCATCTCCTCGCCCTCGTGGCCGGCGAGAGCCCCCGCCCCTACGAGGACGAGGCCGCCCGCCTCACCCCCAGAGGCAGCACCGCTCCCCCGCCCGGGCGAGTCCGGTGACGGCGGCCCTTCCATGGGACCGGGCCGGAGCACGGAGCGGCGGCGGTCCCGGCGGGTCGGGCCGTTCCAGACGAAAGGCCGGCACGGCGGATGCCGTACCGGCCCTTCAGGGTGCTACGAGATGATCAGCGACCGTAGCGGCTGCCGCCGCGCGGGGCGGAGCCGCGGCCGTCGGCGCGGAACTCGCCGCCGCGGAAACCGCCGCCCTGACGCTCACCGCGGAAGGGCTCACGCTCGCCCGCGGGACGCTCGGCGCGGAAGCCGCCACCGGCCGGGGCCGGACGGTCGGCACGGAACGGCTCACGCCGCTCGCCGCCGCGGTAGCCGCCACTCGCGGGACGCTCGGAGCGGAAGCCGCCACCGGCCGGGCGCTCACCGCGATCGGAGCGGTAGCCACCGCTCGCGGGACGCTCGGAGCGGAAGCCACCGCCGGCCGGGCGCTCGGAACGGTACTGGCCGCCGCCACGGGAGTCGTCACCGAAGGAACGCTCACGGGGCGGCTGGCCCTCGCCGTGGGCGGGACGCTCGGAGCGGAAACGACGCGGGCCACGCCCGCCACCGTTGCCGCCGAAGCCGCCGCGCCCCTGGCGCTGCCTGCTGGCCGGAGCCGAGGGCTCCCAGACCGGGATCGGCTCACCGCTGGGGGTGCGCGCACCGGCGGACTCCTCCAGGCGCGGGTGGCCCGGGGCGACCCTGGTGCGGAACGGCTTGATGCCCGCGCGGCGGGTCATCGCGTCGGTGGAGCGGCGCTCGTTGGGGAGCACCAGCGTCATGACGGTGCCCTTCTCCCCGGCGCGGGCGGTGCGGCCGCCGCGGTGCAGGTAGCTCTTGTGGTCCTGGGGCGGGTCGACGTGCAGCACGAGGCTGATGTTGTCGACGTGGATGCCGCGGGCTGCGACGTCCGTGCAGACCAGGACGTTGATCGTGCCTTCCTTGAACTCGGCCAGGATGCGGGTGCGCTGGTTCTGGCGCTTGCCGCCGTGCAGGCCGCCGGCCTTGATGCCGACCTGGGCGAGCTGCTTGCACAGCCGGTCCACCCCGTGCTGGGTGCGCACGAAGATGATGGTCCGGCCCTCACGGTTGGCGATCTCGGCGGTCACCGGGAACTTGTCGTCGCGGTGCACCTCCAGCAGGTGGTGCTCCATGGTGTCGACCGAGGAGGCGGCCGGGGCCATGGAGTGGGTCACCGGGTTGGTGAGGAAGCGACGGACGAGCTTGTCCACGTCACCGTCGAGGGTCGCGGAGAAGAGCAGGCGCTGGCTGTCGGCCGGGGTCTGCTGCAGGATCGCGCTGACGACCGGGAAGAAGCCGAGGTCGCACATGTGGTCGGCCTCGTCGAGGATCGTCACCTGGACCTCGTCCAGCATGCACTCACCCTGCTGCATGAGGTCGGTCAGGCGGCCGGGGGTGGCCACGACGACCTCGACACCGCGGCGCAGCGCCTCGATCTGGCGGCCCATGGACATGCCGCCGACGACGGTCTTCATCCGCAACGACAGGCCGCGGCCGAGGGGCTCCAGCGCGTCGGTCACCTGCATGGCGAGCTCGCGGGTCGGCACCAGCACGACGGCCAGCGGGTGGCCGGGACGCGCCTTGGCCCCGGCGATGCGGGTCATCATGGGCAGGCCGAAGGCGAGCGTCTTGCCCGAGCCGGTCTGGCCGCGGCCGAGCACGTCGTGACCAGCGAGGATGTCGGGGATCGTGGCCCGCTGGATGGGGAAGGGACTGTCGATGCCCGCACGGGAGAGACCGGTCACCAGCGGCTTCGGCAGACCGAGAAGGGTGAACTCGGACGTGCCTGCGGGGGCCTGGGAGATTTCGGTGATTTCGGTGATTTCGGGCAGAACAGCGTCAAGCATGGTCACGAAGACTCGTGCCTTTCGATAGAAGAACGGGGCACGTCACTTCTGCGAAAGGACGAGCCTGGAACGCGCGGCCTGAGGCCGCGCTTGATCAACACCCACATCGGGGCGGTAGTGCGGTGCAAGTCGAGGCGCACCGCACGGGGCGGGTCTAGCTTACCCGCACGCAGTCAAACCACGATCAAGCATACCCGGCGTTCGCAGTGCCGAGTTCGGTCGGGGCGTCCGGCGTGAACCGGCCGCTTGTCCGTCGATTGGAGCCAACGCTCCCGGCCGGGCTTTTCTTCCCGGCCTCCGAGATCCTCTCACACAATCGGGCACGGCCCGAACCCGGGGGGGCGCGAGCCGTACCGGCGTCCGCGTCTCAGACGTTGAAGCCGAGCATCCGAAGCTGCTCGCGGCCCTCGTCGGTGATCTTGTCCGGGCCCCACGGCGGGAGCCAGACCCAGTTGATCCTCACGTCGGAGACCATGCCGTCCAGGGCCGAGTGCGCCTGGTCCTCGATGACGTCGGTCAGCGGGCAGGCCGCGCTGGTCAGCGTCATGTCGATGGTGGCGACCGGCAGGGTGTCCCCCTCGCCCCCCTCAGCGGGGTCGAGGTGGAGCCCGTAGATCAGGCCCAGGTCGACGACGTTGATGCCGAGCTCGGGGTCCACAACGTCCTTGAGGGCCTCCATGACCTCGTCATGGGTGGTGTCCCCGTCGTACGCCGTGGTCGGCGTCTCAACAGCCTTGCTCATTTCGTGCTCCTCACGACCGCGTCCTTGTAGGCCATCCAGGCCAGTAGCGCGCACTTCACCCGGGCGGGGAACTTCGCGACCCCGGCGAAGGCCACGGCATCGCCCAGCACGTCCTCGTCCGCCTCGATCTTTCCCCTGCTCTGCATGAGCCGGGTGAACTCCTCCACGACGCCGAGCGAGTCGTCGACGGTCGAGCCGGTGGCCAGCTCGTGCAGCACCGAGGCCGCGGCCTGGCTGATGGAACAGCCCTGCCCATCGTAGGAGACGTCCTCGACCTTGCCGCCGTCGCCCAGTTTCACCCGCATGGTGATCTCGTCGCCGCACGTCGGGTTCACATGGTGGACCTCGGCGTCGTACGGGTCGCGAAGACCCCTCCCCTGCGGGTGTTTGTAGTGCTCCAGGATCAACTCCTGGTACATGGACTCGGCGATCATAGGGTCGTGCTCACCTTCTCGTTCGCTGCGCCGTACGCTCGCGCGTCGCCGGGCGCCGTGCCGTGGGCGTGTGGCGCCCGCCATTCGCTCGCCCGCCGGCTCGACTGCTCGGGCATGGCTAGGCGAACACCTTCCGCACGTGGTGGAGGCCGCGGACCAGAGCGTCGATCTCGGCCGTTGTGTTGTACAGGTAGAAGGACGCCCGCGTGGTCGCGGGAATTCCGAATCGCAGATGGAGCGGACGGGCGCAGTGGTGCCCCACCCGCACCGCCACGCCGAAGTTGTCATCCAGGATCTGCCCGACGTCGTGCGGGTGAATCCCCTCCAGCGTGAACGAGACGGTGCCGCCGCGGTCGGCGAGGTCCAGCGGGCCGATCACCTTCAGGCCCGGGATCTCTCCCAGCGCACCGAGCGTGTAGGCGGTGAGCTCGTGCTCGTGCCGGACGACGGCGTCCATCCCGATCTCGGACAGGTAGTCGACCGCGACACCGAGGCCGACCGCCTCGACGATCGGCGGCGTACCCGCCTCGAACTTGTGCGGCGCGGGCGCGTAGGTCGAGCGGTCCATCCAGACCGCCTCGATCATCTCACCGCCGCCCAGGAACGGCGGCATGGCCTCCAGCAGTTCCGCACGGGCCCACAGCACGCCGATCCCCGAGGGGCCGACGACCTTGTGGCCGGTGAAGGCCAGGAAGTCGACGCCCAGCGCGGCCACGTCCACCTGCTGGTGGGGCACCGACTGCGAGGCGTCGAGCATCATCAGCGCGCCGACCTCGCGGACCCTGGCGAGCACCGGGGCGACCGGGTTGACCGTGCCCAGCACGTTCGACTGGTGCACGATCGAGACGATCTTCGTGCGCTCGGTGACGAGCTCGTCGAGGTTCGACAGGTCCAGGCGGCCGGAGTCGGTGACGGAGAACCAGCGCAACGTCGCACCCGTGCGCTGCGCGAGCATCTGCCACGGCACGATGTTGGAGTGGTGCTCCATCTCGGAGATGACGATCTCGTCTCCGGGGCCGAGGCGGAAGCGCGGGTCCTCACCGATGGGGTTGCCGAAGGCGTACGCCACCAGGTTGAGCGCCTCGGAGGCGTTCTTGGTGAAGACGATCTCGTCGCGGTCGGGCGCGCCGACGAAGGCGGCGACCTTGTCCCTGGCGTTCTCGTACGCCTCGGTGGACTCGGCGCCCAGCGCGTGCATGGCGCGGCCGACGTTGGCGTAGTGCATCGCCATGTGCTCGCGCATCGCCTCGACCACCTGGGTCGGCTTCTGCGCGGAGTTGCCCGAGTCGAGATAGATCAGCGGCCTGCCGCCGGGAAGCTCTCGGGAGAGGACCGGGAAGTCCTTCCTGATCCTCTCCACGTCAAGGCCGGTGTCCACCATCAGGCCGACGCCTTCGTGTATGCCTCGTAACCCTCGTTCTCGAGCCGCTCGGCGAGCTCGGGGCCGCCCTGCTCCACGATCCGCCCCGCGGAGAAGACGTGGACGAAGTCCGGCTTCACATAACGCAGGATGCGGGTGTAGTGGGTGATGAGCAGCACACCGGTCTCGCCGTTCGAACGGAAGCGGTTGATCCCCTCGGAGACCACGCGCAGCGCGTCGACGTCGAGGCCGGAGTCGGTCTCGTCGAGAACCGCGATCTTCGGCTTGAGCAGCTCCAGCTGGAGGATCTCGTGGCGCTTCTTCTCACCGCCGGAGAAGCCCTCGTTGACATTGCGCTGGGCGAAGGCAGCGTCGATCGACAGGGCGTCCATGCCGGACTTGAGGTCCTTGGCGAACTGGCGGAGCTTGGGGGCCTCACCGCGGACGGAGGTGACCGCGGTGCGCAGGAAGTTGGAGACGCTGACCCCGGGGACCTCGACCGGGTACTGCATGGCGAGGAACAGCCCGGCGCGGGCGCGCTCGTCGACGGTCAGCTCCAGCAGGTCGACCCCGTCGAGCAGGACCTGGCCACCGGTGACCGTGTACTTGGGGTGACCCGCGATCGCGTACGCGAGCGTGGACTTGCCCGAGCCGTTGGGGCCCATGATGGCGTGGGTCTCGCCGGCCCGCACGGTCAGGTTGACGCCGCGCAGGATCTCCTTGTCGGCGACGTTGACGTGCAGGTCGCGGATCTCCAGGGTGGAACCCGAGGGAACTCGGCTCGTGTCAGACACTTTTATGACTCCTTCGAGAGCGAGACGAGGACGTCATCGCCGTCGATCTTGACTCGGTAGACGGGGACGGGCTTGATGGCGGGCGGACCGGTGGGCTTGCCCGAACGCAGGTCGAAGCACGAACCGTGCAGCCAGCACTCCAGGGTGCCGTCGTAGACCTCGCCCTCGCTGAGTTTCACCTCCGCGTGGGAGCACACGTCGTGCAGCGCGTAGACCTCATCGCCCCGGCGGACCAGGGCGACGGGGGTCTCACCCACCTCGACGCCGATCACGCCCTCGTCGGGGATGTCGGCGAGCTTGCAGACCTTCTCGAACGTCACTTCTCAAGCTCCGCCTCGACCCGGGCGAGCACCCGCTCGCGAAGCTCGGAGACCTCGATCTTCTCCACCAGTTGCGCGAAGAAGCCCCTGATGACGAGGCGACGCGCGTCCTCGTAGGGGATCCCGCGGGCCTGCAGGTAGAAGAGGTGCTCGTCGTCGAGGCGGCCGGAGGTGCTGGCGTGGCCGGCACCGGTGACCTCTCCGGTGAGGATCTCCAGGTTGGGCACCGAGTCGGCGCGAGCGCCGTCGGTGAGCAGCAGGTTGCGGTTGAGCTCGTAGGTGTCGGTGCCCTCGGCCTCGACCCGGATGATGACGTCGCCGATCCAGACCGCGTGGGCGTCCTGACCCTGCAGCGCGCCGCGGTAGTCGACGTTGCTCCGACAGTCGGGCCGGGAGTGGTCGACGAGCAGGCGGTGCTCCAGGTGCTGGCCGGCGTCGACGAAGTAGAGGCCGTTCAGCTCGGCGTCGCCGCCGGGGCCGGAGTAGGAGACCGACGGGGAGAGCCGGACCAGGTCGCCTCCGAGGGTGACCACGAAGCTGCGGAAGGTCGCGTCCTTGGCGAGCAGGGCGTGGTGGTGGGAGACGTGCACGGCGTCGTCCGCCCAGTCCTGCAGGCTGATGACCTTGAGCGTGGCGCCCTCGCCCACGACGAACTCGACGTTGTCGGCGTAGAGCGCGCTGCCCTGGTGGTCGAGGACGACCACGGCCTCGGCCATCGGCTCCAGCTTCACGACCGTGTGGCCGTAGGCGGCGCCCCGGCCGGACCCGGTGAGGGTGACCACGGTCGGGGTGGAGGCGACGGCCTCGCGCGCCACCGTGATCACGGTGGCCTTCTCGAAGGAGGCGTAGGCCTGGGCGCTGACCCGGTCGGCGGGCACGTAGGCCCGGCCGAGCCGCGCGTCGTCACGGCCGACGGTCTCCACGGTGACCTCGGGGGCGGCGTCGACGTGCACGACCACGTTCGCGGAGGCCGCGACGCCCTCGTGCAGGCCCTTGAGCCGGGAGAGCGGGGTGAAGCGCCACTCCTCCTCCCGGCCGGTCGGGACCGCGAAGTCCGCCACGTCGTACGAGGCCTTCTCGTGGAGCGTCGACAGGGGTTTGGCGGTGTCGAGACCCATCAGCCGACGGCTCCTTCCATCTGCAGTTCGATCAGGCGGTTCAGCTCCAGGGCGTACTCCATCGGGAGCTCGCGGGCGATCGGCTCGACGAAGCCCCGCACGATCATCGCCATGGCCTCGTCCTCGCCCATGCCGCGGCTCATCAGGTAGAAGAGCTGGTCGTCGGAGACCTTGGAGACGGTGGCCTCGTGCCCCATGGAGACGTCGTCCTCGCGCACGTCCACGTAGGGGTAGGTGTCGGAGCGGCTGATCTGGTCGACGAGCAGCGCGTCGCACTTGACGGTGCTGGCACTGCCGTACGCGCCCTCCTCGATCTGGACCAGACCGCGGTAGGAGGTGCGGCCGCCGCCCCTGGCGACGGACTTGGAGATCACCGAGGAGCTGGTGTTCGGTGCGAGGTGCACCATCTTGGAACCGGCGTCCTGGTGCTGGCCCTCACCGGCGAAGGCGACGCTGAGGGTCTCGCCCTTGGCGTGCTCGCCCATCAGGTAGACGGCCGGGTACTTCATGGTGACCTTGGAACCGATGTTGCCGTCGACCCACTCCATGGTCGCGCCCTCGTACGCCACGGCGCGCTTGGTGACCAGGTTGTAGACGTTGTTCGACCAGTTCTGGATGGTCGTGTAGCGGCAGCGCGCGCCCTTCTTCACGATGATCTCCACGACCGCGCTGTGCAGCGAGTCCGAGGAGTAGATCGGCGCGGTGCAGCCCTCGACGTAGTGGACGTAGGAGTTCTCGTCCACGATGATCAGGGTCCGCTCGAACTGGCCCATGTTCTCGGTGTTGATCCGGAAGTAGGCCTGGAGCGGGATCTCCACGTTGACGTTCGGCGGCACGTAGATGAAGCTGCCGCCGCTCCAGGTCGCCGTGTTCAGCGCGGCGAACTTGTTGTCGCCGACGGGGATCACGGTCCCGAAGTACTCCTTGAAGATCTCCTCGTGCTCCTTGAGGGCGGTGTCGGTGTCGACGAAGATGACACCCTTCTCCTCAAGGTCCTCACGGATCTTGTGGTAGACCACCTCGGACTCGTACTGGGCGGCGACGCCGGCGACCAGGCGCTGCTTCTCCGCCTCGGGGATGCCGAGCTTGTCGTAGGTGTTCTTGATGTCGTCGGGCAGGTCCTCCCATGAGGCGGCCTGCTTCTCGGTCGAGCGCACGAAGTACTTGATGTTGTCGAAGTCGATCCCGCTGAGGTCGGAGCCCCAGTTCGGCATGGGCTTCTTGCCGAACAGGCGCAGCCCCTTCAGGCGAAGGTCCAGCATCCACTCCGGCTCGTTCTTCAGCGCGGAGATATTGCGGACGACCTCTTCGGACAGGCCGCGTCGAGCCGTCGCTCCCGCGGCGTCCGAGTCGGCCCAGCCGAACTTGTAATTCCCGAGGCCTTCCAGCTCCGGGCGGTCGGTGACAGTCACCTTCCGGTCTCCTTGCTCGATATGTCGATCGTTTCGTGGGTTGCTGGTGATGGCACCGGCGTGGATGCCGAGACGTTCGTCGCGCGCTCCCTCGCGCCCGGCCCGGAATCCCGGTGGGGACTCACGTGCGTGGTGCACACGCCGTCGCCGTGGGCGATGGTCGCGAGCCGCTGCACAGGAGTGTCGAGAATGCGCGCGAACGCCTCCGTCTCGGCCTCGCACAGCTGCGGGAACTCCGCGGCCACGTGCGCCACCGGGCAGTGGTGCTGGCACAGCTGTTCACCACCGAGGCTGGCCCTGCTCGCCGAGGCGGCGTAGCCGTCGGCCGACAGCGCCTCGGCCAGGACGCGCACCCGCTGGTCCGCGGGGACCTCGCGCATCTCCGGCCGCAGGCGGGCGACCAGGCCGGCCACCTGTGATCGGGCGAACTCCGCGACGGCCTCCTCGCCCACGCGCTCGGCCAGGAAACGCAGCGCGCTCCCGGCGAGACCGTCGTAGGCGTGCTCGAAGGCGCTCCGGCCGGCGTCCGTTATGGCGAACAGCTTGGCGGGCCGGCCGCGCCCGCGCTGGCCCCGTGGCCTGGCGGTGCGCGCCTCGGCCATTCCCTCGGCCAGCAGTGCGTCCAGGTGTCTGCGGACCGCGGCGGGGGTGAGACCCAGCCGCTCGCCGAGAGCGGCGGCGGTGACGGGTCCGTGCTCCAGGATGAGCCGGGCGACACGCGCTCGCGTGCTGCGCTCGGCGGACACGGCGGAGGGCCGCACGATGGCGGCTCCCTCGGTGCCCTGCATCCCGGTCACGTATTTCACAACATCAGTGTGCCGTAATTGCTTCCCGAGTTACAAACCAATGTTCAGTCGCCTCAAATGCGATTTGTCACTCAGGTAAGGCTTAGCTAACCTGCGAAAACATTCCGCGCGCCCCTTCGCAGCCCGGTGAAGGCCAGGAGCGAGACGAGGGTGAAACCGGCCAGCACGACGGCCATCGGCAGCGCGGAGCCCTCACCCCCCAGACCCACCAGCGGTGCGGCGAGCGCGCCGAGCGCGAACTGCAGCACGCCTGTCAGGGCGGCGGCACTCCCGGCGACCTGCGGGGGCTGGCCGGCCAGGGCGAGCGCGGCGCTGCCGGGCATGACGAAGCCCGCACCGCACATCATCACGAACAGCGCCGCGACCAGCACCGGCAGGGGCAGCCGGAGCAGCGCCGTGACGAGCAGCGTCGCTGCTCCGGCCACGCTCGTCAACAGCCCGATCAGAATCAGCCGGGCCGGGTCGACCCGGCGCCCCGCGAGGCGCCCGCCGATCTGCGCGGTAACGGTCAGCCCCAGCGCGTTCAGCCCGAACACCAGGGAAAAGGTCTGCGCCGAGGTGTCGTAGACCTCCTGGAGCACGAAGGGCGATCCGGAGATGTAGGCGAACATGCCCGCGAAGCCCAGCCCTCCGGCCAGGGCGGGGGCCATGAAGGACCGATCGCCGAGCAGGTGCCGGAAGGTGACGAGGGTGTGCCGCAGCCCCCCGCCCTCACGCTGGTCCGCGGGGAGCGTCTCGCGCACCCCGGACAGCGCGGCGGCCAGCAGCAGCAGGCCTGCGACGCTCAGCGCGACGAAGACGCCCCGCCAGGAGGTGTGGTTGAGCAGCTGCGCGCCCGCGAGCGGGGCCAGGATCGGCGCGAGACCGGTCACCAGCATGAGGGTGGCGAAGATGCGGGCGATGGCCGCCCCCTCGTACAGGTCCCGGACGACCGCGCGGACGATCACCAGCGCGGCACCGCCCGCGATGCCCTGGAGCAGGCGGAACCCGACCAGCCCGTACGCCGAGGGCGAGAAGGCGCACAGCAGCGAGGCGACGGCGTAGGCGAGGATGCCGAACAGCAGCGGCCCCCGCCGGCCGCGTATGTCGCTGAGCGGGCCGGCGACGACCTGTCCGACGGAGACACCGATGAGGCAGGCGGTGAGGGTGAGCTGCACCTGCGCCTGCCCGGCGTCCAGGTCGGCGGCGATGGCGGGGAAGGCCGGCAGGTACATGTCGATCGACAGGGGGCCGATCGCGGAGAGCGCGCCCAGGATGATCAGTAACAGCCTGCGGCGCGTGCCCGGCACCACGTCCGACTCGCCGACGACCGCGGTCATACCCGTACTCCCCTTTTGATCGCAGGCCACGATGGGCCCACAGGGGCCGAAGCGTCCCAACCATCAACAGGTCATCCGAATTCCTAGGATTAGGAAATTTCCTAGAAAGAGCGTCAAAGCACTGACCAGCAAAAGCCTTTTGGGAGCACCCTGCGCCTCATGACCGGAACTCCCGGCCGGTATGGAGCGGCCCGGACGTGTGGTCCGGGAGCGTGACCGTCGGCCGCGGTCCCTAAACTCGTGGCCATGGAATCCCCAGCCGTCGAGATCGTCGACCTGGTCAAGAGATACGGCGGAACGACCGCTATCGACGGCCTGACCTTCAACGCCGCCCGAGGCGCGGTCACCGCCGTGCTGGGCCCCAACGGGGCCGGCAAGACCTCCACGCTGGAGATCTGCGAGGGATTCCGCCGGGCCGACGGCGGCGAGGTGAAGGTGCTCGGGCTCGATCCGTCCAGGCCGGAGCTGCGGGCCAGGGTCGGGGTGATGCTCCAGGCGGGCGGCGTTCCCCCGGCGACCCGCTGTGGGCAGTGGCTGCGGCTGATGGCCCGCTTCCACGCCCACCCGCTCGATCCCGCGGCGCTGCTGGACCGGCTGGGGCTGACCGAGCACGCCCGCACCCCGTACCGGAGGCTCTCCGGCGGCCAGCAGCAGCGCGTGTCGCTGGCCGGAGCGGTCATCGGCCGTCCCGAGCTGGTCTTTCTCGACGAGCCGACCGCGGGCCTGGACCCACAGGCCAGGCACGCCTGCTGGGAGCTGGTGCGCGATCTGCGCGCGAGCGGGGTCTCGGTGGTGCTCACCACCCACCACATGGACGAGGCGGAGAAGCTCTCCGACCAGATCGTGATCATCGACCGCGGCCGGGTGGTCGCCGAGGGCACCCCCTCCTCCCTCACCGGTGCCGAGCGTCAGCTGCGCTTCCGTGCCCGCCCCGGGCTCTGCCTGGACGAGCTGCTCGCCGCGCTGCCCGCCGGCAGCTCGGCCAAGGAGTCACCGGCCGGGCACTACATCATCGAGGGTCAGGTCGCGCCCGGCCTGCTGGCCACCGTGACGACCTGGTGCGCCGCCGAGGGGGTGAGCACCGACGACCTCAGCATCGAGCGGCGTACCCTGGAAGACGTCTTCCTGGAGCTGACCGGGCGCGAGCTCCGGTGACGCGCCCGGCACCCACCCCTTCACCACACATGGATCCGGGCGCGGCCCGAGCCAGACCACAGGAGAGCCGCTTGACCACCCTGGACCTCACCCCGGCCCCCGGAGCCGCGCCGCTGCACCGGATGGTGGCGGCCCAGACGGGCGCGGAGATCCAGGCGATGCTCCGCAACGGCGAGCAGCTGCTGCTCACCATGATCATCCCGGTGCTGCTGCTCGTCGGCCTCTCGGTCACCCCGATCATCGACGTGGACGGCGGTTCCCGCATCGACTTCATGGCCCCCGGAGTGCTCGCGCTGGCCGTGATGTCCACCGCCTTCACCGGACAGGCCATCGCGACGGGCTTCGAACGCCGCTACGGCGTGCTGAAGCGGCTGGGCGCGACCCCGCTGTCGCGGACCGGGCTGATGCTGGCCAAGACGCTCGCGGTGATCGCCGTGGAGGTCATCCAGGTCACGGTCATCTGCGGGGTGGCGCTCGCCCTGGGCTGGCACCCGGCGGGCTCGCCGCTCGCGGTGCTGCTGCTGGTCGTGCTCGGCACCGCCGCGTTCAGCGGACTCGGCCTGCTGATGGCCGGCACGCTGCGCGCCGAGGCCACGCTCGCCGCGGCGAACCTCGTCTACCTGGTCCTGCTCGCCTGCGGCGGGATCGCCTTCCCGCTGACCAGGTTCCCCGAGTCGGTACGGCCGGTGCTGGAGTCGCTGCCGATCTCCGCGCTGAGCGGAGGACTCCGCGCGGTCCTGAGCGAGGGGGCGGGACCGCCTCTCGCCGCGCTGGCGGTGCTCGCCGCATGGGCCGCGGTGTCGCTCTTCCTGACCTCGCGAACCTTCCGCTGGGAGTGACGCGACCTCTCCGGTTCGTGGTGGCCCGCCCCATGGCGGCCGTCCTCTTTCCCGAGCCCGTCTCGCATCGCGGACGTCACTGAAAACAGGACCCCCGACAAGTAAGGTGCCATTAACTATTTTGCACCTGGCACAAGGAGTGTCGTGACCGCCGAAGCCCTGCCCGGGCCCGCCGGGCCCCGCAGACCGGGAGCGCTGCTGAGGACCGCCTCCGACGCCATCCCGCCCTCCGGGCTGGTGCTGCTGGCCATCCTGTCGGTGCAGGTGGGCGCGGGTTTCGCCAAGGACCTGTTCGCCCAGCTGCCACCGAGCGCGGTGGTGTTCCTGCGGATCGCGACGGGTGCGCTGATCATGGGAGTGATCGCCAGGCCCCGGCTGAAGGGACTGACCCGGGCGGACCTCGCGGCGGGCGCGGCCTTCGGCCTGACGCTTGGCCTGATGAACCTGTCGTTCTACGAGGCGCTGGCCCGGCTGCCCATGGGCATCGCGGTGGCGATCGAGTTCCTCGGGCCGCTCGGTGTCGCGGTGGCGGCCTCGCGCCGCCGCCTCGACCTGCTCTGGGTCGTGCTCGCCGCCTCCGGCGTGGTGCTGCTGGCCCCGTGGGGCGCCTCGACCTCCAGGATCAGCTGGGCCGGAATCGCCTTCGCCCTGGTCGCGGGGGCCTGCTGGGCCGGCTACATCCTGCTGGCGGCCTCGGTCGGCCGGCGCTTCCCCGGGGCCACCGGCCTCTCCCTGGCGATGATCATCTCCTTCGTGCTGATCGCCCCCTTCGGGATCACCTCGGGCGGCGCCGACCTGCTCCGGCCCGAACTGCTGCTGATCGGTGTCGGGGTGGGCCTGCTGTCGTCGGTCATCCCCTACTCGATAGAGCTGGAGGCGCTGCGCAGGATGCCCAAGCGGGTCTTCGGCATCCTGATGAGCCTGGAGCCCGCGGCGGCCGCGCTGGTCGGCCTGCTGGTACTGGGCGAGGTGCTCCAGGTACGCGAGTGGGCCGCCATCGGCTGCGTGGTCATCGCCAGCGTCGGCGCCACCCGCGGCTCGCGCTGACCCGCGCCGCTACTCGGGGCGGCTGGCCCAGATGCCGCGTACGTGCCGGATGTGCTCGCGCATCAGCCGCTCGGTACCGCTCACGTCTCCCGCCGAGAGCAGGTCGAGCAGCGTGAGGTGCTCGCGGGCGGAGTCGACCAGGACCCCCCTTTGGTGCAGAGCGGACAGGCCGTACAGGCGGGCCCGGTTGCGCAGGTCGCGGACCACCTCCACGAGGTGGGAGTTGCCCGCCAGGGCGAGCAGGTCCAGGTGGAAGCGGATGTCGGCGTCGACGTAACCGAGCAGGTCACCGCGCTCGGCCGCGTCGACGATCGCCCGGGCCTGTGGGCGGAGCGCCTCGAAGCTCGGCGCGCCCACGGCGCCGGCCGGTTTGCCGGCCAGTTGTGACACCGTGGGCACCTCGATCAGCCTGCGGAGCTCGGTCAACTCGTCCAGGTCGCGCTCGGACAGCTCGGTGACCCGGAAGCCCTTGTTGCGCACCGCCTCTACCAGGCCCTCCTTGGCCAGGTCGAGCATCGCCTCGCGCACCGGGGTCGCCGAGACGCCGAACTGGGCGGCGAGGGCCGGGGCGGAGTAGACCATGCCGGGTCTCATCTCACCGGTGATCAGTGCCGCTCTGAGCGCGTGTGCCACCTGCTCCCGCAGGCTCTGCCGCTCACGCACAGCCGGCAGGTCCGGCCGGCCGTCCGCCCTAGGAGCCATCCCCAAACCTCTCGTGTCGCTCGTGTCCACACCCGGTGGGCCGAGCCCGCCACCTTCACATCCTCCCAGGCCATACGCGTGCTCCCGAACACCCGGTGCCCTCATCAGGAGGGCGTGGCACCGGCGGCGGGCCCGCCTTCCTCAGCTCCCGCCGAGGTAGGCCTCGACCACCCGGGGGTCCCGGCGGAGCTCGGCGGCGGGTCCGTCGAGGACGCACTCGCCGTTCTCGATCACGTAACCACGGTGGGCGATCCCGAGGGCGGCGACGGCGTTCTGCTCGACGAGCAGCACCGAGGTTCCCTCGGCGTTGATGCCCGCGATGAGTTTCATCACCGAGGCGACGACCAGCGGCGCCAGGCCCATGGACGGCTCGTCCAGCAGCAGCAGCCGGGGCCCGGTGACCAGCGCCCTGCCGATCGCGAGCATCTGCTGCTCGCCGCCCGACAGCGTGCCCCCCTGCTGGGCGCGCCGCTCGGCCAGGCGGGGCAGCAACTCGTACACCTGCTCGATCCGCCTGCGGATCTCCGCCTGGTCGCGGACCAGGTAGCCGCCCAGCTGGAGATTCTCGTGGACGCTGAGCGTGCTGAAGATCCTGCGGCCCTCGGGGACGTGCACCAGGCCGCGGGCGGTGATCCTGTGCGGCTTCCGGCCGGTGATCTCGTGGCCGTCGAAGAGCACCCTGCCGCCGCTGGGGCGCAGCAGCCCCGAGACCGCGGCCAGCGTGGTGGTCTTGCCCGCGCCGTTGTTGCCCAGCAGGGCGACGATCTCCCCCTCGGCGACACCGAGGGACAGGCCGCGCAGGGCGTGCACGCCGCCGTAGTGGACGTCCAGCCCGTCGATGTCAAGCATGTGCGTCGCCCCCGGCCGAGTCCGCTTTCGCCGAGTCACCCTTCCCCGCGCTGTCCTGCCCCGCGGTCTGTTCCTCCAGCACGGTCTCCTCCGGTGCGCTCTCCTCCAGGACGGCGGGGTCGCCGCCGAGGTATGCCTCGATGACCGCCGGGTCGCGCCGGACGTCCTCGGGGCGGCCGTCGGCGATCTCCCTGCCGAAGTTGAGCACGACCACGCGCTCGGAGACCTCCATGACCAGCCCCATGTCGTGCTCGATGAGCACGATCGCCACGCCGAGCGCCTGGATGCGCCGGATCAGGTCGAGCATCTCGGCCTTCTCGCCGTGGTTGAGCCCGGCCGCGGGCTCGTCGAGCAGCAGCAGGTCGGGCCGGCGGGCCAGGGCGCGGGCGATCTCGGTGCGGCGCTGCTCGCCGTAGGGCAGGGCTCTGGCCTGCCCGTACCGGTCGCCGCGCAGGCCGACGAAGTCCAGCCAGTGGTGTGCCTGCTCGGTGCACTCGCGCTCGGAGCGCCGGTAGCGCGGGGTGTGCAGCAGGGCGTCCAGGACACTCTGGCGCAACCACAGGTGCGATCCGGCGCGCACGTTGTCCAGGACCGACAGCTCGCCGAACAGGCGCAGGTTCTGGAAGGTCCGCGCGACGCCCAGGCCCGCGATGGCCGAGGGCCGCAGTCCGGGCAGGTCCCTTCCACGCAGGGTGATCCGGCCCGAGGTGGGCCGGTAGAAGCCGGTGACGCAGTTGAAGGCCGACGTCTTGCCCGCCCCGTTGGGCCCGATCACGGAGACGATCTCCGCCTCGCCCACCGAGAACGACAGTCCGTCGATGGCCACCAGCCCGCCGAAGGACAGGCGCAGGTCGTCCACACTCAGCAGGCTCAAGGAACCTCCTTGGAACGAGCCGGCCAGAGCCCCTGGGGGCGCAGCAGCATGAAGGCGATGAGCAGGACGCCGAAGAGGAAGAACCGGTAGTCGGCGAGGTCGCGCAGGATCTCCGGCAGGACGCTGATCACGACGGCCCCGACGACGACGCCGGGCGTGGAACCCATGCCGCCGAGGACCACGGCCATCAACACCAGAGCCGACGACAGGAAGGTGAAGCTGCCCGGTGAGATGGCCGACAGGTGCGCGGCGAACAGCACCCCGGCCAGGCCGCCCCAGACCGCCCCCGCCACGTAGGCGGCGAGCTTGACCCGGTAGGTGTGCACGCCCATCGCCTCGGCCGCGTCCTCGTCCTCGCGGACGAAGCGCCAGGCCCGGCCCAGGCGGGAGCGGCCCAGCCTGGCCGCGCCGAGGACGGCCAGCGAGACGACGACCACGGTGAGGTAGTAGAAGGCCACCGGACCTTCGACCAGGTGCGGGATGCCGTAGATGCCCGAGGGGCCGCCGGTGACGTCCAGGTTGTTGGCGGTGATCCGGATGATCTCCCCGAAGCCGAGCGTCACGATGGCGAGGTAGTCACTGCGCAGCCGCAGCGTCGGCGCGCCGATGACGATCCCGGCGACGACCGTGACCACGATCACGGCGGGCACCGTGGCGAGCAGCGGCAACTCCAGTCGGGTGGCCAGCACCCCGCTGGTGTAGGCGCCGACCGCGAAGAAGGCGACGTAGCCCAGGTCGAGCAGGCCGCAGTAGCCGACCACGATGTTCAGCCCGGCGGCGAGCATCACCGCGATGGCCGCGCTGGTCATGACCGACAGCGCGTACGGCGTGGCGTCGACGAAGGGGGCCAGCAGCGCGACCAGCAGCCCCGCGAGCCCGGCCCAGCGGTTCTGCAGCAGCTTCGAGGCCCTGCTGGGCGGTGAGTCCGTACCGAGACGGCGGACCTTGGTCGCGCTCACACCCGCTCCGTCACACGCTCACCGAGCAGGCCGGTGGGCCGTACCGTCAGGAACAGGATCAGCACCCCGAAGGCGAACACGTCCCGCCACTCGCCGCCCAGCCAGAATGTGCCGAACGACTCCAGCAGCCCGAGGAGCAGTCCGCCGAGCATGGTGCCGGGGATGTTGCCGATGCCGCCGATGACCGCCGCCGTGAACGCCTTGAGGCCGATCAGGAAGCCCATCATGAAGTCGATCTTCCCGTAGTAGGCCCCCGCCATCACGCCCGCGGCCCCCGCCAGGGCCGAGCCGACGAAGAAGGCACGGGAGATCACCGCGTTGACGTCGATGCCCATCAGCGCGCTGGTACGCGGATCCAGTGCGATGGCCCGCATGGCCCTGCCCTCGCGGGTTCGGGTGACCAGCAGGTTGAGCCCTGCCATCAGCAGCACCGCCACGCCGATCAGGACGAGTTGCTGTGGGGTGATCCTGGCGCCGAGGACCTCGAACGAGGTACCGCCCAGCCGCACCGGGTAGACCCGGGGGTCGGCCCCGGCCACCGCGCGCATCCCGTACTCCAGGGCGAAGGAGGCGCCCACGGCGGTGATCAGCAGGGACAGCCGCGGGGCGCGGCGTAGCGGCCGGTAGGCGATCCGCTCCAGCGTCACCCCGGCCAGGCCGGTGACGACCATGGTCGCCAGGAGCACCGCGAGCAGCAGTGGCAGGGCCATGGCGGAGGACACGCCGCCGACCGCGCCGAGGATGGCGAAGCCGGCGAACGCGCCGAGCATGTACAGGTCGCCGTGGGCGAAGTTGAGCAGCTTGATGATCCCGTAGACCATGCTGTAACCCAGGGCCACCAGGGCGTAGAACGAGCCGACGAACAGCCCGTTCCAGATGAGTTGCGTCACTTCAGGGAGTCCTGCAGGGCGAATTTGTCGCTCTTGACGACGAGGATCTGGAAGCCTCCGTTGGCCAGGGTGTGTTCGGGGGTGAACTTCAGCGGCCCGGAGAACATCGGGAAGCCGTCGATCGCCTCAAGCGCCGCGATGACCTTGGTTCCGTCGGTGCCGCCCGCCTTGGTGACCGCCTCCGCGGCCAGCCGGACCGCGTCGTAGGCCTGGTTGGAGTACGGGCCCGGCTCGGCGCCGTACTTCTTCTTGTAGGCGTCGATCCAGCCCTCGGCGCCCTCCAGGGTGTCGGGGGTCTGGGTCATCGTGGCGTAGAGGCCCTCGGCGGCCTCGGCTCCGGCGATCTCGACCAGCTTGGGAGAGACCGAGCCGTCGCCGACCATGATGGAGCCCTTGTACCCGGCCTGCCGGAGCTGGCGCGCGATCAGGCCGCCCTCCTGGAAGTAACCGGTCCAGTAGACGAAGTCGGGCTTCTTGGCCAGCACGTTGGTGATGTTGGCGCTGTAGTCGCTCTCCTTCGGGGTGACCGCCTCGATGATCGCGGCCTCGGCCCCGCCGGGTGCCTCCAGCAGGTTTTGGGTGCGCAGCGCGATGTCCTTGGAGTAGCTGGTGTTGTCGTGCATCAGCGCGACGCTCTTGGAACCCTGCTTAGTGATCCACTTCTCCGCGGCCGCGGCCTGCTGGGAGCCGGTGCCGTTGATCAGGAAGACGTGCTTGAGCTTCTGGTCGACCAACTCCTGGGAGTTGGCAGCCGGAATGATCATGGGAATGCCGGCCTTGCCGAAGATCGGCAGGGTGGGGAGCGTCGCGCCGGAGCAGTAGCCGCCCACCGAGACGTCGATTCCCTCGGTGACCAGCTTGTTGGCGCCGGCGGCGGCCGACTGGGCGTCACAGGCGTCGTCGGCGGTCTTCAGTTCCAGCGTGCGGCCGAGCACGCCGCCCTTGGCGTTGATCTCGTCGATCGCGAGCTGCGCCGCGTTGCTCATGTAGGGACCGATGGCGGCCTCACTGCCCGACTGCGGGATCAGCATGCCGAGGACGATCGGCTCGTCCTTCCCGGCCGCGGTCTGCCCGGCACCGTCACCACCACCGAGCAGTCCCTGGCCACACCCGGTGACCAGGAGGCTGAGAACGGCCAGCGACGCGAAGGATTTCAGGGGGATGGCACGCATGTGCTGCTCCTCACATCTGGCGATGTGTGACATTGCACGTGCACGTAGAAGGACACGTCAAGACCCGAAACAAGATCGTTAGCGTTAGGACATCGCTTCTTCCGCAAGCTGCGACCCACCGGGACACGGGTCGCCGCCGGAGCCGGGGACGGCGACGTCTTTGCTGTTCAGAGCGGGTGCGGCCGACCGTGGGACGACCGGGACCGACCGGCCGGAGAACGGCGGGTCAGACCCCGGTCAACCCGGATGTCAGCAGGTCGGCGGGGTGGCGGGTCAGATGAGGAAACCCGCGGGGAACGGGTCGCGGGGGTCGAGGAAGTACTGGGCGGTGCCGGTGACCCACGCCCGCCCGGTGATGGCGGGGACCACCGCGGGCAGGCCCGCCACCTCCGTCTCCCCGACGAGCCGTCCGACGAACCGGGTGCCGATGAACGACTCGTTCACGAAATCGGTGTCCATCGGGAGCTCGCCCCTGGCGTGCAACTGGGCCATCCTGGCACTGGTGCCGGTGCCGCAGGGCGAGCGGTCGAACCAGCCGGGATGGATCGCCATCGCGTGCCGGGAGTGCCTGGCGTCGGAGCCCGGGGCCGTGAACTGCACGTGATGGCAGCCCCTGATACCGGGGGCCAGCGGATGCACCGGCTCGTCCTGCTCGTTGATCGCCCCCATGACGGCCAGCCCCGCGTCGAGGATCCGCTGGCCGTGCGAGCGTTCGAACGGCAGGCCCACGGACTCGATCGGCAGGATCGCGTAGTAGTTGCCGCCGTAGGCGAGGTCGTAGGCGACCTCGCCGATTCCGGGCACCTTGACCACGCGGTCCAGCCCCGCGCTGAAGGAGGGCACGTTGGTGACGGTCACCTCGGTGGCGGCCCCGTCCTCGACCCTGACCTCGGCGACGACCAGCCCGGCCGGGGTGTCCAGCCTGATGGTGGTGACCGGCTCGACGACCTCCACCATCCCGGTCTCGACGAGGACCGTGGCGACACCGATGGTGCCGTGCCCGCACATGGGCAGGCAGCCCGACACCTCGATGTAGAGCACGCCGTAGTCGGCGTCGGGCCGGGTGGGCGGCTGCAGGATGGCCCCGCTCATCGCCGAGTGGCCGCGGGGCTCGTACATGAGCAGGGTCCGCAGGTGGTCCATCTCGGCCAGGAAGTGCTCGCGCCGCTCGGCCATGGTCACGCCGGGGATGACCCCCACTCCCCCGGTGATCACCCGGGTGGGCATGCCCTCGGTGTGGGAGTCCACCGCGTGGAAGACCTTCTTCGTCCTCATCGACTCTCCTCGTGAGAAAGGGAAAACGGGACCGGCCTACCGCAGGCCCTCGGCCAGGGCCTTCTCGGTGGCCGCGCGGACTGCGGCCTCCTGCTCGCCGGGGAGCCCGAGCCTGGGTGGGCGGCACGGGCCGCCGTAACGTCCGGCGAGACCCATGGAGAGCTTGATGGCCTGCACGAACACCGGTTTGGAGTCCCACCGGAGCAGCGGGTGCAGCGCGCGGTAGAGCGGCAGCGCGGTGGCCGTGTCCCCGGCGGCGGCCGCCCGGTAGAGGGCGACCGTCGAGGCGGGCAACGCGTTGGGGAAGCCGGCCACCCAGCCGACCGCTCCGGCGGTGACCAGTTCGAGCAGCACGTCGTCGGCCCCGGCCAGCACGTCCAGCCCCGGGGCCAGTTCGGCGATCTCGTAGATCCGGCGGACGTCGCCGCTGAACTCCTTGACGCCCGCGATCAGGCCCTCGGAGTGCAGGGTGGCCAGCAGGCGTGGGGTGAGGTCGACCCGGGTGTCGAAGGGGTTGTTGTAGGCCACCACCGGCAGACCGGCCCTGGCCACCTCGCGGTAGTGCTCCAGCACCGTCCTGTCGTCGGCGCGGTAGGCGTTCGGCGGGAGCAGCATCACCGCGCGGCACCCGGCCTCACCGGCCTGCTCGGCCCAGCGGCGGGCCTCCAGGGCGCCGTAGGCCGCGACGCCCGGCATGACGCGGTCGCCGCCGACGGCCGCGACCGCGCTCTCCACCACCGAGGCCCGCTCCCGGGAGCTCAGCGTCTGGTACTCCCCCAGCGACCCGTTCGGCACGACACCGTCACAGCCGGAGGCGACCAGCCACCGGCAGTGTTCGGCGTAGCCGTCCAGATCGACCGAAAGGTCCGCGCGCAGGGGCAGCGCGGTGGCCACCGTCACGCCGTGCCAGGGTTTCACCCGGGTCGTCATCGGTTCTCCTTGAGTCGGGGGGACCCTCGCCTTGGGACGAGGAGAAATCAGAGAGGGAGGATGTCAACCTTCCGAGGAGGTTTTCCGCCCGTCCGGAGCGGGCCGGGCCCGCGCGGCGAGGTCACCGAGCCTGACGGGCTGGGCGATCGGGCGCCGGGGCGGCGCGGGATCCTCACCGACGAGGCAGGCGACCGCGTAGCCGCACATCCGGCCCTGGCACCATCCCATCCCCGGGCGTGCCAGCAGCTTGACCGAGCGCGCGTCGACGGCGCCCATGGCCTGGGCCTCGCGTACCGCCGACAGGGGCACCTCCTCACAGCGGCACACCAGCGTGTCGTCGCGGAGCCAGTCCTGCCAGCCCGGCCGTAGCGGGTAGGCGCCCTGCAGGGCTCGCGCGAAGGCGGCGAGCCGGTCCCTGCGCCGGGACAGGGCGGGGTCGGGCGGTGTGGGGCGGCCCAGGTCGGCGGCCGCGGCCCGGCCCGCGATCCGGCCCTCCACCTCGGCGAGCGCGGCCCCGCCGACACCGGTGGCCTCCCCTGCCGCGTAGACGCCGGGCACGCTGGTGCGCATGCCCGCGTCCACCGCGACGACCGGGCCCCCGTCGGGGTCGCGGCGGGTGGCGCAGTCCAACTGGAGGGGCAGGTCGAGCTGGGGGACGAAACCGTAGCCGCAGGCGAGGGTGTCGCACTCGACGGTTCTCGTCGAGAGCGGCCGCCAGGCGGCGTCCAGGCTCGCCACGGTGACGTGGGTCAGCGCGGTCTCACCGTGCGCGGCGATCACCGCCTCGCGGCCACTGTAGGGAACCCGGTGGCGGGCCAGACGCGCCGCGTACCCGAGGGCCTCCGCCGCCCGGCCGGCGGCGAGCAGTGGATGCCTGGCGAGCCCGAACCTGCGGTTGGCCTCGTGCACGCCGAGCACCTGGGCCCCCGCGTCCGCCAGGCCCGCGGCGACCGGGAGCAGGAAGGGGCCGGTACCCGCGACCACGACCCGGCGGCCCGCGACGACCAGATCACCCTTGAGCAGCGCCTGCGCACCGCCCGCGGTGAGCACGCCCGGCAGGTCCCAGCCGGGGAACGGCAGCGGCCTGTCGTGGGCACCGGTGGCGACCAGCAGCCCGCGCGCGGTCACCGTACGGGGCCGTTCCTCGCGGTCTCCCTCCAGGCAGCGCACGGTGATCGCCCCGTCCGCGCGCTCGACGGCCCAGACCCGTGTGCTCAGCAGCACCTCGGCGCGCTCGCGGAGCGCCTCCCACTGGCGGGTGAACCTGTCGAGGCCGTGGTGGAGCGCGCCGGGCCTGGCGGCGTGGAACCCCTCGGCAGGGCGCCGGAAGTACTGGCCGCCCGGTCGTCCGGCCCCGTCGACCAGCACGACGTCCAGCCCGGCCAGGGCGGCGGTGAGCGCGCCCGCGACCCCGGCGGGACCCGCGCCGACGACGGCCAGGTCGTGGATCCGTGTCATCGGCCGCTCACCGCTCTCCTCCGGCGCCGGAAGGCGCCGGAGCCTCTCCGGTGGTGACCAGGTCTCCTGGGCGGGCCTCGGTCAGGCAGGCACGCAGGGAGGGAACCCCGTTCACCGTGACCAGGCAGTCGAAACAGACCCCGATGCCGCAGTACAACCCTCGTGGACGCCCGCCGAACCTGGTGGTGCGCCACGATCGGATGCCCGCACCGTGCATGGCGGCGCCGACGCTCTGGCCGGGGACCACCGCGACGGGGGCGCCGTCCACGCTGATCTCGAACTCCGGCTCGGGCCGTGCCCGCACCAGGCGGTACGGCCCGCTCATCGGGCACCTGGCGTCATGACGCCTCCTGTGGGAAACGGTCCGGGCTGAAGGGGGCGAGGTCCAGGTCGGGGTCGAGGCCTGCCAGGAGCCGGGCGATCAGATGGCCGGTGGCCGGGGCCAGGCCGATGCCCGCGCCCTCGTGGCCGCAGGCGTGGTAGAGCCCGGGGACCCGGGGATCCTCGCCGATCACCGGCAGATGGTCGGGACAGTAGGGACGGAAACCGCAGTAGGCCCGGATCACCCGGTACGCCGCCAGGGCGGGGAACAGTTCGACGGCCTGGCGGGCGAGGCGTTCGAGCACCGGAACGGAGATCGTGCGGTCGAAGCCGACCCGCTCGCGGCTGGCGCCGATGAGCACCGGCCCCGACGGGGTGCTCTCCACGACGGCGGAGGTCTCCAGCCCCTCCGAGTCGCTGGCCACCGCGGTGACGTAGCCGGCGGTGTAGACCTTGTGCCTGATGAGCGGCCCGGCGAGCGGCTCGGTGACCAGGATGAAACCGCGCCTGGGCAGGATGGGCACGCGCACCCCGGCCAGCGCGGCGATCTCGCCGCCCCAGGTGCCCGCGGCGTTGACGACGGCTCCGGCGAGGATGTCGCCGCAGGAGGTGGTGACGCCGGTGACCCGGTCGCCGTCGCGCAGGAAGCCGGTCACCGTGACACCTGTGCGCAGCATCAGGGCGCCGTGCCCGAACCGTTCCGCGCCCCGCCGGATGAGCCTGGCCGCCGCCAGCATCGGCTGCACCTGGGCGTCGTGCGGGTAGAACACGCCGCCGGCGAGCCCTTTCGCCAGGTGGGGCTCGTAGTCACCGAGCTCTCCGGCGGCGACGGCGACGCACTCGACGCCCTGCTCACCCGCCAGGCCGGTGAGCGCCTCAAGCACCTCGTCCGTCTCGGCGACCACCAGGCCGCCCTTGGCCTCGAACTCGAAACCGCCATCGGGCCCGCCATCGGGCCCGTCGGCGGCCAGGTCACGCCAGAGCCGGTTGGAGAGCAGCGCCAGGTCGAGTTCGGGGCCCGGCCCCTTGTCGGAGACCAGCACGTTGCCCTCGCCCGCGCCCGTGGTGCCGCCCGCCACCGCCCCCCGGTCGACGACCAGCACGTCCAGCCCCGCGCGGGCGGCGTAGTAGGCGCAGGCGGCGCCGACAACTCCGGCGCCGACGACCACCACGTCCGGCATGACTCACCTCGCTTCCAGGCTCGCCAGTAATATGTCACATACCTTTCGATGGATCAATGCACCGGACCGGACGCCACGGAGGTGCCACCGGCTCAGCCCACCCCTACCCGTGGACCCGCCAGGCACGCCGTCCGAGGTGGGATGTCCCACACCGGAGGCGACCCGCTGCCCGAGGTTCCGGGAGGTGCCGGAGGACCGGGGCGAAAGCCCCCGTACCGGTCCCGGCGTCAGGGGTCCACGACGGGACCGCCCTCCTCGCCGCCTAGCATGTGAGCGTGAAGCACCTCCTTGACCAGACCCGTCTGCAGACCGCGAAACTGACCTGGATCGTGGGGCCGCCGACCTTCCGCACCCTGCGCCGCTGGGCGCTGGCGTCGGTGGCGGTCAACGTCGGGATCACGGTGACGGGTGCCGCGGTGCGGGTCACCGGCTCCGGCCTGGGCTGCCCCACCTGGCCCAGGTGTACGCCGGACAGCTTCATCCCGGTGGCCCACGACGACATCTCGCCGATCAACATGGCGATCGAGTTCGGCAACCGGCTGCTGACCTTCCTGGTGCTGGCCATCGGCCTGGCCTGCCTGCTCGCCGCCCTGCGGCTGCTGCCCCGCCGCCCCGATCTGGTCAGGCTGGCCTGGCTGCAGCCGATCGGTGTGGCCGTGCAGGGACTCTGGGGCGGCTTGGTCGTGCGCACCGCGCTCAACCCGGTCACCGTGAGCGTGCACTTCCTGGTCTCCATCGGCATGATCGCCGCGGCGTACGCGCTGTACGCCCGGGCCGGCGAGGGCGCGGGCCCGCCGCGACGCCTGGTCAACCAGCACGTCCGCACGCTCGGTTTCGTGCTCACCGCCGCCGTGTTCGTCCTGCTCGTCGTGGGCGTGGTGGTGACCGGTACCGGGCCGCACTCCGGGGACGCGATGGCCTCCCGGTTCGACTTCGACATCGAGACCGTGGCGAGGATCCACGCCGACGTCGCCTACGTGGTGGTCGGCCTCACCTTCGCGCTGGCGTTCGCGCTGCACATCACCGACGCGCCCGGGCACGCCCGGCGGGCCGCCTGGACACTGCTCGGCGTGGAGGCGGCACAGGGCGGGATCGGATACGTCCAGTACTTCCTGGGCGTGCCCGCGGCCCTGGTCAACCTGCACGTGCTCGGCTCGGCCCTGGTCTGGGTCTGTGCGCTGCGGGTGGTGTTCACGATGCGCTCGCGCGGCCCGGCGGGCGCGACGGCCACCGAGGGCGCGGACGAACTCGACCGGGTCCCGGCCTGACCGCCGGCTCCGCTCCCGCCGGGAAAGGCCCGCGACGGCCGTGTGGAAACCTGTCCGGAGGATCCCGACCCACCGGACGCGTTCGACTCGGCCGTCACCTGACCGCGACAATGGCCGGATGCCGCTGTCGCGAAGGTTCCTCCGGCTCTCCTACCAAGGCGCGGTGCTGCTGAGCGTCCTGGCCCTCGCACCGCTGACCTGGGTCTGGCTGACCAGCTCCGGCCACCGGGCGGTCGCGGACTCCTCACCCGGCTGGATCGCCGGGGTTCCCGAGGCGCCGGTGGCGCTGGTACTGGGGGCGGCCGCCTTCGGGGGCAGCCCTTCCCCGATGCTGGCCAGACGGCTGGACATCTCCGCCGAGCTGTACCGGGCCGGCAAGGTCAGGGCGATCCTGCTGTCGGGCGACAACGGGCGGATCGAGTACGACGAGCCGACCGTGATGCGCGACTACCTGCTCGCCCGTGGCATACCGGCCAGGGCGCTCGTCCTCGACTACGCCGGTTTCGACACCTGGGACTCGTGCGTGCGCGCCCGCGCCGTGTTCGGCGCCACCCGCCTCACCGTGGTCACCCAGCTCTTCCACCTGCCCAGAGCCGTCACCCTGTGCCGTACGGCGGGCCTGGAGACCTTCGGCGTGGGCGACGACTCCTCCCGGCGGTGGGCCTCCACCTACGTCTACGCGGCCCGCGAGTTCGCCGCCTCCGCGAAGGGCCTCCTCGACGCCGTGGTCCTCGACTCCGCTCCCGTCTTCCCCGGGCCGCGCGAGACCTCCCTGCAGGCCGCGCTTCAGTCGGGGTGAACGCCGCGCCCTGGGGGCGGACGCCACTGGGCGGCGTCGGGGTGCCCCGAGGTCCCGGGGGCACCGTCCCACGGATACGGCGAGTTCCCCGGCGGGACGTTGCCGCCGGGGGGCTGCGGTGGTGGCTGCGGGGTGAACTGAGCGCGGGAGGCGGCCATGCACTCCAGCAGCGCCCGCTGCTCCTCGTTGAACGTACGCTCGTCGATCACGTGCCCCCTGGCCCGCTCGTGGAGCAGGCCCAGCTCGGTGGCCGCGAGCTGGTAGTCGCTCATCGCCCGCAGGCCCGCCCTGCCGCCGTTGTTCCTGGCCCACTTCCTGGCGTGGCGGCGCCCCGGCAGGGAGGAGAGCATCGCGACGTCGTACGAGGAGACCAGTCCCGTCGCCCAGTAGGCGGGCAGGTAGGTCTGGATGAGCCCGATGATCCGCTTGCGGTCGCGGAAGATGATCCAGATCAGCACGAACAGCACGATCATCAGCAGCAGGTAGGCGATGGCCAGGCCGGCGAAGCCGACGTAGGAGGCGAAACCATTCCAGATGCCGTGCAGCAGCATCGCGCCGATCCACCCGGCGGCGATGACGAAGATCCGGCCAGGCCCCCGGCGCTGCGCCGCGTAGGCCACCGCGACACCGATCATGGAGGTGAACAGCGGGTGGGCGAACGGTGAGAGGATGCCGCGCAGCACGACGGTCACCGCCAGGCCCTGCGCGCCCATGTCGTCGAGCGCGGCCACGTAGTAGCTGACGTTCTCGCTCATGGCGAAGCCGAGGCCGACCATGCTGGCGTAGATGATGCCGTCGGTGGGCCCGTCGAGCTCCGCGCGCCTGAACCTGAGCAGGCCCAGCAGCACCAGGCCCTTCATCGTCTCCTCGACCACCGGGGCACCGAACGTGGCGGCGATGTTGCGCGCGTAGTCGTAGCCGAGCCCGGCGGCGTTCTCGATGTAGACGAGGCCGAGGGAGTTGACGACCCCGGCGACCAGGACCGCCACGCCCGCTCCCCAGGCGAACGCGAAGATCAGATTGCCTCGCGGCTCGGGCTCGATCCGGTCGAGCGCCAGCACCGCGGCCAGCAGCACGGGAACGGGCGCCAGCGCGAGGATCAGGGCGATGAAGAAATAGACGGGGTCGCCGTTCAGCACGTCGAAGGAGAGCGACACCAGGCCGCACAGTCCCGTCAGGACGAGTCCGGTGATCAGCGCGAGCGACGGGCGATCCCTGAGCACCCACCGGGGGTCACGGCTGGCCATGAGGCAACCGTAACCGTTGACTTCCGCCCCATGAATCAAACCGGGATATCTCAGCGCGAAGGTCTACGATCGGCGCCCGACGGCCGGCACTCCACCCCCCGGATACGGAAACCATGCCGAGCCCTGGAACGGCCCCGGGACCGGAGCGGTGATCCGGCTCCCGAGGTTTTCCGACGACCATGAGTTGCCCTCCCCACGACCAGGCCCGGCCCGGGCCGGGCAAGAAAACGTGTTCCCCACCCGGGAGACGTCTCCCCCTCGAACGAGACGCGGAAACGGGCATGTGGCAGGAGAGCGTATCTGTGAGAGGGCTCAGACGAACATCGAGTCGATGGCGACGGCGAGGAAGAGCAGCGCCAGGTAGGCGTTGGACCAGTGGAAGAAGCGCATCGGGCGCAGATCGACCCCCGTCTTGCCCGCGTTGACCCGGCCGAGGAGGCGGTGAACCTCCCACAGGCAGGCGGCGCCGAGGACGGCGGCGACGGCGGGGTAGAGCAGGGTGGTTCCGGCCACCGGCCACAGCAGCAGCGAGCAGAGCACCGTCGCCCAGGTGTAGACGATGCTCTCCAGCACCACCCGGCGCTCGGTGGCGACCACCGGAAGCATGGGGACCTTCGCCGCGGCGTAGTCCTCCTTGTAGCGCATGGCGAGGGTCCAGGTGTGCGGAGGCGTCCAGAAGAACACCACGCCGAAGAGCACCACGGGGGCCCAGTCGAGGCTGCCGGTGACACCGGCCCAGCCGATCAGCACCGGCATGCAGCCCGCGATCCCCCCCCACACCACGTTCTGCGAGGTCCGCCGCTTGAGGATCATCGAGTAGACGAGCACGTAGAACAGGTTCGCGGCCAGCGACAGGCCGGCGGCGAGCCAGTTCACGGTCAACCCGAGGCCAAGGGTCGACAGCACCCCGAGAATGATCCCGAAGATCAGCGCGTTGGTCGGCGGCACCAGGTCGCGGGCGAGCGGACGGCGCCGGGTGCGGCGCATGGCCGCGTCGATGTCACGGTCGATGTAGCAGTTCAGGGCGTTCGCACTGCCCGCCGACAGGGTGCCGAACACCAGGGTGTTGACGGCGATCCACAGCGGTGGCAGGCCCTTGGCCGCCAGGAACATCACCGGCAGCGTCGTGATCAGCAGCAGCTCGATGATCCGCGGCTTCGTGAGGGCGACGTAGGCCTTCACGACGTCGCCGAAGGAACGAGACGCGGCGTGTTCGGCCGCGTCCGCCTCGGGCAGGACCGTCGATTGCTTGTCGGTGAGCACCATCTAAGGCGCTTCCAGCACGTGCGGGGTCAACGCGTAACCTCTGATTAGAGCGGATCCATGGATGCGGGCACCAGCCAGCCTTTGAGGACTCACTGTAGTTGCAGGGGAGTCCGGTCCCGGCACGGGGTGCGGAAGCCTCACGAGGCGACACCCGCCGTGCCGGGGAAACGCGCCGACCGCCGATCTGACGGAACCGCCCCGGATCGATCTACGCCACGTTGACGCCCTCTCCGGCGGGAACGCCGAAGATCCCTGCCATGTCGTCTGCGCGACATCTTGGTGGGTTCCTGTCTCACAGCCAAGTGCCCGAGTGTGTTCAGGTCTTGTCCCAGCTCCGCAGGCGTTTAACGTCTCCGCCCGCCCGGCGGCGACCCGAGCACTGCACTGGATTTCGCCCTGATCGACAGCGAAACGCGGAGGGGCGAGGCACGCTTGCGCCCTGGCAGGCACTTTCCCGCAAACCTTCCCCGCCCCGAAGCCCGGAGCCCTGGCCGGTACTCAGCTAACGCGGCCGAAACCGTTAGGGTCCCATGTGGGCGGGAAATACCAGACCGGCGCCACCATCACACTATTAGATCCGGAGACCGAGCAGTTGAGCAGCGAACTCGTGCCAGCCCTTGAATGGAGCGACCTGGACCGCCGCGCGGTCGATGTCGTGCGGGCCCTGGCCATGGATGCGGTAGAGAAGGCGGGCTCGGGCCACCCGGGCACCGCGATGAGCCTGGCGCCCGCCGCGTACCTGCTGTTCCAGCAGGTGATGCGGCATGATCCGTCAGACCCCTCCTGGGTGGGCCGTGACCGGTTCGTCCTTTCGGCCGGCCACACCAGTCTGACCCTCTACATTCAGCTCTACCTGTCGGGCTACGGCCTGAGCCTGGACGACCTCAAGGCTCTGCGCCAGTGGGAGAGCCTGACCCCCGGCCACCCCGAGCACGGCCACACCGTCGGCGTCGAGACCACCACGGGGCCGCTGGGCCAGGGCCTGGGCAACGCGGTCGGCATGGCCATGGCCGCCCGCCGCGAGCGTGGTCTGTTCGATCCGGACGCGGCGCAGGGCGCGAGCCCGTTCGACCACCACATCTGGTGCATCGCCTCCGAGGGGGACATCGAGGAGGGCATCAGCCACGAGGTCAGCGCCCTCGCGGGCCACCAGAGACTGGGCAACCTGACCGTCGTCTTCGACAGCAACCACATCTCGATCGAGGACGACACCCAGATCGCGCTGAGCGAGGACGTCGTCAAGCGCTACGAGGCGTACGGCTGGCACACCCAGACCGTCGACTGGACGCGGACCGGCGACTACGTCGAGGACGTCGAGGCGCTGTACCAGGCGCTGGAGGCCGCCCGCGCCGAGACCGGCAGGCCGTCGTTCATCCGGCTGCGCACGATCATCGGCTGGCCCGCACCCAACAAGAAGAACACCGGCAAGATCCACGGCTCGGCGCTGGGTGCCGACGAGGTCGCCGCCACCAAGAAGGTCCTGGGCCTTGACGAGGCCAAGAGCTTCGACGTTCCCGCCGAGGTCCTGGAGCACGCCCGCGAGGTCGTCAAGCGCGGCCGTGCCGCGCGGACCGATTGGGACAAGCTCTACCGGAGCTGGCGCGAGGCCAACCCCGAGCGGGCCGCCGAGTTCGACCGCATCTCCGTGCGGCAGCTCCCCGCCGGCTGGAGCGAGGCGCTGCCGATCTTCGAGGTCGGCTCCTCCGTCGCCACCCGCAAGGCCTCCGGCGAGGTGCTCAACAGCCTCGCGCCGGTGCTGCCCGAGCTGTGGGGCGGCTCGGCCGACCTGGCCGAGTCCAACAACACCACGATGAAGGGCGAGCCGTCCTTCATCCCCGACGAGTTCCAGACCAAGGACTTCCCGGGCAACCCCTACGGCCGCACGCTGCACTTCGGCATCCGCGAGCACGGGATGGGAGCGATCCTCAACGGCATCGCGCTGCACAACGGCACCCGCCCCTACGGTGGCACGTTCCTGGTCTTCAGCGACTACATGCGCCCGGCCGTGCGACTGGCGGCGCTGATGAGGCTGCCGGTCACCTACGTGTGGACGCACGACTCCATCGGCCTGGGCGAGGACGGCCCGACGCACCAGCCCATCGAGCACCTGTGGTCGCTGCGCGCCATCCCCGGCCTCGACGTGGTCCGCCCCGCCGACGCCAACGAGACGGCCGCCGCCTGGCAGGTCGTGCTGGAGCACAACGACCGCCCGGCCGCGCTGGCGCTGACCCGCCAGAACCTGCCGGTCTACGAGGGCACCCGCGACGCGACGAAGGTCGCCCGTGGCGGCTACATTCTGCGGGAGGCCTCCAACGGGCAGCCCGCCGTGGTCCTGATCGGCACCGGCTCCGAGGTCGAACTGGCCGTCGAGGCCCGCGAGATCCTGGAGGCGGAGGGCATCGCCACCCGAGTCGTGTCGATGCCGTGCGTGGAGTGGTTCCACACCCAGGACACGGCCTACCGGCAGACGGTGCTGCCCTCCTCGGTCCGCGCGCGGGTGGCGGTGGAGGCGGGAATCTCACTGGGCTGGCGGGAGTTCGTGGGAGATGAGGGGGAGGTGGTCAGCCTGGAGCACTTCGGTGCCTCGGCTCCCTACAGGACCCTCTACGAGCAGTTCGGCCTGACCGCCGAGCGCGTGGTCGCCGCAGCCAAGGCGAGCCTCGCCAAGACCGGAGCCGACAAGGGCGAGACGACAGGAAACTGATCATGAGTGAGATCCTGAGGAAACTCTCCGAGCAGGGCGTCTCCATATGGCTGGACGACATCAGCCGCGAGCGCCTGCGTACCGGCAATCTCCAGTCGCTGATCCGCGACCGGCAGGTGGTCGGCGTCACCTCCAACCCGACGATCTTCGCCTCCGCGCTGAGCAAGGGCGACGCCTACGACACCCAGCTGCATGATCTGAAGATCCGCGGCGTCGACGTCGAGGAGGCGGTGCGCTCCATCACCACCTACGACATCCGCTGGGCCGCCGACGTGCTGCGCCCCGTCTACGACGCCACCGGCACCGTGGACGGCCGGGTGTCGATCGAGGTCGACCCACGCCTGGCCCGGGAGACGGAGAAGACCATCGCCGAGGCGCGCGCGCTGTGGTGGCTGGTCGACCGGCCCAACCTGTTCATCAAGATCCCGGCCACCGCCGAGGGCCTGCCCGCGATCACCCGGGCGATCTCCGAGGGCATCAGCGTCAACGTCACGCTGATCTTCTCCCTGGAGCGCTACCGCGCCGTGATGAACGCCTGGCTGAGCGGCCTTGAGCAGGCCAAGGCCAAGGGCCTCGACCTGTCGGGCATCGAGTCGGTGGCCTCGTTCTTCGTCAGCCGGCTGGACGGCGAGATCGACAAGCGCCTGGACAAGATCGGCACCCCCGAGGCCCTGGCGCTGAAGGGGAAGGCCGCGCTCGCCAACGCCCGGCTGGCCTTCGCCGCCTTCGAGGAGGTCGTCGCCTCCCCGCGCTGGCAGGCGCTGGCCCTGGCCGGAGCCCGGCCACAGCGCCCCCTGTGGGCCTCCACCGGTACCAAGAACCCCGACTACCCGGACACTCTCTACGTCGACGGGCTGGTCACCTCCGGCAGCGTCAACACGATGCCGGAGAAGACCCTCGAGGCGACGGCCGACCATGGCAGGATCACCGGTGACACGGTCCGTCCCTCCTACGAGGAGGCCTGGAACACCATGGCCGCGCTCAAGGAGATCGGCATCGACTACGACGACGTCGTGAGGTTCCTGGAAGAGGACGGCGTGGACAAGTTCGAGGCCTCCTGGACCGAGCTGCTGGCGACCGTCGCCGCCGAGCTGAAGAAGGCATGAGGGAGCACATGTCAGTGTCCGTGACGTTCGGCGAGGACGACCTCACCGAACAGGCCTCGGAGACGGCCGGCCGGCTCGTCTCCGAGGGGGTCCCCCAGTCCCTGGCCGCCGGCGACCCCACGCTGTGGGGCCCGGAGGCCGGGCCCGAGGCGGCCGTCCGGCTCGGCTGGCTCAACCTCCCGCTGACGAGCAGGCCGCTGCTCGGCCAGATCGGCGAACTGGTGGAGTGGGCCCGTGCCGAGGGCCTGGACCACGTGGTCCTGGCGGGCATGGGCGGTTCCTCCCTCGCTCCCGAGGTCATCACCGGCTCCGCCGACGTACCGCTGACCGTGCTCGACACCACCGACCCCGGCCAGGTACGCCGCGCGCTGGAGGACCGGCTGGAGAGCACGCTGCTGGTCGTCGCCAGCAAGAGCGGCGGCACCGTCGAGACCGACAGCCACCGGCGGATCTACGAGAAGGCCTTCCGCGACGCCGGGATCGACCCGGCGAGCAGGATCGTCGTCATCACCGACCCGGGCTCGCCGCTGGAGCTCAGCGCCCGCGAGGCGGGCTACCGGGTGGTCCTGGCCGACCCGAACGTGGGCGGCCGCTACAGCGCCCTGACCGCTTTCGGGCTGGTGCCCAGCGCGCTGGCGGGCGCCGACGTCGAGCAGCTGCTCGACGACGCCGCCGAGGTGCTGCCGCTGCTGTCGCGCTCGGAGGGCAACCCCGGCCTCGACCTGGGCGCCGCCCTGGGGGCCGCCGCGGTGGCCGGGCGCGACAAGCTGGTGATCGAGGACGGCCTTTCGGAGATCAACGGCCTGCCCGACTGGATCGAGCAGCTGATCGCCGAGTCCACCGGCAAGTCCGGCAAGGGCATCCTGCCCGTCGTGGGCGCCGACCCCGGCGACGCCGACGACGAGCTGCTCGCCGGGATCGACACCGACGGCGTGGTGACCGTCGCCGGCCCGCTGGGCGCGCAGTTCCTCGTCTGGGAGTACGCCACGGCCGTCGCCGGGCGCGTCCTGGGCATCGACCCGTTCAACCAGCCGAACGTGGCCGAGTCCAAGGAGAACACCGCCAAGCTGCTCGGCCGGAGCGAGCTGCCGGTCGGCGCCCCGATCCTCGTCGACGGTCCGGTGGAGGTCCACGGCGAGCTGCCGCCGGGCATGGAGGCCCCCAAGAACCTGTCCGACGTGCTCACTGGGCTGCTGGAGGCGATCCCCTCCGACGGCTACCTCGCGGTGATGGCCTACCTCGACAGGGAGGCGGCCTTCGACGCCCCGTACCCCGAGGGCGCCTCGTTCGAGGAGATGACGGACGTGTGGAGCGCGGCCGACCCGGCCACGCTCCGCGGGATGCTCGCGGTCCGCACCGAGCGGCCGGTCACCTTCGGGTGGGGGCCCCGCTTCCTGCACTCCACCGGCCAGTACCACAAGGGCGGCCCGCAGAACGGGGTGTTCCTGCAGATCACCGGGGCCGTCGAGAACGACCTGGAGGTTCCCGGCAAGTCCTACACCCTGGGCCGCCTCCAGCTCGCCCAGGCACTGGGCGACCTGGGCGCCCTGGCCAGCCGGGGGCGCCCCGCCGTGCGACTGCACCTGACCGACCGCGTCGCCGGTGTCGCGCACCTGCTCGCCGCCTCACGGGAGGTCTGATGGGTCGCCGGAGGTTCGAATGAGCAGGGAGAACCCCCAACCCCAGGCCGACCGGCCTCGGGCCGAGGAACTCACCGCCACGGGCACCGCGCACGAGGGAGCGGTCACCACAGCCACCGCCGCCTCGATCGCCGGCATCACCGAGGCCCTGATCGAGTCCAACCCGCTGCGCGATCCGCGCGACAAGCGCCTGCCGCGCGTGGCGGGGCCGTGCGTGCTGGTGCTGTTCGGCGTGACCGGCGACCTGGCACGCAAGAAGCTGCTACCGGCGATCTACGACCTGGCGAACCGGGGGCTACTGCCCCCGGGCTTCTCCCTGGTCGGCTTCGCCCGCCGTGACTGGGAGGACCAGGACTTCGCGCAGCTGACCCACGACGCCGTCAAGGAACACGCGCGCACGCCGTTCCGCGAGGAGGTCTGGAAGCAGCTGTCGGAGGGCATCTTCTTCTGCCGCGGTGAGTTCACCGACGACGGCGCCTTCGACGCGCTGGCGATGATGCTCAAGGAGATCGACGAGACCCGGGGCACCGGCGGCAACTACGGCTTCTACCTGTCGGTGCCGCCGAAGTTCTTCCCCGTCGTGGTCCAGCAGCTGAAGCGGACCGACCTGGCGGACGGTCCCGGGGGCTCCTGGCGCCGGGTGGTGATCGAGAAGCCGTTCGGGCACGACCTGCGAAGCGCCCAGGAGCTCAACGCGATCACCAGCGCGGTCTTCCCGGAGAGCTCGGTGTTCCGCATAGACCACTACCTGGGCAAGGAGACCGTCCAGAACATCCTGGCGCTGCGGTTCGCCAACAACCTGTTCGAGCCGATCTGGAACCGGGGTTATGTCGACCACGTGCAGATCACGATGGCCGAGGACATCGGCATCGGCGGCCGGGCCGGCTACTACGACGGCATCGGCGCGGCGCGCGACGTGATCCAGAACCACCTGCTGCAGTTGCTGGCCCTGGTCGGCATGGAGGATCCGACGTCGTTCGGAGCCGACTCGCTGCGCAGGGAGAAGGAGAAGGTCCTCAAGGCGGTGCGGCTGCCGTCGGACCTGTCGCTGACCACCGCGCGCGGTCGTTACGGGGCCGGTTGGCAGGGCGGCGAGCCGGTCATCGGCTACACGCAGGAGGAGGGCATCCCGCCCGACTCGATCACCGAGACCTACGCCGCCATCAAGCTGGAGATCGCCAACCGGCGTTGGGCGGGGGTGCCGTTCTACCTGCGCACCGGCAAAAGGCTCAGCCGGCGGGTCACCGAGGTGGCCGTGGTGTTCCAGCGCGCGCCACACCTTCCGTTCAGCAAGGACGACACCGAGATACTCGGGCAGAACGCCCTGGTCATCCGGGTGCAGCCGGACGAGGGCATCACCGTGCGGTTCGGTTCCAAGGTGCCGGGCACCGCCATGGAGGTCAGGGACGTCTCGATGGACTTCGCCTACGGCGAGTCGTTCATGGAGTCCTCCCCCGAGGCCTACGAGCGGCTGCTGCTCGACGTGCTGATCGGCGACCCGCCGCTCTTCCCGCACCAGCGCGAGGTCGAACTGTCCTGGAAGATCCTCGACCCGATCGAGGACTTCTGGAGCACCCAGGGCCCGCCGGAGGAGTATCCCGCAGGCACCTGGGGACCGGCCTCGGCCGACGAGATGATGGCCCGCGACGGGCACGTCTGGAGGCGGTTGTAGATGACCAGCTTCATGCTCAGTGGCACGAACGCCTCGAAGATCTCCTCACAGCTCACCCACCTGCGCCACCAGATGGGCACCCCGGCGGTCGGCATGGTGCTGACCCTGGTGGTGGTCTGTGGCGAGAGCGACCAGTACGACGCGGTCCGGGCGGCGACCGAGGCGGCCAGGGAGCACCCCTCCCGGATACTGGTCGTCATTCCTCGCGACCCGAGCGAGCCCAACCGGCTCGACGCCGAGATCCGGTTCGGCGAGTCGACCCCGGGCGAGGTGATACTGCTCCGTCTGTACGGGGAGCTGACCAGGCACGCCGACTCGGTGGTCAGCCCGCTGCTGCTCACCGACACCCCGGTGGTCGCCTGGTGGCCCAGCGACTGTCCCGAGGTCCCGGCCGCGGATCCGATCGGCATGCTGGCCCAGCGTCGCATCGTCGACGCGCGGTCCGCACCCGACTCGGTCAAGGCGATCGCCGGCCGGGCCCGCGGGTACGTGCCCGGCGACACCGACCTGGCCTGGACCCGGCTGACGACATGGCGGAGCCTGCTGGCCGCCGCGTTCGACCAGCCGGTGGCCAAGGTCAAGCGGGGCACCGTGGAGGCCGTGCCCGGCCATGCCAGCGCCCTGCTGCTGGCGGCCTGGCTCGGTGAGCGCCTCGGCGCGCCGGTGAAGGTCTCCGACTCCTCCGGCCCCGGTCTGACCTCCGTCAAGCTGGTCTCGGGCGACGGTGACATCACCATCACCCGGGGCGACGGGCGCCTGGCCATGCTCTCTCGTCCCGGTCAGCCGGACCGCCGGGTCGCGCTGGCCCGACGCCCGACGTCGGACCTGCTCGCCGAGGAGCTGCGGCGGCTGGACCCCGACGAGATCTACGCGGCCGCGATCCAGCGGCTCGCCCGGACCCGTAAGTCCTGAGTCGTCAGCGCCCCGCGGACCACCGCGGGGCGCCTTTTTCGAAAGAGAAGTCCGTGAGCGTTCCCACTGTGATCATCCATCGCGACGCCGACGTGCTCGCCAAGGCCGTCGCCGCCCGGGTGATCATCCGTGCCATCGACGCCCAGGCGGCCAAGGGCTCGGCCCATCTGGTCCTGACCGGCGGCACCGTCGGCCTCGCCACCCTCGCCGAGATCGCCGCCTCCCCGGCCAGGGACGCCGTCGACTGGCGCAAGGTGGACGTCTGGTGGGGCGACGAGCGTTTCCTGCCGGCCGGTGACCCCGAGCGCAACGAGACCGGCGCCCGCAAGGCCCTGCTGGACCACATAGACCTCGATCCCGAGCGGGTGCACGTGATGCGCGGCCCTGACTCGGGCATGACCGCCGAGGAGTCGGCCGACGCCTACGCCGAGGAGCTCCGCCGGGCCTCGCGCCCCGAGGACCACGGCCCGGCGCCGTCGTTCGACCTCATGATGCTCGGCATGGGCCCGGACGGCCATGTGGCCTCGCTCTTTCCCGGCATGCCCGCCCTGTACGACACCCGCCCGGTGGTGGCGGTGCACGGCTCGCCCAAGCCGCCGCCCACCCGCGTCTCGCTGACGCTGCCGGTCATCCAGGGCTCCCGCGACGTGTGGGTGATCGCCGCCGGTGAGGAGAAGGCGAGAGCGGTACGGCTGGCACTGTCGGACTCGGGAACGATGCAGGTCCCCGCGGCCGGTGCCCGCGGCAGCCGGCGAACCCTCTTCCTGCTGGACCGGGCCGCCGCCTCCAAGATCCCCTCCTCCCTGGGCCGGATCTCCTCCCCCTGAGCCCGGCCCCTCGCTTTTGCCTTGGTTCGGCCCGCGCCGACCATCGTGATCACGGTGCGTGATTCACTGATTACCGTTACGGCGGCTTTCGGTCCGCGACGAGGCCACACAAACACCGCGGAACGGAGAGGACGGTGGCCGAACCATTCGATGTCACGCCGATGCCCGCCGAGCGGTTCGACGAGTTGGCCGCCTCACTCGACGAGCCGGACGAGGCACCCGTGCTCCGCGAGGCCGCGCGGCGACGGCGCGCCTATCGCGAATCAAGATGACCTGACGATCGCGACCTTCGAGATGGCCGTCATGAGCTGTCAGGAGGCCGTCTCGGAGGGCTGGGTGGTGAGAGCGTCGATCTCGTCGAGGATCTCCTTCTTGCCCGCCGGGTCCATGGACGATGCCTCGACCGCGTTGCGGGCCAGGGTGGTGAGGGTGGCACGATCCAGGCCCAGCTGTTCGGCGGCAACGCGGTACTCGTCGCTCAGGGTGGTGGCGAACATGGGCGGGTCGTCGCTGTTGAGGGTGACGAACAGGCCCTCCTCGATCATGCGGGGCAGCGGGTGCTCCTCGATGCGGGCGATCTGGCCGGTGCAGACGTTGGAGGTGGGGCAGACCTCCAGCGGGATCTGTGTCTCGCGCAGGTGAGCGACCAGGCGGGGGTCCTTCACGCAGGCGATGCCGTGGCCGATCCGCTCGGCGTCCAGGTGGTCGAGGGCCTCCCAGATGGTCTCCGGGCCGCTCATCTCTCCCGCGTGCGGCAGGCTGCGCAGTCCTGCGGCGATGGCGGCACGGAAGGCGTCCCTGAAGGTGTCGCGATATTTCGGACGCTCCTGCTCGATCCCGGCGAGCCCGAAACCTACCAGCTCCCGGGGAGGTTCTCCAAGTGCGTGGTCCAGGGTGACCCGGGCCGCCTCGACGCCGTACTCGCCGGGAATGTCGAAGACGTACGCCATCCGCACGCCGTGCTCCTCGCGGGCGCGCCGGGCGGCCAGGTCGAGTGCCTCGGTGACCTCCCGCATCGGCATGCCCATGACGTGGTGCGCGTACGGGGTGACGGTCAGCTCGACGTAGCGCCCGTTCTGCCGGGCCAGGTCCGCGGCCAGGCCGAGCACCAGGGTCGCCACGTCCTCGGGCTCGCGGACCAGGGCGTTGATCGCCTGGTAGATCTCGGCGAAGTGCGGGAAGTCGCGGAACCGGTAGAACGCGCGCAGTCCCTCCTCGTCGGTGGGGACGCCCCCGCCGGGGTGGCGGCGGGCGAGTTCCAGCACGGTGGCGGGCGAGGCGGAGCCGATCAGGTGGACGTGGAGCTCGACCTTGGGGAGGGCGTCGATGAACGCGTCGATCGTCATGCGGGGACCCTACGCACCCCCTCCCCCGATGCGAAAGCCATTTACGCCAAAACTAACACTAAAATGTACGATTAAAGCGACGCATGCCGGGCAGCGCGGGAATCTCACCGGAGCTTTTCCTCCCGCTCACCGGACGTCTGGCGCATAGTGGGGGCAAGCACCTCGACACCCCTCACGGAGGCTCATAGTGTTCGAGCGCTTCACCGACCGTGCCCGCCGCGTCGTGGTCCTGGCCCAGGAGGAGGCCCGCAGGCTCGGCCACGACCACATCGGCACCGAGCACATCCTGCTCGGCCTGGTCCTTGAGCAGGACGGCGTCGCCGGCCGTGCCCTGCGGGCCCTGGACATCGACGGCGAGCGGATCAGGAACGACGTGGAGGAGATCATCGGCAGGGGTGACGAGACCCCCGGCAGCCACATCCCCTTCACCCCGCACGCCAAGAAGGTGCTCGAACTGTCGCTGCGGGAGGCACTCGGCCTGCACCACACCTACATCGGCACCGAGCACATCCTGCTCGGCCTGATCCGCGAGAGCGAGGGCGTGGCCGCCCGGGTGCTGGCCGGGCGGGGGGCGAGCCTGGACGCCGTACGCGCCCAGGTGATCACGCTGCTCGGGCAGCGCGGTCCCGACCGCGCGGTGACCGCCGAGGAGGGTTTTCCGGTGATGGGCGCGTCGCTCTCGGCCAGACTGGAGCGCATCCAGGGGAGCCTGGACCGGATCGAACGCAGACTGGACGCCATCGAGGGCGCCGACGCACCGAAGAAGCAGATCCCCTGAGGCCCCGGGAGGACACCCGGATCAGCGCCGCGTCCGTCCTGACGAGAGGGCGTAGGAGTGGGCCCTCCTCGTTTCGGGAACCCTGAGCGATCCCGAAACGAGGAGGCCGAATGATGGGTTCAACTCGGGGATGCCGTCGCCATCACTCCCACGGCCAGCCTGGCTTCCACCACGCCGGGGTCCTCTGTCTGGCTCAGGGTCGCGCCGAGCGAGACCAGGAGCCTGCGCATCCGCACGTTGTCGGCGAGCAGGGTGGCCCTGACCTCGGCGAAGCCCAGGTCCCGGGCCTGGCTGACGAGCATCTGGGCCAGTGCGGCACCCAGTCCCCTGCCCTGCCAGCGGTCCTCGACCAGGAAGGCCATCTCGGCGATGCCGGGATCGGAGGTGAACATCAGGTTGGCGAGGCCGACGACCTGGCCGTCGTGCCCGGCGACGATGGAGTACCCCTTCGTACGGTCACAGAGCCGGTCGAAGACCTTCGGCGGCAGCACGGGCATCGCGGTGAAGTAGCGGAACCTGCGCGCCTCGGGCGAGCAGCGGTCGTGCAGGTCGCGTACGGCCTCGCGGTAGAGCCGGGTGAGCGGGCGGACCTGGACCTCGACGCCGTCGGAGAGCGTGATGTCGCGGTCGGCGCCGGCCTGCTCGACGGGGGGCTGCGCCAGCCGCACGAAGGAGGCCGCGCGGGCGGCCTCGGTCAGGGTGAAGGGCAGCTCGGCCCGGCGCACCCTGATCGCGCGGCGCGGGGCCACGGGCACGGTGAGCAGCGTGGGGTCCGGGAGATCGCTCATCTCAGCACCGTAGACCCAGCGGGAGTCGTCGGCGCGCAGCAGTTCCCCGAGCAGCTCGGGCAGGCGCCAGGGCGTGGTGCGCAGCCGGGAGGCGAGCAGGAGCACGCGGGTGGGCTCGTCCGTCAACTCGTGCGCGGTGGCGGGGACGACCAGGACCTCGCGTCCACCGGCCGCCTCCAGAGCCTCGCGCACCGCCTCGGCACCGGCGGGGATGTCCGTGACGAACTCGTCGACCGTGCCGTCCGCGTCGGTCTGGACGCTCAGGCCCAGGATGTTGCCGCCCTTGGCGGCGAGCGCGGCGGCCAGCGAGGCGAGACGCCCCGGCCGCTCGTCAACGGTAGTACGAATCCTCAGAAACCCCATCAGAATGCTCCCTCTGTTGGGGGATAGCCTTACCTGACCCTGTTACGGGACTGCTACACACGAGTGAGCCTGCCGTTACATCTAGCGGATCACTCATTGCGTGGCAGGACTGCTTTTCTGCAACGATTTCCGTTGACAGGCGCATCATAATAGACGGATATAGCAGGATATGAGGCCATGAGCACGCGTGTTCCCCTGGCTGGGGATTTTGTCAACGGAGACGTCTCCTTCTGGTACCGCTCCCTGGGCATCCCCACGGCCGGCACTCCCCTCGGCGGCGACCTCGACGCCGACGTGGCCATCGTCGGCGCCGGTTACACCGGCCTGTGGACCGCCTACTACCTGAAGAAGGCCGACCCCACCCTGCGGGTCGTGGTGCTGGAGAAGGAGTTCGCCGGCTACGGCGCCTCGGGGCGCAACGGCGGCTGGCTGGTCGGCGAGCTGGCGGGCACCCCCGAGCGCTATGCCAGGACGCACGGCGCGGACGCGGCCAAGCGGCTGCAGCGGGTGATGTTCGAGGCGATCGACGAGGTCATCGCGGTCGCCAAGGACGAGAGCATCGAGGCCGAGATCGTCAAGGGCGGCGTCACCACGGTCGCCACCAACGCCGCCCAGGACCGGCGGCTGCACCAGCTGCTCGCCCACGAGCGCCACTGGGGCTGGACCGAGGACGACGTGCGGCTGCTCGATCCGGCGGAGCGGGAGGAGCGCCTGCGGGTGGCCGGCGCGGTCAGCGCGATCTGGAGCCCGCACTGCGCCCGGATCCAGCCCGCCAAGCTGGCCCGCGGCCTGGCCCAGACCGTGCGGGACCTCGGGGTGGAGATCTTCGAGCGCACCCCGGTCACCGAGATCGCCCCGCGCGAGGCCCGCACGCCGCACGGCACGGTCCGCGCCGACTACGTCATCCGCGCCACCGAGGGTTTCACCGCCGAGCTGAAGCAGTACCACCGCGCCTGGCTGCCGATGAACAGCTCGATGATCGTCACCGAGCCGCTGGGCGGGTTGTGGGACGAGATCGGCTGGGAGGGCCACGAGCTGCTCGGCGACATGGCGCACTACTACATGTACGCCCAGCGCACCGCCGACGGCCGGATCGCGTTCGGCGGGCGCGGCAAGCCCTACCTCTACGGCTCCCGGGTGGACGAGCGGGGCCGCACCCACGAGTGGACGATCGAGGCGCTCTGGGAGTTGCTGACCGGGATGTTCCCCGCGGTCAGGGCCTCGAAGGTGGCGCATGCCTGGTCCGGAGTGCTCGGCGTGCCGCGCGACTGGTGCGCCACCGTGCACGTCGACCACGCCACCGGCATCGGCTGGGCGGGCGGCTACACCGGCCACGGGGTGACCACGACCAACCTCGCCGGCCGTACCCTGCGCGACCTGATCCTGCGCGAGGACACCGAGCTCGCCTCCCTGCCCTGGGTGGACCGCAAGGTACGGGGCTGGGAGGTGGAACCGCTGCGGTGGATCGGCGTGCACACCATGTACGACCTCTACCGGCGGGCCGACGCCAGGGAGAAGGCGGGGCTCGGCCGTACCTCGGTGCTGGCCCGCGTCGCCGACTCCATCACCGGACGCTGAACGCCGGGGCAAGACGGCCCCGGACGCCGGACGCCGGCGGACGCCCGGAGAAACTCACGCTGGACCTCGGCCGGTCCAGCGTGCAGTGTAGGTGATCAAGCGGCACCCCGGAGGCGTCAGCGGCCTCCGGGCCACCGACAGAAGGATGGTGCAACAGTGCGCGACCTGCTCTTCCGGGGCGGCCGGGTCTTCCTCGCCGCCGACGCCTTCGCCGAGACGGTGCTGGTCCGTGACGGCCGGATCGCCGCCGTCGGCGCGGAGTCCGACGTCGTACGACTGGCCGCCCCCGGCCACGAGGTCGTCGACCTGGACGGCCGCCTGCTGACCCCCGGGTTCACCGACGCGCACATCCACCCGGTGCAGGCGGGCCTGGAGCGGGCCAGGTGCGACCTGTCCGAGGTCTACGGCCTGCCGGAGTACGTGGAGAAGATCGTCGCCTACGCGGACTCCCACCCCGGCCACGAGTGGATCGACGGCGGCGGCTGGGACATGTCGGCCTTTCCCGGCGGCCTGCCGCACCGCTCCCAGCTCGACGTCATCACCCGCCCGGTCTATCTGATCCAGCGCGACCACCATGCCGCCTGGGTCAACAGCCGGGCCCTGGAACTGGCCGGGATCACCCGCGACACCCCCGACCCCGCCGACGGCAGGATCGAGCGCGACGCCGACGGCACGCCGAGCGGCGTGCTGCACGAGGGCGCGATGGACCTGGTCGGCCTGCTCACCCCGCGTCCCAGCGCCGCGGACCTGCACGAGGCGCTGCTCGCGGCCCAGGACCACCTGTTCTCCCTCGGCATCACCGGCTGGCAGGACGCCATCGTCGGCTCCTACGCGGGCTACGACGACCAGCTGTCCACGTACGTCTCGGCGGCGGCCTCCGGCGCGCTGCGGGCCCGCGTCGTGGGCGCGCTCTGGTGGGACCGGACACGCGGCGCCGAACAGATCCCCGAGCTGCTGGGGCGGCGCGAGTCGGCCACGGGCCTGGAGCGGTTCCGCGCCACCTCGGTGAAGATCATGCAGGACGGCATCGCCGAGAACTTCACCGCCGCGGTGATCGAGCCCTACTGCCGCTGCGGCGGCACCGGCCTGTCGTACGTGGATCCCGCTCTGCTGAAGGAGTACGTCGCCGAGCTGGACCGGCACGGCTTCCAGGTCCACTTCCACGCCATCGGTGAGCGGGCGGTCCGCGAGGCGCTGGACAGCTTCGAGGGGACCGACCCGGCCAACCGGCACCACATCGCGCACCTGCAGATCGTCGAGCCGTCGGACGTGCCGCGCTTCGCCGAGCTCGGCGTGACCGCCAACCTGCAGCCGCTCTGGGCCACCCACCACGCCCAGATGGACGAGCTGACCCTGCCGTTCCTGGGCGAGGAGCGCTCCTCCTGGCAGTACCCGTTCGCCGACCTGCTGCGCTCGGGCACCCGCTTCTGCGCGGGCAGCGACTGGCCGGTCTCGGTCGCCGACCCGTTCCAGGGCATGCACGTGGCCGTCAACCGCACCGAGCCCGGCGGCTCGCTGCACGCGGGCTACCCGACGGCACAGACCCCGTTCCTGCCCGGCCAGAGCCTGGACCTGGCCACCGCGCTGACCGCCTACACCGCCGGCTCGGCCCGGATCAACCACGACGACGACGCCGGCACCATCGTCCCCGGCAACCGCGCCGACCTGGTCGTCCTGGACCGCGACCCGTTCACCGAGCCCCCGGCCGACATCTGGCGGACGAGCGTCGCGATGACCTTCGTCGGCGGCGAGCAGGTCTACCGGCGCTGACCCGGAGACGACACGGAGCGCGGCGGCCGTCTCCCTCGACGGCAACGGCGGTGGCTCCTCCGCTCCCCGAAGGGAGCGGCTTCACGAGACCCGCGACCGGTCTCGGCGTGCGGGGTTCCATCGAGCGAGGACAGCGGGCTGCTTCGGGCCGACGGCCCGGACCCGAGCGGCCCGGAAAAATGATTTGCGAGCGATAACCTAGGATGTCATGGTTGCTCTTTGCCTCCTGGGGCCCGGGTGACGCCAACGCCCTGGGAGCGCTGCTGGGACGCTTCAACGCGATGTCCGCCTCATGACGATGTCGTCTGTGTGAGATTCCCGTTGTCTCCCGGCCTCCGCTGACCGCGCGGAGATTCCCGCCCAGCCCGCTGTTCGACTGTTCCGCTCCGCCACGCCCGGCTCTCCCCCAAGTTCCCGTCGGTGGCCCCTTCTGCTTGTGAGGTACACCATCTCCGCGTTTCCCCAATCAGTGAACGACACCGCGGTCGGCGAGTCCCGGGGCACCGGCGACGCCGCGGCCCCCAAGGGGGCCATGATGATGATCGCCACGCTGGTCGTATCGGCCTTCGTGATGATCCTCAACGAGACGGTCCTGAGCGTCGCGCTGCGCGACCTCACCGTCGACCTCAGCGTTTCCACCACGACCGCGCAGTGGCTGACCAGTGGTTTCCTGCTGACCATGGCCGTGGTCATCCCCACCACCGGCTTCCTGCTCGAGCGTTTCACCCCTCGGCAGATCTTCCTGGTCTCGCTGACGTTGTTCAGCGCGGGCACCCTGATCAGCGCGCTCGCCCCGGGGTTCGCCGTACTGCTGGCCGGGCGCGTCGTGCAGGCCTGCGGTACCGCGGTCATGCTGCCGATGCTGATGACCACGGTGATGCGCCTGGTCCCCGCGTCCAAACGCGGCGCGACCATGGGCACGATCACCATCGTCATCGCCGTGGCCCCCGCGATCGGGCCGACGGTCGGCGGCGCGGTGCTGTCCTCCCTGGGCTGGCGCTGGATGTTCTGGCTCGTACTGCCGCTGTCCCTGCTGGCACTGGCCTTCGGCGCCGTCCGGATGCGGCTGGGCGGCGAGACGCGCACGGTGCCGCTGGACGTGTTGTCCGTGCTGCTGTCCGCCGTCGGTTTCGGCGGCATCCTGTACGGCCTCTCCTCCGTCGGCGAGTCCGGCGGCGGCCACCTGGTGGCGCCGTGGATGCCCATCGCGGTCGGTGCCGTCGCCCTCGCCGGGTTCGTGGCACGCCAACTCCGACTGCAGCGCCAGGACCGGGCGCTGCTGGACCTGCGCCCGCTGACCCACCGCGCCTTCGTCGTCGCGCTCACCCTGAGCGCCCTGCTGTTCATGTGCCTGCTGGCGGTCTCGGCGATCCTGCTGCCGCTGTATCTCCAGACCGTCCTGCGCACGAGCACATTCGTCAGCGGGCTGGCCGTGCTCCCCGGCGGACTGGTCCTCGGCCTGCTGGGACGGCCGGTGGGGCAGCTGTTCGACCGCTTCGGCGCCCGCCCGCTGGTGATCCCCGGCGCGCTGGCCACAGCGGTGGCGATGTGGCTGTTCGCCGCCCTCGGACCGGATTCGCCGCTGGCCCTGGTGATCGGCATCCATGTGCTGCTCATGGCCGGGCTCGGGGCGATGATGACCCCCCTGATGACCGAGTCGCTCGGCTCGCTACCCGAACACCTCTACTCACACGGCAGCGCGATCCTGTCCACGCTCCAGCAGGTCGCGGGCGCGTTCGGTACCGCCATGTTCGTCACCGTGGCGTCCCTGGGCACCACCCACGCGTCCGGCGCCCCCGACGCCGCAGGCCTGCACACCGCCTTTGTCGTCGCGGGTGTGCTCGGTGTGCTGGTGTTCGTCACGGCGCTGTTCGTACGCCGCCCCCGCTCTGTGCCGCAGGCCGCCGGGCGCGACGCCGGCTGAACCACGGCGAGGCCGGCTCGCTCTTCCGGGGGTGGCGAGCGAGCCGAGGGAGGGCGGCTTCGCGCTGATGATGGTGACGGAGGTGTTCCCGCAACCGACCGAGGGCGAAGCCCAGGTCCTGCGGGCCCCGGCCATCCAGCCCAACCTGCGCCTTCGGTACAGCCGCCGTAGCATTGCCGAACAGCTGATCAGCGGAGGACGTCGTGAACGATCTGCCCATCTGCGTCACCTGCGGTGTCCAGTACGCCGCGGCGCGGGAGAGTTGCCCGATCTGCGAGGACGAGCGGCAGTACATCGGCTGGGAGGGCCAGCACTGGACCTCGCTCAACGAACTCCGCGAGAGCGGGCACCGGGCGCACCTCGCCGAGGAGGGCACCGGAGTCGTCGGCATCGGCACCGACCCCGCCACCGCCATCGGGCAGCGCGCCCTGCTGGTCCGCACCCCCGCCGGCAACGTGCTCTGGGACATGGTCACCCACCTCGACGACGAGCTGATCAGGCAGGTCGGCGAGCTCGGCGGGATCGACGCCATCGCGATCAGCCACCCGCACTTCTACGGCTCGATGGTCGAGTGGGCGCACGCCTTCGACGCGCCGATCCACCTGCACGCGGCCGACCGTGACTGGGTGGCCCGCCCCGACGAGTCGGTGGTCTTCTGGGAGGGCGACACCTGCGAGATCCTCGAAGGAGTGACGCTGGTCAACGCGGGCGTGCACTTCGACGGCGGCCAGGTCATGCACTGGCGTGACGCCGAGGACGGCCGGGGCGCGCTGTTCTCCGGCGACATCCTCCAGGTGGTGGCCGATCGCCGCTGGGTCAGCTTCATGTACAGCTATCCCAACCTGATCCCCGAGCGCCCCGCCACGATCCGCCGCGCCCTGTCGCTGCTGGAGCCGTACGCCTTCGACCGCGTCTACGGCGGCTGGTGGAAGCGGATCGTGCACACCGACGGCGCCGAGGCCGTCCGCCGCTCCGCCGACCGCTACCTGTCGTTTGTTCTGGACGACTCCTCGACGTGACGATCCCGGGCCGAAAGCACCGGCCTTCCAGCTTGTACGACCAGCAACCGATCACAAGTTGATCACCCGATATCGGATCACTCACTTACTCGAATAACGCTCCACATGCGCAGAAAGCAATAAAACTGCTAACCGACTGAATAGGTCGTTACCTGACAATTTCCGAGGGTGCCACTGAGATCATCCCGAGTCAGAGCTGCTCGGGTAAACGGACCACCGGCCGTCAAACAACCTGAAACCTCAAGATCGAGGGCCACCACACTCTCCCCATCTGGCTGCAGGAGTGGAACACCTGTGAGAGCGATGTCGTACTGGGACGCCCCTCCAATGTGCCGCCGATTCCGGAAGCGCTGTCAACACTGCTCAACAAGCGAAGGGCCAGCATCAAGCAAGGGCGAGAATCGTTCATGAGCATCTATCTCGTCCAACCCAGCGACCAAGGCTGGCCAAAACTGCACAAGAAGCTCACATTCGACGACTTTCATCTAGCGATAGGTTCCGAACTAATCGAGGCGACATACAGCCTCGGCATCACCGGAATCGCCACCGAGGAGGAGCTCCTCGGTGAGATCGAGCGGAGCAGAAACGAGTTATATGGAACGTTCTAATCCAATTCCGAAGTAGCTCCGGTGGAGCTCTACGTGATCTCACGAATGGTTCCCATCTTACGTGCCGTCAACTGGATGCGAGAAGGACAGTAGAGCGCCACGCAACGTTTCAACGTCTTCATCACACTTAAATGCGATTAATCATCCTGTACCTCAGCCTTGATTCCCTCTCTGATTTCTCGGGCAATATCGACCAACGACCCCTTACCAGGAACATGCCAGTATCGCGTCCCTTGTACCTGCTGGTCATTCCCCATAGCTTCGCGACGTATCCAACGCACCAGCGGCGAAGGAGCATACGCCTTATCGTCAGCACCCCAAATAAGCGGCCTGTTCTTGTTGTTTTGCCATTTAGCCTTGGCCCGCCGAGGATCTTCTTCAATCCATCGAGGCAACTGCCTGCGCTCTGGAGCAGTAACCGGACGAAATTCCAAGATCGTTCCGTCCGGAATTAGGTTCGCGTCGACGATTGCCCATACCGCACGGGCCGATTGGTTTCCTGAAGTACCCGGCTCCCGATCTATCCTGTATTCGGAATCACTGGGTGGCATTTCTCCGCTGAGAACATGCTCACACAGTCCTCTGGCCACCAATTCAGCGCGTTCAGCTGTGCGCACAGTCGTACTTAGCTGACTATTACGGCCGTATGCGCCATCGACGATGACCACCATCCACCCCAGCGCCCTCCTTACGCGCTCCCGCACCTCGGCTAGCCGAACCTCCCAAGCCGCAGCAACGTCCGGTTCTTCAGAGTCGATGTCATGGGTGTCCATCGTCTGGAAGAGCACATGCGTAAGTAGCAGGTCACCATGAGCAGCAGCGCCAGCGATACGGCCCACCAGATTCTCCTGCTCTTCAGCAAGAGCTTGGCGCACCAACCGCAGCAGCCGGACACACCGCCATACCCTGTGAGCGGTTGGTTTACTTCCAAAGAGTGATTTATAGTAGCGCTCTTCCCACAACGCAGAAACATCACGCTTTGCCCTGGCCACGAATTCGGTGGATGCGTGGGCGGCCGCTAGCGCCAAGGCAGCCTCCGTCATTGTGCAACCTTCTACAGGCAATGGCTCGGACTCTCCGCGCTTGATCACATAATTGAGCCCCAGTGACAGCGCGAAATCGTGACGCAGTTCGAATTGCTCAGGCCTGCGGGAGCGGAAGTCCCGCTCCTCCGTCGGGTTCTGTGTATTTGCTGCGATGGTGATCCGGTCACCGAATCCCTCAGGAGACTCCTCCAACGAAATGATCCGCACCAACACTAGACCATCGGCTGCTTTTCCTGGTTTCTGCTGCACAGCCCGATGCACAGCGCTCACGGTCTGCGCACCATTAATCACGCTTGCACCTTCCAGGCGAAATCCAGCTGTCCCACCAACAGCCGGAGCCCCCTTACCGTGTTTTCGTATCCGATCACAGATCAGGGTAATGCCATTACTTAGATACCAAAAATATTGCGGCTCCCTGATCAGTGCGAGCCGAATCTTTTCATTGACGTCGCTGACATCAAGAGCGTCCCGAATATTACGAGCCGTGAGATGGCGGCCGTACTGCCCGTACCAGCGTGCGATCTCTCCGGTCGAAACGGTCCCATAGTAGGCAAGGATAGGTTCTTTAACCCTACCCATGCCATGGACTTGAACGTCAAGGTCAACTTTACGTTCGGCGTGTTCGCCAAGAATCTCTCGATGCAAATCTCGCAAATTAATGATTTTATAATCCACTAGATCATCGTCAAGGTTATGCTTATCGATCTCTTCTTCCAAAAGCCTCCTAGTGTTAGGGTGTAGGTCGGTTGCGGTTACTAGAGCTAGAACCAGAGTAACCTTGGGGGAAGGGCTGTTAAGCGCTGCATCCAACTCTGCTGCGTGCTGGTCAATTTTACGCCCGAATCGATGAAACTCCAGTTCCAGCAGATAACCGAGGCCTCGAATGACCGCTGAAACATCCGCTTCACTGAATCCCGCCTCCCCCTTATCACTCCACTTTGCTTGCACTAGAGTGACATGCTGCCGCTCTCCTCGTTGCTCAACTGCTACCGCATCGATCCCCCGGTCTGTCTCGCAGTCGATCACCGCCCGAGCAGCAGTCTCATCCGAACAGGCCGTTTCCAGCTTAACTGCCAATGCAGCTACCGCTCGGCTCAGGAAATTATGCTCTTCACCTGGTCGTCCTTCCCAGTCTGACATGTCGATAAGCGTCCGGAATCGCTCATTAAGCTGTCGCCTAAGATTTCGTACTTGAACCGGGTATGGCACTTACTCACCCCATCCGATAAATGATCTCATCTTCCCTATCAGCCCTAACGGGGAAATTTGTTTTTCTGCCACGATCTACAATCATCACGACTAAGACCAAAGCTCTGGAAAATAATGACTAATCGACCGCTGTCTTGGTTCCTCCGCCGTGACGTGTCACCCGGGGGCGTAGTCGTACTTTGATCGCGCTTCGGGTGAATGCGGCGTCTGTCGCCTTGCTGGACCAGACGTATGCCTCCCCCGGGGTCAGGTTCGCCATTTTGGTGGAGGTGAGTTCGGCCAGTGAGGCGTTCGCCTTCTGGAGGTGTTTGAGCCAGGCGGGTGAAGTGAACTTGTGCAGGATCACATGGTTGGAGAGTGCGATCAGCGAGGCCGGGACGGAGAGCGGATCCTGGCTGGCGACCAGAACGCTCATTCCCTTGTGCCTCATCTCACGGACGCTCTCCACGAGGCCCGCCACCAGGTCGGGGCTCTCGATGTATTTGTGAGCCTCGTCGAACACAACAAGCTTGTTGAATCGCCTGCCTTCGCCCTGGGCCTCGGCGAACAATTGCATGAGAACCACGAAAAGGCCAAGCGCCTCGTCCTTCTCGATGAACTCGTCTCGCAGGTCAACAATGATCATCCGCCCCGGCTGGACGAGCTGCTTCACTCGCGCGCTGTCATCGATGTACTCGGCGGCCAGATCGAGGCGTTCCTGGGCAAGCTGCTTGAGGTTGTCCGAGAGCGAGGACTGCTCGACACCGTCGCGGATGACCTCCAGGCGCAGGTTTCTCCGGTTCGCCTTCATGATCCTCTGGAGCTGCCGGATGTACGTGGACTGATTGCCGATAGCCCCCATCAGGAAACGCCAGTGCTCGGCGCGTAGTTCGCTGGAGCCGAACTTCAGCGGGAGAACCTGGATGTTCGGATAGTCGGTACGCCGCTGCTCCAACTGGTCCTCGGGGACCAGTATCACCACGTCACTCAGCGCCGCGGGTTCGACGCCATAGCGATGACGCAACACGTCGAGCTGAGCGGCGTCGTCGTTCGGCTCGACCATGCTGGTGAACTCCGGCGCGTAGTCCAGCGTCGGGCTGTAGTGGAAGACGATCGTGGCCAGTGGATTCGGCAGCTCGTTGACGGGAGGTGCCGGCAGTGAGGCGGCCTCGACGATCGTGCCAAGTGTGTAGCTCTTACCTCCGCCCTGCACTCCGAACAGGCTGATCGTGTGTGTCTCGTTAAGGTCGAGCGCGATGCGTCGTCCCGCGACCTCACCGAGAACCCCGTACTGCGGTGACGGCGTAGCAGACCCCAGGTAGACATCGGGGGGCGGGCCCGAATCCGCAGGAGAGTGTCTCGCCGGTACGGTCTTCGTAACCGGCTCTCTCCTCGCGGAAATCTCCTCGGGAATCTCGGCGTGAGGATCGGGGAGCTGCTCTACCTGAGGTGCCGACTCCCGCTCCTCATGCACGTCGTCGGCGTCCTCAGCGAAAGCCTCTTCGGGCACCTCGTACGGGCGCGCCGGGGCACGGAAGCCGGCGTCCGCGAGCCGGGGAAGTGTGAGGTCGAGCCGCCCCAGCGATTCCGAGGTGAGACTCGCGGCAGTCCGGCCGGCGGCCAGGGCCGCGTCGGTGGGAATGGCCTCGATGAGCTCCTCGGCGAGATCCCGTCCGATCCGGTGGAACTCGATGCCTCCCTCGGACTCGCTCGACGTGCCCTCACCCGCGAGGTCGAAGACCAGCCCGGTACGGGTGAACTCCAGCCGGTAACCACTGTCGAGGTGCGCCAGCAGCCACCGGGCCTCGTCGGCGGCGTCCGCTCGCATGGTCTGGTAGCGGACGGCTCGGCCGAGATAGAAGCCCAGCAAAGCGGCCAGGTCGGCATTCCGCACCACTCGATCCGGACGGTCCGGCCGGGTGCGGTGCGGGTCGAAGTGCTCGGCCAGGACCTTCGCGCTCTGGTCCAGTTGGCCGGTCATCCGATTCTTGAGTTCTTCATAGACGGACAGATTGCTCAGCGAGCTGTAGCACTTGACCTCGACCAGCCGGCAGGTGATCGTGCGCCGCCGGGCGTCCAGGCTGAACAGGGCCAGATCGGTGCGCTGCAGTCCGACGGCCTCCCCCACCTCGTCCGCGCGTTTACGGGCCTCCCGATAGAGCTCCAGATGCGCGTCCAACGGGACGAGGATCTGGTCCGCGAGAACGCCTTGGTAGTCAAGGTAGAGGCGGGCCAGTGCCAGACCGAGAACCTCGGTGCGCTGGGTGGAGACAGCGGAGGCGAGCTTGAACGCCAGACGTCCGGACAGCAGACGCAACTGGTCGAAGAAGGTGACGGTGTGCCGGGAGTCGATCTGGAAGTTGTGCTGCGCGATCATCGGGGAAAGCAGAGATCGCAGCTCGTCGACCGACCGGGAACTGATCACCATGTGATGGCCTAGGCCCTCGGCACCGTCGGCATCGAAATCGATGATGTAGTCGGGACGCCGCTCACTTCCGGGGTTGTCGAAATACTCCACCCCCAACGTCCTGTCAGCGGTGATCACCCAGTCGCTGGACCGGTGGGCCTGATGGAGCAGGGTGCCGTCCTTCACATCGAGGCTGAGGGTGATCCTCGGCGCGAGACGCGTTCCCACCTGCCCGGTGGTCACGGCCGAGGCGGCGGCGGAGATGGTCGAGGGCAGCGAGGAGAGCAGATCGGAGAGTTCTTCGGCCCCTTCGATCGGATGAGCCCGGCCGTGACGGGGTTGTTTATGCCAGGCGACGAGGTCCTCGTCCTCAACGTAGCTGACCTTCATGTCCTGCTGGAGTCCGTGAACCTGGGCAAGTCCGTGATCTTCGAGCGGAGCGGCGTCGAACCGCTCACCGCTGAACGCGTCGAGGAGCAGGGTGATGTGCGCGGAATGCTCGCCGCTCGCGGAACGGAACTCCGCCACGGGACGTACGGCTACCGCCAGCTTGGGCGTGATCCCGGAGGCCGTGCGGGTGTGGAACGGTTCCGCCTCCGCGACCGAACTCCACTCCCCCCGGAGCAGTTGGGCCAGGGCGTCTCCGTTGCCGGGAGCCTCGGGATCCGTGGCGAAGAGCCGCACGTCGTAGGTGATCTCCTTCAGGCCCCTCCGGCGCTGAAGTTCGACGAGCATGTCCGCGATCGGCTCGGCCCGGCCCGCGTTGACCGCGCTGATCACCAGCGTGGTGACGTAAGGGTGCAGGCGCAGGTAGCGCTCGACCCGGTCCGCGAGCCGCTTCCCGGAGATCGTCCTGTCACTCGTCCAGCGTTCGGGCAGGCGGAGCGCGGTGACGAGCGCGGCGAGCACTCCCTGCGGATCCGCGATGTCGGTGGGGAGACAGACGCCCCAGTAGGGGTTGAGATCACTACCGGCGACGGCGAGCCGGCCGTCGGATCGGGGGACGACCAGCGGAAAGCCGAGCGGGGTCATCCCGGTCAGTGATCGTCCCGCGGCGGCGATCACCGCGGCTCCGTTCTCGGCCGCGTCGGCGAGCCACCGGTGGCCCAGTTCGGCCCAGGTGACGAGCCAGAGCAGGCGGAGCGGATGAGTCGGCGCGACCAGGGTCAGCTCGCTCTCGGCTCCGCGCGGATCGGTGTGGTCCACGGTGATGCAGTCGACTTGCAGCATCGCCGTGAGCTCGCGCAGCAGGCCCGCGACCTGATTCTCGTCGGCCCGTTCGGCTCGGTGAAGTTGCCGGTTCAGCAGGTCACCGTAGGCTTCGGCGTAGGTCTGCGCGAGAGCGCGGACGGCGACCAGGTCACAGCCCTCGACGACCATCGCGTCCGTGCCGCGGATCGCCTCGAAGACCGCACGGCGCGCCTGGATGAACGCCTCGAACGTGTCACCACCGTCGGTGGACCACACGGGTTCCTCCCGGGTGACCACTCCTGGCTGATCGGTGTGGACGGGAAGGCGCAGCCGCCCGACGTGATCGGGATCGGCGAGGATCCGCCGTTCCAGTTCGGAGAGCGCAGGCGCCAGCGGGATCTCGATCTGAGCGTGGGCTCCGAACGCGGCGGAGATGACATGGTGTCCGGGACCGTGCGCGCTCTTCCAGGTGACCGTACGGCACGCCACGTCCCGCCAGTCCCGGCCCTCTTCCAGCGCCTTGAACTCCAGTCGCCGGAGGGCGTGGGTGACGCCGATCTCCTTCGTGACGCGCTGCTGGGGCGGGGCCTCATCAAGCTCGTCGTCGGTGACGACCAGGAACCGGTCGCTTTCGTTGAGGTCGTACACACCGTCGGGGGAAGGCCCCATCGCCAGGGGAATGCCCTCGTCGTCTTGGGCGAGGATCCGGATGTAGTGCCAGCCCTGTTCCAGGTCCGCGCCGCGTAGTTTCTTGAGGATCGCCTTGTAGCCGCTCTTCGCGGTCCTGCTGACCCGGACGGAGGTGGCCACCCCGGTCGGGCCGGCCTCCTCCGATACCAGTTGAACGGTGAACCTGGTCAGACCGGCGATCCTGCGGGGGTCGGGGGTGACCTCGAACGTGACGGGAAGCTGCGTCAGTCCCTGTCTGCCGGCGGGGACGAACAGTTGCCCGGTGAAATTGGCCAGCACGGGGTGGTCCGCGTGCTCGGGCCTATCCCCCGCACGGTGAAGATCAAGTTCTCCGACTCTGATGTGAAGCGTCTCGGCGGGGCGTTCCTCCCGCAACGGCCAGTGCTGGAAGGCGAGCTTCCAGTTGGTACGGTCGATCACGATCCGGCGCGTCCAGGTTCTCGGGTTCTCCAGACCTGTCTGGACCACGAACGTGGCCAGGCGCGCACGGAAGTGGGGGTCGGTCAGGTTCAGTTCGATGACGCGCTGCCGCTCCGGCCGCTCCGCCCGGGACAGGATCCGCATCTGCTGGAGGTTTCGGACCGCGCGGGTGCGGATCAGCGCGAGGTCGGTGAAGAGCTCGAAGTCGGGAACCAGTCCCAGTTCGAAGACGGCGGCCCCGGCCGCGGCCGGGTCGAACTCGTTGAGCTGGACTGTGAGCAGGTAACGGGCTCGGGCCAGTGAGTCACTGTAGGGCCAGTGCTCCTCGGCCAGCACGTCGAAGAGATCGTCCACCGCGCGGCGCAGGTTCTCGGGAAGCTCGGCGAGCAACCGCTCGGCCAGGCTGGAGTAGACGTCCCCCAGCACGAGTTCCTCGAAGGTGGCCACGTCGAAGGAGTCCTCGGCGCTGGCCCGGGTTCCGGGGGGAACGAAGACCAGCAGGGGCGGTCGCTGCCGGTCGCGGACCGGGTTTCGCAACTCGATCAGTTTGGTGCTGCTGATCGCCACATCCGAGGCGACAGTGGGCGGACCGCCGAGGACATGAACCTGCGCGTCGTTGCTCACGGCGGTTCGTACTCTGCGGCAGAGCCGCGCGGCGAGTGCCTCGTCGATGTCGGTGACGCGGGCGCAGTGCCCCGGCTCCCGTGCCTCCAGCAGAGCGGACAACCTGGGGGTGAGCACCCGTTCCAGCGCCTCGTCGAGGTCCTGGTCGAGTAGTTCGCGTAGTCCTGCGCTCATCGGAGTCCTGTCAGGCCGGTACGACGTAGCGGGGTGTGATGGTCTGGGTGAGGTAGGCGTCCGACATATCGGAGTAGAAGCCGATCTCACGGAGACGTGCGGTGAAAGCCCTTACGTTCTCGCGGAGGGCGGCCTGATCCGTGATGCCCGCCCGGCCGAAGCCGTCACCCGGGGGAAGGCGATCGATGTAGAGCCCGTAGCGCTTTCGCAGAATCGTCAGAAACTGGTCCACCCGGAGCGGAGCGGTGTGAAATCCCTGGGATCCGCCGGGGTGGAGCAGTGCGATCTGCAGGAGCACCTCCAGCAGCCGGCTGTCCAGCACGAAACGTCTCTCCCCCCGGCGCGGCTGAGCGATCATCGCCCCGGGACGGTTCTTCAGCAGCAGTGAGTCAAGGCACTCGGTGACGTACTGGCGGTGGAACCGGACCCGGAAGGCCGCGATGACGTCGATGTACGTGCTGAAGGGGTCGAGTCCCAGTTCCAGGATCTGGGTGATCGTGGTGTCGAGCTCCTCCTCCGCGGCTTTGGAACTCTCCAGCACCCGGTTCAGCCTGGCCCCGGCGAACTGGGAGCGTTCCGCGGCGTAGGCGGAACCGAGCAGCACCACCAGGTCCTCGATCTTGAAAATCCCACCCGGGGGTTTGCCGAGTTTGTTGAGCCTCACCAGGTTCTGTGCGAAGTCCTCCAGCTTCTTCACGCAGAAGGTGGCGCGTACGAATTCGGGGATGCGCCCGTACCACACCGATGTGCCGCGCTCGGCGAGCCGGGCGACCGGTGTGCCGGGGATCCCGCCGACGTCGAGAAAAAAACCGCCGCTCGGACCCGGCTGCTCTCCCCTCACCCACGCGGGAAGCAGCTTCATGATCTGCAGGTGGTAGAGGGCCAGATGGAAGGCGAAGAGGATCTTCAGGTAGTCGACCAGTACGGACCGGGGAATCAGGTGCTGATGGAAGAGGAGCCGGACGATGTCGTCCGCCAGCAGGTCGGACGCGCCGGGATACAGCGGCGGATGGGAAACGCGGTCCTTCCCCCCGGCCGGTCTGTCGGTGATGTTTTTTCTGACCGCCTCGGACAGGTTGATGAGCGCCTGGGTCTCCACATCGATCTCCACCCCAAGCTTGGGCGTCTCGGTGTTCGCGTCCACCCCGGCGAAGAAGAAGGTCTTCAGATACTGCAGGGTCTTGATCCCCCTGCCGTCCGAAGCGTGCTGGATCATCGCGTAGAGCTGCTCGTCCACCCCGGACGGCCGGGAACGCCGGGAGTTGCGGAACCGGTAGGTGAATCCGTGCAGGGGCCGCAGGCCGGCGACCATCTGGTTGGGCTTACCCCGGTTGACGAGGTCCAGCAGATGGGTCTCCATCCACCTGCGGGTGATGTCCCGCTCGAACCCCTTGAACAGCTCGCGGTGTTCGTGCACGGTGTCGACGAAGTCCTCAACGGTGAGGTCCGCGGACCTCGCCAGCACGCTCGGGGCCCCTCCCCACCACAGCCGGGGGAGGAACGCGGTCAGCACCCGGTCCATCTCCACCTGCTTGTAGTCGACATGGGTCACGCCCGGATGACGGAACTCCCGGTCCCCCCGGTGCAGGGTCATGGCTTACTCCCCTCGGTGACGGGCAGCATGAGGAGCCTGCCGCCGGGATCGCGCCGGATCCGGTACAGATCCCGGCCGCCGGTGGTGAGCAGCACCTCCTGGTACGGTGCCGCGGACAGCTCGTTCTTGAAGATCGTCAAGCCGAGGTAGAGTCCCTGCCGCTCGGCCACTCCGGGCAGGTAGCCGTCTCGCAGCCGGGACAGCAACTCGTAGAGGTCGAGCCGGATGCGCAGCCGCGCCCGCCGCTCACCGCCCCCGTGGTAGCTCAGCAGCAGTCCGTCCGGCTGCTCCTCAAGGTAGGGCGACGGCTCGGGCACCGTGGTCGTCAGCGACAGCTCGGCCGCCGGGAAGAGCCGGTAGCTGCGGATACTTCCTCCGGTGACCTGCCTGAGCTGCAGCGCCAGCACGTCCCCGAGCCGGTCGGGGTCGGGAAGCCCCTCCCCCCGGTTGATCGCCCGGATGATCTCCGGCAGGTGGTCGGCGACACCCGCCGGATGACTGAGCAGCTCCAGGAACCGCCCGGCGGACCGGTAGGGCAGCAGCAGCCGTGCGCGCCTGTCCTCGACGCACTCGAAGTAGAAGCGCCGCCGGGCGGCGGCGACGTAGCGCAGATGCGCCGCCACCTGCGCGGCCGACGGCGCGGCGCTTCGGGGAAGTCGGCTGAAGAGCTCGCCCAGCAGCCCCACGTCGTACTTCTCACGCCGGTCGACGGTCATGACGGCCTGTCCCGCGTCGGGGCCGACGTAGTTGATCTGACGGTCCAGCGCGGGATCGGGCACCGTGGCGACATCCACCTGGCGCAGGAAGGCGAGCAGCCTGTCCTTGGTCTCCGGAGCACCGGCCCAGCTGTTGAAGTAGAAGCTGTCCAGGATCGTCTCGGCGTCACCGTCTCGGTAGAGCTCGCGGATCTGCTCGCAGCTCCGGCCCGAGGTGAGGGTGAACGCCAGGCCCGACCGGAGGTCGCGCAGGGTCGTGTGCAGGTGACCGCGGAGATGCGCCAGCGTGTAGAGGTCCCGTAGCCGTCCGGTCACCTTGGGACCGGCGCTGGAGTGGGCGAAGGTCCGCGCATTGTGCGGGGCGTAGCAGACCTTCACCAGCTCACACGAGTCGCAGGCCTCCCAGAGGCGCTCGTGGGTCATCCGGCCGAGCACCCGGTTGAAGATCGACTCATCGTCTCCGGCGACGACGCTCCGCCGGTTGAGGTTGACCACGGCCACACCGCCGGTCTCCTGCTCACCGTCGAGGCCCGCGCGGACCGTCGCGGCCAGGTGGGGAAATCTCTCCTCGTGCGTGGCGAGGAAGTCGATCAGACGCCCCTCGTTGATCGCGATGAGGCGGGTCTCCCCCGCGTCGGCGGCGGGGCCGTCTCCGGTGAAGGGCGCGAAGAAGTCGAGCAGCACGTCGTCGTTGGCCCGGTCACCCTCGTCCTGGCTACCGTCGTGGTTGATCCGCAGCCATCGGCCACCGGGCAGCCTGACGTCGGCACCGTTCTCCCTCGGCTCACCCGGCTCGGCCCCGCGTTTACGCACGTAGCCGACCAGGTGCTCCAGGAACGCGGTCTTGCCGTCCCCGGCGTTTCCGGTGATCACCACGAGGGTGTAACGGCCGGCGCGGATGTCCGGGATCAGCCGGTCGTCGAGCGCCGTCGGCACATACAGGTCGAACGGGTCGGCCCCTCGGGTACCCGCGTTACTACTGCTGCTCTGGCTGTAGAGGGTCTGCAGGTGGGCGACGAACGGGTTGGCCTCTCCCGCCGGAGGCCGGGGAAGCGATTCGGGCTCCGGCGGGAGCCTTGGCCGGTGGACGTCCTCGCCGATCGCCGTCAACGCGGCGAGCAGATCGGCGGCACTCGCGTAACGGTCACCGCGGAGCGGGGCGATCGCCCTGGTCAGGGTCAAAACCAGGGCGTCGGAAAGGTCACCGAGATCGGGGAATGAGGAGGGGGCGACCGGCTGCTCGCCGAACGCACGCTGTGGGGCGGCGAACGGCCACTCCCCGGTGACCAGTTGGTACAGGGTCAGCCCGAGGCCGTACACGTCGCGATCGGCGAGGTCGGCCACGGTGGGTGGGCCGGAACCGCTGTCCGGCGGCGCGTATCTCCCGGTGCCCCCCGCCTTCGACAGGCTGGAGTCGGCGGTGACCGAGACGTTGAAGTCGATGATCTTGCAGCCGCTGTCGGTCCGCAGCAGGTTCCTCGGCTTGATGTCGCAGTGGTAGATCCCGTTGCCGTGCAGGTAGACGAGCCCCTTGGCGACGTCGATACCCAGCTTGACGGCGTCCGCCGGGCCGAGTGGCCTTCCCTTGATCAGCTCATGGACGTCCTGCCCGTCGACGTACTCGAAGACGAGGTACGGGATGTCGGTGCCGCCCAGGTAGTCGGCGTGCTCCACCTTGACCACGTTGGGGTGCGACAGCCCGCGCAGCACGTGGTACTCCTGCTTGAGCCGCTCGGTCAGCGACTCGCGGTCCTTGAGCACGAGCTTGACGACCCGGTCGGTGGAGGCCAGGTTGTCGTAGACCTGGTAGACCACGCCGAAGGTCCCCGACCCCAGCTTGCGGCGCACCGTGTGCGCCCGGGTGAGCTGGTATCCCTCGGGAAGGTTCTTGTGGTCCGGCCCCTTCCGCCCGGCCGTCCCCTCTCCGCCCTCGGAGCCCTGACCGCCCTGACCGCTCTCGCCGTCGCCTTTCGTCGCACGCCGGAGCAGGTCGAGAGCCTCGGCCGCGGACGGGCGGGCCGAGGGCGCCCGCGCGCACATCCGCCGCAGCAGCCCGGCCACCTCCTTCGGCACCCCGGAGGAGGTCAGCACCGATGAGGGCAAAACGCTGCCCTTCTCGAACTGATCCGCGGTGGTGGCGAACGGCAACTCTCCGGTGAGCAGCTGAAAGGCGATCACTCCGGCGGCGTAGACGTCCGAGGCGCGGCTCATCGCCTGGGCCCGCGACTGGCACTCGGGCGCCACATAGGCCGGGTCGAGCGCCTCGGCGAGCCGCTGGACGACCGTGTGGGGCCGAGGATCCTCCGGCCGGGCGTAGTCGAACCCGGTCAGCAGGGCGCGTCCGCCCTCGGTCACCAGCACCGCGGCCGGGGACAGCGCCCGGTGGATCACCCTGAACCGGTGGGCGTGCGCCAGCCCGCGCAGCATGTCACGGATCACCAGGAGCTTGGCGTCGGCGCCGAGCGGCTGCCTGGGGTCGTTCAGCCGCAGGTGCAGCGCCTGGCCGTGCACGTCATCCATGACCAGCACGAACTGGCTCTCGTCCTCACCGGCGAAGAAGTCGCGCCGGCCGACGATGTGCGGGCTTGGCGGCATCTTGGCCAGCACCTCGTAGGCGTTGGCGATCGCGATCCGCTCGGCGTTCCGCACCTCCTCCGGCTGGAACGGGTCGGCGCGGTAGACCCGCAGCAGCACGGTCTCCGAGGAGGTCACGGTGGCGTTGGCCGCGCGGTACTCGGTCACCTCGTCGGTGCCGCCGAGCCGTTCCCGCACCACCCAGTTGCCGAACCGCTGCGGCCCGGTCGGCCTGCGCACCGTCCCCTCAAGCGCCTCGACGACATCTTCGCGGTACGGCGACATGTCCCGGGTGAGGCCGGAACGGACCCGGGAGACGTCGGCCAGCGTACGGACGAGCAGGGCGAGTGTCGTGACGTCGTCGGCGTCGGCGTCCGGTCCGTCGTCGGGGTCGATCAGGCGGGCGTCTTCGGCGGTGAGGAGCACGAGCGCGTCGACGTAGATCCGGTCGAGCGCGGGCCGGGACCGCTCCAGCGTTCCCTTGAGCGCACGGGCGTGCCCGCGCAGTTTGGCCACCGGCGAGCCGTACGGCGCCCGCCGGGACGGATACCACTTTCGGCCCGCCACCTCGATCCGGCCCCGGGTGCCCTTGACGTCGATCAGGCAGACCGAGTGTCCGGTCACCACGACGAGATCGACCTCGTATCTGCCGCCGTGCACCGGGATCTCGATGTTGTGCAGCACGAGCCAGTCATCGGGAGCATGGTCGCGCAGGTGCGCGATCGCCATGCGCTCCGCGTCGTTGACCGGGGGGCCGCCACCGACGATGTGAGCCATGAACTACCGCGCCGCCTCTCTCACTGCCGCGTCAAGCAGGGCAAGAGCCTGATCCTCCTTCATATCGGCCTCATCCCGCCACCGATATGCCTGCCTTACCGTCTCCGCGATCCGCTCTCGATCTTCCGGGGTGCACTCGGGCACGGGAATCTGCCGCCGAAGTCCCTCGTGAATGTCCTGCTGCTTTCCACCGGTACTCATTGACCGGATAACTCGAAAAACCACCTCCGATCGCAAAAAAGCGAAGAGGTAGGCACCAGAGAAGTCGTCATCCGCCGATACCACACGAAGAAAATCTTCCGAGTAACCGTGCTTAAGCCAGCTTCCAGTAACAAAAAGAGCTCTCGAATAGACCTCACTGTCACCCAAAGTTCCACGTGCGGCCACCAAAATGGTTTCATCATCGGCTCGCACCATTTGAAGATCAGTGGAGCTGAGCGCAATCCATCGACCTTCAGGACGAAGCCAGAATCCTTGCCGCTGACCGATGAGTTTCACTCCACTCACAGGATCACTATCAATCCGTTTGAAGCGGTTCCCGCGGCTAAGTTGTCCCCCCGAGCAGATTTCCCCAAGGGTGCGGTGGGGAACGGAGCGGAGGGTCTCGATGAGGCGCTGGGCTCGGGGGGAGAAGTTGAGCGCGCGCAGCGATGTGGGGGTGAGGCCGGAGACGGAGAAGTCGAGGTCACGGGGCAGGTCGTGCCAGTTGAAGTCGATGAGCTCGGGCAGGCCGGCGCTTTTGAAGAGGTCCTGGGTGGCATCGGTGATTCCGGCCTGGAACCGTGCCCGGAGCACCATGGCTTCCTGGATCAGGAAGTCGATCCGCCGCTCGACCTCGGCATCGACCCGGGGAACGGGAAGATCCACGATATGCGAGGGCTCGATATGCCTGACACTTGTCCCGTAAATCCCCCCCTTAATCATTGGCACCCCGAAAGGGCTGGCGAGGAAGGTGTAGAGATATCCTGCGGAAATCCGACTCAAGTCGGGAACAACACGTAGGACATGCTGACTGCACGCATATCCATCCATATCAAGACGTGCGTAAGTAACCCTCCCCGCCGTCATCCCCGAGCAAGTGATAAGAGTCCACCCAGGCTCAAGTCCAAGATTGGAATTGACTTGAAACGAATTTTTAGTGATCATCGCGAGAGAAGACAGATCAGACTGGAAGATATCCGCGCTGGAGAGGAAGGGAACACCGTGCTCCGGATCGGTGGTCCAGTGCCTCTTGAACCTTCCGGCGTTGAAGATTCCCTCGGTGACCTCTCCAAGAGACTCGGTCCGAGGCAGTCGCTTCAGGAACATCCGCGCCGCGTAGGAGTCCGAGATGTAAGGGCCGGGGTCGAGGCGGAAGCTCTGGTCGGCCAGCCAACTGGCACGGACGGGGTTGTCGAGTTCGGCAAGCTTCACGAATTCTCCGGGAACCAGGCGCGCAGGTGCTCACACAGGTGGTTGAAGGCGGGGTCCTGACAGTGCCGTACCGAGATCTTCTCGGCGAGGCGGCGGAAGGCTGCGTTGGAACCGTCGGCCCGATGGCGGCGGCGCAGGTGGTCGAGGGCCGCCTTTGGGTCCGGCGGCTTGAGGTGGTCGTGCGGCCAGTGGCCGCTGTCGGCGAGAATCCGCCGGAAGTCGGTGGCGCACTTGAGCGCCTCGGCGACGTTGGGGTTGTCCTGCCAGACCCAGGCTTCCAGCTCGGGCTCGATCACCACCACGGCGTACTGCTCCCACACGCCGTCCAGGCTCTTCTCGATGTGCTCGCGGATGGCCTGCGAGCCGGGGCTGCCGTCCCAGTCGGCGTCCAGCATCACCACCGCGCGCCGATGAAGTGACTCGAAGGGGCGTAAGAGCTCACGGGCCGTGCCGTACACCCCCGGGTCCTTGGTCGGGGCGACGAAGAGATCCTCGCGCGGATCGAACCCGAACGGTCCGCAGCGGATGCTCCGGTGCGCCTGCGCGCGGCCGAGAAAGCCGCGGAGCATCTGGTCCATCCCGGTGTCGGCGACCAGGAAGACGACATCGCGCCTGATCATGACAGCACCCCCGCCGCGAACAGGGTGCCGATGTCGAGCGAGCCCTGCCAGTCGCGGAGCCGGGGGTGCCGGTCACCGGGGATCACCTGCACCCCGCCGTCGTCGAGCCGGGCGGCCAGCACGTCGGTGAGATCGGTGTGTGCGAGCACGATCGGCGAGTGGGTGGAGATCCAGACCTGTGAGTCATAGAGCGAGCTGAGCGACTGCACCACCGTCTCGATCGCGCGAGGGTGGATGCCGTTCTCCGGCTCTTCGGTGACCAGGAGGGTGGGGAGCACCGTACCGTCCAGATAGGAAAGCAGGGTCAGCACCAGGATGCGCAGGGTTCCCTCGGACAGCCCCGAGGAGGTGACCCGGTAACCACCGGCGTACTCCACGGCGAAGTAGGCGTGGTGGTCCTCCTCCCGCTCGATCACCGTGATGTCGGCGATCTGCGGGAGCGCGGTGCGGACGTGGTCGATCCAGGAGGCGAACCGCTCCGGGTCCCGCTGCCGGAGGTCGAGCGCGAGCCACGGCGTGTTCATCCCCGAGGGCATCAGGCGCGGCGCGTACCCGGGAGGGGCCGGTCGGCGCAGCAGATCCCAGTCAGGATCGAAGAAGACCACGCCTTCGCGCAGGAGCTGCGCGAACCAGAGCGCCGCCGGGAACAGGGTGGGGTCGGCGGGGACGGCCCCCAGGGCGAGCTGCCCCTGCGGCACCCGCAGTGGCGGCAGGTCGCTCTCCTGCGTCGTCGTCTCGTGGATGAAGCGGGTCGGCGACCGGCCCTCGCGCAGGATGACCGGCTGCCACTCGGCGTGTCGCAGGGTCGTGCCGCTCACCGTGATTCCCTGCGGGAACTCACCGGCCCGGGGTCGCGGGCCCTGGTCGGAGAAGAGGAAGAGGTATTCGTCGGCGACGTTGAGCGCGTGCGGACCGACCTCAAGGCGCAGCTCGTAGCGCAGGTGCGTCGGAATCCGCTGGGTGAGCTCGGCGAAGGTGGTGTCGGACAGCACCTCCACGACGTCGTCCGGCAGCCGCGCCTCGATCGCGAACGCGATCGCGTCACCCTCCCCCTTGTGCAGCAGCTCGACCAGGCTGTTCGCCCTGGCCGGCACGGCGGGCCGCTGCGGTTCCAGGAAGGCGGCGACCGCCCGCTGCTGGCGGACCAGGTCACCGATCAGGACCGGGATGTCGAGCAGCGTCGTCTTTCCCGCGCCGTTGGCTCCGGCCAGCACGTGGTAGCGGTCGAGATCGATGCCGAGGCCGGGAAAGCAGCGGTAGCCGTACGCCTCGATCCTGGTGATCACCGGCTGACCCCCGGCTCCGGGTGCCTCTCGCGGAACCGCCGGTACGCCGCGGCGATCTCGGGCAGGTCGTTGTCGATCGCTTTTCGCTTCCTGACCAGCGTGCGGACGACATCCTTGCCGTTGATCCGGATCCGTTCCACCTCCCGCTGCTCTTCGAGAATGATCTCGCCGTCCGGATGGCGCCGGTAGACCGGGTTGTTGCGGCGGTCGACGCCGACCTTCTCCGCGATGGCCATGAAGACCGGATAGTCCTGCTGCGCTCCCATGGTCGCGGCCATCTTCTCCTGCTCGGTCTTCTTCTTCAGGAAGAGCAGGGTGGTGAGGATGTTGACGTTCGCCTCCGCGACGAACGTCTCCACCGGCAGTTCCACGCTGGCGAGCACCCAGCAGTTCTCCAGGATCCAGCGCCGGATGGCCTCGTCGGTGGGGCCGGGGTTGGAGAGGATGCCGTTGGGCAGCACGATGCCGATCCGGCCGCCCTCCCTGACCCACTGGACCGCCCGCTGGATGAAGAGCTGCTCGGGGGCCATCGCCGGGATGTCCCTGCTGCTCGCCACCACCTGACCGGTCTCCCGGTCCCGCGACCAGGACTGGGCGACCCCGTCCCGATAGTGGCTGAGGACGTCCTTGTCTTCGATCTTGATGTCGGTCCCGAAGGGAGGGTTCGCCAGCAGCACGTCGATGCTGCCGAGCGGGATCTTCTTCTGTGCCTCCGCCAGGCCGGGCAGGTGACCGCCGGGGAAGGCGAGCGAGTCCATGTTGTAGATGTTGCCCGCGCCCCCGGTCAGGGTCATGATGCTCATGCTCGTGGCACGGACCAGGAACGGGTCGAAGTCCGCGCCGAACAGACACTTCTCCGCGTAGGCGGCGATCCGGTCCTGGTGGTCGGCCAGTTGTTCCTCGGTGTCCGGAAGCCCGGGAGTGCCCTCCTCGGCCCGCCACTTGTTGAGCAGGTGCCACAGGGTCTCACGGAGGAAGCCGCCGGTCCCGCAGGCCGGGTCCAGTACCTTTTCGCCTTCCTTGGGGTCGAGCATCTCCACCATGAGCGCGACCGCGCTCCTCGGTGTGAAGTACTGTCCCCGGTCACCTCGGAGGTTGGTGCCGACGAGCTCCTGGTAGGCGATGCCCTTGACGTCCATGTCCGTGCCGGTCAGGTCGTAGGGGGCGAGCTCGCCGACGATGAAGGCCAGCGCCCGGGGCGACAGGGTGATCTCGTCGCGGGCACCGAAAAGCGGGTATTCCCGCTTCACCTCGTGAAAGAGCGTGAGCACCCGGGCCTCGATGGCCTTGCGGCCCTCGTCGTTGAAGGGCTCGCCGGGCAGCGCGTAGAACTCCGGGGCCCTGCGGTGCCTGCGGCTCATCCGCTCATCGTGCATCTTGGTGAAGAGCAGGTAGAGAAACTGCCAGAAGGCGGCGTCCTTGGGCAGGCCCTCGTTTCCGTGGATGTAGTTGTGACACCGGCGGAACGCCGTCTTGAGCATCGCGGCCTCGCCGCGCCGGAGCCTCGCCACCGAGGCCACCGTGCCGCTGCCCACGCTCTCGTCGGCGACCGGCCAGTCGGCCCGGGGCTCGAACTTGGCGCCGAACCGGGTCGACTCCTTGTAGAGGAAGAAGAAGTCGAGGCCGTTGGTCCACATGCCGTACTGGGCGAGCGGCGTGTCCTCGGTGCCCAGCAGGGTCTCCAGCTCGGCCAGGTCCTCCTGGGCCTGGCTGAACATGCGGATCTTCGTGACCGTCCGGCCAGGCTTGGGCTCGGGCTTGCACACCACCACCCGGCGCAGATTGGCCAGGGTCTTCGGGGCGCCGTGCGCGAAGACGGCGATGTCGGCCTTCCTGGTGGCCTTGCGCTTGCCGTCGACCTGGACCGGGACCGGGAAGTCCCGTGCCATGTCATCCACCGAGATGCCGTACTCGTGGAAGAGCACCCGGGCGATCCGCTGCCGGACGGGTTCATTGCCCTTCAGCTTGACCGGATCGCCGGTGATGAAGTCGATGGTCTCGTCCTCGGCGAGCGAATCCGGTGTGCTCTCCCCGGCTGACGTGGCCTCCTCGGGCTCGCCGATGTCCAGGCCGACCTGCTCCATATATGGTGCCCCTCGCTCATCCACGCGTGTCTCGCCGATCCGTGCCACCGGCACGTCCGCGACCTCGAATCCTATGACTCAGCAGGACGTTCGACACCAATGACGCGAGACTTCACCTAAGGATCGCGACCATAACCACAACTACCGACATTTCCTGAAAAGAGGCCCCGATCACCTCGGAGCCCCTCTTCTGTCCGGCGATCGGTCAGAAGACAGGTTCACTGACCAGGCAGGCACGGTGCCCCGATCACCTCAGTGCCCCACTGTTGTCCAGCGGTCGGTCAGGAGACAAGCTCACTGTCAGGCAGACACTGCACCCCGATCACCCCAACACCCCACCACTGTCCAGCGGTCGGTCAGGAGACGAGTTCGCTGTCCAGGTAGGAGCGGAACTCCCTGACCTGGATGGTGTCGTAGGGCTCAAGGCGCTTGGCGAACTTCCGGACGCGTTCGACGGAGCGAGCCGACGTCAGTGATTTGGCCATCGGGATCGCGGCCCGAGCCGAGTCGACCGCCTGTTCCACCTCGCCCATGCCTAGATATGCCTCGGCGACGCTCACCTGATTGATTTGAGCCGCTCGGGGACGCTTCACCGTGAGTTCCCGCACCGCGAACTCCGCGCAGTCGGCCGCCCTCCGGTAGTCGCCGAGCAGCTTCCAACACCTGCTCATCCTCGCGGTCAGCTCGGACTCGTCGTTCCAGGCGACCCAGGCCGGGTCACGGTCGGTGGCTCCCTGGGTGTACGCCCGCTCGGCCTCGGTGAGCAGCCGCTCGACCTGCTTGGCGCTGTGCCCGTCACTGGTCTCGGCCGGTTTCGCCTGTGTAGCCGTCGCCCGCGCCTCGCCGATCAGCAGCATCGCCATCACACGGGGAGGCGCCTGTGCCCGGCGGGCCGTGTCCACGGCCGCCCTGGCGAGCCAGACCGCCTGGGCACCTTGCTCCAGGTGAACCGCCTGATGGGTCATGGTCGCCAGCACCCAGGCACCCGTCAGCGCATCATCACCGACCTTCGCCAGCTTGAGCGCCTGGCCAAAATAGTGTTGGGCCTGACCATGGTGGTTCAGGTCGAAGGCGGTCCAGCCCGCCATCTGGGTCATCGCCGCAGCCGCCGTCATCAACTCGGCCCCGACCTTGTCGTCGTAACGGCCCCGCAGCAACGGCGCGACAGTGGTGTTCAGGTAGTCCACCACCGCCGGACGCACCAATCCGGCACCGAACTGACGGTCCATCTGCCCGAACGCCTGTCGCGCCTCGACGATCCGCCGGACGTCGGAGAGCCCGACAACCGGCCCCGACCCCTGATACGCCGCCGACGCCTCCGGGACGCCATAGCTCCACGCCGACAGCCAGCTGCCGAAGGCCGCCGGTACGAACGGCAGCGCGGCCAGCACATGACGCCGCTCCGGATCCACGTCACACCTCCACAGTCGGTCTGCCGTCTTGACCGTAGTTCCAAGGGAGAAGTCGCTGAAGTCCGGAATCAGCCAGGCTTCCGTGTCGACCGGGGCAGTGCCCTCGATCCACCGCTCGACCTCGGCCGGGTCCACCCCGAACACCTCGGCCATCCGCGCCCGATACACCGGACGGATCTCCTGACGCCCCCGCTCCCACCGGCTCCACGTCGTCGACGACACCCACAGCGCTGCCGAGATCTCGTCCTGGCTCATCCCCATCCGCTTACGAGCCCGTACCAGCTCCGGACGTCCCGCACCGTGATCCGCGTCGCCCATAACGCCCTCCATCACCCAGAGCAACGAATCGTCAACCCATTGTCAACGACGACGCCCCTCACGGCTCACCCGTCGATGGAAACGCCTAGAAAACGACCAGCCGACTGGATGATCCCCGTGACGGGCGGCAGCGGCATCCCTCTCCCGCACCCCGCGCGGGGCAGCGCAACGCCCGCACCCGAACCTGGTCGCCGCCCGCCCCATGGCGTTTCCTACTGGAACCCGAAACGGTCACCGAAAGTAATGGAGCGCGCACATGTGGCCAACCTTCCACGGCCCGGCGGACCTGCCCGGCGTCCCGGTCGTCCCCCGCCAGCGGACCACCCTCCCTCCCGAAGGGGTCACCGTCACCAGCACGGGAGACCCCGAGGAGGCACTGGGCCAGGTCGGCATGCTGGTGGCCGTCCTGCGTCCTGGCTCGGCCTCCCGCCGGGCCCGCGCCGTGGTGCGCGAGGTACTGCTGGCCGAGGGGGTGCCCGGCGACGACATCGCCGACGCCGAGGCGGTCGCGGCCGAGCTGGCCGCCAACTGCGAGCGGCACGCCCGCCCGCCGTACGAGATCCGGGTCTTCGACCTGGCAGGCGTCCCCACCTGGTGCGAGGTCGTCGACGGCGGCCCCGACCTGGGCTGGATCCCCGCCGTCCTTGACTCCTCCCGTCCACGGATCGTGCCGGACCTGTTCGCGGAGAACGGCCGAGGGCTGCTCCTGGTCCGGGAGCTTTCCCAGGGGTACTGCCGCGCCTACCCCACGACGACCTTCACCACCGACGCACCGGCCAAGGCCGTCGCCTTCGCCCTCCCCACCCGCTGGGGCACCCGCCTCACCTGCCCGCCGCTCCTGCACCTGGGCCGCCGCTCGGCCCGTCTCCGACCGGAGCCGTGAGGTGGGGCTTGAGCACTCGCGGTCGCCGCAGCGGTCGCCGGAGCCCTGCTCGTCGCGCCCGTCCGCCGCAGGCTCGGCGGGGTCGAAGCCATCGCGATCAGCCATCCGTACTTCCACTGCTCGATGGTCGCCTTCGACGCGCCGACCACGACTGATGGTCCGCCCCGACGAGTCGGTGGTCTTCTGGGAGGTCGGCTCCCACGAGATCCTCGAACGCATCGTGCACACCGGCAGCACCGAGGCCGTCCGCCACCTCTCCTTCGCCCTGGATGATCAACCACTGGAAAAGATCGTCAAGGTGAGGGATAGTCCCTTGGTGTCGCAACCAGAGGAAGCAGAAAGCGCGCGCCCGCTGTGGCGGGACCGGAACTTCAACGTCTTCTGGGTCTCCCAGACGCTATCCGTCGCCGGAGACTCGTTCGCCTACATCGCCATCCCGCTGCTGGTGCTGAACGTGACCGGGTCGGTCGCGCAGATGGGCCTGCTGACGGGCGTGGCCGGTGCCGCGTCGGTCGGTGCCGGGATCTTCGCCGGGATCCTGGCCGACCGGCTCGACCGGCGGACCCTGCTGATCTGCTGCGACCTCGCCCGCCTGCTGCTGTACGGGCTCGTCCCGCTCGTCTGGGCGTTCGGCCCACAGGTCTGGCTGCTGTACGTGGTGCTGCCGCTCAGCGAGGCGATCGGGATGGTCTTCCAGGTCACCTATGTGACCGCGGTGCGCAACCTGGTCGAGGGCGAGCGCATCACCGAGGCCAACGGCCGGCTCTACGCGACCGCCGCGGCGGCCGGTGTCGGCGGGCCGCTGCTGGCCGGGGTGGTCTCCGGACAGTTCGGCCCCACCGCGGCGATCGCCGTCAACGCGGCGAGCTTCGCGCTGTCGGCTGCGGGCCTGTACTTCGTCCGGTTCAAGCGACCCGAGGCCGGCACGCCCGCGCCGGCACGGCAGAAGCCCTGGCAGGAGCTGCTGGCCGGTGCCCGGTTCCTCTGGCGGCACCCGGTGCTGCGCTCCCTGACGATCCTGCTCTCCTTCTTCATCTTCTTCACACTCGGCATGACCGACGTCCTGATCTACCACCTGAAACACGATCTGGGTCACTCCGACGGCACCGTCGGCACGGTCCTCGCGGTCGCCGCGATCGGCACGATCGCCGGAGCCGTGCTCGTCGCGCCCGTCCGCCGCAGGCTCGGTTTCGGCGTCACCTGGATCGGCGCCCTCGCGACCAGCGGGCTCGCCATGGCGTGCGTCGGCCTCTCCGGCCGCGTCCCGGTGATCGCCGCCCTGATGGCCGTCTACCTCTGCGGCGTCAGCGTGGCCGGGATCTGCTCGATGTCCCTGCGCCAGCAGGTGACCCCGGACCATCTGCTCGGCCGCGTCACCTCGGCGTTCTGGACCATCCACTTCTCGCTGGGCCCGGTGGGCGCGGCCGTCCTGACCTGGGGCGCGGGCGGCTACGGCGTCACCGTGATCTGCCTCCTGGCCGGCACCGCCTGTCTCCTCCTCGCGACGGTCGCACTCTTCACCCCGATCCGCCACCCCACCCCCGAGCACTTGGCGCCCACCACCTCATGAGGCCGGAGATCCGGCAGTGAGGTGACCTCAACGACCTTCATGTCAGGATTCGGTGCGACCGCCTCGGCGGGCTGATCCATGAGCGCAGGCCGGGTTTCCGGCACCCGCAGGCCGAGCGGGCCGCCGCCTGGCGGCCCGCTCGGCCTTCCGGGACCCGGGTCAGCTGTTCGCCGCGGTGAACGCGGCCGTCCCGCCGACGAGCGGCAGCATGACCGTGCTCTTCGTCGTGTCGAGGTGCAGCGTCGCGCCGGGGGTGGGCCGGATGGTGTACTCGTAGTCGCTCGACAGCAGCACGATGCCGATGCGGTGTCCCGCCGTGAACACATAGTCATGCGGCTGCATGTCGAAGTCGAGGCGGTACGGGCTGCCCGGCTTGACCGGCTCGGTCTTCGAGATCGACTTACGGTTCTGCGGATCCGCCCAGCCCCGAGTGATGATCTTCGCCTTGCCGTTCTGGTCGTAGTCGACGAGCAGCGCCGTGACGTTCGCCGCCGGCTGGCCGAAGGACGTCCGCAGTGATACCTGCGGCGTACCGCTGAGCCGGACCGCACCGGTCAGCGTCCCCGACTTGTAGGCCAGGCGGTTGGGGGACGTCACGGCGTCGGCGAGGGTCAGCGCCCGCTTCGAGGCGTCGTCGACGATCGTCTCGGTCACCGGCTTGCCCTGGCGGGTCTTGTCACCGGTGAGGACACCGGCGGTGCCGTCCGTGCCGGGCTCCAGGTTGAGCTCGGTGGCGGCCGCGGCCGGCTCGGGCCACTCGGGGTATTCCACCAGCGTCCTGTCCTCGCGCTGGATCAGCGCCCGCTGGTCGTTCTCCACGCCGTTCTGCTGGCCCCACAGGTAGCGGGTGAACCAGCGGTTGAGCACGTTGACGCTCGGGGAGCCGCCGTGCCCGCCCTGGTGCAGATAGATCTTGTGCGGCACCCCGCGCGCCTTGAGCGCCTCGTACCACTGCGCGGCGTGCTTGGTCTTGACGTTCCAGTCGTTGAGCCCGTGCGCGACCAGCGTCGCGGCGTGGACCTTGTCGACGTCGTTCAGGTAGTTACGCTCATCCCAGAAGGCGCTGTAGTCGCCGGTGACCCGGTCCTGCGCCTTGGCGAGCTCCTCGATGACGCTTCGGCAGATCTGTTTGTTCGCTCGGGTGTAGACGTACTCCGCGAGCACGTCGGCGTCCTCGCCCTGGTAGCCGCCCGGGGCGACGACGGCGCCGTTCGCGCGGTAGTAGTCGTACCAGCTGGAGATCGCCGAGATCGGCACGATGGCCTCGAGACCCTCGACACCGGTGCTCGCGACCGCGTTGGGCAGGGTGCCGTTGTACGACGTGCCGATCATGCCGACCTTGCCGGTCGTCCAGGTGGCATCGACTTCCCTGCCGGTGGCGTCGTAGGCCTTCGCCCGACCGTTCAGCCAGTCGACGACCGCTTTCGCGCCGATGGTCTCGTTGCGTCCACCGGTGGTGGGACAGCCGTCGGACTTACCGCTGCCCAGCGACTCGGCATGGACCACCGCGAAACCGCGAGGCAGCCAGTTGGACTCGTGACTGGTGCTGATGGCGGGCTGCGGGCCGGTGCCCGTGACGGCCTCGTCACCGTCGGCCACGCCTGCCACGCCGGCGGCGGCCAGTCGCTCGTCGGTCGCCGGATCCTTCACCGAACCACCGCGGTTCATCCAGCCCTTGCCCGGACGGAGTGCCTCGTGGAGCTCGTGGTCGACGTTGTGGTTCGCGACCGAATTGCCGCCGGCGTAGTAGGGGCTGACCTCGTACACGACGGGCGACTTCAGACCGGCCGTCTCGGTCTCCCGGAGGCGGGTGACCTCGGTGTGCACCCGGTCGTTGCGTCCGTCGCCGTCACTGTCGATCGGGGTCTCGACCCACACTTCCTCGCGAAGCCAGTCATTGCGGTTCGCCGAGAACACCGGCTGGGCCATGCCGTCCGTGAAGACCGGTCCGACGGAGGGGTCGGCGGCCGCACTGACCGGGGCCGAGGTCGCCGCGACCCCGGCGAAGGTCATGGTGGCGGCGAGACCCAGCGCCGCGGCGCCGCGGCGTGCCGACCCCGGACTACGGAGGGCGGTTGGCGCCCCAAGACCCGTCACCAGGCGTGTTACAGACATCGACCAGCCTTCCCGAACAATCAGCGCGGGGCACGAAAAGGCCCCGATCAAAGTTCAAGGGACAGTAAAAACTGCCCCAAGAAGGCTTGATGTTATGGGCAGGAAGTACGAAATGTCTATGGATGGGTACCATGTCTCGATCACTACAATTTCGACACATATCGAGCTAGATCTCGGCGGCTCTAACACCACACGTCGAGATCCGGGACCCGGTGGCGTGCCTGGAGCACCACAGGGTGCGCGGCGAACCCATCCGGCCCGGCGACCTCCTCCAGGCGGTGACCGACCGCCGCCGGGTCGGCTTCATGTACAGCTGTCCCAACCTGATCCCCGAACGCCCCGCCCTGTCGCTGCTGGAGCAGCAAGCCTTCGACCGCGCCCACGGCAGCCGATGGAAGCGGATCGCGCACACCGACAGCGCCGAGGCCGACCGCTACCCGTCCTTCGCCCTGGACGCCCCCACCCCACTGACCCCACAAGCTTGCCTCCGTCGAGGTCGGGTACGGCCCACCTTCCTGTTCGACCTCAGTTGGCGCAGGGTGCATCGCTGATGCGGGAGAGATCCAGGACGGTGTAGCGCGTGGCAGAGGCCTCCCAGATCAGGAGTGACATTTCGGGTGTCGCCGCGCCGTACCCGATCTCGTCCCGAGCGGTCTCGGCCTCGGCACGGCCAGGGAGGCCGAGGTTCCCTTTCCGCCGGGTGCAGCGGTCGTACAGCTGGAACGGGGGACCGAACTTGTTGTTCTCGTTGGCCGAGGGAAGGCCGAAGAGAACGAATCGGTCTCGGATCGGGGGCAGAAGGCCCAGAGCGAATCCCGAGACGATCGTACGCCCGGAGCCGTCTACTCGCTGCATGACGCTCCTCATGAGTTCACTGGGCGGAACGTCGGCCCGTCCGACACACCAAACGGATCCGCAGTACGGCCCCTCGACGTCGTCCAGGCGCCGCGCCTTGTTCTCCTGGTGAGTGACCAGATTGACGATGCTCTGCCGCCGCATGTCGTAGGCCCAGGGCCAGGAGGTGACGCGGAGAGCCCGCCCGGGGAGCACCTGCTTGGGCTCACCACCGGTAAGCGGGATATGCCATACGCCGTCGACCCCCCACCAGACTGCGAGATCGTCAGTGACCTGAAAGCCGCCGGAGTAGTCCTGCCCGTCGGCAGGCAGTCGGGTCACCATCTTCATGGGGCCGCCCGCTCGGGGCATGACCCACAGTTCCATGTGGCGTTCTCCGTCGTACCGCGGGTCAGGTTTCTTCTCGCCCTGAACCAGTAAGGCCACCTGTTCCGCGTTGACAGCCGAGCGTTTGATTTCAAAACACCCCTCGCAGACCGCCCACTCCGGCGCCGTGGCAAGGACAGCCTGCCGTCCTGTTCGGACGTTGAAGCTCAGGAGTGCCGGAGGATGCCCAATCGTCGTCAGGAGAGCCGTCTCCTTGCCGAGCATCGCGAGGGGAAACACCGAGTGGCCGTTCTTGAGCTTTCTGGGCACCGTGATGAGCGCTTCCGGCCACACGCCTTCGGCAGATGCTACCGGCTCCTCGGGAAGCTCTGCGGACGATTCCGGCGGTTGTTGTGATGTGCAAGCGGTCCCCGCCCCGGCAAGAAGCAGCGACAGAGCCAGAATGAACCGTCTCATACCAAGCTGGGGCTTCACTTGGTGTCAGACGGATCAACGGCGGGGACGGTTCCGGCCAGAACATCCGGACCATCCGCGCCTGCCGTCTCCAGATCGCCCCCGGTATCCCCGCCGCCCCGAGTTCAGCCCTATGGGCGGCCCCCCCCCGGATCATCGGATCGGGGGGCCGCCACAGGTGGGACGATCAGCCACGCAGGCCCTTCAGGCAGCCGTAGATGGCCACGGCCAGCACCGCCTCCGGACCCCGTCAGGTCTCCGCCGAACTTGTTCCAGACCTCGGTCACGGCGCCGGTGGCGCACTTGCCCGCCTTCCACCACGCCCACATGGCGCCGATGACCCGGATCCCCGGCCGCTCGACTCTCGTCTCATCCCCCACGGCCGTCGAACTCAATGACGGGTCCCGGGCGGCGTCGCGGCGCAGTGAGACGCCAAAAGCCCAGGTAGGACGATGGTGCTGTCACGAGCGCGCCTCCGTGCGGCGACGCGGGGTCCGAGGTTAGGTCGTAATGAGACGCGGCAGTGCGCCACAGGCGGTGCGGACAGCTCGCGCGAAGGATCTGCCGGAGGAAGCCATGAACATCGTGATAAGCGTCCTGTTCCGCGCCATACCCCTGGTGCTCGGGGCCATCTGTCTCGCCTTCGGCCTCTACATCAACAGCGGCGGCGAAGACGCCAACCACTTCGTCGCCGGCCATGTGAACATCGCGCTCACCGCGATCTGCTACGCGCTCTTCACCACCGCCGCGACGATCATCCGCCAGCTGATCAACCGTTACGACCTGCTGTGGCGGGTCGCGCTGCCGTTGACGGGCTACCTCGTCGCCCTCGCCACCATCGGCTGGGGCATCTTCACGGTGAGCCGGGGCGACGACGCCAAGTTCGTGGTCGGCGGCTTCGTGATCATCGGGATCGGCCTCATCGCCATCTGCGTGAGCACGGTGGCCACGGCCTCCACCGCCTTCGGCCTCATCCCCTACAACGCCGCCCGCGCCCCGGACGCCGGGCCACCGGAGGGCGCCTACCTGGAACGGGTGGGCATGACACTGATCGCGGTCCCGATGGTCTGCGCCATCGTGGGGTTCGCCATCGCCTTCGGCCTTCTCTTCCACGGAGAGAGTTCCACCTACGTCGCCGGACACGTTCTCTTCGGGCTGTCGGCGATCTGCGCCAGCCTGATCGCGCTGGTGGCGAGCATCGTCCGTCAGGTTCGCAACGTCTTCCGCGACAGGGAGCGATATCGGTGGAGCCAGCTGGTCGTCATCATGGGAACGATCAGCTTCGCGCTGGGCCTGTACGTCCTGCTCGGCTCCGACCTGCCCTACCGGATAGCTCCCGGCTACATCCTGATCGGTCTCGCGCTGGTCTGCTTCAGCATCCTGTCCAAGGCACTGCTGCTGGCCCTGGTATGGCGCCGCTCCTTCCCGCTCGCGAACCGCATTCCCATCCTGCCGGTGACCACCGCGCTGATCTGCCTGTTCTTCTCCGCCTTCCTGTCCGAGGCGGCCGTCACAGATCCACAGTTCTTCATCCCCGCCCGCGTGATGGTGGGGCTGGGCGCGGTGTGCTTCACGCTCTTCTCCATCGTCTCGATCCTTGAGGCCGGGACGTCCACCTAGGAAACGGCGCTCCTACGAGATGAGCAGCCTGGCCCGGACGACCGCGAGATCACCGGCGCCCAGGCCCGCCGCCCGGTCGGGGGCGTGAGCGAACCAGGTCATCGCATGAACCAAACGACAACGAGCAGTCACGACCGGTACTGACCGCCCGTCCGCCCCGGCGCGCCGGCGTTGCCCGGTAAGGCGTCGTCGCCTACGTGTGCGCTGTGCGGGCACCCCACCCCGTCGGGTTAAGAGGGCTGGTCGTATGCCTGCCGCACCTCGTCCGTTCCGCCCCTCAACTGAGGACGGCGTCCAGCAGGAGGGAGCCCGCGCCGAGGAGGGCGGCATCGGGGCCGCCACGGGTGACGGCGATCTCCAGGTCGCGGGTGGCCAGCGGGAGGCAGCGCTCGTAGACGGCGGCGCGGATGGAGGAGATCAGCGGCTCGGCGGTGGAGAGGCTGCCGCCGACGACGATGGCGTCGGGATTGAGGAAGTTGACCAGGACGGTGAGCACCTCGCCGATGAGGCGGCCCGCGTTCCTGACCAGGGCGGTGGCCTCGGGCACGCCGTCCTCGACCAGGGCGACGACGTCGCCCGGGCGTCGCGTCGCGATGCCGAGCTCGGACAGGGCGCCCATGAGCGCGGCGCCGCTCGCGTAGGCCTCCAGGCAGTCGGGGTGGCCGCACGAGCACATGGTGGAGGAGTCGGTCCTGACCCGGACGTGGCTGATGTCGCCGGCCGCACCCCTGCCCCGGTGCAGGCGGCCGTCGACGATCACGCCGCACCCTATGCCGCTGCCGGCCTTCAGCACCATGAGGTTGTCGCACCCGGGCCATGAGCGGGCCTCGCCGACGGCCAGGAGGTTGGCATCGTTCTCGACGAGCACCGGCAGGTCGTAGTGCGCGCCGAGATGCTCGGCGACGGGGAAGTTGTGCCAGCCGGGCATGCGCGAGGGAGACACCACGCGGCCGCTGGCGGGGTCGACGGGGCCGGGTATGCCGGTGCCGACGCCTCTCAGGGGGACGCCGGGCGGGCCGTGGGTCAGCATCAGTTCGTCGAACGAGGCGGCCATCCAGTCGAGGGTCGCCTCGGGGCCGAGCGCTATGTCGCAGGCGCGCTCCTCGACGACGAGGGGGGCGCCGCTGAGGTCGAGTAGGCCGAGGCGGGCGTGGTGCGCCCCGAGGTCGGCCACCGCGAGCAGGCCGGCGGTCGGGCTGACCCGCAGCCGCCGAGGCCGCCGCCCACCCCTGGAGGTGCCCGAGCCCTCCTCGACGAGGAGCCCGGTGTCGATCAGCTCCTCGACGCGCAGGGAGACGCTCGACGCCGCCAGGCCGGAGATACGGGCCAGCTGGGCGCGCGACTCGGCGTGGCCGGTGGCGACAAGACGCAGAAGGTCGCCCTGCGCTCCCCGCACCAACAGCCGCTCTTTGCCTGACATGGACTAGAGGAATACCACGTCTGTACTTACTACGGCAACGTGTTGACTTCCGTAAGAATCATCTATTACCTTCCGGTTTGTCTTCGATTTCGAAGGAAGATGGCAATGATTCAGGTCAAAGGGTTGAACAAGTGGTTCGGTGATCATCACGTGCTGCGCGACATCGACCTTGATGTGGCGCGGGGCGAGGTCGTCGTGGTGGTCGGTCCCTCGGGATCGGGCAAGTCGACGCTGTGCCGCTGCCTCAACCGGCTGGAGCCCGCCGGGTCCGGAGACATCCTCGTCGACGGCGTACCCGCCCCCGTGGAGGGCCGGGAACTGGCCAGGCTCCGGGCCGACGTCGGCATGGTGTTCCAGTCGTTCAACCTCTTCCAGCACAAGACCGTGCTGGAGAACATCGTGCTCGCGCCGATGAAGGTCCGGGGCGACTCCCGTGCCGAGGCCGAGGCGTCGGCACGGGATCTGCTGGCGCGCGTCGGCATCGCCGAGCAGGCGGGAAAGCTGCCCGCGCGGCTGTCCGGTGGGCAGCAGCAGCGGGCCGCCATCGCCCGCGCGCTGGCCATGCGGCCCAAGGTGATGCTCTTCGACGAGCCCACCTCCGCACTCGACCCGGAGATGGTCGGTGAGGTGCTGGACGTGATGGTCCGGCTCGCCGCCGACGGCATGACCATGGTCGTCGTCACCCACGAGATGGGCTTCGCCCGCAGGGCCGCCGACCGCGTGGTCTTCATGGACGCCGGCCAGATCGTCGAGACGGGCGAGCCCGGCGCCTTCTTCGAGGCTCCTCAGACAGACAGGGCCAGGGACTTCCTGGCCAAAGTTCTCACTCACTGATCGAAAACGATCAAAAAGGATGGTGGGCCCGATGGTGTCCATGAAGCGGCTGGCCGCTGTCGCCGCTGTGTCCATGCTCGGCCTCTCGGCCTGTGCCGGTACGGACTCGGGAAGCCCGGCCGTACCAGGTGAGGCCAAGGGCGGCGACCTGATCGCCTCGGCGCCGGTCGCGGCCGCCGCGGACATCCTGCCCGGCTCCACGATGGAGAAGATCAAGCAACGCGGCGAGCTGATCGTCGGCGGGTCGCTCGACGCGCCGCTGCTGTCGCAGCAGAACCCGACGACCGGCGAGGTCGAGGGATTCGACGCGGACATGGGCAAGGCGCTCGCCAAGTACATCATCGGCGAGCCCAAGGTGAAGATCGTCAACTCCGCCTCGGAGACTCGCGAGGCGCTGCTCGGCAACGGCACCGTGGACGTCGTCCTCCAGACCTACACGATCACCCCGGAGCGGGCCGAGCAGGTCTCCTTCGCCGGACCGTACTACTCCTCCGGGCTGAGCCTCGCGGTCAGGAAGGGCACCACGGGCATCACCAAGCCCGAGGACCTGAACGGCAAGACCGTCATCGCCGGAGCCAACACCCCGGCCATCCCGGCGATCAAGAAGCTCGCCCCGCAGGCCAAGATCGTGACGTTCGGCAGCGACCCCGAGTGCATGCAGGCCCTCAAGCAGGAACGCGGCGACGCCTACGTCCAGGATGAGACGCTCCTGGTCGCCAACGCGCAGAAGGACTCCTCGGTCCAGGTCGTCGGCAGCCCGTTCACCACCGACCCGTACGGCATCGGCCTCAAGCACGGTGACGACCAGTTCAAGAAGTTCGTCAACGACTGGCTGAAGAAGATCCAGGCCGACGGCCTCTGGCAGAAGACCTGGAAGCAGTCTCTCGGCACGGTCGTGCAGGGTGAGGCTCCCACCCCGCCGCAGATCGGATCGGTGCCGGGGTCCTGATGTCCGCCCTCCTGGATCACCTGCCCGAGTTCTGGCAGGGGCTGGTCGTGACCCTCCAGCTGACCGTGGCGTCCTTCGCCGGCGCCGCGGTCGTGGGGCTCGTGATCACCGCCATGCGGGTCAGCCCGGTCGGCGTCCTGCGCGGGATCGGCACGGCCTATGTGGAGACCTTCCAGAACCTGCCACTGCTGGTGCTGCTGGTGCTCGCCGTCTTCGGCCTGCCCGAGATCGGCCTCAAGGCCGACCTGCTGGTGACGGCCATGATCGTCATCGCGCTCTACGAGGCCGCCTACATCGCCGAGGCCCTGCGCTCCGGCGTCAACGCGGTCTCCGCGGGGCAGGGCGAGGCGGCCCGCGCGCTCGGGCTGACCTTCGGCCAGTCCCTGCGCCACGTGGTCCTGCCGCAGGCGCTGCGCACGGTGATCCAGCCGGTCGGCAACATCTTCATCGCGCTGACGATGAACACCTCGCTCGCCGCCGCGGTCGGCGTGGTCGACCTGACCGCCGCGGCCAACCGGGTGAACCTCATGGAGGCGCAGCCCATCCCGATCTTCGTCGGGGCCGGCCTGGCCTACGCGCTGATCGCCGCCTGCGCCGGGTTCGTCACCGGCCGGCTCGAACGACGACTGGTGGTGGTCCGGTGAGCGTACCCTCTCCTGACGGAGCGGTGAGTGTCCGGTCCCCTGGCGGGCCGGTCGCCGCTCAGGCCGCGGGCTCGGGCGAACCGGCGGTGGTCCGGTGAGCAACCTGCTCTTCGACCAGCCTGGGCCGCGCGCCCGCCGCAGGATACGGATCGCGACCGCGGTGGGGGCGGTCGCGGTGCTGGCTCTGCTGGCGCTGGCGGTGCGCCAGTTCGCCGCAGGCGGCCAGCTCGACGCCGACCGCTGGTCGCCGTACGCGACCTGGCCGATGTGGCGCTATCTGCTGAACGGGCTGTGGGCCACCGCGCTCGCCGCCGTCGTCTCGGCCGCGCTGGCGATGGCCGCCGGACTGGCACTGGCCCTCGGGCGGCTGTCGCGGCGAGGGTGGGTACGCGTGCCCGCCGCGGCGTACGTGGAGGTCGTGCGGACCATCCCGGCGCTGCTGCTGGTATACGTCGTGCTGTTCGCACTGCCCCGCTACGGGCTGGATCTGCCGCTGTTCTGGAAACTCGTGGTGCCGCTGGCGATCTCGAACGCCGCGGCGTTCGCGGAGATCTTCCGCGCCGGAGTGCTGTCGGTGGAGCGCGGCCAGGGCGAGGCCGGGCTCGCGGTCGGGCTCACCCAGGGCCAGACCATGCGCCTGATCGTGCTGCCGCAGGCGGCCCGGCGGGTGCTGCCCTCGATCGTCAGCCAGTCGGTCGGCCTGCTGAAGGACACCTCGCTGGGCTTCGTGGTCAGCTACGCCGAACTGCTCTACAGCGGCAAGGTCCTGGCGACCTACAACGGCCTGCTCATCCAGACCTACATCGTCGTCGCGCTGATCTACCTGGTGGTCAACGCGTCGCTGTCCAAGCTCGCCCGTACCCTCGACTCCCGTGGCACCCCGGGGGCCCGCCGGCTCAGAAGGAGACCCGCCCGTGCCTGAACTCGTCCCGCTCGCGGAGGTGGTGCGCTCCGGATTCGTGGAGAGCGTGCACTTCGGCAGCGCCGTCGCCCTCGCGCCCGACGGCACCGTGGCCGTCGCCAGGGGAGCGGTCGGCGCGCCGGTGCTGCCGCGCTCCTCGGCCAAGCCGTTCCAGGCGCTGGCCTGCCTGCTGTCCGGGGCGGACCTGCACGGTCCCGGCCTGGCCATCGCCGCGGGCAGCCACACCGGTCAGGACTTCCACGTGCGACTGGTCGCCGAGATACTCGCCGGGGCCGGGCTCGGCTTCGAGACCCTCGGCTGCCCCGTGGACTGGCCGGAAGACGAGGCCACCCGGCACATGCTGATCAGGGCGGGCCTGACGGCCTCGCGCGAGCGTATGAACTGCTCGGGCAAGCACGCCGCGATGCTCGCCGCGTCCGCCGCCTCCGGCTGGGAGACCGCCTCCTACCTGGACGCCGACCACCCCTTGCAGCGGCGGGTGCGTGCCGTGACCGAGGAGTTGTCAGGGGAGAAGGCGGCCCATGTCGCCGTCGACGGGTGCGGCGCCCCGCTGTTCGGGCTGTCGCTGACCGGGCTGGCCCGGGCCGTACGGGCCCTGGTCGTCGCCGAGCCGGGGACAGCGCCGCGGGCGGTCGCCGACGCGATGCGCGAGCACCCCGAGTACGTCGGCGGGACCGGGCACGTGAACACCTCGCTGATGCGGGCGCTGCCGGGGGCGGTGGCCAAGGGCGGGGCCGAGGGGGTTCTCGTCGTCGCGCTCGCCACCGGGCACGCGGCGGCCGTCAAGGTCATCGACGGGAGCCCGCGGGCCACGAGCGCGATCGCGCTGGCCGCGCTCAGGGCGGCCGGCGGGAACGTCGCGCCGGCGGCCGACTTCGCGAGTGTTCCGGTGCTGGGCGGGGGCCTACCAGTCGGTGAAATCCATGCTCTGGAGGAAAAATGAGTCTTACCTATGAAATCTGCATTGACAGCACCGCCGGCGCGCTCGCGGCCGAGCAGGCCGGGGCGCACCGCGTCGAGCTGTGCTCGTCCCTCTTCGAAGGGGGCCTGACCCCGACCCTCGGCACCGTCGAGGCGACCCTCGCGGCGGTCTCGACGATCCGGGTCCACGTGATCATCCGCCCCCGGGGCGGCGACTTCATCTACGACGAGTACGAGGTCGCGGCCATGGAGCGCGACGTGGCCATGGCCAGGGACGCGGGCGCGCAGGGCGTGGTGATCGGGGTGCTGACGCCGTCAGGCGAGGTGAACGTCGAGGTGGCCAAGCGTCTCATCGGTGCGGCCGGGGGCCTCTCGATCACCTTCCACCGGGCCTTCGACATGACCGCCGACCCGTTCGCCGCCCTGGACACCCTCGCCTCCCTGGGCGTCGACCGGGTTCTCACCTCCGGCCAGGACGTCACCGCCCTTGAGGGCGCGCCACTGATCGCGTCCCTGGTCGAGCGGGCAGGCGACGGCCTGATCGTCATGCCCGGTGGCGGCATCACTCCCCGCAACGTGCACCGCGTGGTCGAGGCGACGGGAGCCACCGAGATCCACTTCGCCGCCTTGGTCGACGCGCCCAGCCCCGCCGTCCACCGCAACCCCCACCCGTTCATGGGCGGAGAACTGCGCCAGCCCGAGTACAGCCGCCTGATCACCTCTCCGCGTCTGGTCTCCGAGGTGATCGCCGCCTCTGGTACCTGACCCCCGGGGACCGGGCCACCTGGATATCAAGCCACCGAGTGGCCATCCCCGGTGTGGTGACCAGAGGTTGAGCACGACGTGCGGATGAGCGCGCTGTGTCCGTTTTGGGCGATAGGCGAACTGCGGTAGTCGCTCAGCCTGGCGGTGCCCGGGTTGTGCATGATGAACGTCCTGGAGCGCCGCGCCTCGGTGGCGGCGAGGCGCACTGGACGGGGACGGCCACTGGATCGCCCCTGTCCAAAGGATTTCATTAGTTAGATTTGTCGTTCTTTGGGCTGTTTGGAGCTTATGTCGGGTATACCGGTAGAAATTCGCTTTCGCATGAAATCGAATTTCGCGTGAAACCGGAAGGGGGCATGGGTCATGATGAGACCCGCAAGCCTGGAACAACACCCCGATCTCATAGAGATGCGGGCACGGTACGAACGGGCGGGATCCAGCTCGGTGGCGCAGGTCATCGATGGACTGGCTCTCCTGGCTGGCCTGTATCTGGCGATCTCCCCATGGGTGGTCGGCTTCAACGGCCTGTCCAGGCTCACCGTGAGCAACCTCATCACCGGCCTCGCGCTCGCCGCCCTGGCCGTGGGATTCGCGTCCGCCTACGGCCGGACGTACGGGATCAGTTGGATCGTGCCGATCATCGGTATCTGGACCATCGTGGCCCCCTGGGCCACCAGCTCGGCAACAGTCGGGAACATCTGGAACAACGTCGTCACCGGCGTCGTCATCCTCCTGCTCGGACTGGGAGCGGTGGCGGTGGGCTCCAAGAGGATGCCTGGCATGGCGCACAAGGGAGACATGTCCCACCGAGGAGACATGCCACACCGGACAGATATGCCCAACAGGCCGGACATGCCCAACCGGCCGGACTTCCCCAACAGGCCATAGGTCGATGTGGCATCGGTGCGGCGGCGAAGGACCGCCCCGCCGGTGCTGTACGGGACACCCGCTTTCAAACCACCCACGTTCTGACCACCCCTCCGAGGGGCGTCAGGGGTGCACAGTTCAGCACCAGCGGCATCTGCCCACGCTCCGCCAGGAAAACGGCCTCACCGCCACAGCGGTGACGGCACCGTATCCAGATGAGCCCGGCCCCCGGCCGGGCTTCCGTCGTCTTCGGTCCGGCAACGGGCCGGGAGACAGGCTCGCGGTCCAGGCAGGCGCGGAACTCCCTGTCCCTGATGGCCGTACTGTACGGCTCCAGCCGGCCGGAGAACTCCCGAACGCGTTCGACCGAGCGGGGGACGTCGGTGATCCGGCCATGGGGATCGCGGCCCTCGCCGAGTCGACCGCCTGTTCCACCCCACCCATGCATGCCGGGATATGCCTCGGGGACGCCTCACCGTGAGTCCCCTCACCACGGGCTCCGCGCAGCCGGCCGTCCGCCGGCAGTCGCCCGGCACGGCCAGGACGGATGACCTACTCGAAGAGGGTGTGCCGCTCACCGCGCCGACGCCTGCGGACGATCCGGATCCCGACCACCACGATGTCCACGACGGCGATGGCCGCCAGCACGGCAAAGGCCACGGTGAGCGGTGTGAACCCGCCCTGTGCCGCGAAGACCGCCAGAACCGTACAGACCACCAGGCCGAAAATCGCCAGCGCGAGCCGCAGGTTCAGCGCGCTCTTCGGATGGTCATGCGTTCCCGGCTGCTCCTTCATGAGACCACCTCCGGGGCGATACCGATCTCCTCACCTGCCCATATCTGTGCGAGGGGCATCTCCCAGCCCTTACCCAGGACATCCCGGATCACCCACGGCATCATGGTCTTCACCCCGGTTGTGCAGCAGGCCTCCCGGGTTTCCCGCACTACCGGAGGTCCACTGCGAAACAGCACCGGATTGCCTCGGTGACCAGGCGTTCACCTTGCCTACGAGGCGATCCTCGACCATTCACGGGTCTCCGGTGAGCCCGGCGACCGGCGGAGACCGCCAGGACCGCTCATGGGACCGGGTACGGACCTCCGAGGCCGTCACTCGCCGAAGAGGCTCACGGTTCGGCGGGGGGCGACGTGGAGGGCTCATCGGGGTGAAGCGCCAGTATCCGTATCCCGATCCGTCGCCTCGGCCGCCCGATCGGCCAGGGTGAGCCACCGCTCCCGGCCGTGCGCGAGACCACTGCTCTCGCCCTTCGCGGCCGTGGCGCCGGAGCGCAACAGCCCGGCCGTCACCGCCGGCATCCGCCGCGAGACGTCGAACGTGCTGTCCCACACCTCCTCGAAGACCCCGCTGGACACGGCGGACAGCAGAGACTGATTTCCGGGGACGTCAGGGGTCTGAAACCGGGTAGGAACAGAGCGTTCGCGATGCAAGGAGGGGCCAGGTGGCCGCACATCAGCTGGTCAACGACCCGCAGGAGCTCGTCGGCGAGGCGCTCGAAGGACTGGAGCTCAGCCAGCGGGGGCGGCTGCGCTGGAACCGCGATCCCAGCTTCGTCATCAGGGCCGATGACCGGCGGCCGTACAAGGTGGGCGTGCTGTCCGGCGGCGGCTCCGGGCACGAACCCCTGCACACCGGTTTCGTGGGGTACGGCATGCTGGACGCCGCGGTGCCGGGAGCGGTCTTCGCCAGCCCCACCGCGATCCAGATCCAGGCGGCCACCGAGGCGGTCGACGACGGCCGGGGGGTCGTCCACGTGGTCAAGAACTACACCGGCGACGTGCTGAACTTCACCATCGCCGCCGAGATCTCCGGCGACATCCGGATCGAGACCGTGCTCGTCGACGACGACCTGGCCACCGACACCTCCGTCGAGGGCGGCCCGGGGCGGCGGGGCACCGCCGCCGTCGTCGCCGTCGAGAAGATCTGCGGCGCCGCCGCCGAGCGGGGCGCCGACCTGTCCACGGTGGCCACGCTCGGCCGCCGCGTCGCGGGCAACGCCCGGACCATGTCCCTGGCCCTGCGGGCCTGCACCCACCCCGGCCAGTCCGTACCCTCGTTCGACCTGGAAGCGGGCCAGGTCGAGTTCGGCGTCGGCATCCACGGCGAGCGGGGAGTCCGGCAGATCCCCGTGGCCCCCGCCGACGAGCTGGTGGCCGCGCTGACCGAGCCGGTCGCCGACGACCTCGGGCTGAGCAGGGGCGACGCGGTCTTCGTGATCGTCAATGGCCTCGGCTCCACCCACCAGCTGGAACTGCTCGCGGCCTACCGGCAGGTGACCCGGCTCCTCGACGCCCGGGGGGTGACGGTCGCCCGGCAGCTGGTGGGCTCCTATGTCACCGCCCTGGACATGGCGGGCTGCTCGGTCACCCTGATCCGCGCGGACGAGGAGCTCGTCGGCCTGTGGGACGACCCGGTGCGCACCGCCGCCCTCACCTGGTGACCCGCCCACGGCTCCGGCGATCGGCGACGGTCACCTGACCGGTCCGGTTCTCCGCATATGAGCATCGTCACGGGTCAGCCACCGGGTAAGCCCGAATCGACCGGCCTCGCGTCCCGTCCCGGTACTCGAAGGAGAAACACATGAACGACCTCGAACCCCAGGCCGTACTGTCGTGGGTCGAGCGGTTCATCGCCCGGATCGACGACCGGGTCCAGGAGTTGACCGAACTGGACCGCCGCAGCGGTGACGGTGACTTCGGCACCAACATGGTCACCGCGCTCACCAGGGCCAAGGCGAAGCTCTCCCCCTCCCCCGCCGATGCCGGGGCAGCGTTCTCCAGCCTCTCGACGGCCTTCCTCGAACACTCCGGCGGCACCAGCGGGCCGCTGTTCGGCATGTGGTTCCGCGAGTTCGCGCTGGCCGGGCAGGGCGGTCCCGCCTTCAGCACGGCACTGCTCGCCGACGCCGCCAGGAACGGGGTGGCCGCGGTCCGCAGGCTGGGCTCAGCCTCGGTGGGCGACAGGACGATGGTCGACGCCATGGCCCCGGCGGCGGACGCCCTGGCCGAGGCCGCGGAGAACGACGTTCCCGCCGTGCGGGCACTACGGCTGGCGGCGGAGGCGGCCCGCGCCGGAGCCGACTCCACCTCCTCGATCATCGCCCGCCGGGGCCGGGCCAGCTATGTCGGCGAGGCCGCCCTGGGCGCGCCCGACCCCGGGGCCGTCGCGGTCGCCCTGTTCTTCGAGTCCGCTGACGGGTCTTAACGGACGTGCGGCCGGCTGGCGGAGTCCCAGCCGAGGCGGGCGGGGCCGTCGTCGGCGTCGGGCATCATCGCCTACCCGGTCGCGGGAGACGCGAAAGACCCCCGTGGGTGATCCCACGGGGGTCTTCGGAGCGCGCTTACCGGCAGATCACGTGCAAAGGGTCCGGCTAGTAGATCGGACGCGAGGAGGAGCGCAGCCGCTCCAGGGCCTCGGCCAGGATCTGTGCGCCGTCCTTGTCGCTGCGACGCTCCTTCACATACGCGAGGTGCGTCTTGTAAGGCTCGTTACGCGGCGGCGCGGGCGGGTTGGCCTCGTCCTGACCTGCGGGGAGACCACACCGAGGGCAGTCCCAGAACTCGGGAACGGCCGCGTCGCTGGCGAAACTGGGGCGCGTCTCATGCATGTTCGCGCACCAGAAAGGGACCCGTACACGGGGGGCCGCCTCGCCACGCTCCGCCTCCCCCATGGGGCCGGCACCGACACGGCTGCCACGGATCGCGTTGCCACTACCCACGGATGAACTCCTTGCTCGATGGCCCCGCCGCTTGGGGATGCGGGGACTGAACCACTGTCACGCCTGTCGAAGCCAGGTCAGGGCCTCAGGAGCAGGCCCAGCGCGATGATGCAGACGAACCAGACCACACCGGTGATGACGGTGAGCCTGTCAAGGTTGCGCTCCACCACGGAGGAGCCTCCGAACGACGACGAGAAACCGCCACCGAACAGATCCGAGAGACCACCGCCCTTGCCCTTGTGGAGCAGGACGAGCAGCATCATCAGCAAGCTCGACAGGATGAGGGCGATGGAGATTCCGATTGTCACCGTTGACCTGTTCCCTATGTGCGCGTGTCCCGCGTCCGGGCACGACCCTTGTGTACGCCAGAGGCGTGACGATTCAAACCTGCTCTAAGAGGGTATGACGTGCTGTCAAATCACGCCCCCCAAACGGACCAGTCAACTCGACAATTCGCCAAGACGGCAAATTTTCACGAATTCCCCGGCATCGAGGCTCGCGCCACCGACCAGGGCACCGTCGACATCGGGCTTCGCCATGATGCCCGCGATGTTGTCAGACTTGACCGACCCACCGTAAAGGATACGGACACCCGCGGCCACATCGGCGTCGTACAGCTCGGCGAGTCGCTCCCGGAGGGCCCCGCAGACCTCCTGCGCGTCGTCAGGGGTGGCCACCTCGCCGGTGCCGATCGCCCAGACCGGCTCGTAGGCGAGCACGATCGAGGCGACCTGCTCGGCGGTGACCTTGCGAAGCGCCCCTTCGAGCTGCGCGACGCTGTGGGCCACCTGGCCGCCCGCCTGGCGCACCGGCAGCCCCTCCCCCACACACAGGATGGGGGTGAGCGAGTGCCGGTAGGCCGCCTGCACCTTGGCGTTGACGACGTCGTCATCCTCGTGGTGGTACTGGCGGCGCTCGGAGTGCCCGATCGTGGCGAAGGTGCAGCCGAGCTTGGCGAGCATGGCCCCGGAGATCTCACCGGTGTAGGCGCCGCCGTCGTGCTGCGACAGGTCCTGGGCACCATAGAGGATCCGCAGCTTGTCGCCGTCCACCAGGGTCTGCACGCTGCGCAGATCGGTGAAGGGCGGCAGCACGGCCACGTCGGCCCGGTCGAAGTCCTTGTCGCCCAGCGCGAAGGCGAGCTTCTGGGTGTGGGCGATGGCCTCAAGGTGATTGAGGTTCATCTTCCAGTTGCCGGCTATGAGCGGCTTGCGAGCGGTGCTCATCTGACCTCTACCTCTCCAGCGCCACGAGTCCGGGGAGGGTCTTGCCCTCCAGGTATTCCAAGCTGGCCCCGCCACCGGTGGAGATGTGCGAGAACCCGTCCTCGGGCAGGCCGAGCCTGCGCACGGCGGCGGCCGAGTCTCCCCCGCCGACGACCGTGAAGGCCTCCAAGCCGATCAACGCCTCGGCGACCGCGCGGGTTCCGCCGGAGAACGCCTCGAACTCGAAGACGCCCATCGGGCCGTTCCAGAACACGGTCCTGGCGTCGGCCAGCTTGTTCGCGAACAACTCGCGGGTGCGCGGGCCGATGTCGAGGCCCTGGCGGTCGGCCGGGATCGCGGTGGCGTCGACCACCTCGTACTCGGCGTCCTCGGCGAACTCGGTGGCCGCCAGCACGTCGACCGGCAGGACGAGCTGCACGCCACGCTTGGCCGCCTCGTTCAGGAAGCCCCGCACCTGGTCGAGCTGGTCCTCCTGGAGCAGCGACCGGCCCACCTCGTACCCCTGTGCCTTCAGGAAGGTGTAGGCCATGCCGCCGCCGATGAGGAGCCTGTCGACCTTGGTGAGCAGGTTGCCGATGACCCCGAGCTTGTCGGAGACCTTCGCACCGCCCAGCACCACGGCGTACGGCCGTTCGGTGGTCTCGGTCAGCCTCTTGAGCACCTCGACCTCGGCCAGGACCAGCCGGCCCGCGGCGTGCGGCAGCAGGGCGGGCACGTCGTAGACGCTGGCGTGCTTGCGGTGCACCGCGCCGAAGCCGTCGCCCACGTAGAGGTCGGCGAGGGCGGCCAGCCTGGCCGCGAACCCGGCCCGCTCGGCGTCGTCCTTGGACTCCTCACCGGGCTCGAAGCGCAGGTTCTCCAGCAGGGCCACCTGGCCGTCCTGAAGCGCCTCCACGACCTCCTGGGCCGACTTCCCGACCACGTCGGTCGCGAAGGCGACGTCCGTGCCCAGGAGCTCGCCCAGCCGCTTGGCGACGGGGGCCAGGGAGTAGTCCGGGTTCGGCTTGCCCTTGGGGCGCCCCAGGTGCGCGACGACGATCACGCGGGCGCCCCTGCGGGCGAGTTCCTCGATCGTCGGCACCGAGGCGCGGATGCGGCCGTCGTCGGTGATGACGTCCCCCTCCAGGGGGACGTTGAGGTCGGCGCGTACCAGGACGCGCCGACCGTCCACGTCGAACTCGGAGATGTCCTTCATCAGAGGTCGGCGCCGACCAGCTCGATGAGGTCGGCGAGACGGTTGGAGTAGCCCCACTCGTTGTCGTACCAGCCGACGACCTTGACCTGGTTGCCGATCACCTTGGTGAGGGCGGAGTCGAAGATGCAGGACGAGGGGTCGGTGACGATGTCGGAGGAGACGATCGGGTCCTCGGTGTAGGTGAGGTAGCCCTTGAGCTCGCCCTCGGCCGCGGCCTTGAGTGCGGCGTTGACCTCCTCGACCGTGGTCTCGCGGCCGACCTCGACGGTGAGGTCGGTGGCCGAGCCGGTGGGGATCGGCACCCGCAGCGCGTAACCGTCGAGCTTGCCCTTGAGCTCGGGCAGCACCAGGCCGATGGCCTTGGCCGCACCGGTCGAGGTCGGCACGATGTTGATCGCGGCGGCGCGGGCGCGGCGCAGGTCGCTGTGCGGGGCGTCCTGCAGGTTCTGGTCCTGCGTGTAGGCGTGGATGGTGGTCATCAGACCCTTCTCGATACCGAAGGTGTCGTTGATGACCTTGGCCATCGGCGCCAGGCAGTTGGTGGTGCAGGAGGCATTGGAGATGACCGTGTGCTTGGCCGGGTCGTACTTGTCGTGGTTGACGCCCATCACGACGGTGACGTCCTCGTTCTTGGCCGGGGCCGAGATGATGACCTTCTTGGCACCGTTCTCGGCGTGCACTCGGGCCTTGTTCGCGTCGGTGAAGAAGCCGGTCGACTCCACCACGACGTCCACGCCCAGGTCACCCCAGGGCAGCTTGGCGGGGTCGCGCTCGGCGAAGGCCTTGATGGCCTTGCCGTCCACGATGATCTCGTCGGCGGTGCTCTTCACCTCGTACGGCAGGCGGCCGAGAATGCTGTCGTACTTCAGCAGGTGGGCGAGCGTGGCGTTGTCGGTCAGGTCGTTGACCGCCACGATCTCGATGTCCTTGCCGCTGGCAGCGACCGCGCGCCAGAAGTTGCGGCCGATCCGGCCGAATCCATTGACGCCTACGCGGATGGTCACGGTGCCGATCTCCTCGTACGTCGGTGCGCCAGTCATGAGGACCGGCGACTTGGGGCTGACTGAAACCTCAACCACGAACCTTATCGGACCTAAATTGGTGTAGACCACTGGAGGGGGGAGGTCCGTTATTCCTTAACCCATGAACAGGTATCGCACCATTCAAGTAAAGTGCCCGACTCGTCACCGTAAACCCCTTCGGCCTCACGAGGAGCTGCCATGACGGACAACGATCCACATCTGGCAAACGGGCTTCTACCAGGTATTTTTACCGGTCTCGGCGCCACCCTGGTCGGCGCCGCGGCCTACGGCGCGCTCATCGGCTTCAGCGGGTACGAGATCGGCTTCGCCGCCATCGGCGTCGGTCTCCTCGTCGGCCTCGCCATGATGGCGGTCAGGCCGACGAGCCCGGTGCTGCCGCCGCTGGCCGCCCTCTTCTCCCTGATCGGCGCCGCGCTCGGCCAGGTCGCCGGATACGTGATCATCTGGGTACGGGCCTCCGGCGACGACTACGGCTCGGCGCTGACCCAGGTTCTCAACACCTTCCCCGAGGATCTCCGGCGCGATCCCAAGTCACTGCTGTTCTGGGCGATCGCCGCCTACGCGGGCTTCGGCTTCGTGAGCAGAAGAGTCAAGGCCGCCCGCGAAGCCCACACCGCCTCGTCCGTCCCGCAGCCGGACGAGGCCGACCAGGTGGACTACTTCGCGCCCAAAAAGCAGCCCTGAGCGGGCCTTGAACGGCACGTATCGGAGCCGCGCTCTCGGTGCGATCACCGGGCGCGACGCCGCCCTTCCGGACCGGGGACGCGTCAGGGGGCCAGCATGTCGACGGTGAGATTGGCCTCGGTATTGGGGATGCCGATGTCCTGAGCGCGCTTGTCGGCCATGGCCAGCAGCCGGCGGATGCGACCGGCGATGGCGTCCTTGGTCAGGGGCGGGTCGGCGAGCTGGCCGAGCTCCTCCAAGGACGCCTGCTTGTGCTCCACCCGCAGGCGGCCGGCGATCACCAGGTGCTCCGGGGCCTCCTCCCCGAGAATCTCCAGTGCCCGCTGGACCCTGGCTCCGGCGGCGACCGCGGCGCGGGCCGAGCGGCGCAGGTTGGCGTCGTCGAAGTTGGCCAGCCGGTTGGCCGTCGCCCGGACCTCACGGCGCATCCGCCGCTCCTCCCAGGCCAGCACGCTGTCGTGGGCGCCCAGCCTGGTCAGCAGCGCGCCGATGGCGTCGCCGTCACGGACCACCACCCGGTCGACGCCGCGCACCTCGCGGGCCTTGGCATGGATCTTCAGCCGCCGCGCCGACCCGACCAGCGCGAGCGCCGCCTCGGGCCCCGGACAGGTGACCTCCAGCGACATCGAGCGCCCGGGCTCGGTGAGCGAGCCGTGCGCCAGGAACGCCCCCCGCCAGGCCGCCTCGGCATCGCAGGCCGCCCCGGCGACGACCTGGCGGGGCAGGCCACGGACCGGGCGCCCGTGGTTGTCGATCAGGCCGGTCTGGCGGGCCAGCGCCTCCCCGTCACGGTAGACCCGCACGAGGTAGCGCGATCCCTTGCGCAACCCCGCCGGGGCCAGCACGAGCACCTCCGCCTTGTGCCCGAAGACTTCACCGATGTCCTTGATAAGCCGCCGGGCGGTGACGTTGGTGTCCAACTCGGCCTCGATCACGATCCGGCCGCTCACCAGGTGCAAACCGCTCGCGAACCGCAGCAGCGTCGACACCTCGGCCTTACGGCAGCAAGGCTTCAGGACCGTCAGCCTGCTCAGCTCGTCCTTGACCACACCTGTCATCGCCATGCGCGTTCGTCCTCCCCCATACAGACCCCATGCGGCCCGAGATGAATCGGGCTCACAGCAGTTTCTCGCACTCCTGAGCACCGCTGACCAGGATCAACGCTTCGCACGGAAAATCTCGTCCAGGACGGAGGCAAGACGTTGTGCATCGTGTCGCGGCGAGCCGTCCTCATCCGCCACCGAGGCCAGGACCAGCCGCCCGCCAAAGCCGGCCACCGCCTTCTCCAGTTCCTCACCGTCGTCGGCCACGCCGGTGTCCGCGACGACCACGTCCACCTCCAGGGACGGCGCGTGCTGACGCAGCACCTCCAGGTGTTTCTGGGGGGAGAAACCGTCGGTCTCCCCCGCCTGGGGAGCGAGGTTCAGCGTGACCAGGCGCCGCGCGCGGGTGGTGTGCAACGCCTCGGCCAGTTCGGGCACCTTCAGGTGGGGCAGCACGCTGGTGAACCAGGAGCCGGGGCCGAACACCACCCAGTCGGCGTCCAGGACCGCCTCAACGGCCTCTGGGCACGCCGGTGGGTCCTCGGGGACCAGCGAGATGGCCCGGACCCTGCCCGGGGTGAGCGCGCAGGCCACCTGGCCGCGCACCGTGCTCACCAGACCGTCCAGCTCCACCTCGGCGGCGATGTCAAGTGGCACCGAGGACATCGGCAGCACCCGCCCGTGCGCGCCGAGCAGCCGCCCGAGCCAGTCGAGCCCGGCGACCGTGTCGCCCAGGCGCTCCCAGAGCGCCACGATCAGCAGGTTGCCGATCGCGTGGCCGTCCAGGTCACCATCGCTGCGGAAGCGATGCTGGACGACCTCGCTCCAGGTGTGGCCCCACTCGTCGTCACCGCACAGGGCGGCCAGCGCCATCCTCAGGTCTCCCGGGGGCAACACGCCGAACTCGCGGCGGAGGCGGCCGCTGGAACCTCCGTCGTCGGCCACGGTGACCACCGCCGTCAGCCGGGAGGTGACCCTCCGCAGTGCCGACAGCGAGGCGTACAGCCCGTGCCCTCCACCCAGCGCGACAACCTTGAGACCTTCATTCACTCCCGGCCCACATCCCGATGGCTTACCTGCACCTCCATGCCACCCCGATCCCGCAGCCGACCGCCGATCTGCTCGGCCATGGCGACGCTGCGGTGCTTGCCCCCGGTGCAGCCGACGGCGAGCGTGGCGTAGCTCTTGCCCTCGCGGGTGTAGCCGGAGGCGATGATGGCGAACATCTCGTCGTAGGCGTCCAGGAGTTCCTTCGCACCCGCCTGGTTGAGAACGTACTCCCGTACGGGGGCGTCCAGGCCGTTCATGGGGCGAAGTTCGGGAACCCAGTGCGGATTGGGCAGGAACCGGCAGTCGACGACCATGTCCGCGTCGACCGGCAGGCCGTACTTGTAGCCGAAGGAGACGACGTTGACCCGCAGGCCCGGACGATCCTCGCCACCGAAGAAGGCGACGATCTTCCCCCTGAGCTCGTGGACGTTGAGGTTGGAGGTGTCGATCACCAGGTCGGCGTTGGCCCGGACCTCACGCAGGATGCCGCGCTCGCGGGCGATCCCGTCGACCAGCCGGCCGTCGCTCTGCAGCGGGTGCGGGCGGCGGACGTTCTCGAACCTGCGGACCAGCTCCTCGTCACTGGCCTCAAGGAACACCACGCGCACGCCGACGCCGCGCCCCTCCAGCTCCTCGATGGCACTGTTGAGGTCACTGGTGAAGGCCAGGCTGCGCACGTCGACCACCGCGGCCACCTTGTCGGCGGCCAGCTTGGCCCGCCCCGCCTCCTCGGCCATGGCGAACAGCAGCCCCGGCGGCAGGTTGTCGATGACGAACCACCCCAGATCCTCCAGGGCCTTGGCGGCGGTGCTCCGCCCCGCCCCCGACATTCCGGTGACGAGGACGAACGCGGACTCTCTTTCGCTCATGGGTTCTGCCCCTTCAAGACCGACACGATCGTCTCGGCCGTCGAGGGGCCGATCCCGGGAACCTCGCAGATCTGTGCCGCGGTCGCCTCCCGCAGCCGTTTCACCGATCCGAAATGCTTGATCAACGCCTGCCTGCGGGCCGGGCCGAGTCCGGGAACCTCGTCCAGAGCGCTTTCCTTGACGCTCTTCGACCGCTTGGATCGATGGTAGGTGATGGCGAAGCGGTGAGCCTCGTCGCGCACCCGCTGGAGAAGGTAAAGGGCCTCGCTGGCGCGGGCGAGGATCACCGGCAGGTCCTCACCGGGCAGCCAGACCTCCTCCAGCCGCTTGGCCAGGCCGCACACCGCCACGTCGTCGACGCCCAGTTCGTCGAGCGCCCTGCGGGCCGCCGCGGCCTGCGCCGGACCGCCGTCGACGACGACCAGGTTGGGCGGGTAGGCGAACTTGCGCGGCCTGCCGGTCTCCGGGTCGATGCCCTGGGTCCGCAGCCCCTCGCCGGGCCCCTCACCCGGCCCCTCTCCTGGCTCTGCCATGGCGTCGGCGTCGAGATCCCCGGTGGCCGAACGTTCCTCCAGGTAGCGCTTGAAGCGGCGGGAGATCACCTCGTAGATGGAGGCGACGTCGCCCTCGGTGGAGCGCACCGAGAACCTGCGGTACTCGCTCTTGCGGGCCAGGCCGTCCTCGAACACCACCATGGAGGCCACCACGTCGGTGCCCTGCAGGTGGGAGACGTCGTAGCACTCGATGCGGAGCGGCACCTGGTCCAGACCGAGAGCGTCGGCGACCTCCTGCAGCGCCCTGCTCCGCGCGGTCAGGTCGCCGGCCCGCTTGAGCTTGTGCTGTTTCAGGGACTCCACGGCGTTGCGCTCGACGGTCTCCATCAGCGACCTCTTGTCACCCCGCTGCGGAACCCTGATCTCCACCCTGGCCCCGCGCTGCTCGCCGAGCAGCTCGGAGACCGCCTCCGTGTCGGGTGGCAGGACGGGGACCAGCACCTCCCTGGGCAGCGCCTCGGCGGCCGCGTCACCGTACATCTGCAGCAGGAACTGCTCGACCAGCTCGCCGGGAGTGGCCTCCTCGACCTTGTCCACCACCCAGCCGCGCTGACCCCTGATCCGCCCGTCACGGACGTAGAAGACCTGGACGGCGGCCTCCAGCGGATCCTCCGTCAGGGCGATCACATCGCAGTCGGTGTTGTCGCCCAGGACCACCGCCTGCTTCTCCATCGCCCGCTGCAGGGCTCCGATGTCGTCGCGCAGCCTGGCCGCCCGCTCGTACTCCTGCGCGGCGGCGGCCTCGCGCATCTCGCGCTCCAGCCGCTTGACGAACCGGCCGGTGTTGCCGGCCATGAACTCGCAGAAGTCGTCGGCCAGCTTCCGGTGCTCCTCGGCGGTGACCCGGCCGACGCAGGGGGCGGAGCACTTGTCGATGTAACCCAGCAGGCAGGGGCGCCCGACCTGCGCGGCCCGCCGGAACACCCCCGTCGAGCAGCTCCTGATCGGGAACACCCGGAGCAGCAGGTCGACGGTCTCCCTGATCGCCCAGGCGTGGGAGTAGGGGCCGAAGTAGCGGGTGCCCTTGCGCTTGGCCCCGCGTAGCACCTGGACCCGGGGAAACTCCTCGCCCATGGTGACCGCGAGGTAGGGATAGGACTTGTCGTCGCGGTATTTGACGTTGAACCGCGGGTCGTACTCCTTGATCCAGGAGTATTCGAGCTGGAGCGCCTCGACCTCGGTGCCGACGACGGTCCAGTCGACGTCCACGGCGGTCGTGAGCATGGTCTGGGTGCGCGGATGCAGGCCCGCGAAGTCGGCGAAGTAGGAGTTGAGCCGCTGGCGCAGGCTCTTGGCCTTGCCGACGTAGACGACCCGGCCTCCGGCGTCCTTGAACCGGTAGACGCCGGGGGACTCGGGGATCGACCCCGGCTTCGGCCGGAAACTCGCCGGACCACCCACAGATCTCGCCACGTGGAAAGCCTATCGGCCCGGACCGACAGGTTTCCTTACCGCTTTTCCCGGCACGGCCTCCGTCCCCGGAGAACCGGTGACAGGCGACCCCGCCGCCGGGGCGAGTTCTTCCGGCGGCGGGGCGTGACCGGATTCAGGCGAGGCTGATGGAGTCGCCGTCCACCTTGATCGCCTTCTCCTCCAGCGGCTTCGAGGCCGGGCCGCCCGCCACGGAACCATCAGCGATCTTGAACTTGCTGTGGTGACACGGGCAGTCGATGGTGCCGTCCACGACCTTGTCCACGTCGCATCCCTGGTGGGTGCAGACGGAGCTGAACGCCTTGAACTGGCCCGCGGCCGGCTGGGTGATCACGATCTTCTGGTCCTTGAAGACCTTGCCGCCCCCCTCGGGAATGTCCGCCGTCTTGGCCAGGACGTTCGCCGCCGCGTCGCCCGCGCCGGCCTCCGGCGCCTGCGAGGACGCGGTCGAGGAGGTGTCACCGCCGCTCGCCGCGGGCTCTTCCGAGCTCCCGCACGCGGTCAGCACCGCCGCCACCCCGGCCCCTCCGGCACCCAATATCACCGTACGACGCGTCGTCTCAGTCATGTATCTCCTCCAGGATCATCATCTTCAGGTATGGCTGGCACCCCGATGACGGTTCAGCATGCCGTACGCCGTGTCAGGAGACTGTGAAGAATGACGCCCCTGGCGCTCTTTCTGGATCATCTGGAGAATTCCATGGAAACCCTCATCGCGGATTTCGGCCCCGGCGGGCTCGACGGATCCCCCCTGGCGGAGAGGGCGGCGCGAACCGTCAGACCATGATGATCCCGTCACCCTCGACCTTCAGCGCGTACTGGACCAGCGGCGCCTCCGCCGGGCCCTTGAGGCATTTGCCGGAGTCGGCGGCGAACTCGCTGCCGTGGCAGGGGCAGCGGATGACGCCGTCCCCGACCCTTCCGACCGCGCACCCCCGGTGCGGGCAGCTCGCCGTGAACGCCCTGAACACCCCAGAGGTCGGCTGGGTGATCACGATCTTCCACTTGCTGATCACCTTGCCGCCGCCCACCGGGACGTCGGCGGTCCTCGCGATGACCTTCCCCTTGATCCCCGGCGGCACGATGGCGGCGGCGGGTTCCCCGCTGCCGCATCCGGCCAGCGCCGCCCCGCACGCCACGGCCCCCGCGGCGGCGATCACCTGCCTGCGCGCGGGCCCGGCGGAGGTTTCCTGCATGCTCACTGCGGCCCTTCTCGCAACATCATCCCCGTCAGAACCGGGCTTCCGCGTCAAGGGTATTGACGCGGAAGCCCGGTTCCGAATCCGGCCTTCAGGTGCCGAGGATCTTGCGCAGGAAGCGGCCGGTGTGGCTCTCGTCGACCAGGGCGACGTCCTCGGGCGTGCCGACGGCGAGCACGGTGCCTCCCTTGGAGCCGCCCTCCGGGCCCATGTCGATCAGCCAGTCCGCGGTCTTGATCACGTCGAGGTTGTGCTCGATGACGATGACCGTGTTCCCGCCGTCGACGAGCTTGCCCAGCACACCCAGCAGCCTGCGGATGTCCTCGAAGTGCAGGCCGGTGGTGGGCTCGTCGAGCACGTAGATCGTCCGGCCGGTGGAGCGGCGCTGCAGTTCGGAGGCGAGCTTGACGCGCTGGGCCTCACCGCCGGACAGGGTCGTGGCGGGCTGGCCGAGCCTGACGTACCCCAGGCCGACGTCGTGGAGCGTCTGCAGGTAGCGCTTGATCGACGGGATGGAGTCGAAGAAGCCCAGAGCCTCCTCGATCGGCATGTCGAGCACCTCGGAGATCGTCTTGCCCTTGTAGTGGACCTCCAGGGTCTCCCGGTTGTAGCGCGCCCCGTGACAGACCTCACAGGGCACGTAGACGTCCGGCAGGAAGTTCATCTCGATCTTTAGGGTGCCGTCTCCCGAGCACGCCTCGCACCGGCCGCCCTTGACGTTGAAGCTGAAGCGCCCCTTCTGGTAGCCGCGGACCTTGGCCTCCGTGGTCTGCGCGAACAGGTCACGGACCTTGTCGAAGACGCCGGTGTAGGTCGCCGGGTTGGAACGGGGTGTGCGGCCGATCGGCGACTGGTCCACGTGCACGACCTTGTCGACCAGGTCCATCCCGTTGACCCGCGCGTGCCGGCCGGGGACGGTACGCGCGCCGTTCAGCTCCTTGGCCAGCGCGTTGTAGAGGATGTCGTTGACCAGGGTGGACTTGCCGGACCCCGAGACCCCGGTGACCGCGGTCAGCAGCCCGAGGGGGAACTCCACGTCGACGCCCTTGAGGTTGTGCTCGCGGGCCCCCTTCACGGTGAGCTGCCGCTTCCTGTCGCGCCTGCGGCGTACGGGAGGGATGGCGATGGTCTTGCGGCCGGACAGGTAGGCGCCGGTCATCGACTCCTCCGAGGCCAGCAGGTCGGCCACGGTGCCGGAGACGACGACCTGGCCGCCGTGCTCGCCCGCCCCCGGGCCGATGTCGACCACCCAGTCGGCGGCGGCGATGGTGTCCTCGTCGTGCTCGACCACGATGAGCGTGTTGCCCATGTCGCGCAGTCTGATCAGGGTCTCCAGCAGCCGCTGGTTGTCGCGCTGGTGCAGGCCGATGGAGGGCTCGTCCAGCACGTACAGCACACCGACCAGGCCGGAGCCGATCTGGGTGGCGAGCCGGATGCGCTGTGCCTCACCACCCGCGAGGGTGCCCGAGGCCCTGTCCATGGTCAGGTAGTCAAGGCCCACGTCGAGCAGGAAGCCCATCCGGGCGTTGATCTCCTTGACCACCCGCTCGGCGATGTGCATGTCACGATCCGACAGCTTCAGCCCCGCCAGGAACGTCGCGCAGTCGCCGATCGACATCGCCGAGACCTCGGCGATCGAGCGGCCGTCGACCGTGACGGCCAGCGAGACCGGCTTGAGCCTGGCTCCCTCGCAGGCCGGGCACGGGATCTCCCGCATGTAGCCTTCGTACTTCTCGCGCATGCCGTCGCTGTCGGACTCACCGTGGCGACGCTGCACCCAGGGGATGGCCCCCTCGAAGGTGGTGTAGTAGGAGCGCTCCCGGCCGTAGCGGTTGCTGTAGCGGACGTGGACCTGCTCGTCGTGGCCGTAGAGCAGGGCCTTCTGCGCCTTCTTCGGCAGCCGCTCCCACGGGGTGTCGAGGCTGAACCCCATGTTCAGGCCGAGCGCCTCGACGAGGCGGACGAAGTAGTCGCTGGTGTGACCCCCGGCCCACGGGGAGATCGCGCCCTCGCCCAGCGGCTTCTCCGGGTCGGGCACGATCAGGTCGGGGTCGACCTCCATGCGGACGCCCAGGCCCGTGCACTCCGGGCAGGCGCCGAAGGGCGAGTTGAAGGAGAACGAACGGGGCTCCAGCTCCTCGAACGACAGGTCGTCGTAGGGGCAGTAGAGATGCTCCGAGTAGAAGCGCTCGCGGTTCGGGTCGTCCTCGGGCAGGTCGACGAACTCCAGGGTGATCGTCCCGCCCGACAACTGCAGGGCGGTCTCCACCGAGCCGGTCAGACGGCTGCTCGCGCCCTCCTTCACCGCCAGGCGGTCGACGATCACCTCAATGTCGTGCTTCTCCTGCTTCTTCAGCGTCGGCGGCTCATCCAGCCGGACCACCGTGCCGTCGACGCGGGCACGGGCGAAGCCCTTGGCCTGCAACTGGCTGAAAAGCTCGGCGTACTCGCCCTTACGGCCGCGGACCACCGGGGCGAGCACCTGGAAGCGGGTGCCCTCGGGAAGCTCCATCACCCGGTCGACGATCTGCTCGGGACTCTGCCTGGCGATCGCCCGCCCGCATCGGGGGCAGTGCGGCTTGCCGATGCGCGCCCAGAGCAGGCGCAGGTAGTCGTAGACCTCGGTGATCGTGCCGACCGTGGAGCGCGGGTTGCGGCTCGTCGACTTCTGGTCGATCGACACCGCGGGTGAGAGACCCTCGATGAAGTCGACGTCGGGCTTGTCCATCTGCCCGAGGAACTGCCGCGCGTAGGCCGACAGTGACTCGACATAGCGGCGCTGACCTTCGGCGAAGATCGTGTCGAAGGCCAGACTGGACTTGCCCGAGCCGGACAGCCCGGTGAAGACGATCAGAGAGTCTCGCGGGAGGTCCAGCGAGACGTCCTTGAGGTTGTGTTCGCGCGCACCACGCACGATGAGGCGGTCAGCCACAGTAGTCCCGACGTCGATTTAGAGGGTTGGAAGCGGTCGCGGGAAGACTAGCGAGAGGGACCGACAATTTTCCGGGCCGGCGTCCGGAGCTCAGGGGTTCCCCGCCCTCTCCAGATTACGGCCTTCCCTTGGATGCGGCAGGTCATCCCCGGTTTCAACAGTGTGAACACCCCCCTTATGCCCCGCCTCACCCGCCGGGCGGCGATGATGAGGGTGGGGCCGGGCACCACTCGCGCCCCGTCCCGCCCCGCCGTGACACCATCCGAGGAGAATCCGTGACGTACACCGGTGATGTGCAGGTCGGCGGCCCCGCAGACCTGCGTGAGCTGCCCGGCCTGACGATCGCCAAACTGGCCGTCGGCCTGTTCGACAACAACGCCTACCTGCTCCGGTGCACCCGGACCGGTGACGGCGTGCTCATCGACGCGGCCGCCGAGCCCGACCGGCTGCTGGAGCTCATCGGTGACCGGCCGATCAGCAAGATCATCACCACCCACCAGCACGGCGACCACTGGCAGGCCCTTGCGGAGGTCGCCAGGGCGACCGGTGCCTCGGTGATCGCCCACCCGCTCGACGCGCCGGGGCTGCCGGTGCCGGTGGACCTGGAGGTGGAGCACGGCGAGGAGATCACCGTCGGCGAGGTCGGCCTGGAGGTGATCCACCTGCGCGGGCACACCCCGGGTTCGATCGCCCTGTACCACCCCGGCCACCTGTTCACCGGCGACTCGCTCTTCCCCGGCGGCGTCGGCAACACCAACAAGGATCCCGAGCGGTTCGCCCAGCTCTTCGCCGACGTGTCAGAGCGGATCTTCGACCGGCTGCCGGACGACACCTGGGTCTATCCGGGCCACGGCAAGGACACCACGCTCGGCGCCGAGCGTCCCCACCTGCCCGAATGGCGCGAGCGGGGCTGGTGACGCCCGCGCCGCCGGGGATCCTCCGCCCGCGGGACCGCCGGTCCCTGCGGGCGGTTCCGGCGGTCAGCCGACTTCGGCGGACGCCCTGCGCTGCTCCTTGCGCTTCTCCCGCTTGAACATCAGGACGCGCAGCGGGATGGTCGCCACGATCGTCATCTGCATGACGGCCCCGACCTTGATCAGCGTGTCGCCACCGGCCAGGCCCGCGACCCAGATGGTCAGGCAGGCAACGTTGATCATCATCCAGGCGAGCACCCCGGCGGCCACGTTGCCCTTGGGCTTGGGGTACTCGATCCGGCTCACCATGAGATACGCCACACCGAAGATGGGCAGGATCGTCCAGGTCGACGGAGGGAACAGCAGTACGACCGAGACCACGGTCATGGCGCCCATCGGGATGGGCAGGCCCATGAAATCGCCGCTCTTGGTCTTCACGCAGGCGAAACGCGCCAGCCGGATGACCCCGGCCAGCAGCACGGACGCCGCCGCGGTCATCACCAGCAGGAACGGGATCTGCTGATTGAACCCCGCCCAGATGACCACCATGAAGGCGGGGGCGAAGCCGAAGCTGATCACGTCGGCGAGGTTGTCCAGCTCGGCCCCCATCGCCGAGGCGCGGAACTTCCTGGCCACCAGGCCGTCGAACAGATCACAGGTGGCACCGATCAGCAGGAGCACCACGGCGGTGCCGAAGAACCGGGGGTCGGCCGCGAAGGGCTTGCCCTCCTGCAGCGCGTTGATGGCCGACCAGGAGAGCACGCAGACCGCCAGGAAGCCACAGAGGGCGTTGCCAAGCGAGAGGGAGTCGGCGGCCGACAGGCGGAACGCCTTGCCCACGGGCCCTCGCGGCTCGTCGTCCGTCTCGTCCATCGGCCAGCTCGCGTCAGCCGTGGTCAAGACCGGTCACCCCCGCGATGGTCCGCTGGCCCACCGAGAGCGCCGGGGCGATCCCCTCGGGGAGGTAGACGTCGACCCGCGAGCCAAGCCTGATCAGGCCGATCCGCTCGGCTCTGGCGACCTTCGCCCCCTCGGCCACGTAGGGCACGATGCGGCGAGCGACCGCACCGGCGATCTGGACGAACTCGATGTCGCCGAGCGCGGTGTCCAGGTGCCAGACGACCCGCTCGTTGGTATCGCTGTCCTTGTTGAACGCGGGCAGGTACCCCCCGGAGACGTGCTCCACCGAGGTGACCGTTCCGGCCAGTGGCGCCCGGTTGACGTGCACGTCGAGTGGGCTCATGAAGATCGCCACCCTGGTCCGGCCGTCCGGCCATGGATCGATGCTCTGCACCACACCGTCCGCGGGCGACAGGATCCGCCCGGTGCCCGGCGTCCGATCCGGATCGCGGAAGAACCAGAGCATCCCACCGGTGAGCGCGGTCAGCGGAACCGCCGCCAGCGCCCAGCGCCGGTCACGGCGGCTGAGCAGGGAGGTCACAGTGGCGGCGGCCACGGTCGGGAGCAACCACGGGGAGACGCCACGTGCCAGGCCCAGCGGACCTGGCCGGTGGCTTGCTGAATCGTGGGACACAGGGAACCTTTTGTGATGTCTTGCGGCATTAGACCGGTATGTCTACCCGCTCTGGGGCAGGATGTTACCCATCTCTTAGCCCTTATAAGGCGCAATGAGACAAGCAAAGCGCCTCACACGCCGATTCGCTAGCCCTGCTCGACACTCGCCGGGGTGGTGTTTTCCTTGCTTGCGCGAGCATCACGCCGGACCTTCGCCAGGCTGATCGCGGTGGTGACGGCCATCGTGACGACGATGACCGACAGTGACACCCAGATCGGCACTTCGGGAGCCCAGGAGACGCCACTGGAGTGCAGCGCCTCGAGGATCAGCTTAACCCCGATGAAACCGAGGATGAACGCGAGACCGAAGCTGAGGTAGACCAGCCGCTGGAGCAGACCCCCCAGCAGGAAGTAGAGCTGGCGCAGACCCATCAGCGCGAACGCGTTCGCGGTGAAGACGATGAAGGCGTCGGTGGTCAGGCCGAAAATCGCCGGAATCGAGTCGAGCGCGAACAGCAGGTCGGTGGTGCCGATGGCGATCATGACGATCAGCAGCGGGGTGACCATGCGCCTGCCGTTGACCTTGACGACGACCCTGGACCCCACGTAGTCGTCGGTGTGCGGCAGCACACGCCGGGCCCAGCGCAGGACCGCGTTCTCCGGAAGGTCCTCCTCCTGGCCGAACTGGCGGATGAGCTGGACCGCGGTGTAGATCAGGAACAGGCCGAAGACGTAGAACAGCCAGCCGAAGTTGGCCAGGGCGGCGGCGCCGACGGCGATGAAGATGCTGCGCATGACCAGCGCCATCAGGATGCCGATCAGCAGCACCTTGTGCTGGTAGATCCTCGGCACCGCGAAGCGGGTCATGATGATGTAGAAGACGAAAAGGTTGTCGACGCTCAGGCTGTACTCGGTGATGTAGCCGGCGAAGAACTGTCCCGCGGAGGTGGGGCCCGCGGAGATCCACAGCACGATACCGAAGATCACCGCGAGGGTGACATAGAAGCTGACCCAGAACCCGGCCTGCTTGAGGGAGAACTCCCGCGGCTCACCCCGGTCGACGATCCACAGATCGAAGGCGAGAACGACGAGCAGACCGCCGATAACGGCCAACCATGCCCAGACAGGAACAATCACAACTGATAAACCTCCGGCGGCGCGCACGACAGACTGCCGGAGGTCTCTCCCGCCCGCATGAGGCATCGACCGAGATATGTCGAAACGCGGACCGACAGCCCCGGGGGCCTCGTGGAGCGAGGCAACACCGTGATGACGAGACTGCCGCGAAGGGATACTCCCCCCCTAAACACGCCAGTATAGGTCTCCGGCATGGTGGCGCCTAATTCAACATCACGCCCTCCCCGCCTGTTCCATCGGGCTTCCCGCGTCTCCCGCCGCCAGGCCCCAAACCCCCTTCGAAGACCTGGCGCGGACCGCGTGCCGGCCCCTTCAGCCCCTCGGGGGAAGCCCGGCGTAGACCGCGAGCACCGCCTCCAGCGCCTCCGGTTCACCCGGCATCCCACGCCCTCGCCCGGCGGCGGCAGCGGCCAGTTCCGCCGCGAGACCGTCGTCGACGAGCACCCTCGCGACCGCGTCGCGCATCGCCGCGACGTCCCCGTACGGCACCAGCAGTCCCGCCTCACCCACCATCGCCGGGATGCCCCCCACCGCGGTGGCGATGACCGCCGTCCCCGCCCGCAGGGCCTCCTGCACGGTGAGCGGCTGCCCCTCCCAGCGGCTCGGCACCAGCAGTGCCCTGGCCACCCCGAGCAGGTCCCCCACGTCGGTACGGGCACCGAGCAGCCGCACCGGCAGGTTCTCCCGGTCGATCCGTTCCTGCAACTCCGCCCGCAGCGGCCCCTCCCCCGCCACCAGGAACACCGGCCCCGACGCGTGCTCTGCGGCCCGGCGAACCTCCGGCAGGGCCTTCGCGACATCGAGCAGGGTCTCCAGGCCCTTCTGCTGGGCGAGCCTGGCGACCGTCAGGAAGATCACCCGCTCTCCGGTACCGAGTTCCCGCCGGATGTCCCCGGCCTCGCGCCCTGAAGGGGGCAGCACAGGCGCCGGGACCACGGCGGCCTCGACGTGCCCGGCCCCCAGGTGGGCCATCCGCTCCCCCAGATCGGGGGAGACGACCAGGATCCGATCGGCGCGGCGGGCCACGATCCGTTCCAGGAGGCCGTAGACCGCGCCGACCACGCCGCCCGCGGTCGCGGCGTTGTGCAGGGTCACCACCAGGCCGGCCCCGGTTCCGGCCAGCGCGATCGCCGCCAGCGCCCCGGCCCTCAGCCCGTGGGCGTGCACGGCATGCGCCCCGCGCAGCGTCCTGAGCGCCATGACCGCCCGAAGATCGTCGAGCGGGCGGGGCCGATCGGAGATCGGCACCGGTACGAAGCGCGCGCCGAGCGCGGTGAACCCGAAGGCCCGCTCCGTGCTCGGGGGACCTGCCACGACCACCCGGTGGCCGCCACGCACCAGCCCTCCGGCCAGCATGGCGACGTGCCTGCCGACCCCTCCCTCGCTCGTGCCCAGCACGAACGCCACACGCGTCCCCTGATCAGCCATCGAAACCGCTCCCCTCCTTCACCGGTCCCCTGCGCAGTCGTGCCAGCAGCGCCCGGGCGTCTCGCCTGTCGACCATCATCGCCACGACCGCGAACGCGGCTGTCCCGGCGATCGCGGCGGCCAGTCCGACCGGCACGGACTCCCACCTGGACACCGCTCCGAAGGCATCGACCAGGGTCAGCCCCGCCCCCCAGGCCGCGACGCCGCCGACCAGGGCGGCCAGGAAAGTGCGCGGCGTTCCCTCCAACGCGGTCGCCCCCCTGGCCCGGAGTACCGCGAGGACCAGCAACAGCCCGCCGACGGTCATGCCGATCGTGCTGCCCAGTGCCAGTTGCCCGACCACGTCGGCCGGACCCGCTGCGGCGCGGGCGAGCACGACCTGTGCCGCCAGTGCGACGGCCCACCCGGCCACCGAGGCGACCGCCGCCGACCGCCCCCGACCGCAGGCGTACAGGATGCGGGCCAGGTGCAGCATGAGCGCGTACCCGGCCAGGCCGGGCGCGAACAGCGCGACGGCCCTGGCCATCTCGGCGGGCTCCCCACCCGGAGTCTCCTCCAGGAAGACCCGCGACACCGGTAGCGCGACCGCCGCCATCACTCCGGCCGCGAGCCCCGTCACCAGCAGCACGATCCGCGTGGTGGAGGAGGTCAAAGCGTTGAACCCGGGCAGGTCCCCCTCTGCGGCGCGGGTGGACAGCACCGGGAAGGAGCTGGTGGCGATCGGCATCACGAGCACCGCGTACGGCAGCTGGTACAGCGCCCAGGCGTAGGTGTAGACACCGATCGCGCCCTTGCCGCCCAGGTCATTGGCCAGAAGGATGACGACGAGCAGCGCGACCTGCTGCGCGATCAGCACGGCGATACCGGCGGTGGCGAGCCCGCGCGCCCGGGCCGCGACCCCGGGCGGGAACGACAGCGAGGGCCGCAGCCGGAGCTTGAGCCTGACCACCGGGACGACCACGGTGAGCACCATCGCGGCGGCGGCGACGGTCGCGCCCAGGGAGAGCGAGAGCTGCCCCGCGGCGGTCAGGTCCGCCAGGTCCCTGGCCGCCGTCCCGTTGAGCGCCTCGAACAGCAGCATGGAGCCAACGATGAGCAGGCTGGAGACCAGTGGAGCCAGGGCCGGGCCCATGAACCGCCGGTGTGCCTGGAGCACGCCGTACAGGACCACTGCCAGCCCGAAGAAGATCATACGAGGGGCGAAGACGACGAGCATGCCGGTGCCGACCTCGACGACCTCCGCCAGGTCGCAGCCGCTCGGACCGCCCACCAGCAGCGCGACGATCGGCCCGGCGAACGCCACGATGAGCAGCGCCAGCGGCACCATGATGAGCATCACCCAGGTGAGCAGCGCCGAGGTGATCTGGCCGACCTCCGCCCTGGCCTCGGGGTCGTCGTCGGCCCTGGAGGCCACCGAGGCCAGCACCGGCACCACCATCCCGGCCAGCGCGCCGCCCGCCACCAGCTCGAAGACGATGTTGGGCACGTAGTTGGCGGTGTTGTAGGCGGTGCTCAGGCAGAGGTTGCCGACGGTCTGCGACTGGACGAGATAGCGGCCGAACCCGACGAGCCGGGCCAGGACGGTCACGATCCCGATGAGAAGTGCCGCTCCCGCGATCCCTCGGGCGATCCTGCTGCTCATCGGGTGGCGGGTGCCTGCTCCAGGGGACGACGGCCCAGCATGTCGAGGCGGTGCAGGACGGGGTTGCCCGCGATCACCTTGGTGAAGCTGACCTTCTCCGAGGCGGCGGTCAGCGCGACCACCGTGCCGAGCACGGCCAGGCGTCCCGGGCGGCCCAGGGTGACGGCGGCGGCCAGGCCGACAAGCGCGCCCAGCGCGTTGGCCCCCGCGTCGCCGAGCATGGCCCGCTCGCCGAGGTCCTCGGGCAGCAGCGCGGCGGCGGCGCCCATGGGAAGCGCGGCCAGGGTGGCCGGGACCGGGTCGTCCCTGAACAGAGCCGCGGCGAGCAGGGGTGCGCCGGCGAGCAGGCCCACCTTGACGGCACGCCCGGGACGCAGGTCGAAGAGGTTGGCCAGGTTGGCGCTCCCGGCGATCAGCACGCCGTTGACGGCGACGTCGAAGGGCGCCCGGGAGGTGGCGGCCGCGGCGGCCAGGCCGGTCGCGCCGATGCCGAGGATCTTCACGGCCCCGCTGGTGACCTCCCCCTTGGCCAGGGCGCTCAGATGCCCCTTGAACCCCTTGGAGGAGGTCGCGCCGTACAGGTCGTCGTAGGCACCGAGGCCGCCGGCCCCCACGGCGGCCAGCAGCGCCGCCGCCCGGGCCCTGCCGGTCAGGCCGGGGATCACGGCCGCCGCGGCACCGGCGCCGGCGACGAACGCCGGGCCCTCCAGCAGGGTGATCGGTTCGCCCCTGTGGTTCGTGCGCGCCCAGGTCTCCACATCGCCGACCGGAGGCCTGCGGGTGAAGGCCGCGTACGCGGCACGCGCGGCGACCGCGCCGAGGAGCGCACCGGTGAGGGCACCGAGAAAAGCACGACGAGCCATCGGGTCATCCTCCGGAGGTGGCCGTGACGGCCGTGGGGGTGGGCGTCGCGCTGGGCTTGATACCAGAGACGCCGGAGCCTATGCCGTACTGGCCGGCGAGCCCGGCCAGTTGCTCTCGGAGAGCGTAGACCACCACGACCCGCCCCGCGGGCATATCCGCGGTGTCGACACTGGAGACCTTCTCTGTGAAGGAGGTGTCCTCCCGGAGCGCGGTGATGATCCCACCGGCCGCGGCGGAGGTCTGCGTACCGGCCACCACCGTGCCCTGGCCCACCTCGTCCAGGCCCAGTGCCAGGGCCACGAGCGCACCCGCCCGCCCGGCGGCGGTCTCTCCGGTGTACGCCTCCGCGGGGGCGACCATCAGGGCCAGTTCCGCGCGCTTGGCGGGGTCGTCGGTGATGGTGAGCAGGCCGGCGCGCTGGAAGGCGTCGAGGATGCCCACACCGGCCGGATGCTCCTTGCCCGCCTGGACGGGGTCGCTGGTCACGATCGCGTCGGCGAGCACCTGGGCCGCCTTGTCGTATGCCGTGTCCTCGACGGGGAAGACGGTCTCGGCGGCCTTGGCCCCGACGGCCAGCTTGTCGACGAAACCCGTCTGGGCGGGGTCGATGTACCTCTCGGTGAGGGTGATCCGGCCGGTCACGATCGCCCCGGCCTCCTCGATCACCTGCTGCGCCGACTCACGCACGCCCACCGTGGCGCCCGGCGCCTCGACGACCACCACGCGCTTGCCCACGAGCGCGTCCTGGACCAGCCGAGGGGTGTCGGCGGCCACGAAGGCGTCGTTGCCCGCCTCGCGCCGCTGCAGGGCCTCCACCTGGATGCGGAGCTCGTTGTTGCCCTCGCGGAGCTGGTTGGCCAGGCCCTCGCTCGCCTTGATGACGGGGTCTTCGAGGAGGGTGGTGCCCAGCACGATGCCCACCGACAGCGCGAGGAAGATCGCGACGATGGAGACGAGGTGATAGCGGAAATCGATCACGAGAAGAGTCCGACCAGCCAGAAGATGAAGCCGCTCCAGACGTCGCGGACGCTGTCCAGCCAGATCTTGCCCACCGGAGAGACGACGATCGCCACTCCCATGGTGATCAGCGTGGTGGCGACGAGCAGGAGCAGGGACGGGGTGGAGATCCGGCTGCGGTAGAGCCGGCTGACGCCCTTTGCGTCGACGAGCTTGCTGCCCACCCGCAGGCGGGTGAGGAAGGTGCTGGCCATGCCGGAGCGCCCCTTGTCGAGGAACTCCACCAGCGTCGCGTGAGTGCCGACGGCGACGATGAGGTCGGCACCCTTGTCGTCGGCGAGCAGCATGGCGATGTCCTCGCTGGTACCGATCGCCGGGAAGATCACCGCGCTGCGGCCGAGCTGCTGGACCCGTTCCAGCCCCGGTGCCCTGCCGTCGCGGTAGGCGTGCACGACCAGCTCGGCACCGGTGGTGAGCGCCTTGGTGGAGACCGAGTCGAAGTCGCCGACGATGATGTCCGGCAGGTAACCGGCCTCCAGCAGCGCGTCGGCCCCGCCGTCCACCCCGATCATGACCGGGCGGTATTCACGAATGTAGGGACGGAGGGCGGCGATGTCCTCCTTGTAGTGGTAACCGCGCACCACGATGAGGACGTGCCGGCCCTCCAAGACGGTCCGGATGTCGGGAACACCGATCCCGTCGATGAGGAGGTCACGCTCACGGCGGACGTACTCCATGGTGTTGACCGCGAACGCCTCGATCTGCACGGTCAGCCCGGCCCGCGCCTCGGTCATCGCGGCCTCGACGGACTCGGGGGTCTGCAGGTCGCCCTTGCCGACCGTCTCCTCGTCGAGGTAGACGACGCCCTCGTGCAGCCGGACCAGGTCTCCGTCCCTGATCCGCTCGAACAACTCGGAGGTGGCGTTGTCCACGAACGGCACTCCGGCGTCAACGATGATCTGCGGGCCCAGGTTGGGGTAACGGCCGCTGATGCCCGCGGCGACGTTGACAACGCCTGCCGCACCGCACGCGACAAGCGCCTCCGCGCTGACCCGGTCAACGTCAACGTGATCGATAATCGCGATTTCCCCGGCCCTGAGGCGCTTGGTCAGCCTCTTGGTCCGCCGATCGATTCTCGCCACTGCCGTCACCCCGGGAAGATCCGTGACCTTCCTGCGGCGGAGGTACCCGGTGAGCCTGTCTTGAAGCCCGTCAATCGGCACCTTCATCACGACCATCCTGCCAGAGTGAACGACCAGGAGAGCCAAACAGTCGGCAGCGTGTCAGGTACGTCACCCGTGACCCCCGTCACCCGCTCCCCCGGAACATACGGATTACTCTTTCAAACCGCTACTTACTCCCTCGTCTCTCCTTCCCGGGGCGTCCGGTCATGCCTTGTCGGCGGCCGCGATCGACAGGAGCTCCTCCGCGTGCGCACGGCCCAGCTCGGAGTTCTCAAGCCCGGCGAGCATTCGGGACAGCTCCCGCGCCCTGCCGTCCTTGTCAAGGGCGATCACACCGCTCCGCACCACGCTCCCGTCATCGGCCTTCTCCACCACGAGATGCTGGTCGGCGAAGGCCGCGACCTGCGGAAGGTGGGTGACGACGATCACCTGGGAGGTCCTGGCCAGTCGCGCCAGCCTGCGGCCGATCTCCACCGCGGCCTTGCCGCCCACGCCCGCGTCGACCTCGTCGAAGACGAACGTCGGGACGGGGTCGGCGCCGGCGAACACCACCTCGATGGCGAGCATCACCCGACTCAGCTCACCGCCCGAGGCGCCCTTGTTCAGTGGCAGGGGCGGCGAGGCAGGGTGCGGCGACAGCCGCAGCTCGACCTCGTCGACACCGTGCGGGCCGAACTCGGGGGCGGCGACGATGGTGACCACCACCCTGGCGTGCGGCATGGCCAGCGCGGTGAGCTCCTCGGTCACCGCCTGCCCGAAGCGCTCCGCGGCCACCGACCTGACCCGGGTCAGGTCGGTGGCCAGCTCGGTGAGGCGCCCGGTGAGCTCCTCGTGCTCGCGGGTGAGCTCACCGATGCGGTCGTCGTCGCCGTCGAGCTCCGCGACGCGTGCGGCGGCCCGAGCGGCCCAGTCGAGCACCTCGGCGGTGTCCTGACCGTACCTGCGGATGACATGGATGAGCGCGGCCCGCCGCTCCTGCACCGCCGCGAGCCGACCCGGATCCGCGTCGATCGACTCGGCGTACGCGGCCAGCTCGGTGGCGACGTCGGAGATCAGGTAACCCGCCTCGGCGAGCCTTTCGGCGATCCCGGCGAGCGCCGGGTCGAAGTCGCGCACCGCCTCGACCACCGTACGGGCCTCACCGACCAGCGCGATGGCGTCGGGCATGGCCTGCTGGCCGGACATCGGGTCACCGAGCAGCGCCCGGTGCGCCGTCTCCGCGGCGCTCCGGAGGGAGTCCGCGTGGGAGAGCCGCTCCTCCTCCTCGCGCAGCTCGGTCTCCTCGCCGGCCTTGGGGTCGACCCTCTCGATCTCACCGAGCCCGAACCTGAGCTGGTCGGCCTCCTGGGCGCGCTCCCTGGCTCTGGTGGTCAGCTCGGCCAGCTGCTCCGTGATCTTCCTGTGCCGCTTGTACGCCTGTTCGTAGGCGCGCAACGGCTTGATCAGTTCCTCGCCCGCGTAACGGTCGAGAGCGGCGCGCTGGCGACCGGGCTGCAGCAGCCGCTGCTGGTCCATCTGGCCGTGCACGGCCACCAGGTCCTCGGCCAGGTAGGTGAGCGTGCCGACGGGGACGGTGCGCCCACCCAGCCAGGCACGGCTGCGCCCCTCGACGGAGACGGTCCGCGAGATGATCAACTCGCCGTCCTCGACCTCGCCGCCCACGTCCTGCACCTGCTGCGCGACCCGTCCCGCCGGGTCGACGATCAGTGTGCCCTCGATGGTGGCCCGCTCAGAGCCGGGACGGACCCGGGCGGGATCGGCCCGGCCGCCGAACAACAGCCCCAGACCGGTCACCACCATGGTCTTGCCCGCGCCCGTCTCGCCCGTGACCACGGTGAATCCCGGCGATAGCACCAGGACGGCCTCGTCGATCACGCCGAGTCCCTGGATGCGGACCTCCTCGACCCTGGGTCGCACTGGTCCCTCCCGTCACATCGAATTCACCGAACATCAGTGCGGTGCGCGGGCACGATCCTACGCGCTTGAGACGTCACCCGCCCTGCCGTACTAGGGCCTCACACGTCCGCGCCACCCCTGTACAGGGAGATCGAACTTGGCGACCAACCTGTCGGTGAACGGCGCTCCGGTGTCCTCCAGACCGTGCAGCCGAGCCAGTCGTACCGGCAGCTCGGCCCGCCGCAGTTCCACCCTCGCCCCGGCGGGCAGGTCGAACCTGCGGCGCCCGTCGCACCACAGCACCGCTCCCGCGGTCTCCGTCTGGACCTCCAGCGCGAGCCTGGAGCGGGGCGAGACCACCAGGGGCCGGGAGAAAAGCGCATGGGCACTGATCGGCACCAGCAGCAGCGCCTCCACCTCGGGCCAGACAACCGGCCCCCCCGCGGAAAAGGCGTACGCGGTGGAACCGGTCGGCGTGGCGCAGATCACCCCGTCACACCCCCAGCGCGACAACGGGCGCCCGTCGATCTCGGCGACCACCTCGAGCATCCTCTCGCTCTTCTCGACGGTGGCCTCGTTCAGTGCCCAGCTGTCGGCCAGCAACTTGCCGTTGAGGCGGGCGGTGACCTCGATGGTCATCCGCTCCTCGACGTCGTAGCGACCTTCCACCACGCTGTCGACCGCGACCGCCAGGTTCTCCACCTCGGCCTCCGCCAGGAAGCCCACGTGTCCGAGGTTCACCCCCAGCAGCGGCACGCCGGCCGGGCGGGCGAACTCGGCCGCCCGCAGGAGGCTCCCGTCGCCGCCGAGCACGATCATCATCTCGGCGTCGTCGACCGCCGCCGAACCGGCAGGCACCACGTCGGCCCCGGCGCAGGCGATCTCGTCGGCCTCGGCGCTGAGGACGCGCACGGTCAACCCGGCGTCCAGGAAACGCTGGATCACCATCCGGGCGCTGTCGACGGCCGCCGACCGGCCGGTGTGCGCGGTGACCAGCACGACGCGCTTGGCAGTCATCTCATCTCCTCGAGCGTGGAGACCCCGAGCTCTGGCTCTGGGGAGGAAGTCCAACTCAGCTCTTCCAGTGTGGGTGCCCCGAGTCTCGGCTCCGGGCAGGATGTCAGATCGTGTTCTCCCGGGTCGCCCGCTACCGGGGGCCCTCCGCCACCGCTCGCTCGATCTCGGCGCCGAGGTCGGCGACCGGCGGAGCCCCCTCCCCCTTACCCAGCCAGATGACGTACTCGACGTTGCCCGACGGTCCGGGCAGCGGGCTCGCGGTGACCCCTCGCACGGTCAGGCCGAGCGCCCGCGCGGCTTCGGCCACGTCCCGAACGGCCTTCGCGCGAAGCGCGGGGTCACGGACGACGCCGCCCGCGCCGACCCGCTCCCTGCCGACCTCGAACTGGGGCTTGACCAGCATCGCGAAATCGGCCCGCTCGGCGGCACAGCGCACCAGGGCGGGCAGCACCAGGCGCAGCGAGATGAAGGAGAGGTCCCCGACGACCAGGGTGGGCGCCTCACCGACCGTGTCCGGCGTCAGGTCCCTGACGTTGACCCGCTCCATGACCGTGACCCTGTCGTCGGTCCGCAGCGACCACGCGAGCTGACCGTAGCCGACGTCGACGGCCAGCACGTGAGCCGCACCGCCGCGCAGCAGCACATCCGTGAAGCCTCCGGTGGAGGCACCGGCGTCCAGGCAGCGGCGCCCGGCGACCGTGAGGCCGAGAGGACCGAATGCCTCCAGCGCGCCGAGGAGTTTGTGCGCCCCACGCGAGACGTAATCCGGGCCCTCGGTCGCCTCCACCACCACGATGGCCGAGGCGGTGTCGACCTGGGTCGCAGGCTTGGCCGCCACCCGGCCGCCGACGCTGACCCTGCCTGCCTCGATGAGCTGGGCCGCCTGTTCCCTGGACCGCGCCAGTCTCCTGCGGACGAGTTCGCTGTCGAGGCGTACCCGCCGGCTCACGGGTGCCGGTCCGGGGCGTCGTCCACCGAGGCGAGCGCCTGCTCCAGTCCGGTGAACACCTCCTCGAAGACGTCCGCGTGCGCGGAGACCGGCAGGGTGCCGAGCCGGGCGAGCCCGCCCAGCGCGGTGTCCGCCCGCCCGTCGCCCGTCTCCTCAAGCAGGTCCGTCATGCGCCCCCTCCGGATCCTCTCCTGGCCGCCTCGGCCGTCATGGCCGTCTCGGCGTCCCTTGCCGCCGCACGGACGCGACGCTCACCGGTCCCGTGTCCGTGAATTCCCCGACCGTATCGGAACCCGCGTCCCCCGTCGCCCTGGCGTGGGCCAGGAGAGCGGTTTCTTCAAAGCTGGGTAAAGCGCGAACTATCGCGGGGGGCTCGCGCGTTGTCTTCTCGTTGAGATCGGCGGCCGCCCAGGCCCCTCCTCGGGGTTTCGTACGCCTCTTTCCCGGCACACCCCCGCGCCGGATTGCATGCCGTACCCATGTGGAACGCTACCGTCCGTACCTGAAAGGGATTCAGGCCGGTCCGGAAGAGAAGGGAGCGCCACGCGATGGCGACCGTCGACGAGTGCCGGGCGGCACTGCGCAAACTCGGCGAGCAGTTCGACGAGGTTGACCAGGCAAGCCGCGCCAAGCACGTGGTCGAGCGCAGTATCAGCTGCCATATCAAGGATCTCGGCGTGACCTTTTACGGTCGCATCCACCACGGCGGCCTCGGCCCCTTCGAGGATCTGCCCTCGGACGACGGCAGGGAGGCCGAGGTGAAACTGACCATCGGCAGCGATGATCTCGTCGCCCTGGTCAACGGGGAGCTCGACATGGGGCGGGCCGTGTTCGGCGGCCGGGTCAGGGTCGACGCCAGCTTCGGAGACCTTCTCCGCCTGCGCAAGCTTCTCTGAGGATCCCGCTGAGGGGAGAGGCCGTCGGGACGAAGGCGGCCCTCTCAGCCGGCGGGCGAGAGCGCGGAGTCGAGTGCCGCCTTCACCGCGTCCTCGTCCGCCCGGCCCTCCCCCGCGGCCTCCCAGGTCGCGGCTGAGGCGGCGCGGAGGCCGTCGAGCGGCTCACCTCCCCCCTCAAGGGTGAGGGCACCCTCCTCCCAGCGGGCCGTCCACCCATCGCAGGTCCACCCGTCCCCGGTCCGCCGTACCTCGGGATAGGGCCGGTGCAGTGCGGACAGATCGCCGGCGACATAGGTCGGCCGGTGCCGGGGAGCGGCGGTCAGCACGTCGAGCGCGCTCGCCACCCCCGTCAGAACCAGCAGACTGTCGACTCCGGCGTTGGTCGCCCCCTCGATGTCGGTGTCGAGCCGGTCGCCGACCACCAGGGGCCGCCGCGATCCGGTACGGAGCATCGACTCCCGGTGCAGGGGCGGCTCGGGCTTGCCCGCAACGATCGGCTCCACCCCGGTCGCCGTGGCGATGACCCTGACCATCGCGCCGTTGCCGGGAAACTCGCCTCTGCCGGTCGGCATGGTCGAGTCGGCGTTCGCGGCCACGAAGAGTGCCCCCTCACGCACCGCGAGTGTCCCCTCGGCCAGCAGGCCGTAGGAGAGGTCGGGGGCTATGCCCTGGACGACCGCGACCGGGCTGTCCAAAGCGGTGCTGACCGGGCGCAGACCGTGGGCGCGCAACGCGGTGCGCAGTCCCATCCCGCCGACCACCAGCACCGCGGCACCCGGTTCGACCCGCTCGGCCACGAGCCGTGCGGCGGCCTGGGCGGAGGTGACGACGTCGTCGGGGGTCGCCGGGGCACCCAGCGCGCTCAGGTGCTGGGCGATGGCGCCGGGGGTGCGCGAGGCGTTGTTGGTGACGTAGGCGAGGCGCACACCACGCTCCGCCGCCCGGCACAGCGCCTCAGGCGCCCCGGGTACGGCGTCGCGCCCGAGATACACCACCCCATCGAGATCAAGGAGGAGGGTGTCATACAGGTCGATCAGCGCGTTTGTGTCCACCGACCTATTTCATCACCCACGTTCCATTGCTCGCACAGATCACATACGGATCACATCCGGCGGGCCCGTAACGTGGCGCGCACGCTTTTCAAGGCGGAGACGTAGTGCCGCTGGTCGGGCCGCATCGCGACGGCGATGGCCAGCGGCTCCTGGGCTCCCTCCATGTCCCCGGTCCGCCACAGGGCGAGCCCAAGACCGAAATACGCGTAGTCCTCGGCTGGATTCGCATCGATGATCCAGCGAAAGCTGTCGACCGCGTCGGTGTACTGCCGGGAGTTGAACTGCGCCCGGGCGAGGGCCTCACGGATGCTCCGGGACTCCGGCTCCGCGTAGGCCGCCCGCTCCAGCAGCGCGGCAGCCGCCGCCGGGCTCCCCTCGGCCAGCAACCTCATCCCTCGTTGAAACCATTCGTAGACGTCCCCGACCGGAGCGCCCGTCTCGGGGTTGGGGGAATCAGACGGACCGCTACGTCCTTGGACCATTGTGTGAGGCCTCCTTCATCGACAGACGACAGATCTGGCCGACTCCCTGACGGGACCGGGCACCACCGCAGCCTTGAGACGGCGCCCGGCCGTTTCAGGCCTTTATGGCAGCATGCCCTCTATGGCGAATCCTGAACTGCCGGTGCCCGACGGGCTGGTGCTACGCCCGTTCCACGGCGTACGGTTCACGGTCGACGACCTGGCCGGGGTCACCTCGCCGCCCTACGATCTCATCGACAAGGCAGGCGTACGGGAACTACTCGACACCCACCCCAACAACGTGGTGCGTTTGATCCTTCCCGGCATCGACCTGCCCAGGTACGCCGAGGCGCGGGAGAGGCTTCAGGAGTGGCTCTCCTCCGGAGTACTGGCCGCCGACGAGACACCCGCGATCTACGTCTACGAGCAGTCCGGGCCCGGGATCCTGCAGCGCGGGCTCATCGGCGACGTGGGCCTGGCGGGGCCGGAACAGCACATCATCCTGCCTCACGAGAACGTGATGCCCGGACCGGTCGCCAACCGGCTGGCGCTGATGCGCACCACGGAGGCCAACCTGGAGCCCATCTTCCTGCTCTACGACGGCGCAGGCGGCGCCGCCACCCGCCTCGTCGACCGGACCGCCACCTCCCGGCCTCCGCTGGCGGAGGCGGTGACCGGCGACGGGGTCAGGCACCGGCTGTGGGCCGTCACCGACACCGGTGAGCTCGCCTCCATCAATGCCGATCTCCGCCCTCGCCAGGCCCTGATCGCCGACGGACACCACCGCTACGCCACCTATCTCGAACTCCAGCGGGAGCACCACGCCGCGAGACCCGAGCCCGGCCCCTGGGATTTCGGTCTCGCGCTCCTGGTGGACTCCAGCGCCTATCCCCCACATCTGAAGGCCATCCACCGGGTCATTCCCGAACTGCCGCTCGGGGAGGCGCTGGCCAAGGCCAGGGGCTCCTGGCAGGTACAGGAGCACGCGGGCCTGGCCGAGGGGCTGGCCGCGCTGGGGGAGAGCACCGGACCGGCCTATCTGCTGTCCGGCGGGGGTCCCACCTACCTGCTCACCGATCCCGACCCCGACCGGCTCGCGGACGCCATGCCGACCGACCGCTCAGCCGGATGGCGGGCGCTGAACACCTCCATCCTCGCGGAGTTCCTCCTGCCGAAGGTGTGGGGGATGCGAGACGACGAGCGTTCGGTGCGCGTCGTCCACCACGATCCGGAGGCCGCCGTACAGCTCGCACGGGCCTCCGCGGGGACGGCGGTGCTGCTGCGCCCACTGGCGGTCGAGGATGTGCTCGCGATCGCGGCCCGGGGGGAACGGGTGCCCCGCAAGTCCACCTCCTTCGGCCCCAAACCCCGCACCGGCCTGGTCCTGCGTCTGCTCACGAGCGGTCCGGCCACCCAGGAGGCCGGGGCTTTGAGCGACTCCGAGGTCTCTGGCTCCTGGAGGCCAGAACAGTGACCGGGATCACACATTCACCCCGGAGACGACATCTCAGCGACCCTCACAAGCGACACCTTTCTACACGTACGAAAGTGAACGACCGAAGACGACTCTCTACGATGTGAGCTGCGCCGGAATGGCCGAATGCCGTTCTGGGGACGCCGGTTCCAGTTATGAGGTGACCTGTGGACAACATCACCGCCCTCGGCGGAGACGTCTATGAGATCGACACGAGGATGGCCGGCTACTCCGGTATCACGGCCGGATACCTGATCCTCGGGGATCGGCCCTGCCTGGTGGAGACGGGCACCTCCACCTCGGCTCCCGTGGTACGCGACGCCCTGGCCTCGCTGGGCGTCGGCCCGGCGGACCTCGCCACGATCGCTGTCACGCACATCCACCTGGACCACGCGGGCGGAGTCGGGGATCTCGCCGGCTTCTACCCGGACGCGGAGATCGTGGTTCACGAGAAAGGCGCCCGGCATCTCGCCGACCCGGCCAAACTGATGGCCAGCGCGCGAATGGTCTGGGGCGACAAGCTGGACACCCTGTTCGGCGAGCTCTCCCCCACCGAAGCCTCGCGAATTCGCGCGCTGGGCGACACAGGCACCATCGACCTCGGCAACGGCCGCACGCTGAGCAGCCACCACTCCCCGGGACACGCCAAACATCACGTGGGGCTCATCGACTCCGGCACCGGTGACCTCTACGTCGGCGACGCGGCCGGGGTCTACCTTCCGGAGACGGGCGACCTACGCCCCGCCACACCCCCGCCGGACTTCGACCTGCGGACCGCGCTGGACTCGATCGCCCTGTTCAGGGCACTGGGCCCGCAACGGCTGCTCTTCAGCCACTACGGGCCGGTCACGGACGTGGAGGAGATTCTGGGGCGCTCCGCCGAGGAGTTGCGCGTCTGGGTCGACCTGACCCGTCAGGCCCGCGCGCAGGCCATGGACCTGGACCACGCGGTGGCCATGGTCAGGGAGCGGACCCGCGACCGCTATGCGGCGCTGAAGGCGGACGAGGCCACCGCCGAGCAGTTCGAACTGCTGAGCGGCGCCCCGTCCAACGTGGCCGGAATCCTGCACTGGCTGGACCGGACAGAGTCGTAAGGACGCGTCCCTCAGGCCCAGGACCGCGTTGGAATCGCCATTTCGGGTGAACGGGCCGTTCGCCCGTTCACCCGAAATGCGGCGAAGTCCCCGGAGAGCTACTTCTCCTCGGGCTTGCTCCGGCGATTCCGGCCTTGCTCGTCGGCCTCGTCCAGATCGTCGTTGACATCGGGGGCATCGCGGAGAATGTCGCCGAAGTCAGGCTCGATGAAGGCCGGCTCGACAGCCAGGTCCGCCTTTCCCTCCTTCTCCTGGATCTTCCGCCCGGTACCGGCCGTTCCGTTCGGGTCAGGAGAGCCGTTGGCCGGGGCGTCCCCGATCACAGGCTTTCCGGTGCCGAACGCCTCCTCGTAGAGATCGTCTTCGTCCTCGATGTCCGCGTCCAGAGTCGCCACGTCGTCGATGTCGTCGTCCTCATCGATGACGTCGTCGACGTCGTCGATCTCGGCGTCGTCATCGTCGGCGTCGTCGGCGTCGTTCAGGAGGTCGTCGTCGACGGCTTCCTCATCCTCGAAATCGTCGTCCTCTTCGAGATCCTCGATGACGGCCCCGGTCAGCTCCGCGTAACGCTCGGCCGCATCGGTCTCACCATCCTCGTCGAAAGCCATCGCCCGGCCGAACCACTCGGTGGCGGGCCCCTCATGACCCGCCTCGAACAGCGCGTCGGCGTAGGCGAAGGCGAGACGGGCCGACCAGGGCTGGGGACGCGTGTCGCGCAACTCGGGCAGGCGCTGGAGGGTGATGACCGCGGCATCGTGCTGACCGAGATCACGCCGGGCGCCGGATTCCACGATGGCGAGCTCGATCTTGCCGACACGGTCGAGCCGCTCGGCCTCCTTGGAGCGGACCAGGTCGAGGGCGCGCTCGGGGCGGCCTAGGCCACGCTCGCAGTCCGCCATGATCGGCAGGAACGAGTCGGAACCCGTCATCCGGCGGGCCGCACGCAGGTCACTGAGTGCTTCGGAGAAGTGGCCGGCATGGTAGGCCGCGATGCCGACCGCCTCGCGGATCACTCCGATCCTGGCCGCGAAGCGGCGGGCGACCTTGGTGTGCTCGTATGCCCGCTCCGCGTCGCCCTCGCCCAGAGCCCTCTCGGCTGCCACGAGGTGGCGAGAGATCAGCTCCGCGAGGTCAAGCGGGAGGGAACGGAGCTCCTCGCGAATCTCCTTGTCGAGCTCCTCCGCGGTGATGTCCGGGGCAAGCTCCGGCAATTCCTCACGCTGGCGACTGGGAGCCTCGTCATGACCACCGGACCGGTCATCCCGGCCATAACGGGTACGTGACCCCTCACCATCACGGTCTCCCCGGTAACCGCCGGCGGGACGATCGTCACGGTTGAACGGCCTGCGCTCACCACGATCGTCACGGTTGAACGACGGACGCTCCCCACCGGGACGGTCATCGCGGTTGAACGGCTTGCGCTCGCCGCTGTCAGGACGGGAGCCGTAACGGCTACGGCCGGGACGGTCGTCACGGTTGAACGACGGACGCTCCCCACCGGGACGGTCATCGCGGTTGAACGGCTTGCGCTCCCTGCGCTCACCACGATCGTCACGGTTGAACGACGGACGATCTCCCTGGTAACCACCACCCGGACGGTCATCGCGGTTGAACGGCTTGCGCTCACCACGGTCGGGACGCGAACCGTACTGACCACGCGACTGATCGCGGTCACCATACGAACGACGCTCCGTCACGGGCTCCGTAGGAACCGCCTCGGGACTGGTCGCGATCACCGTAGGAACGCTGGTTGTCACCACGCGGCCCCGAAGACCTCTGCCCACCGCCTGGCCGGTCGTCGCGATTGAAGGGAGGGCGGCCGGAACCGCGGTCGTCACGGTTGTAGGACGGCCTGTCGCCGCGGTCACGAGAGCCGTAAGAACCGCCCGGGCGCCCCTCTCGGCGCTCACCATATCGGGGGCCGTCTCCCGGACGTCCCTTGTAGCCACCTGCGCGATCGCCGCGGTGACCTCCCTGACCGCCAGATCCGCGGTTCTCGCCCTCTTCGCGTCGACCCGCGCCTTCAGGCCGGTTGTCACTGTTCACTTCTGGTCCATTCGTTGGCTCACTCTGCGAGCGCATCCCATCTCCTCGATCGGATGGGATGGTTCGCTGTGCGGGCGGTCTCCGGCCGCGGGGTGCGCCCCGTTCGCTATCGCTGCCCCGCCCTATCGTGGTCTGGCGCGACGAAGGCCACCCGCTGGTGGGGTGGCCCGGCCTCTCCAGCCTAGCAAGCCATTGAAACTCCATACGCCCTTCTCCGGTACCCGTAAATGATCACGAAGCCGGATTTCAGAGCGCTGTGGAGTGTCGGGTCCCCGCCTGCCGCCGCAGGTTCGGCGGAGCAGGGGGCCGCTCGGCGGAGGCTCTCGCTGATGGCGAAAAAACTCCAGGGGCCCATCGGAGGTCTTGAGGTCCAGGTGCAACCCCTTGTTCGGAGGCTCTCTGGAAACCACTACGAATTGATAGGAGCCGAGGCCGGCCCTTACACGGGAGCCCACCAAAACCCCCAGGAGAAACCAGCAGGTCCCTTCCGGAACCCCCTCGGAAAGCACGAAGGCCCCCACCGAAAGGTGAGGGCCCTCATATAAAAGATTGTCCGGCGGTGACCTACTCTCCCACACCGTCCCCGGTGCAGTACCATC
>NZ_JOEQ01000003.1 GCF_000721075.1 Streptosporangium amethystogenes
CGCGGCTTCCTCCAGGTCTGTGTCCGCAGATGCCTGAATCACGGTACTCATCAGGTGTATCTCCTTGATCAGGAGTTACACCGAAAACCGTACAGTCCCAGCCATGGGTGAACAGGGCCGCGGTGACCACGACCAGACGTCGGCGCTCCACGTGAGAAAGATCCACCACCCCACCATTCCCTGAACCGATTCGAGTCGGCTCCCGCAATCCACAGATGATCGACCGCTGCCACTTTTGTAGATGAGCTCGCCGCCACTCTCACAGCCGTTCTCGGGGTCGTGGATCCAGCCTCATGTGTCACCGGTCGACCGATCGAGTTTCCACACCGTGCCGCTGCGCCTCGAGAGAGGGTCGGCGATCTCTCGGATAGCCGGGCGGTCCAAGTCGGCGCGGTGGAGCGCCCGGGCATGTTCTGATCCCTACGGCTCATCGCAAGGCGCCTGTCAATCGAGGGTCGCCGTCGCCTGGTCAAGCGCTCCCCTGCGTCGACCTCACGGTCTTTACGCAACATGAGGTTGCGGATCGCTGACGCGGCCGCTAGAGTCACGCGCAACCGATGGTTGCCTATTGGAGGGCCATAGTGGAGTTCGGAAAGTTGGAACGCGAGATCCGCATCGACGCGGCACCGGAGATCGTGTTCGATGTGGTGAGTCGTCCTGAGCACATCAAGATGTGGTGGTCCGATGACGCGTCGTTCGAGCCCGCGCCAGGCGCGGTCGGCGAACTGGTGTGGGACGACCGCGCCGTGGTCGAATCGATCACGGTGGTCGACGTGGATCCGCCCCGCAGGTTCGCGATCCGCTGGATCGCTCCTGATGGTCAGCTGCCCGATGCGGACAACTCCCTCCTGATCACCTTCGAGCTCGAACCCTCCGGTGACGGCACGATTCTGCGCCTGACCGAGAGCGGCTGGCGGGAGAAGGGCTGGGAAGCCGCTGTGCTCGAGGAGGCCTTCCACGACCACGAGCGCGGCTGGGACATGTTCCTGCCCAGACTGCAGAGCTACGCCCCTTCCGTGGTGGCGCAATGACCGTCGCCGTCGACGACGAACTCTGGTCGGCGATCGGCGACCCGATCAGACGCCGCCTGCTCGACTTGCTGCTCGCGGAAGGAGTCGGTACGCCGACCAGCCTGAGCGATCGTCTCCCGATCTCGCGCCAAGCGGTCACCAAGCACCTGGGCGTCCTCGATCGCGCAGGCCTCGTACACGCGACACCGATGGGCCGCGAGCGGCGCTACGAAGTTGACGAGGCGCAGCTCGCCCGCGCCGTACGGCAACTGAACGAAGTCGGCAAGACCTGGGATACGCGGCTGAACCGCATCAAGCGCATCGCGGAACAGATCCAGCGTCAGAAACACAACTGACCAACAGGTCAACATAGGCATCGCGTCGGCCTCGTATGCCGGTGGCGTGGCGATCGGCACCTTCGCCGCCTCATCCGCGGTGATCACCGGTCTGATCATCGCGGTGATCTCCATCCCGCTCGCCTGGGCAGCCAGCTTCCTGAAGCCTCCGATATTCGCGGACGCGGCAGAACTCGCAGCGGCGACGGTGTGACCATCGAGCCTGTGTAGTCGTTCGGAAGAATCAATCACCTTTGGAGGACACATATGAGTGGATTGCTGCTCGGCGATAAGAACGCTGTGATCTATGGAGGCGGGGGCGCTATCGGCGGCGCCATCGCACGGGTATTCGCCCGGGAAGGCGCGAGAGTGTTCATCGCCGGACGGACACAGGAGAAGCTGGACGCTGTGGCGCGTGATATCGCCGCCACGGGCGGAACAGTCGAGACCGCGCAAGTTGACGTCCTCGATCAACAGGCGGTCGAAAAGCACGCCGACGCGATCGCGGCGACGGCCGGCGGCATCGACATCGCCCTCAACGCCGTGAGTGTCATGCACGACCAGGGGACTTTGCTGGCGGACCTCTCGCTGGAGGAGTTCATGCGGCCGATTGACGGCTTTCTCCGGACGCTGTTCATCACGAGCAAGGCTGTGGCACGGCACATGGGTCGCGAGCGTCCCGGCGTCATCCTGACGTTGTCCGAGCCGGGTTCCAAACTGGCTGTAGGCGGCATCTTGGGGCACAGCGTGAGCTCGGCCGGTAAGGAGGCCTTCTCGCGGGTTCTGGCCGCGGAGTTGGCGCCCAGCAACATCCGGGTGATCGGCATCCGTCCACACGCTGTCGTCGATGCGCCGGCAGCGGGTTCCTACACCAAGGACCTCTTCAAGCAAACCGCGGCAGCGGCCGGGCAGTCGGTCCGGGAATTGCTCGAAGGCGGGGGGATGGCGCAGGGGACGCTTCTGAAGAGGCTGCCTACGCTGTCTGAAATCGCAGAGACGGCCGCGTTCCTGGCTTCAGATCGAGCTGGAGCCATGACCGGAACAATCGTCAATCTGTCCGCAGGCGCGCTTGTCGACTGAGACCGCTATGGCCGATCAGGCCGACAAGGCCGAGCTACTTCGCTCCCTGCACATCCCGGGCGCTCCGCTGGTGCTGCCGAACGCCTGGGACGTAGACAGCGCCCGCGCCGTCGTCGACGTAGGCTTCCCGGTGGTCGCGACCGCGAGCAACGCGATCGCCGCCGCTCTGGGCCACGACGACGGTGAAGGTGCCCCGAGCGAGGAGATGAGGTTCGTCGCCCAACGCATCGCAGCCTCTGTCGACGTGCCGGTCACCGTCGACGCCGAGGCCGGCTACGGGATGGCGCCGGAGGAACTGGTCGAACTGCTGAGCCGGGATCGGAGCCGTCGGCTGTAACATCGAGGACAGTGATCACGCCAACGGCGGCCTGATCGACGTCGATGTCCGCGCCGTCTACATCGCGCAGATGCGCGCAGCCGCCGACCGTCTCAGGGTACCGCTGGTCATCAATGCCCGGATCGACTCCTTCTTCCCCACCTCGCCTCTACCCGAGAATCAGAAGCGTGCCGATGCGATCAGCAGGGCTGAGGCGTACTGGTCGGCTGGCGCTGATTGTGTGTTCCCTCCCGGAACCGGGCCGGACGACCTCCGGGCCATCGTCGCCGAGGTCGGCGCGCCGGTGAACGCCGGTCTTCCGCTGAAACGCGGGTCGTTGGACGTGTCTATCCCCTCCCGCCGCGGTACACCTATGGAGCCAGATAACCTGCGACGGAGCTGGGCAGAGATTCGCACCGCGGCCGGACTCGGAGCCGTACGGCTTCACGACCTCCGGCACACCTGCGTCAGCCTGCTCCTCGACTTGGGCGTGCCTCCGCACATCGTCCGGGAGATCGTCGGACACTCCGACATCGAGGTGACCATGACGATCTACGCACACGCCTCCCTCGGCGACAAGCGCGCAGCTCTCGGCAGGCTCGGGGACGCTCTCGGCTGATAGAGATCTCGATCGAAACGCCTCGGGCATAATGCTCCGAGGCGTTCCGTTTTCCCGCTCGGTCAATCCCCGGTAACCCCCCAGAACACGATCTCACTCGGTCGCCGCTGCTTGTCATACAAGACGGTGTAACAAGCGTGGCCACGCTCCTCAATCACGCCGTGCACCTCATCATGCGCTCTGTCGAAGTCGACACGCGTCGGCTGCGATGTGCCGAACAATCTGGTTATCTCCTCCCAGGTGAGTGGCCTGGCTGCGCAAACCCTGGGCTCTTCGCCCTCGCCCAGGATCTCGAAGACGTCCAGCACCGAATGAGTGAACGAATGCCGCACGCCCTCGTCCTGCCATAGCTCCTCCACCGTGGGAGGCCGAGGCCGCTCAGGAGTTCCCCAGCGCCCGTCGTAAAGCCAGAAGTAGTCGCGTTCCCCAAAGGCGCGTTCGTGAGCAGCCGCAAGCGCAGCCGACAAGTCCTGTTGATACGGGGTGCAGTAGTCCCACGCTGAACTGCCCACGACTCTTCCTCTCAGCCGACGGCGCAACTGCCCTGAAGTACGAAGGACGCTACCGGTTGATACCGACAAAGAGATCAGTCGCACGGTGTCCATGGACACGTTGTCGTCAGCGTTGTCGTCAAACAGAACCAAGAACGCCCCGGCCGTGATCGGCTCGGGGCGTTTGTGCTGCTCAGTTGCTGTGGTCAGGGGCGGGGTCGAACCGCCGACCTTCCGCTTTTCAGGCGGACCAATCACGCTGGTGAGGTAGCGGAGACCGTGGTCAGAGGGTGGTGGACGGTGGCCGAGGTGTGGCCGTGTGTGGGGCCGTTGCTGTCAGCGCTGCTGTCACCTGAACAGCCGACAGTCGGTGGAGCGTCCCAAACAGGCCAAGCCATTCGGGACGTTCATTCGAGGTACCTGCGGTTAGGGCAAGATCTCCGCTCGCAGCACTTCGTCACGCAAGGCACGGTGAACCTCAGCAGAGTCGGCGTTGTAGCTCGTCTGGCGTCGAAGCTCCTTGCGCACCGCATCGACCACGACTTCCGACAAAAGCACCTGCGCCAAGGACTTCGGCGACGTCGCGGCGCGCGCCCTCCACAGGTCATCCATCAACCGGCGCTTGAACGACTCCTTGGTCAGGTAGAAGAGCCCATCAACCTTGGTCGCCAAGCTGGCGTCTCCAAGAAGGTCGACCTCAAGGGCGAGATCGATGACCACGGGAAGGCCGGCGGTCATGTGGTACGCCTGCCAGACTTGTCCGTTGGACAGGATCATCCACTCAACACCCTCGTTGACGGCGTACATCTGCACCTGGCGCAGGTGCTTGGTGTTGAGCTTCTGGCTGCACCTCTTCACCTCGATGAAGGCGACCAACTGCTTGTCGATGCGAATGCCGTAATCAGCGAACTCGCCTTTGACCTGGTACTCGGTGGTGAGATCCTCGTACTTGTCGTAGCCCAGCCCTTCGCACAGGAAGTCTGTGATCAGAAGCCGCGTGTCTCCTTCGTTGGCATCACGAGCCACCAGATCGGCCAGCGGCTTGGAGTAGCGGCGCACGGCCGTTCGGACTCGGTCTCGCGCGTCGGTCTCCCACTTGGGAACTGCCCGCCCAGCGGGAGGCTTCTTGCCACCGGAGCTGTCGGTCTTTTTCGCGGTACCGGGAGGGTTGGAGACTTGCTCTTCACCGACGATCACCTGTGCCGACTGCTCACTCATGCGCTCACCTGCAGGTCTAGTAGGGACAAGCAGGTTATTCATCCAAGATAGATCAACTCATCCCGCAATTTTCAATCGATACACAAACGAATCCTTCCGCTACGCAGCGAATCCCTAAACATGAACAACTTCTCAAGACGGACAAAAGTGTCATTTAGGCTTAAATTACACTAAATGCTCACCTTGTCTACACGCCAGTTAGACATTACGGAACGCCCCAAAAGCATATTTTGTCCTATCTAGTAGCGATCACCGATGCCCCAAAAGGAGGTGCCAGGTCCCGCACCGTCACGTCTTCCGTTTCTTAGAATCTCCGCCCCCTCGCGTAAGAAACGCTTTGGGGCACCTCCACTTGCCAAAATCCCTCCCGAATGGGCACACTAGTCGAGCCGAAAGGAGGTGTGATCAGATGGGAAATGGATACGGCACTTGCATTTACTGCCAAAATAACCAGCACGAGACGTGCAATGAAAACCGATGCTCCTGCGCCGACCGCAACCACGTGTGATTTATGGCAAGTTCCCCGATCCGTGCCGGACCAGGGAACTTGCTATCAAAGATGTAAGCCGGAGTGACACACTGAGCCTTCTTAAGGCGTCATTTCCTGACGCGGTATCCGGGACAGCGATAGTCCGAAGATCGCACACAGCAGGGTATTTGTGCTTTCAAGCCCCGAATGTTCCGGACGGTTGCCATCTCTCTGCGGCTTACACCTCTTCATTACGAGTTAGAACACGATCGTCCAGGACCGCCCACAGCCGTCTTCCGGGCCTGCTCGGGCGGCCTCTGTGGAGTCCTTCAGTCCACGGTCGTCCAGAGATGTCCAGACCTGTTGTTAGCATCCGCGTTAGCAAGATCGGCACTCACGTTACACTCGACCTCCGAACCGCTCACCGAGCTGCGTGGAACCTCTCCATCGTCTGGAGTACATCTCTAACGATGGAGTTCACGTTGTATTCCTGGTCCGACCATGTCCCCAGTCGATCCAGACCATACAGAGATTGGCGGCCCTCGCTAAGGGCGGGATGGCGCCTGGGCTGAGCGCTTGCGTGGGAACGTTACTATCACCGCTCCTGCATCCGGGCTTCTATTCGCAGGAGCCCGGCATCTAGGTGTCCCCGTCAAGCTTCAGCTGATGAGCTCTCGCGTCGAGAACACGACACGGCTTCCGCAGTGACGGTCAACACGTTGCCTCACAGGGCAGCTCGAATCTTCGGTCCGAGCCATTCGAATTCGGAGTGTTTCTCGATCCGGTCGAAGACTTCTTCCGGTGCCTCGGCATCTCGCAGCATGCACAAGATGAAGAGCCAGTACAGCGAATTGGACAGGAAGAGCTGTGCCGAGGGGGTCTGCTTCACACGCGTGCCGAGGTGGTGAGCGATGTCGTCACGATCCTTTCTGATCGCCTCCGCCCACGCGTCCACGTCTCCGACGAGTCCGACAAAAAGATTTCCCGCCAAGTCGGTGCATCGCGCAAGCCGGGTCTTGAACTTGCTCTGCGAGTGTCCAAACTTCGTGCGGTCGAAGGCTTCCAAGGCAGCCGCACGGTTGAGCAGGCGATCAGAGACGAACATGCTCTTCGCGTACTTGCTGGCCATTACCCTCCCGAGCGCTCCTCGGTGGTGGCTGGCACTCTCCAGCCACCGGCCAACACCATCGATGCCACCGAAATCGGTGTAGGTGAAGAACATCTCGTGGTGAGACAGCTTTCCGGGAGTCTTGCTCTTGTCCTTGGAGTTCCATGGCGCGAAGAACTCGATCGGCTCCCTGTGCCGGCGGTCCCCGCCCTCCCAGACCACGTCGGGATGCCAGAACCGCATACCATCGAACTCCGCCGTACGGCCTGTTGCAATGGAAACCAGGTCCTGCAGGTCACTAGCGCGCTCCACGAGTTCCGGAACAGGGCGGAGCGACGACGTGTCGAGGCGGAAGAAAAACTTCTGCGAAAGCCCCCGCGCGGTGATCCGGTCACCGTCGACAGTGACCGAGTGCTCTAACCGCAGTGTGTCACCGCCCGGCAGGGCAACGACAGCGTCATCCAGCGCCCGAGCCTCCAGCGTGATGCTCGGAACATCCGGCGGAAGATCAGTGGCCGGGAACGCCTGCGTCTCCTTGATCCCGCTGTCACAGATCCAGTGGGTGAGGTAGCGCAACTCCACCGACACACCATCCGCGGCCAGAGCCTCGTCCTTCCCGAAGTACGCACCCTGGAAGATCTGGTTAACGTGGACAGTCTCCGTTCCGCCCCCGCTGAGAAGGTGTCGGGTCGTGCGGGAGCGGAAGCAATCTTCCAGCGTGTATTGCTTGCCATCTGCCAGCCCATGGATACGCGGGTAGGTTCCGTCCCTCTCGATCGTGTCCTTGGAGAAGGCGACAACTGTCGTGTCGTCCGGCCGCTGCGAGTGGTCCCCTTCCTCAAACATCGAGCGGAAGGTCCCGATCAATCGCAGTTCCGCACCAGAGTCCAAATCGAAGCGCAGCCTTCCGGCCACCCTCCGGTCTTCGTATCCAGGCAGCCACCATTCGCCCTCAGCGTCGAAGGCACGGGGGGAGTCGCTCAAAGGTTGTCCTTCCTTGGAGGGTGATCGACTGGTCGGGACATTAGTACACCGAGCGGCGGGTCGAGCAGGATCAAGTACGGCTTGCGCCCGTCGATGGCATCCCGCTCTCAGATCTCCAGGATCAGCCGCTTGGTGCGGTACTCGCCATACTTGGCCTCGTTCTTCCTCGGGGCCTAGTTAGGCACTCTTTGCAGAGTCCTTCAGTCCATGGTCGTCCTGGACCGTCCAGATCTGTTGTTAGCATCCTCATCAGCAAGATCAGTATCCGCGTTGCCCGGCCGTCCAGGCCGATCACCTTCCGTTCGGAGGATCTCCATCGCTTGGAGCACGTCAGTGACGACATGATCCGCGCCATACTCGTGGTCCGGCCACATACCCCGGTCGATCCACACTGTACGGAGACCGGCCGCCTGTCCCCCACTTATGTCGGCAACGGGGTGGTCTCCGACCATCCATCCCCCGCCTTCTAGGGGCACACCACAGCGCTGGGCCGCGACCTCGAACAACCCGACGTCGGGCTTACGGATACCTTCGAGCCCTGAAAGCGCGTAGGCGTCGACGACCTCGGCCAGTCCCGTCCGCTGGATCTTCCCGAGTTGGTTGTCCGCGGTGCCGTTGGTGACAATCGCCACCTTCCAGCCGGACGCGCGGAGTCGAGACAACTCGTACCTCACTTCGGGTCGACAGCGAACGAGGTACGGCATGCGCTGGCGATAGCGGCTCCACAGATCGTCAACCGACTCGGGCAGAGTGAAGCGGTCACGGACCTTAGTGAAGAAAACCTCACGGTGCGGATAGCCAGCCCGGTCGAGAGAGAGCAACCAGTCAGCCGCCTCGCTCTCCAAGTCGTGTTCCTCGACGAACTCCTTGGCCCATACCTGGAATGCCTCGTCCAGGTTGACGAGCGTGTTGTCCAGGTCGAAGAGCGCGAGTCGCTGCACGGCTGCCACCTTACTCGTGAGCGTTCCCCTGGCTGTGTACGCCTGGACGACGAGATCATGAAGCCATTCGATGGCAAGTGGACCCGTACCGCAGGGCCGTCAGGCCCGAGGAACGGAAGCCGCGCGGCAGACAAAAAGTCGTACAACGTCCCAAAAGGCTCATTTTATGCGACATGGAAAATGTCGGTGGAATCTGGCAGGATCCAGGGGAGGAAGTAGGACAAACCGAGGGGCACGAATGGCAGAGTCCGAAGAGCACAAGTTTCTCTCAGATAAAACAATAACGCTATTAGAAGAACTTTCGCATACCAAATTATACGGCTTCAAGGAAAGCGAGCGAAAAAAGTTTGACTTTACATGTGAACTAGTGCGCGACTGGTCTCGACTGGTTAGCGGGCAGACCCTTTGGAAGCACACCGAGGGAATAGACAAAGACCTTCGAACTCTTCTTTCGGACGGAGATTCAAAGATCACTCTATACATAGCTCGCGATACGATTCAAAATCGCCGAACAGTATGGGAGATAGTGGAAGATACCAAGAAAACCCCTCTTAAAGAGCGACTCTCTCGCCTTCGAGTTATCTGGATAACCCCCACTTTCGATGCCGACCAAGAGGTTGATCGAGATACAGTGACCAATATCCTTAAGGAGAGGTTAACCAACGACATAATCATAGCCACAGTTCTAGGAGGAATTTCCGAGAGAGATGTGGAAAGATTTTTCCCCTTAGGAGGAATGATCGGAATCAATCTGGCAATAGCTGAATCCATAGCACGCCAAGGATTCATCAATATGACTAACCTCGCCGAGAGGCTATCCCTGTCTCCCACTACTATTCGCGGTCGCGTCCACATTCTTGCGGCTTCAGGAGTGCTGGATAAACCGAATAGAGGGGCGCAGATGTACCGCGTCTCAACAAAAGGGCGGGTACTTCTGGACCTCTGCCGCGAACTGGCCAATGCGGTGCAGGCGGGGAATCCATTGACGCTTGAGCTTATTTATTTAATGGAGCTTCTCGGGCTCGAATATGTCGAAGGAGAGGTGACAGAGGAGTGGCTCATGAGCAGAGCTGAAAACCCCTTTAAGCCACTCAGCCCAGAAGAGCTTTTCAAAAGAATGGCCTTTCAAATCCTGCATGCCACAGAAAATTTCGGCATCACGTGGCAAAAACCGTTTTTTAATGAGAGTGCTCCGGCGTCGCCTGCAGCAAATTACGGGTGGTCACTTCCGAAGGAAATCCAGGCCGAAGAATGGAGTCTCTAGGTTTAGGCCCCCTCTTCCGCGCGGCTCGCTTCGCACGTTTCCCGAGCCTCCTAGGGATTACGCTTCGCGTCTCCTCTGCGGTCCACCTGGTCGTCAAGCGCGTGGGCGGTGCTGGCCGCGACCGGCCGAAGAGCCGCAGCGCGGCCAGTGACCGCCCGACGCGCGCAGGCCGCCGCAGGCGGACTGCCTTGAAGACGTAGAGAAAGTTCTCATCCGGAGTAGGCGAACCCTGTGTGTGTTGTCCCGGGAGATGCTTGACACCTCTGTCCCAGGACATGTTTGACGGGTGCCGTTATCGGCCGATCTTTCGTGCGTCGTTTGCGGGTGTCGCGCGTCAGGAGGCCGGGATTGGCTCTGGTGGATATGTCCGTTGTCGAGCAGCGGTATCGGGCGGTGCTGGCGGTGCTGGCCGGCGGTTCGGTGACCGAGGTCGCGCGCGAGGTGGGGGTAGCCCGCCAGACGTTGTCGGGGTGGGTGTCGCGGTATCGGGAGTCGGGTCTGGGCGGGCTGGTGGATCGCTCGCGGCGGCCGCGTTCGTCTCCGACGCAGATGGGAGCGGAGGTGGAGGTGCTGGTGTGTGAGTTGCGGCGCCAGCATCCGCGGTGGGGTCCGGTCCGGCTGGCGCACGAGGTCAGCCGACGTGGGGTGGGGCCGGCGCCGTCGCGGATGGGGGTGTATCGGGCGTTGGTGCGTCATGGGCTGATCGAGCCGGGGGCGGGGCGGCGTAAGCGGGTCTTTCGGCGCTGGCAGCGTGAGGCGTCGATGGAGTTATGGCAGATGGACATCATCGGCGGGGTGTTTTTGGCCGATGGCCGGGAGGTCAAGGTGGTCACCGGCATCGATGACCATTCGCGGTATTGCGTGATCGCTAAGGCGGTGGTGCGGGCCACCGGCCGGGCGGTCTGTGTGGCCTTCGCCGAGGCGTTGCAGGCGTTCGGGGCGCCGGGTGAGGTGCTGACCGACAATGGCAAGCAGTTCACCGCGCGGTTCGGTCATGGCGGTGAGGTGCTGTTCGATCGGATCTGCCGGGACAACGCCATCGTGCATCGGCTCACCCAGCCGCGCTCGCCGACGACCACCGGCAAGGTCGAGCGGTTTCATCTGAGCCTGCGTCGCGAGCTGCTGGAGGAGGCCGGTCCGTTTGAGGACCTGGTCGCCGTGCAGGCGGCGCTGGATGCCTGGGTGGCCCATTACAACACCGTCAGGCCGCATCAGAGCCTGGACATGGCGGTCCCGGCGGACAGGTTCACGCCGGTGGGTGCGGCCGAGCGGGAGCTGCTGCCGCTGCGCCTGCCGGCGGTTTTGTCCGTGCAGCCGGATCCGGCACCCGTCGCTGGTGAGGCGGTTGGCGAGGTCGCACCTGGAGTGCCGGTGCAGGGCCACAAAAGCAGCGACGAGGGCAAGGGGATGGCCGGGCGGTCGACGACGGATGCGGCGCCCGTTTTCAGGGCGGGCGGGCCGATCGAGTTCGATCGGGTGGTGCCGGCCAGCGGCAATCTGGGGGTGGCGGGTAAGCAGTTTTGGCTTGGGCCGGCCCGCGCCGGTCAGGTGATCACCTTGTGGGCGGATGTGGATGTGATTCATCTGCTGGTCGGTGGGGTGCGGCTGAAGAGCCTGCGCTCGCACTTGTCGACCAACGATCTGGCCAGGCTGTTGGCTCGTGGTGGCCGCCCGGCTGGGCCGTCGCCGCTGCCGGTGGCCGAAGACGATGCGGTGGTGGAGGTGGAGCGGACGGTGAACAAGTACGGCATGGTCAGCCTGGCCGGCCGTTACCTGCTGGCCGCTGAGATCTTGGGCGGGCGTCGGGTCACGATCCGGATCGAGGAGAACACGTTGATGTTCCTGGACCCCGACACCCGCCAGTTGCTGCGTACTCGGCCCAATCCGCTGATCTGGGCCAAGTGCTTGCTGTTGCGTGGTGCTCGTCCGGCTGGGCCGTCGCCGACTCCCGCGCGGTCGCCGATCACGGTGCAGCGCCGCGCCAGTTCCTGCGGGGTGATCGTGGTCGCCCGCCAGAGCGTCTCGCTCGGTCGCCTGCATGCCGGCCAGGTCGTCACCGTGCACGTCAGTGACAGCACGCTCACCATCGACTTGGACGAAGGCCCGCGCACGGTGCATCGCACCACCGACCTACCGGTCCGCAACGTCAAAGCTGCCCGGCCCCGCAAGGCCTCCTATGTTTCCTAGATCACCTGTCGTCCATGTCCTGGGACGGATCCGTCAGTCATCTCCTGGGACTGGACAGCAGGCGGGCTCTGATGATCTTGAACGCATAGCGACTGTCATGATGCCCTCACCTGGTGCTTCACAGGTTGCCGCTGAGCGGGTCGCCGTGGTCGTGGGTCAAGCCAACGAACACTAGGGCTACTTCGATCTCGCCGATACGCCGTGGCCCCAACCCCCAGATCTGATCGAGCTGGCGCGTGCGCAACAGCGTAATCACGTCTGCGACCGTATCGGGCCGGTCGACCGAAGCGCCGCAGGCTTGGGTGAGCGGATTGTAGGCCCTGGCGGACAGCACGGGCCTGAGGCACTCGATCGGGCAGGCCGGTGTGATCACATGAGAGGTAAGGGTCATCGCCGCGGTTGAGGTCTGGTCATGGGGCGGCGTGACTGAAAGCTCTCAACACGAGTCGCGAGTTCCTCGGCCGTGTCGGCGGTGAGCGTGGTCGTACGGCCTTGGAGGGCGAACCACCGATACGCGAACGGGTTGTAGAGGAACGCCCAGGCGGGGAACCGCTCGCGGAGAGCGTGTAGCGCTGGGGGCGTGGTGCTCATGGAGCGGGCGGGGGTAGTTCGACCCAGACCGTTCGGCCGGCGGCGTCGCCCTTGAATCCCCATGCGGTGGCGAGAGCCGTCACGAGGTAGAGCCCTCGGCCGCCTTCGCGGTTGGGAGTGGGAAGGCCGAATACGGCAGGGCCGCCCTGGTCTGCGATCTCTATGTAGGCGGTGCCGTCGGGGTTGCGCTTGACGGTGGTGGTGAAGAGTCCGCCCGGTTGTCCTGTGCGCGTGTGCTCGACGGCGTTGGTCGCGAGTTCGCTGATGATGAGCTCGGCGTCCAGGTGATCGGGAAGGTGAGCCTTCACGAAGCTACGGGCCGCGCGTACCTGTTCCTTCTCTCCCAGGAAGGTTCGGTGCCATCTTCCAGCGCCTTCACGGCTGTCTGGGGGTGGGGTCATCGTCGGCTCACCTCGCGATCAAGCAGGTCAGGGGCACTCACCATGTGACTGATACTTAAAGTACGAGTACCATACTTATAGTGCAAGCCACTTGAGGTACTTGCGCCGCACAATAAGTACTGATCTCGTAGAGGCTCCGACGAAGGAGGACACCCATGTTCGGTCTGATGGTCCGATTCACCTGTAAGGACGAGGCAACCGCCGAGGCGTTCGATCAGCTGGTCGGCGAGACCATCGAGAAGATCCGCGACGGTGAGCCGGGAACGCTGGTGTACGCCTCGCACCGGGTCGACGGCCAGCCGCTCCAGCGGATCTTCTACGAGCTCTACCGGGACCGCGCGGCCTTCGACACCCACGAGGAGCAGGAGCACACCAAGCGGTTCCTGGGCGCTCGGGAAGAGCTGCTGTCCTCGGTCGAGGTCGACTGGCTGACCCTCCAGAGCGGTAAGGGAACGGCGGGGTGAGCACCGAGTACCAAAGAGCCCTGGGGCGGCGCATCGCCCAGGAACGCAAGCGGCGCGGCCTGTCACAGCCGGAGCTGGCGCGGCTGGTCGATCGGTCGGTGGCGTGGATCTCGCAGGTGGAGCGCGGGGTCCGCAAGGTCGATCGCATGTCGGTCCTGGAGAAGGTCGCCGAGGCGCTCGACATCCCACTGTCGGAACTGGCTGCCGAGGCACCGGTGGTCGCCGCCTCCGCCGAGGAGATTCCGGGAACGGCCGGTCTGCGCCTGGTGCTGTCGGGAGCTCACTCCCTGCGGGCCATGCTGCACTCGGCCCCCGTCCCGGCGACGTCGGAGATCAAGCCGCGGGTCGATCGGGCCTGGGAGCTGACGCACGAGAGCCGGTATGTGGAGCTGGCCGACCTGCTGCGGGGGCTGGTACCTGCGCTGGAGTCCGCTGCTCGATCGGCTCCCGAGGACCGGCGGGCGGAGCTGTTCGAGCTGCTCGCGGTGACCTACCAGGCGTGCTCGGCCGCGCTCGCCAAGCTCGGTGAGCCCGAGGCCGCGTGGATCGCCGCCGATCGGGCGATCGTCGCCGCGGAGCGGGCGGGCAACCCACTGATGATGGCGGCCGGCGCCTTCCGGCTCGGCTTCGTCTTCCTGGGCGCGCGTCACTTCGACCAGGTGGAGGAGACGGCTCGTACAGCCGCCGAGGCTCTATGGTTCTTGGTCGACGAGGGCAAGCCCGAGGCCATGTCGCTGTGGGGTGGACTTACCCTTCAGCGGGCCGTGGCCGCTTCCCGGCTGAACGAGGCGGATACCGCGTACCAGCATCTGGCGCGGGCTCGTGAGGTCGCGGAGCGGCTGGAAGAGGGGCGCAACGATTACAACACCGAGTTCGGTCCGGCCAACGTCGCGCTTCACGAGGTGGCGGTGGCGGTCGAGCTGGGAGACGCCGGTCATGCGCTGCGGGTCGGGACGGCGGTCGACACCTCGCCGCTTTCGAGTGAGCGGCGCGCTCGGCTCCAGATAGACCTTGCTCGCGCTCATGCCCAGCGCCGTCAGGTCGCAGAGGCCGTGTCCGCGCTGCTGGAGGCCGAGTCCATCACACCGGAGCAGATACGGAACCACCGAATCACCTACCAGCTGGTGTCCGATTTGCTGACCATGCAAGACCCGCCCTCGCCTGAGCTGCGGGAACTCGCCGACCGAGTTGGAGTGTAGAAAAAGTACGTGCACTAATACTAAAAGTACTAGCAGGTACTCGCGGTGCGAGGTAGCGTTTGTGTTGACGCTGAAGCTCTCCCCAACAGGAGGTGACAGCCCAACGCAAACGCTCTTCTGCGTTTCAGGGGCAAATAGCGAAAGACCGCTCTCGAAGAGCGGAGACAGGCCACACATGAAAGTGGCCTGAGCGGGAGACCCGCCCAGGCCGGATGCGGTCAGCACCCTAGTTGGCGCTTCGATGCTATCGCGTTCGGTTCTGACGGCGTGCGATCTCCCTCGTCCCCTATGCCCTGCTCAGCAGGCAGACGAGAGGTGTTTTCAGCATGCGCAACATCCCCATCCCGGTCGACGTCTCCCGGCTCCAGTTCATCTGCGTGAAGGCTCCGTGCCCGCGCATCGTGAACAAGGAGACCGGCGAGTTGAAGACCGACAAGGCCAGCGGCCAGACCGTCTACGAGGTGCTGTTCTCCGTTGAGGACGCCTTCGGCAAGATCGAGCTGGTCAAGATCGGCGTCGTCGGGGAGCCCTCGGTCTTCCCCGGCAACGAGGTCAAGCCTGTCGGCCTGGTCGGCTACGTCTGGGAACTGTCCGGCCGCTGGGGCATCGCCTACCGCGCCTCGGCACTCCTGGCCGCCAGCACCGTGGAGGCACGCGGTGTCTGACGGTCTTCTCCTCACGCTCGGAGTCCTGGCCACCTCGGTGGCCGGGCTCTGGGCCTGGCACCGCTGGCACTACCGGTCCTTCTGGATGTGCCTCGGCTACCCGCTGACCGCCGTCACGGTCCGCTTCACCTGGCGCAAGGTCGCCCTGGGCTGCGGACTGACCAAGAAGCGGCAGCGCTTCTGGTTCACCACCGTCCCCGGCCTGATCTCCTCGACCGGCCTCGTCCGCGTCAAGCGACGCCTGCAACGGGTCGCGGTCGACACCAAGCCGTGGATGTGGCTGCCCATGCCGACCCGTCACGGCTGGCGGGTCACCGTCCGTCTTCTGGAGGGACAGATCCCCGAGGACTACGCCCAGGTCGCCGACCGGCTCGCACACTCCTGGCGCGTGCACGCCGTACGCGTCTCCTCGACGAAACGGGGCCGCGTCACCCTCGCCGCGACCATCCGAGACCCGCTGGTCCGGATCAGTCAGGTCCCCGTCTCGACCGAACTCCTCAAGGTCACCGTCGGCCGGTTGGAGACCGGCTCCCCCTGGGTCATCGACTTCCGGACGGTCCCGCACTGGCTCAACGCGGGCGCCACCCAATCGGGCAAGTCGAACCTGGCCAACGCCCTCATCATCGGACTGTCCCCGCAACCGGTCGCGCTCGTCGGCTTCGACCTCAAGGGCGGGGTGGAGTTCACCCCCTACGAACCTCGCCTCTCAGCGCTGGCCACCTCCCGCGCCGAATGCGTGGAATTGCTGGATGACCTCGTCGCGCTGATGGCCGACCGGATGGCCGCGTGCCGTACGGCCGGAGCACGCAACATCTGGCAGCTGTCCAGCGACCGGCGGCCGGTTCCCGTCGTGGTCCTGGTCGACGAGCTGGCCGAGCTGTATCTGATGGCCGACAAGTCCGAGAAAGACGAGATCGCCAAGACCTCCACCGCGCTGCTGCGGGTCGCTCAGCTCGGGCGGGCGTTCGGGATCTATCTTTTCTGCTGCGGCCAGCGCATCGGCTCCGACCTCGGTCCCGGCGTCACCGCGCTGCGCGCTCAGTGCTCGGGACGGATCTGCCATCGGGTCAACGATCCCGAAACCGCGACCATGACCCTCGGCGATCTCGACCCTGCGGCGCTGGTCTCCGCTCGGGCCATCGCCTCCGAGACTCCCGGCGTCGCGATCGTGGCCGGACAGGACGGCCAGTGGTACCGGGCGCGCTCCTTCTACGTCTCCGAGCAGGCCGCCGAAGACGCCACCCACACCTACGCCGGTCTCACTCCGTCCTGGGCGGAGATCACGGCCGGTACCCACTGCGCCGAGGTGACCGATGCCGACCTCGCCGAGTTCCTCACCCCTGACCCCGTACTCCCGGAACTCCGGAAGGGCTGACCACCATGCGACGCCTCGCCTCCTGGCTGCTGGACTCCGGTCCCGTCATCGTCCTGGCGCTCATCGCCGGTGCCGGCTCTTTCTCCCACGTACGGAAGACAGCGGTGGAGCACGGGCAGACGGGCTGGATGGCCTGGGCGGTGGCCGTGTGCGTCGATCTGACCTGCGTCATGGCCGCCCGCGAACGTCAACGCGACAAGGAGATCGGCCGCAAGCGAACCGGTCCGCTCTCCTGGCCGACCTTCGTCCTCGTCGCCGGAATCGTCCTGTCCCTGGCCGCCAACCTCCACCAAGCCGAACCCTCCGTATGGGGCTGGCTGACCGCGGGCATTCCCGCCGCAGCGTTCCTGATCGCCGTCTCGATACTGGAACGCCGGGCGACCGGTCCCCGCCCCGAACCCTCCCCGGCCGTACCCGAGTCGGTCACCGCGCTTCCGGTTCTTCTCTCCGTCCCCGATGACGACCAGGGCGACGGTGCCGAACCGTCTCCCGCGCTCCTCGACTACGCCCGCCGCGTGGCCGACGAGCACCACGCCAAGCACGGCAAGCCCATCACCCTCGACCTGCTGCGCGCACGCCTGGGCGTGTCCGGCCAACTCGCCTCCGACCTACTGCGCCACCTGCGCACAGCGTGAAGGGAGTTCTCCATGCACGCCGAGACCGAGTTACTCCCGGTGGTCCGCTACCGCTGCTGCACCTGCAACGGGACCGGCGTCACCGGTGACGGCGAGACCTGCCCCGACTGCGACGGCATCGGGATCGACAACCACGGCGCATAGCCGTGAGCGCCCCCCGCGTGGCCACACAACCGCCAAGTTCCGCGCCACGCCGGGGGCCATCCCTCACAGATCACTCTGCACAGGACGGAACCTATCTTGCCCACCCTGACCGATCCACACGCGGTAGCTGGAATGATCTCCCGGCTCCGCGATCCCCACTACGAACGCTGGGCCTCCCAGATCCGCCGGACCGGCGGCTGCCGACAGCCGATCCACCTGCGCGGAAAGGTCGAACACTGGGACCGCGCGACCGGCACACTCCTGCACCGCTACAGCACCAACCTGGAACCGGACGGCGTACTGCGGGTGGCCTGCAAGACCCGCCGCGCGACCCGCTGCCCGTCCTGCGCCGAGACCTACCGGGCCGACACCTACCAACTGGTGCGCGCGGGCCTGGTCGGCGGCAAGGGCGTCCCGGCCTCGGTGAGCGCGCACCCCTGCCTGTTCGTCACGCTCACCGCGCCGTCCTTCGGGCCGGTGCACGTACGACGGGAGAAGAACGGCAAGGTCCTGCCGTGTCACGCCCGCCGCGACGCCGAGACCTGCCCGCACGGGCGGGTCATGTCCTGCACCACTCGGCACGGGGCCGACGAACCGTGCCTCGGTGAACCGCTGTGCCCGGAGTGTTACGACTACGCGGGCTCGGTGCTGTTCAACGCGATGTCCCCGGAACTGTGGCGACGCTTCACCGAGGCCCTGCGCCGACGCATCGCCAAGAACGCCGGACTGACCCAGCGGGAGCTACGGGAACAGGCCGTCATCTCCTTCGCCAAGGTGGCCGAGTACCAGCGGCGCGGGGTCGTCCACTTCCATGCCGTGATCCGCCTCGACGGCTCGGAGGGACCGGTCACGGCTCCCCCGGCCTGGGCAACGGCCGACCTGATGGCGGATGCCGTACGACATGCCGCCTCGGCGGTCGCGGTGACCGTGCCGAAGGTCCCCGGTGAGCCCACGCGGGTCTTCCGGTGGGGTGCTCAGCTCGACGTCCGACAGATCACCATGAACGGCGACCTCTCCGAACAGGCCGTCGCCGCCTACATCGCCAAATACGCCACCAAGGCCGCCGAGTGCGTCGGCACTCTGGACCGGCGCATCAACCTCCTCGACGACTTGACCGCCCTGCCGATCCGCGACCACCCCCGACGACTCATCGCCGAGTGCCTGCGCTTGGGCGTGCTCGACGAGCTGACCGAATTCCGGCTCGTGCAGTGGGCTCACATGCTCGGCTTCCGCGGCCACTTCTCCACGAAATCACGGCGCTACTCCACCACCCTCGGCGACCTTCGCGCCGAACGGGCCGACCACATGCGCGACGAGGCCGTCAGCACCGGCCGACTCCCCCTCTTCGAGGAGGACACCGTACTCGTCACCTCCCACTGGGACTACGCCGGACAGGGCCTGTCGGCCGGTGAACGGCTCCTCGCCGCCGCCTTGAGCGGCACCGATCTGCTTCCCCCCGCATTCCCGCCGGAGGCCGCGCATGGATGACGAGCAACTCCTGACCGTCGACGAGGCCGCCGCCCGCCTCCGGGTAAGCCGGTGGACCCTCTACTGCCTGATCCGCTCGAACGAGATCCGAAGCCTGAAGATCCGCCGTCGCCGTCTCATCCCGGTCGACGCGGTGACCGAGTGCATCCACAACCTGATGGAGGCGGCGTGATGACCAGGACAGCACTCGGCACGCCCGAGGAAGGGCCGAAGCGGCAGAGCAAGCGCCGCATGCGGAAGCGCTCCAACGGTGAGGGGAGCATCTGGCCCCGGAAGGACGGCCGGTACGGCTACGCCGCCTTCGTGCCCACCACGGGTGGAGCCGTCAAGCGCGTGCAGGGCTCGGCCCGGTCCCAGGAAGATGCGCGGAAGAAGCTGACCGAGCTTCTCAAGAACTCCGACGAGGGCATCCCCGTCTCCTCGGAGAACTGGACGGTCGGCGACTACCTGAACTACTGGCTCAAGTACATCGTCCGCGAGGAGCGGCGCCCCAAGACCTACCAGGGCTACGAGAGCGTCGTCCGGCTGCACCTGGTTCCCGGCCTGGGCAAGCGACGGCTGAACAAGCTCAACGCCCAGGAGGTCCGGCTGTTCATCACCCGAACCCGTACCGAGTGCCAGTGCTGCAAGCATGGTTGGGACGCCTCCCGTGAGATCCCCGTCTGCTGCGCGCTCAAGGACAGCGAGTGCTGCGAGTCCCGGCTGTCGACCCGCATGGTTCAGTCCGTGCACGCCGTACTCCGCAACGCCCTGGAGTCCGCGGTACGAGAGGAGATCATCCCGCGCAACGCGGCCAAGCTCGTCAAGGTCCCGGTTCCCAAGTACAAGGTCAATCGCGGTCTGACCGTGCCTCAGTCGCGTGCGGTTCTCAAGGCTGCTCACGAGCATCGGCTGTCGGCGCTCTACGTCCTGGCGCTCTGCCTCGGCCTGCGGCGCGGGGAGCTCCTCGGGCTGCGCTGGGTGGACATCGACCTCGACGGCGCGAAACTCGAAGTGATCCAGACCCTCCAGCGAGTCGGGGGTCGTCTCCAGTTCGTCCGGCCCAAGACCAATGACTCCGAGCGGACTGTCCCGCTTCCCTCGATCTGCGTGGAAGCGCTCCGGGCGCATCGCAAGCAGCAGTTCGCCGAACGCTCCGACCGCTGGGACGACTGGGAGGAACACGGCCTCGTCTTCCCGTCTCGGCGTGGAACGCCCATGGAGCCGGACAACCTCCGGCGAAGCTGGGGAGCGATTCGCAAGGCCGCCGGCCTCGGGGACATGCGCTTTCACGACCTCCGCCACACCTGCGTGACCCTGCTACTCAACCTCGGCGTCCCGCCCCAGGTCGTCCGAGACATCGTCGGCCACAGCGACATCGAGGTGACCATGACCATCTACGCCCATGTCACCCTCGACGACAAGCGCAACGCCCTCGGCAAACTCGGCGACGCGCTCGCCTAGAACAGGAGCCCTACTCCGACGCCTCGGCTTTGGCCGGGGCGTCTTGTCGTTCTCAAGCTCTTTAGCGGCAACTGTCAATAGAAGTCGCTGATGTGGCGCCAGATCAAAGCCGACTCACTTACGATGAGGCCAAGTGCACACAAAGTGGGAACCGCTTCCTCTTCGTCACTCGCAGGTGTCGGGATGTCCGTCACCTGAAGAATGACGGGAGTGAGGAGGTAATGTCGGTGGCCCGCCATCGGAAAAAACCCCACAATGTGTGGACACGGTGGTTGCCGGATCTTGATGCTGTCACAGCGATGGTCACTCTGCTCGCAGGGTTGGCTACCGTGATCGCGACGGTGATCTCACTTTACAAGTGAGATTGAACGGGCAACCCCCGGGCCAGTTCGGCCTCGCGGCGAGCGAGTCGTCCTGGTCCCGGATCAGGGTAAGCGTCACCGCTTACCCGAACTCGCACACGGGCTTGAGATCTCAGTGCCCCTGCACTGTCAACCGCCTCGCTCGCAGTGCTGAACTCACTCCGCAGCACCCAGTCGATTCGGTCCATGACCTCGGGTAAGCGCTACCGCTTACCCGCATCACCGGGGCTCCTCGTTTGAGGCATTACAAACTTCGATAGAAGCTGGCCCACGTTCCGCCGGGACGTTGCTGTCAGTGTTGCTGTCACCGGACATCAAAAAGCCCCGGGCCGTAATCGGCTCGGGGCGTTTTCCCTGCTCAATCAGTGTGGTCAGGGGCGGGGTCGAACCGCCGACCTTCCGCTTTTCAGGCGGACGCTCGTACCGACTGAGCTACCTGACCTTGGTGGTGGATCGAACACCTACCTGAGCGGTCCTGACGGGACTTGAACCCGCGACCTCCACCTTGACAGGGTGGCGAGCACTCCAAACTGCTCTACAGGACCTTGCTTGGCTGGGGCTTTTGTCCCCGGCCTTTCTGGCTTTGCCAGCCTACCAGTTCTTCGGAGGTCTTCGACCTTCCGTTTCCCTGGCGAGCCTTGGCTCTGCCGGTGCCCCCAACGGGATTCGAACCCGTGTCGCCGCCTTGAAAGGGCGGTGTCCTAGGCCACTAGACGATGGGGGCTCGGGACTCGCGTCCCGTTCCTTCGCCGTGCTCCGCTGGAGACCTCTGAAGCATAGGGGACTTTTGCCCCGTTGCCAAAGCGGCTTTCCGGCCTACGGCGTCGGTGTGACGGTGATGGACCCCGTTGGAGACGGAGCGATCGTCGGCACAGGAGAAATTGTACGGCCAGGCTCGGTCTCAACGTGACGCTGGATCTGAACCGACTGCTCACCGAGCCCTCCCAGGGTGATGTCGTCCCAGGCCCTCAGGCGGTGTGTGTCGGCGTCGAAGTACAGGACCGAGGCCTCGACGGGGGTGGGCTCGTCGTGTTCGAGGGCTCGCAGACCGGCACCGCCGGTGGATCCCTGGACCAGGAGGCGACTGCCGGAGGGCAGCAGTTCGGTGGATCGCTCGTGCGAGTGGCCGGTGAGGATCATCGGTGCCGCGCCGGAGAACCCCTTGGCGACCGTCGGGTCGTGGACGGCGATCAGGTCGACCTGCTTGGGGAGCCGGGCCAGCCTGGCCGCGTGGGAGCGGCCCAGCGCGTCGAGGGATTCGAGGTTGGAGTCGACGGAGACGGACTTGTCGGGGGTGAACCTGGGGTCGCCCAGGCCGTAGACGCGCAGCCCCGCCACGGTCTTGGCCGAGTCGTCGAGGACGACCGCGCCCTTCTGCCTGCGTACGGCCCGCTGGGTGGTCATGGAGTCGTGGTTGCCCCTGACGAAGACGTACGGGACACCGAATGTGCCGATCTCCTCGACGAACTTGTCCTCGGGGCCGGTGCCGTGGTCGGTCAGGTCGCCGGTGTCGATGATCGCGTCGATCTTGAACTGGGTGGTGATCGAGCGGATGAGGTTCCAGGCGATGGGGCTGAGGTGGATGTCGGAGACGTGCAGTATCCGGATCGAGGTGGGGTCGGCGTCGTAGACCGGCAGCGCGGAGACGACGTCGTAGAGCTGGGAGACGTTGTTGACGAGCTTGGCGAGCTGGACCCGGTAGGACTCGAACCTGGTCACGATCGACTCGGCGTCACCGACCAGCGTCGGCGCGTTGGCCAGCAGGCCGGTGTACTTGGGCTCCACCACGGAGTCCGGCCGGAAGGTCAGCGCGACAGCGGTGCCCGTGCCGGCGATCGCGACGACGACGGCCAGTGTGCCCGCGAGGGCGGGTCCCGGGCGACGGAAGACGATCAGGGACGCGACCAGGGCGCCCGCCAGGCCGCAGAAGGCGGCGCGCACGATCAGCGTCCTGACCCCGTTGCCCAGCTCCTCCTCCAGGAGCGCGGGGAGCCGGTCCGCGGAGAACCTCGGGTCGTCCAGGAACCCGCGCGCCCGGTCGGGGTTGATGTTCTCCAGGGTCACCCGGAGGCCGACCGGGGCGTTGTGCGTGTCGAACAGAAGTGTGCCGAAAGGGTGAGCATCCAACACGGTCTCCCCGGTCCACGAGGGCTCAGCGGACAGGCCGAGCTCCACCGGGCCGACATTGGACCGTACGGCCCCGCCGAGCATGATGCCGAGCCACGCACCCGCCAGTGCGACGGCCACGACGGCCGTGCCGCGGGCGATCCGCCTGCCCGCGCGACCGGTGGCGAGCCGGCGGGTCCTCTGGGTCCAATCAGCGAATTTCATGGGCCTCCACCTCGCCCCGGGAGCGCCGGGGCAGAATGACAGGTGTGATCGAGATCTCGCGGGAGAAGTTTGAGGAGCTTGTGGCCGAGGCTCTGGACACCATCCCCCCCGAGCTGACGAAAGTGATGGACAATGTGGTGCTCGTCGTCGTCGACGACCCGCCCGAACCAGATCTTCTGGGTCTTTACACCGGCATTCCCCTGACCGAACGTGGCGACTGGTACGCAGGAGTGCTACCCGACCGGATCGAGATCTACCGCAGGCCGATCTGTTCGATCTGCGAGACCGAGGAGCAGGTCATCGAAGAAGTGCAGATAACGGTAGTCCACGAAATCGCCCACCATTTCGGCATAGACGATGACCGGCTGCACGAGCTGGGCTGGTAACTAGCCCCGTACAACACATCAAAACCACCGTTCCTGAAATATCACAGCTTATCATCACGGTTTGCATGCGCTTGATTGCTTTCGGTTGCGCGTCGGCCCTACAGCAGGCACCGTAGGTTACACAGTGAACACCCACAGTCAGTGTGCCTGCGAGCTCAGCGGAGTCCTATGGCGGCGACCAAGTCCGGCCGACTACCCGGGCGGCACCGCCGTCCGGCGGAACGCCAAGCGACCTACGGCGAGGTCATCGCCATCGGCGAGTTCCGCGCGCTCTGGATCGGCCAGGGGCTCTCCCTGCTCGGCGACCAGCTCTCCCGGGTGGCGCTGTCCGTCCTGGTCTTCGAGCGGACGGACTCGCCCCTGGCCACGGCGTCGGTCTATGCCCTGACCTACCTGCCACCGATCATCGGCGGGCCGCTCCTCGCGGGACTCGCCGATCGCCACGCCCGACGGCGCATCATGCTCGTCTGTGACGTGCTCAGGGCCCTCCTGGTCGCGCTTATGGCGATCCCCGGCGCCTCGTTCGCCATGCTGTGCGTGCTGGTCTTCTGCGTGGTGCTGCTCAGCGCGCCGTTCTCGGCGGCGCGGGCGGCGCTCCTGCCGGAGTTGCTCACGGGCGACCGCTACGTCGCGGGCTCCGCCCTGCAGAACATGACCAACCAGGGCGCGCAGATGCTCGGCTTCGCCGCCGGCGGTTTCCTGATCATGGGAATGGGGCCGTACCGCGCGCTGGCCCTGGACGCGGCGACCTACCTGGCCTCCGCGCTCATCATCGTCTCGGGCGTACGGCGGCGTCCCGCCCCCATCCCCGCCGACGAGAACCGGCCCTCGATGTGGACGATGACCCGCGCCGGCGCCAGGCTGGTCTTCGGCGACCCCCGGCTACGAACGCTGGTGCTCTTCGCCTGGCTCTGCGGCTTCTACGTGCTCCCCGAGGGGATCGCGGCCCCGTACGCCGATGAGCTGACCGGAAACCCCCAGCACCTCTCCCTGGTCACCGGTCTGCTGATGGGGGCCATGCCCACCGGTACCGTCGTCGGCGCGTTCCTGTTCAGCCGCTACGTCAGCCCGTCGAACCGGCTGCGGTCGATGGGCTGGATGGCGATGCTGACCTGCGCGCCGCTGATCCTGTGCGCGGCGCGGCCGCCGCTGCCCGTGGTGCTGCTGCTCTGGTTCGCCTCGGGACTGGGCGGGGCCTACCAGCTCGCGGCCAATGCCGCGTTCGTGCAGTGCGTCCCCGCCGAGCGGCGGGGACAGGCATTCGGGCTGGTCCAGTCGGGCCTGCTGGCCTCCCAGGGCGTCGGGATCCTGGTAGGCGGGGCCGCGGCCGACCATCTCGGCCCCGAGATGGTGGTGGCACTGGCCGGCGCGACCGGACTCGCCGTGGCGGCCGCGCTGGCCGTGCTCTGGAGGGGATCCCGCAGGGAGATCATCGAGAGGGTTCGCACCGGGGCGAACTCCTGACTCACCCCTGGGTGCGGGGGTCGTCGCTACGCGGCGGCACCGTGCCGTACGGGGCCGAAGGGGGCTGGGGAGCCTGGTAGGGGGGATACTCGGGGGCCTGCTGGTGCGGGGCGCGGTGCTGGCTGGTGGCCTTGGCCCAGCCCTGCTCGGCCTTGGTCTTGGCGTCCACCCAGATCGGGTTGTCCTTGTTCTTGTCGATCAGGTCCTGGAGGACCGACCTGTCCTTGCTCTCCTCGGGCAGGAGCACCCAGCCGATCGCGTAGATCGCCACTCCGAGACCACCGAAGAAGGTGGCGATGGCGAGGGCCGCGCGGATGATGTTGGGGTCCACCCCGGTGTAGCGGCCGAGGCCGGAGGCCACACCGGCGATGATGCGCCCGTCCCTGGTTCTGCGGAGCTGCTTGACGCCGGAGAAGTCGTTTTCGTTCATGTATTAAGACTGCCCCGTGTCGGGTCCTCATCACATCGGGACTTCCCCTGGCACAACCCTGACATCCCCCCTGCTCGTCCCGGCAATACCCTGACAGGGCCGAACAGAGAGGAAAACCCATGGACGACCTCCTGCGTATCGACGACACGCTCTCCGAGGAGCAGCGGCTCATCCGCGACACCGTGCGGGACTTCGTCGCGGACCGGGTGCTCCCCCGTATCGGCGACTGGTTCGAGGAGGCCACCTTTCCCGCCCGCGAGCTCGCCCCGGTGCTCGGCTCGCTCGGCGTGCTGGGCATGCACCTCCAGGGGTACGGCTGCGCGGGCCTCGACGCCGTCTCGTACGGGGTGGCCTGCCGCGAGCTGGAGGCGGGGGACTCCGGGCTGCGGTCGTTCGTCTCCGTGCAGGGCTCGCTCGCGATGTTCCCGATCTGGAAGTACGGCTCCGCCGAGCAGCAGGACGAGTGGCTGCCCCGGATGGCCGCGGGTGAGGCGATCGGCTGCTTCGGCCTGACCGAGCCCGACCACGGCTCCGACCCGGCCGGCATGCGCACCCACGCCAAGCTGGACCCCTCGGGCGACTGGATACTCAACGGCGCCAAGATGTGGATCACCAACGGCTCGATCGCCGACGTGGCCGTGGTCTGGGCGCAGACCGAGGACGGCGTCCGCGGCTTCGTGGTGCCCACGGACACCCCTGGCTTCACCGCCCCGGAGATCCACCGGAAGATGTCCCTGCGTGCCTCGGTGACCTCGTCGCTCTACTTCGACGACGTCCGCCTGCCCGCCTCCGCCGTACTTCCCGGGGTGCGCGGCCTGAAGGGCCCGCTGTCCTGCCTGTCCGAGGCGCGCTTCGGCATTCTGTGGGGCGTGGTGGGGGCGGCCCGCGCCTGCCTGGAGTCCGCGGTCGACTACTCCACCTCCCGTATCCAGTTCGGCAGGCCCATCGGCGGCTTCCAGCTGACCCAGGAGAAGCTCGCCTGGATGTACGTCGGGTTGGGGCAGGCACAGCTCACCGCGCTCCATCTGGGCCGCCTCAAGGACGCGGGGGCCCTCACCCCCCGCCAGGTCAGCTTCGGCAAGCTCGCCAACGTCCGCGCCGCCCTGGACATCGCCCGCCAGGCACGCTCCATCCTGGGCGGCAACGGCATCACGCTGGAGTATCCGGTGATCCGGCACATGAACAACCTGGAGAGCGTGCTGACCTACGAGGGCACCCAGGAGATCCACACGCTCGTGCTCGGTGAGGCGCTGACCGGCATCCCCGCCTACCGCTGACGTTTCCGGGACGTGTCAGGGCCCTGGCGCTCGGGTCACCTTCGGCGAGGGTGACGCTGCGGTAGCCCGCAGGGCCTTGACGCACGCTCCGCCCGTGTCCGGTCTGCTCGGGCTACCTCCGGCGGGGGTGGCGCTGGGGCAGGCCGCAGGGGCGCCACTCGGGGGCCTGGGCCGCCCGTTCGAGCTTCTCCGCCCAGGAGACTCCGGTGCGCAGGTAGAACCGGAGCAGTTCGGCGGTGGCGCGGGCGTCGGCCAGCGCGGCGTGGGCCCCGAGGAGCGGGATACCCGCACGCTCGCAGCAGGCGGCGAGCGTCCACCTGCCGCCGGGGATGAAGTCGCGCGCCAGCCGTTGCGTGCACAGGGTCTCGGTCACCCACTCGCTTCCGGGCAGGTGCTCCAGGAAGCGCAGGTCGAAGGAGGCGTTGTGGGCCACCAGGACCCGGCCGGCGATCCGCTGCCAGACCTCGTCCAGCAACTCCTCGATCATCGGCGCGCCCGCGACCATCGCGCCGGTGATGCCGTGGACGTGCACGGCCCCGGTGCCGCGCCTCGGATCGACCAGCGAGTGCCACTCGTCGACGGTCTCGCCCTGGGCGTTCAGCGAGATGAGCGCTATCTCGCAGATCCGGTCGCCCCTGGAGGGCGAGAAACCGGTGGTCTCCACGTCGACCACGACATACCCTTGCCGCGTGGAGACATGTGCGCTGCGGGCGGGCTCAAGCCCCGAGCTCGTCATGTCCGCCACTCTAGGAGCCGTTCCCACCCTCCACCTGCCGTTCCGCAAACAGGTGACCGCGAATAGGCCTGGCGACGGACGTTAGTGGACACTATCCTCGGTACGCTGTCACCTGCGGGGCGTTAGCTCAATGGTTAGAGCTGCGGACTTTTAATCCGTAGGTTCTGGGTTCGAGTCCCAGGCGCCCTACCGCTCGCGAACAGGAACGTAGGCCCTGACCTGGGCCTACGTTCCTGGCGATCTTTCTCCGCCCATGCAGCCGGATGCAGTCAGATGCGGCCGTCTGCCAGGAGTCCCGGAATATACGCGGAATGGGACCGCCGCTGTTTTCCCAGGTCAGTTCAGAGGTTTCGGAAGCTCGCGGAGCGGTTCCAGGGCCACGGTGGCCGACACGACGAAGGACCCCGAGGGCTACCCGGAGTCCTTCGTGTCCTGCTGTTGAGAATGTCACGCCGTGAGCACTTCCAAGATCGGCTTGTTGGCCACCTCATGCTGGCCGTCGATGCACTTGGCGTAGACCTTGAGAAGCACATCCACTCCACTCCCCGCCACCTCCGGTACATGGACCCCCGCGTTCAACCAGAGCCAGACCGCCGCATGCCACAGGTCATACGGCCTGCGCGCCGGCGGTGAGGCGACCTGATCAGGCGTGAAGGCGTACGACCAGGCTTGCTTCCAGACCATCGAGACCGTGGAGCCGGGGAAGGTCTGACCGGTCCAGGTCCGAAACAGCCGGCCATCCCCGGCAACCCCGTACCGCCCGATGTGCTCACGCAGGATGACCACCAGCTCCGAGGAGATCGGCACCGTCCGGGTGGCTTTCTCGTCACGGTGCTTGAGCCCCCGTTCATCGTTGGACTCCCCCGAGCCGGTGTGCCGCGTGCAGCCGGGATGCGTCGACCGGTCATAAGGCTGGCACCTGGCCACAGCCCCGCACCATGCAGCACGACGATCGCCACGGGGTGCCCAGTCGGTCCTCGATGCCATGAATACCGACACCGCGGCGCCATTGGTTCAGGCAGACCGGAAGTAGCCATTGGCCTTCGGCTGGAACATCAACACCATGGCGGCGAGCACGGCCAGCACGTGAGCCAACCGGCTGGCGTCGAACAGCAGTTCCATGGCATCGGCTCCGGAGACGGCCTCGACGATCGAGTGTCCCGCTAGCAGCCACTGCACGGGCTCGACGGCCATCGACAGCAGCCCGAACACCCCGAGGAGCACGGCCAGGGCCTAACGCGCCCAGTTACGGCCCTGCCGGAGTCGCAATGCCAGGAAAATCGCTGTCCCGAACACTACGAGCCGGAGCCCGACACCCGAGATCAGTACCCCCGCCGTGGCCGAACCATCGGAGAACATGCCGATGACGGCCAGCAGGGTCTCAAAGGCCCCTGCGGCGACCGCACCGATCCAGAGGACGGCGGAGGTGTACACGATGGGGAGCGCGGGAGTGGGTGACTGCGGTCATGAGAGGCTTCCAGAACGAAATCGCTTATCCCTGAAGTCTCCTGCGCGCCACCGTTCTGGATCACGCCTGCCATCCCTCGAATGCCGGGTACGGCAGGCCCTACCAGCGATCACCCATCGAGTGAGCACTGCGTCGAGCGCCGCGTCCTGTAGCCGTACCAGATGCCGGTGTCCTGTCTCAAAAGAGGTGACGTGGCGAGCATCGGGGACAAATCGCGGTCTACCCAGGAGCGCTGCGTGTGGTAATGCCAAGCAGCCATCCGACCCGACGAACTCCGCGCCGAGCCAGTCGAAAGCGCTCAGTGGCGCCCGATCGAGCCGAACCAGCTCTCGGTGAGGACGTCCAGCATCTCGTCGCGCCCGACGCCCCAGGTCCCCGGTTTCCAGTGGCGCGCGACGTGGTCGAGCTCGGTGATGGCGATGACGCCGCGAAAGTGGCGGGTGCCGGCCGGGAACCGGTCGGCACGGTCGAGCCCCTCCTTGATGTCACCGATGGCCTCGTTCAGCCACTCGTCGAGGAGGGTGCGGATCTCGGGGTCGACGGCCGCGGCCTCGAAGGCGGCCGTGGTGTAGGGACGAATCACATCCCATCGTTCCGAGGTCGACGCGAGCCACCTGCGGATCCGCTCTCGCGAGCCGTCCTCGACCACGGCGACCAGCTCACGCTCGGTCGATCCGTGCTCGGCGGAGGGGAGCCGGTCGAGCGCGGCGTTGAGCCGCTCGGAGATGAGGGCCTTCATCAGATCGACCTTGGAGGGAAAGTACGCGTAGAAGGTCACCCGCGTCGTCCCCGCCACCGACGCGATGTCGTCGACCGTCGTCGTCGCGTAGCCCTTCGACCCGAACAGGTCCAGGCCGGCGTCGAGCAGGAGCTTTCTCGTCATCTCCTTCTGTGCCGCACGAAGCGTAGCCATGCCGCCAGCATAGAGCACGACGACTGCGTTCCGCCCTTGCTGATCGTTCTTAATACGTATTGCTCAGACTCTTGATGCAGTGTCAAGTTATATGACACCTTGCACGTTTAACAGGTGGTCGTGCTCGCCTCGGGTGGCCGATCCCGAGCGGCCGGAGCCGATCGTCCGGCCCATCGACAAGGAAGAAATCGCAATGACGCAGACCGCTGCGCGCAAGCAGGGCTACACCGCCACGGTGGTCGCCGGCTGCTTTGCCGTACTCCTCGCGCAAGTGGCGTACTCGCTGCCCGGCGCGCTCAATGGCACCTTCCAGCAGGAGTTCCAGACCACCGGTGCCGAACTGGCCTGGATCACGGCCGCCTTCGCCATCCCCATGGTCGTCTTCGAGCTGACCACCGGCGCGATCGGTGACCTGTTCGGTCGCAGGCGGCTGCTGCAGGTCGGTGCTCTGCTGACCGTTGCCGGCTCGCTCGTCAGCTGCGTCGCAGAGACGGTCCAGATCCTGTGGATCGGGCAGGTCGTCGCGGGTCTCGGCGCCGCGATCCTCTACCCGATCTCGCTCGCCATGCTGGCCGCGGTCAGCCCGTCACAGGAGGCCCGTACCAAGGCCATCGCCGTCTGGGCCGGCTTCCTCTCGATCGGTGCGGCGATCTCCCCGCTGATGGGCGGGTGGCTGGCCGCGGAGGGCAACTGGCGAACGTCGTACATCGTGGTGATCGCGGCGGCGGTCGTCTCGATCATCATCACCCGGTTCGCCGCCGACTCCTCGGCGCCGGAGGGGCGCAAGCTGGACATCCCCGGCCAGGTCACGCTGGCCCTCGGCCTGATCGCCATCCTCTTCGCCGCCACGCAGGGCTCCGAAGCCGGCTTCGCCCGCCCCGAGATCATCGGCGCCTTCGTCGCGGGCCTCGTGCTCCTCGGCGCCTTCGTCGTCATCGAGTCGCGGGCCGACGTCCCGCTGCTGCACCTCAACATCTTCGCCAACCGTTCCTACGCGATCGTCGCGATCGCCACGGTGGTCGGCATGTTCGCGTTCCTCGCGATCTGCTATTCGATGAGCATCTGGCTCGGCGCGATCCAGCACCAGAGCGCTCTGAAGATCGGCGTGCTGTTCCTGTTCATCCAGGGCCCGGCCTTCGTGCTGATGACGGCCGTCTCCCACCTGATCAGGAACTTCTCGCCCCGCTGGGTGCTCACCGTCGGTTTCGCCCTCATCGCCGTCAGCGGTGTCTGGTGCTCGACGTTCGACGTCCACGACATGAACTGGACACGGTTCATCGGTCCGATGCTGGCCCTCGGTGTCGGCTTCGCGCTCACCGTCGGCTCGATCACGGCCGTTGCGATCAACGCCGTCCCGCTGCGGCTCGCGGGCATGGCCAGTGCCACCACCAACCTGCTCCGCGACTTCGGCTTCGCTCTCGGTCCGGTGCTCATCGCCGCGTTCGCGGTCAGCGGGGCGAACAGTGACCTGAACACCGGTTTCGGCAGGGCGATCGGTGAGTCCGGGCTCGAACCGCCGTACACCGACATCGCCGGGGGCATCGCGCATGGGGGTGGCGCCATGGCGATCAACTCGATGCCGGTCGTGCCCGGTGCGGGTCCGGACATGCCATCGGTGCCGATGCCGGAGAGCCTCCGCGCGCTCGCGCTCGAATCGCTCGGCAACGCCTACAGCCTCGCATTCCTGGTCGCCGCCCTCTGCGCCGCCGCCGCCGCGGCTCTGACGCTGTTCGGACTCTTCGGCTCGAAGCGCGCCGACGTCGAGGAGCCGCTGAGCGACGAGGAACTCGTCCCCGCCGAGTGACCTGAGAGCCGCCGGACCGCGTCGAGGTCCCTGCTTCCCGGGGACCTCGACCTGTTCTGTACGGATAGATTATCCAGTTTACCCATTGGATAATTGATTGACACGATGTAAAATCTACGTAACACGATTCACTTCGCGACGTGACCGCGGTCACTCGCCGAGACTGAAAGGAGGGGCAGCGTTGGGTGCCCAGACTGCCGTCAACACCGTCCTCGGCCCCGTTCCAGCACAGGAGCTGGGGGTCGTCTCGGTTCACGAGGCTCTGCTGTCGGTGGTTCCGGGAGCGGAGTACGCGTTCGACGTCACCCTCGACCGTGCCGAGATCTTCGAGATCCTGGCCGAGAAGCTGAACGACTTCCGCAGGCACGGCGGCGGAACGATCGTCGACAGCACCGGCATGTTCCACGGGCGCGATGTACGGCTGTACGAGGCCCTCTCGCGCACGACCGGCGTGCACATCGTCGCGTCGACGGGCCAGGGCCCCGAGGAGATGCTCGGCGGCTACTTCCTGACGCCGCAGACCAACCCTCCGACGCCATGGCCGGCCGAGAAGTTCGCCGACCTCTTCGCCAAGGAGGTCACCGAGGGCATGGTGGTCCCCCGCGTCGAGCGGCGGGGCGCCGCGGGCCTCGTGGCCACCGCCGCGACCCTCGCGGGCATGACCGCGACCGACGAGAGCCTGTTCCGCGGTGCGGCCCGCGCCGCCCTGACCACCGGTGTCGCGGTGTCCATCCGCTACGGGAACGACGCCGTGCGCGACCTCGAGGTCGTCCTGGACGAGAAGCTGCCGGCCGACCGCGTCGTTGTCGGCGGGCTCGACCGCGGGGACGCCGTCGCGGCCGGCGCGCCGCTCAAGGTCGCGGCCCGCGGCGCCTACGTCGCCCTCGACCATGTGGGCACCGAGGACGACGCCCACGTCACCGACGCCGAGCGCGCCGCCCTGGTCGCCGAGCTGATCGAGGCCGGCCACGGCGACCGGGTCCTGCTTTCGAGCAACGCGACCGGGGTCGCCAAGGGCCACCCGGCAGGCGACGTGCGCTACAGCTCCGTCCTGACCACGTTCGTCCCCCTCCTGACGGCGCAGGGCCTCAGCGACGAGGACGTCCGGCGGATCCTCGTGGACAACCCGCGCGACCTGCTGTCGGTGCGCTGAGCGCGCGTCAGCCCAAGACCATCAAGTTTTTCGCTAAAAGGTGAGTGCCGTGTCGAGAGTGAACACCGTCCTGGGGCCGGTCCCGACCGAGGAACTGGGCCTCGTCGCCGTCCACGAGCACATCGGGTACGGCATGCCGGGCTCCGAGCTGGACACGAAGTGGTGGAAGACCCCCGAGCAGCAGTACGAGGAGACCGTCCCGAAGCTGCGCCGGTTCCATGAGTACGGCGGCGGCACGTTCGTCGACGCGACCGGCATCTGCAACGGCCGAGACGTCGACTATTACCGGTCGCTGTCCGCGAAGACCGGCGTGCACATCGTGGCGAGCACCGGCTTTGTCGGCGGCGACACCGCGCTGCCGTTCTTCGCCCGGGCGAGCGTGGCATACCTGGCCGAGCACTTCATCCACGAGATCACCGTCGGCATCGGCGACACCGGCGGCAAGGCCGGCATCATCAAGGTCGGCGTCAGCCGGGGCGGCCGGATGACCGACCTCGACAAGCGCATCTATCGCGCGGCCGCCCGCGCATCCAAGGCCACCGGGGTCGGCATCCTGACCCACCTGGCCATCGACGCCGAGAACGCGATCGCGATCTTCAACGAGGAGGGCCTCCCCCTCGACCGTGTGCTCTTCGGGCACGTCGACGACGGTGTCAACGCCGACAAGACCCGCGACACCTGGATCGCCGACCAGGGAGGCCGGATCGGCTTCGACACCTTCGGCTACGAGACCGAGCTTGAGGACCCGCCGTTCTGGGCCCGTCCGCGCAAGGAGCGCCTGGACCACTTCCTCCGGTTCATCAGCGGGGGTCGCATCAAGCAGGTGCTCGCCTCGGCAGACGCCAACTGCAGCCCGCTGGGCTGGCCGGGCGTGAAGGGCCACACCGTCAACTACATCTTCACCGACCTCATCCCGGACCTCCGCTCCGCCGGTCTCGACGAGGCCGCCATCAAGACGATCTTCGTCGACAACCCCGCCGACTTCCTTTCCATCAAGAACTGACAAGGACCAGAACCATGCAGTCCGCAGACCTGAAGAATCTGAACATCGCCGTCATCGGCGCGGGATACGGCGGCGCTGCCGCGGCCAAGGCCCTGAGCCTCCTCGGCGCCACCGTCGACGTCTACGAGCAGGCGAGCCAGATCCGCGAGGTCGGCGCCGGCATCGGCCTGCGGCCGTCCACCATGGACCGGTTCCGCCAGTGGGGCATCTTCGACGCGATCGCGAAGGTGAGCTCACCGAGCGACTACTTCGAGATCCTCACCGGCACAGCCGATCCGATCATGAAGGAGGCGTGGCCGGAGATCGACACCTTCGGCGAGAAGACCCACCTGATCCACCGCGGGGACTTCATCGAGGCCCTCCTGGGTGTGCTCCCCGAGGGCATGGTGCACCTCGGTCACAAGCTGGAGAGCATCAAGGACGAGGGTGAGGCGGCGACGTTGACCTTCGCCAACGGCACGTCGGTCACCGCCGACCTGGTGGTCGGTGCCGACGGCATCAAGTCGGTCGTGCGCGAGCAGCTGTTCGGCGACAACCAGCCGGTGTTCTCCGGCGAGCACGCCTACCGCGCGGTGATCTCCGTCGACGACGCCCACGGGATGGCCGTCGACGACAACCTCCGGATGTACATCGGCCGGGGCACGAAGGTCTACTTCCTGCCGCTGCGCCACCGCGACCAGGTCTCGTTCGACATCACCGCCCTGTGTCCGGACGGCAGCTGGGCCCCGAAGGTCACCAAGGACGACCTGCTGAAGACCGTCGAGGGTTTCGACGAGCGGATCGTGAACATCACTCGCGACCTCGACCTGAACGCCGTCAACTGCCGCGCGGTCTACGACATCGACCCGGTAGACACCTGGCACTCGGACTCCGTCGTCCTCGTGGGCGACGCGGCCCACTCGATGCTGCACCACCAGGGCCAGGGCGCGAACTCGGCGATCCTGGACGCCGGTGCCCTGGCCGACGCCCTCGCCGAGGCCGACTCCGTCAAGGAGGCGCTGGCGCTCTACCAGGCCACCCGCAAGCCGGTGACCGACGAGCTGCAGCGGATCTCGCGCCAGGGCTGGACCGAGGACGAGGTCAACGACGTCTTCCCGGGTCAGAAGCCCGCGTCCCAGCAGCCGCAGGGGGTCTGACATCATGCCGCTACACCCCGACATCGCCCAGGCTCTCGCCGGACTGTCGGCGCCGCCTCCCGGTCCGCTGAACCCGGAGGCGATGCGCGCCGGCGAGGAGTCCCAGGTTCCGCCCGTGGCCGACCGCCTGCCGCTCCACTCCGTCGAGGACCTCACCGCACAGACCGCCGCCGGCGAGGTCCCGATGCGGGTCTACACGCCGGTCGAGGCCGACGCGTACGGCGTACTGGTCTATTTCCACGGCGGCGCGTTCTTCCTCGGCAGCCTTGAGACGCACGACCACATCGCGCGCTCCCTGGCCAGGGAGACCGGGCTCAAGGTCGTCTCCGTCGGCTACCGGCTGGCGCCCGAGCACGCCTTCCCGGCCGGTCTCAACGACTGCTACGCCGCGGTCCGATGGGCCGCCGAGAACGGCGAGACCCTGGGCTGGAACGGCACGACGCTGGCCATCGCCGGTGACAGCTCCGGCGGCACGTTCGTCGCCGCGGTCGCCGGCATGGCGCACGACGACGGCTTCCGCCGGATCACCCACCAGGTGATGTTCTACCCGTCGCTCGACCTGGACTTCGACGTCGACCGCTACCCGTCGCTGCGGGAGAACGCCGTCGGCTACGGGCTGGAGACGGCCGGGCTGAAGCCGTTCAACGCCTTCTACCTCGACAGCGGCGCCGACCCGGCCGACCCCCGCGTCTCCCCGATCAGGCGGGCGGACCTCACCGGGCTGCCGCCGGCACTGATCGTCACCGGCGAGCTCGACCCGCTGCGGGACGAGGGCGAGCTCTACGGCCGGAAGCTGAAGGAGGCCGGCGTGGACGCGACCGTCAGCCGGTACGCCGGCGCGGGGCACGGGTTCGTGCAGCACTTCTCCTGGATCCCGGAGTACCACCGGGCCTACGCGGAGACCCGCGACTTCCTCGCGCACTGACCCGCGCCGCCCCGCGGAGCTTACGAAGGAGAGCCATGTCCGCAATGAAAGTCCATCCCCTGGTCTCGCCGTGGGGCCGGTTCGGTCTCTACAGCTTCTTCATCGACGCGCCGGAGCCGGCCATCGTCGACACCGGCATCGCCTCCTCCCCCGCCGAGGGCATGGCCCCCGCGCTCAGGGCCATCGGCCGCAGGATCGAGGACGTGCGCTGGATCCTGCTGACCCACGGCCACATCGACCACGTCGGCGGGGCCCACGCCCTGTGGGAGCTCACCGGCAGGCGCGCGCAGGTCGTGATCCACGAGGCCGACGCGCCGATGCTGCGCTCGCGCCGGGCCCACGTGGACGAGTACCTCACCGGGCGGGGGCGATACCTGAACGACGCCGAGGGCGAGGCGAAGGTGACGGCCGCGGCCGACGCGGTCATCTCCGGCGAGATGGAGCCGACCATGCTCGTCAAGGGGGGCGAGACGATCTCGCTCGGCGGTGACGTCACCGTCTCCGTCCACTCGATCCCCGGCCACACGCCGGGGTCGGTCGCCTACGTCATCGACGGCCGGCGCTCCGTCTTCGTCGGCGACGCGGTCCAGGTGCACGGGGCCGCAGGCGGCTTCCCGGGCTTCGAGGACCCGGCCGCCTACCGCGCGAGCCTCGCGTACCTGCGCGACGAGATCCGTCCGCGACACCTCTACCTCGGCCACCCCTACCGCCGCACCGACGGCACACCGTACGGCGTCGAACTCGACGCCGAGCAGGCCGAGGAGGCGCTCCGGGAGAGCCTCGACATCGAGGACCGGGTCGGCAAGGCGGCCCACGACTGCCTGTGCGCGGGCCTGAAGGAGACGGACTCGGCGTACTCCCCCTTCGCCCCCGTGGCCCGAAAGGTCGGCTACACCGCCGACCCCGCCCTTGAACCGTCGTCGTTCTTCACGTCGATGCACGGCTACCGCACGCACTTCAACCAGAACACGTGACAGAGGAACTTCGTATCCATGGCTGACTTCCAGACCATCCAGGCGGGCCAGGACAAGATCGCTGTCCGTAAGGACCTCCGCGTGCCGATGCGCGACGGCGTCGCGCTGGCCGCCGACGCCTACCAGGGGGTCGACGACAAGCCGCGTCCGGCGCTCGTGGCGCTCAGCCCGTACGGCAAGGAACTGCAGGCCCTCGCGCTCACCACGCCGCCGCAGCGGCGCCCCAGCCCGATGTGGGACGGCTGCGTCGAGGCGGGCGACATCGCGCGCGTCGTCAAGGAGGACTACGTCCACGTCATCGGCGACCTGCGCGGCTACGGCGCCTCCGAGGGCGAGCACATCGGCAACTACAACGCCGGTGGTGTCTCACTCGGCCAGGACGCGTACGACTTCATCGAGTGGGTCGCGGCGCAGCCGTGGTGCGACGGCAACGTCGGCATGATCGGCATTTCCTACTTCGGCTCGATGCAGGTGCTGGCGGCGGCCGAGCGGCCGCCCAGCCTCAAGGCGATCTTCGTCAGCGGCGGCCACTACGACTTCTACGAGACCACCTACCACGGCGGCGTCATGTGGTTCATGCCGCGCGCCGCCCGCGAGGGCCGCGGTGGCGACTCCGGCTGGGCCTTCACCGACGGCGTCAAGTCCCGCATGCTCGAGACCTACTCCCCGGAGGAGATCAGGGAGCGCGTCGCCAGGCGGCTCCAGGACCCGGACGTGGCCGCCTGGCCGAACCTGGTCCACGTGCTGAACTACCCGAAGAACCACGAGGCCTGGTTCGACATCGTGATGAACGAGGTCGACGGCGAGTGGTACGAGGAGCGCAACCCGGTCACGCTCGCGCCCGACATCGACATCCCGGTCTGGCTCCAGATCGACCAGGGCCGCGGCTGGACGATGGACGGCACCATCGAGCTCTACGACTCGCTGAAGGGCCCGAAGAAGCTCGACATCGGCCCCTACCCGCCGATGCAGTCGCGCCCCTTCATCGAGGAGCACGACAAGATGTTCCGCTGGTACGAGTACTGGCTCAAGGGCATCGACAACGGCGTCATGGACGAGCCCGCCGTCACCGTCTTCGTCGAGGGCACCCGCGAGAACGTCACCGGCGCGCAGTGGCCGCCGAAGGACGTGGAGTACAGGTCGCTCTACCTCCGCCCGCGCCGCGGGCTCTCCTTCGAGCCCGAGCCCATGGGCGCCGAGTACGCCGCCCCCGACGGCTTCTACCAGGCGCCGCTGACGGTGACCGACAAGGTGGAGAGGCTGAGCTGGAGTACGGTTCCGTTCGACGAGCCCACCGAGATGATCGGTCAGGGTGCCGCGCACATCTTCGTGGAGATCGACCAGCCCGACACGAATCTCATCCTGCGCGTGTGGGACGAGGCCCCGAACGGCAGGCGTCAGCTCGTCACGACCGCCTACCTCAAGGCCTCGCACCGTGAGCTCGACGAGGAGCGCACCACGGAGGGCGACCCCCACCACCCGCACACCCGCGCGGTGCCGGTCGAGCCGGGGAGGATCGAGGAGTACGTGCTGCGCGTCTACCCGTTCGCGGCGACGTTCCTGCCCGGCCACAGGCTGGTCGCGGAGCTGTCCAACGACGAACCGCTGGCCGACGAGCACAACGCCCTGCTGCCGCCGGACGCGTTCCACCTGCCGGTGGGTCGCCCCGTCACCCACAAGATCTATCGCGACGCCGCCCACCGGTCCCGGCTCGTGCTGCCGTTCACGAAGCGCGCCGCGGTGGAGAACAGATAGCCGAACATGGCATTCATCTACGCGTCGGCCCGCACGCCCTTCGGCCGGTTCAACGGCGCGCTCGCCGGTGTCCGTCCCGACGACCTCGCGGCGACCGCGATCACCGGTGTGCTCGCGAAGGCGCCGGCGCCGGCCCGGATCGGCGAGATCGTGTGGGGTCGCGCGAACCAGGCCGGCGAGGACAACCGCGATGTCGGCCGGATGGCCGGGCGGCAGAAGGCTATGGTCGCGGGAGGCGAGCGGTACGGCGTCGCCGCCATCCGCACCGGTGTGGGCCAGGCGCTCGCCGTGGTCCTTGAGAACGTCACGGGAGGAGCAGCGTGAGCAAAGCGCAGATCTTCGCATCGCCGGACGAGGCGGTGAGCGTCGTCAAGGATGGCGACACCGTGCTGGTGGGTGGCTTCGGACTCGCCGGCATGCCGTTCGACCTGATAGACGCCTTGATCCGGCACGGCGCGGGCGATCTCACCGTCGTGTCCAACAACGCCGGCAACGGCGACGTGGGCCTGGCCGCCCTGCTGAAGGCCGGCCAGGTGCGGAAGATCCTGTGCTCCTTCCCCCGGCAGGTCGACTCCTATGTCTTCGACGACCTCTACCGCCGCGGGAAGATCGAGCTGGAGGTCGTCCCGCAGGGCAACCTCGCCGAGCGGATGCGGGCGGCCGGGGCGGGCATCGGGGCGTTCTACTGCCCGACAGGCGTCGGCACGCCGCTCGCCGAGGGCAAGGAAACCCGCACGATCGACGGACGCGACTACGTTCTTGAGTACCCGATCAAGGGTGATGTCGCTCTGATCTCCGCGCACACCGCCGACACGCTGGGCAACCTCGTCTACCGCAAGACCGCCAGGAACTTCGGCCCGGTGATGGCCACGGCCGCCACGACGACCGTCGTCCAGGTCTCGTCGATCGTGGACGCGGGACACATCGACCCGGAGGTCGTCGTCACCCCGAGCATCTACGTCGACCGCGTGGTCCAGGTCGAGCCGCGCCACTACACCGTGCAGGGAGCCCGCTGATGCCACTCGATCCCGACCAGCTCGCGGCCCGGGTCGCGCAGGACATCGAACCGGGCAGTTTCGTCAACCTCGGTATCGGCCAGCCCACCAAGGTCGCCGACCACCTTCCGGCCGAGATCGGCGTCGTCCTGCACACCGAGAACGGCATGCTGGGCATGGGCCCCGCGGCTGTCGGCGACGAGATCGACCCTGATCTCACCAATGCCGGCAAGGTGCCCGTCACCGAGCTGCCTGGAGCCGCGTACTTCCACCACGCGGACTCCTTCGCCATGATGCGTGGCGGCCACCTCGACGTGTGCGTCCTGGGTGCCTTCCAGGTCTCGGCGAGCGGTGACCTCGCCAACTGGGACACCGGCGCGCCCGGCTCGATCCCCGCCGTCGGCGGCGCGATGGATCTGGCGATCGGCGCCAAGCGGGTCTACGTGATGATGACGCTCTTCGCGAGGGACGGCAGCCCGAAACTCGTGCCCACCTGCACCTACCCCCTCACGGGTGTCGGCTGTGTCAGTCGTGTCTACACCGACCACGCCGTATTCGAGATCACCCCCGACGGCGTCCGCGTGCTCGAATCGTTCGGCACTTCCGTCGAGGAGCTTCGCGCCCGGCTGGAGGTCCCGCTCGCGGTCGACGTCCACTGACCGTTCCCGTCCGCCGGTTACCGGGTGGCGCGATGCCCGCGAACCGTCGAGCGGTGGAGCGATCCCTTCGTGGTGGAGACGTTGTCCGCGGTGCGTTCGATGGCGGACTGGGCCGAGGCGGTCCGCCGTATCGACCGCCGCTTCGGATCCCCCGACGTCCTGCTGCGCATCGACCGCCGTCCGACCTGGCCGGCTTCGGCGCTCTCCTGAGGTCTGGCCGCCCGCGCCCCGGACGCCCCGGGGGACCGGCACATCGAGCGGTGGCGCGGCATCGCGGTTCACAGGGAAACGGCGCTCTTCTCGGTCAGAGGTCGTTGAGGCGGGTCACGAAATCCTCGGCGATCGCCTGCGCGACGTCCGGCGGGACGGTCGCGATGTCGTGCTCCACCTCTCCTTCGATCTCTCCGGTGCTCAGGGGAGTGAGTTCCATGGTCAGGTCGAACTGTGGGGCGATGGGCTGAACGCGCACGGGGGTGACCCGAACTCCGGGTATCCGCCAGACCGGTTCAACGGTGTTCTGCCAGGCGAACTGGACCTGGAACAGAGAAGACCGGTCCCTTCCGGTGCGATGGGACAGGCGTGCCAGTTCGGCGACGCCCAGACCGGACACCGCACGGGCACGATCCCAGGTGTCGGACAGGGCGTCGAGTGTTCCGTCCAGTTCCGCCGGGCCGATCGGGACGACGACCTGTCGGACGAGGTATCCGACGACGCCGCGGGTTCTCGGGTCGTCTCGACCTGCGGTCGGCACCCCGATGCAGAAGTCACTCGCGCCGGTGATGTGCCTGACCGTGCTCGCGAATGCCCGCAGGGCGAGAACGAATGGCGTGCGGTGATGGGCCCGTGCCTTAGCGGCAAGGTGCGCCCCGGCCTGGCCCGAGAATTTCATCCCTGCCGTCCCGTATCGACCGCCGTCCACCGGCGGCGGCGAGGACGGCCACTCGATGTCGCGGGTCGTCGAGAGGCGGGACGTCCACTTCCGGAGCTCATCGGCTGGAGGCCGATCAAGAGCGGGGTTCCGCATGTCAGTGAATCGGCGAGGTGGCGGTGGCGTCGCACCACTGAGCAGGATGCTCAGTTCGTCCGCGAGGACAGCCACGCTGTAGCCGTCGAAACATGCGTGGTGAATGCTGATCGTGAGGTCACACCCGGCCGGCGCGGAGTCGATCCGAGCCGCGATCAGCGGCCCCTGCGCGAGGTCGATCCGGCGGGCCAGGTCATACGCGCGCTGCCGCATCGGAATTGGGGGCGAGGAGTTCGCGATGGAGACGGTGACCGCGCTCTGCCGGTTCAGCACCTTCGCGACCGGAAGGCCGTCCTGATCGGTGTCAATGGCTGTCCTGGTCGCCTCGTGACGCGCGACGAACGTGCTCAGGGCATCGGCCAGCGCTTTGGCCGGCGGAGCCGGAACAAGACGGTACGACAGCACCAGCACGTTGCCGATGGCATGCTCAGGCCGCATGAGACCGTCCAGCCACAGTGAGATCTGGGCGTCGCTGAGCCCACCCGCCTCGGCGATCGTGGAGATCGCCTCGGAGCCGTTCCCGTCTGCGGATTCCTGGGCTATCCGCGCAACCGAGCCTGCTTTCAGTACCACGTCGGCCCCGATACTGATTCCCAGGTCGAGCAGCCGATGAGAGAGCCGGATCGCCGCCAGCGAGTCGAGACCGATGCTACGAAGATCCGTGTCGAGCCCGAGAGCGTCCAGGCCCAGCACTTCCGCAGCTGTTCGGCCGACAGTCTCCGCGAGGTCGCGAACCATCGGATCCGCGGGCACGGCCCGCATTTCGACCGGCGCGTTCGTGGGCGCGGGCAAGGCTGCGACGTCCACCTTGCCTGTCAGGCTGAGCGGGAATTCCTGCAGTTCGGTGATGCTCTGCGGGAGCATGGCGGCGGGCAGGCGCTCGCGCAACGCCGCCATCAGACCTGGGACGTCAAGAGGTGTTTTCACCGCCGTGACGTAAGCCGCCAGACCGCTCACGCGCTGCCCGTCGAGGATGGGGACCACAACGGCCTTGCGCACCTTCCCGGTCGCGAGCAACGACGCCTCGACTTCCGCCGGTTCGATTCGCTGGCCGCGGATCTTCAGCTGCCGGTCGGCGCGGCCGACGAACTCCAGCACTCCGTCAGCGCGCCAACTGACAAGATCGCCGGTGCGATAGACCCGTACCGGCTCCTCCCCGTCCACCGCGATCGGCGTGAATGCTCCGGTTCCGGCGTCCTCGCCGAGGTAACCGGCGGCCAGGCCGTCTCCGGAGATGAGCAGTTCCCCGACCTCTCCGACGGCGACGCGGGCCGCGGTCGAGGCGCTGGTGAAGCGGACGACGAGAAGCCCGGTATTGGGAATCGCCCGGCCGATTGGAATCCCTCGGGGAGAGTCGCAGTCCGCGAGGCTGATGCGATGCGTGGTGGCGAACACGCTCGCCTCGACCGGCCCGTAGGCATTGATCAGCGGAATGGTGGGGTGCCGGAGAAGGAAGTCGCGGACGTGGCGGGGAGAGGCACGCTCGCCACCGATGATCATTGTCCCCAGACCGGTGAAAACGTCGATGTCCTCGTCGACCAGCAGGTTGAACAGTGCCATGGTGAGCACGGCGCCGTTGACCCCCCTCGCGATCTCCTGGCGCAGCCCCCGCGGGGACGGGTACCCGTCGGCCCCCGTTGTCGCAAGGTTCGTGGTCCCCCCGTGGACCAGGGGATACCAGATCTCGAAGGTGAAGATGTCCCAGGAAACGGCCGCCGTCGCGGACATGTGAACGGGCACGTTCGGATAGTCCGGTTCGATCGGCAGGATGGTCCGGAGCACCGCCCGATGCGTGCTCAGCGCGGCCTTGGGCTCGCCGGTACTTCCAGAGGTGAAGTACACGCAGCACGCGGCGTCCAACGCGACGCCGACGCACGGGTCTGTGCCGCTCTGGGCCTGGGTGGATCCGCCGGAGGCGCTCGGCACCTCCTGGGCGCCGAGATGCCGCCGGTGGCCTTCGGGGCCGATCACGACAAGCGCCGCGCCTGTCCGCTTGATCACTTCTCGTCGGCGGGCGACCGGCCAGCGTACGTCCATCGCGCAATAGGCTGCCCCGATGCGCAGGATGGCGAGCATCGCCACCACCAGGTCGACTCCTCGGGGGAGGTCTATCGCGACGATCGAGCCAGGGCCGGCCTTCTGGATCCGCAGGACACGTGCGAGGTCGCCGGATTCCCGGTCCAGTTCGGCATAGCTCAGGTCGCGGTCCGGGCCTCGGACCGCGATGGCCGCGGGGGTGGCTTGGGCGTGCCGCAGGACATGCATGGCGATCTGTTCCTCGCCGAGATCAACCGAACGGCCGCACCACGAGTCGAGCAGCGCACGTTCGGCGTCCGATATCGGGTGTGCCGCCTCCATCGTCATGACACGACCTCCCGGACCGTGAGTGAGCACAGTTCAGCGACCCGAGCGGTCAGAGCCGCGATGTCGGCACGATCGAAATGATCGGTGCTGAACTTGGTGCCGACGGTGAACGCACCGGCGATGACGTCACCTTCGAACATCAGGGCATAGCGTTCGGACTGGCTCTCGGCCCGGTGGGCACCGGTGTCCTCATCGGCGTTCTGGAGGGAATCGCCGCTCCCGCGCTGTTCGAGGCGCCCCAGCTGGCTGCGGTAGTTCAACCGGAGATCAGGGCGGGGAAGCGCGGTCAGCATCCGCCTCTCCTCTTCCACAGGTGACAGAAAACGAAGAGCGTCGAAGCTGAACGGGCGGGTCGGGACGAGCCGGGGAGCTGCCAGCAGCCTCCGGACGGCGTCGCACCCGCTCCCTCGGACCACCCCGATCTCGGGATGGGTGCTCTGGAGGTACCCGATGGTGCGGGAGACGTCCAAGTCTCCGACCGTGGCGGTTCGGTTGTTGTCGTAGACATCCATCGCCACGGTGGCCGTCCCCGTCCATTCGGCCACAGCCGTCATGATCGCGGCCCGCAGCAGGTCGACCGGGCGGAACAGCGCCGGTGCGAGGCGGTGCAGGATCGCGTCGGAATCGGACAGGGTGAGCGCGGACCGAACGGTGACCACGGACGGCAGCAAGGCCGGGCCTTCGCGCCGGACCAGGGGAAGGACGTCGGGCCACGGGGCGGACAGCCAGGCGGCGGCGTCATCGCGGGCGATGTCGGAGACGAGGTAGGAACCGATCGCTGAGCGGACGGATCTCACCGATTCGGTCGGCGGGTCGAGGGTCGCCCGACCGGTGGTCAGCCGGCGGGTGAGTGCGGCCTCGGCCTCGTCCACCAGGAGGGACATCGAACAGCCGTCAAGAACGAGATGGTGCACGACGATCAGCAGGCGGTGGTCGGTCCCGGCCCGCAACCGCACCATCCGGAAAACCTCTCCGTTGCCCAGGTCGAGCTCTTGTTGAGCCCTCTGGGCAGGTTCGAGCAGCCGGGCGGCGAGATCGCCATCGCCGAGGTCGATGCTGTGGAAGACGTCCTTGGCCTCGCGCGCGTCGAAGCGCACCACCAGGGCCGCCAGATCAAACCGGCTGGACAGTGCTGGATGCTGGTCGAGGAGGGCGGTCGCCGTATCGAGCAGAGCGGCGTCGGGAACATCGTGATGGATTTTCATCAGGGCCGTCAGGGCGAAGTGGTGCGCCTCCGGGATGGGGCCGTCCAGCAGCCACCTCAGCTGCGAGGGCAGCAGTTCGGCAGGTTCGCCCGTGCGAGGGCCAGGTGAGTCCGACGACCCGGAAACCTGCTCCGCCTCGCGCGCTGCCGCACCGATGGCGGCCAGGGTGCCGCAGGTGAGCACCTCTGCCGGAGTGATCACGAATCCCCGGGCCCGGGCCCGGGCGGCGAACCGCACGGCCAGAAGTGAGTCGCCGCCGAGTTCCAGGAAATCGTCCTCGGGACGGGCCTGGTCCACACCGAGCACATCGCACCAGATCTGCCCGAGCGCGGACAGTCGGGGATCCGCGTCTCGGGGCGTGCCGGTCTGACGGTCGCCGGCTGGAGCACCGGCTTCGAGCCGGGCACCGATTTCCGCGGCCACCGCCGGGCGATCGATCTTGCCGGAGGAGGTCAACGGGATCCGATCCGCTCGTGCCCAGACAGTCGGCACGAAAGGCAGCGGAAGGATCGACGCCAGGCGTCCGGCCAGGACCGCCGTGTCGGGGGTGTCCGCTCCGTTCATCCCGACCAGGAGTGCTCCGAGTCGGGGTTCGGCGCCACTACGCGACAGGACGGCCGCTGCCGCGTCGGTGACCAGCCCGGTCGACCGGATAGCGGCCTCCACCTCCCCCAGTTCGATTCTGAACCCCCGGAGCTTCACCTGGTCGTCCGTCCGGCCGGTGAACACCAGGTCGCCGCTGTTCAGGATGCGGACGAGATCACCGGTGCGGTAATGGCGTTCCGGGGTCTGATCGGATCCGGACCGGCCGGCCAGGACAAAACGCTCGGCGGTCAGATCGGGTCGGCCAACGTACCCGTCGGCCAGCAGACCGTGGATGTAGAGCTCCCCCTCCTCGCCAGATACCGCCGGACGGCCATCGGATCGCAGCACCGACACGCGTCGCCCCGGGAAGGCGGTGCCGATCGGAAGGCCGCTCTCATCCCCCGGCAACTCGTCGCCCGGGTTGAAGCGGAACGCCGTCGACGTGACGACACTCTCGGAGGGCCCGTAGGCGTTGACCAGTACCGCGGCACTCAGCGCCGAGCTCAGATGGCGGCGCAGGTCCGCCAGGGCGGCGGCCTCTCCGCCGACCACGACGAGTCGCACCGAAGCGAAGTCCCCTCGGGAAACCGCCGGCAGTTCAACCGTTACCGTCCGCCAGTAGGCGGTGGGGAGCTGAAGTACGGTCACCGCGCTTTCGCGGACCATCGTCGAGAGGTCCGCCGAGTCGGGGAGCGCGACGGACTTGACGACCACAGCCGCCCCGGCGAACCAGGTAGGCCAGATCTCCTCTTGGGCGACGTCGAAGCCGAGGGAGGCGAACTGCAGGACTCGATCATCGGAGTGCAGTGCGAAGTAGTCCACGGCGTGCGCCGCATGGGCCGCTATGGCGGCGTGTGACACGCTCACGCCCTTCGCGACCCCGGTCGAACCAGACGTGTGGATGACGTAAGCCTCGTGCGTGCCGTCCGGATGACCGACCAGCGGCGTGTCGGCCTCGGCGGTGGCTGAGCCGAAGAGGGAGCGAAGTATCACCACTGGACAGCCGACCTCAAGGAGACCGTCCCGAAGCTCCTCGACCACCAGCAGCTTCGCCGACACGTCCTGTGCCTGCGCGACCAGGCGGGCAACCGGCACAGAGTCATCGAAGGGCACCACGGCGATGCCGGCCCGGGCCAGGCCGGCCAGCAGCACGAGCGCGCATCCACTGTTGGGCAGGGCCATCGCCACCCGGTCCCCGGTCCGGACGCCGAGACGGTGCAACTCTTCGGCCATGACGTCGGCATCACGGGCGAGTTCGGTGAAACTCCACGTCCGCTCGGCGATGAGCGCCGGCCGGTCGGGGTGTCTCATCACCGCCGTCGCGAAACCTTCGGCGAGAGTGGTCGGACGCTTCACTGAGTCGCCTCCGAAACATGGAGGCGGCCGGAGAGGTCCGCGGCGGCCCTGGTGCGGCTGGTCCACCCGACGGAGTACCGCTCGACCGTGCTGGCCAGCAGAAAGATCGCAGCGAGACCGAGCCACCCCGGCGGGCCGGCGGAGACACCGAGCGCTGTGATCACCATCGGGCCGGCGGTGTCGTGCACGTTGCTACCCAGATTGAAGACGGCAAGGTACTGGGTCTGTTGTCCGGCTGGGGAGAGGTCGTAAGAGATCTGCCACGCCGCGGCGGCGTGCAGGTTCTCACCGGCGGTGAGCAGCAGAACGCCGACGACGACGAGCACGGAGGCGGTCAGGGCATCACCGTAGTGCGCCACCCCTATGGCCACCGAGGCAAAGGCCAGCACGGTACCGCAGGTCGTGAGCGCCCGCGTCGCATCGGAAAGAGACTCGGCCATGCGTGTCCACCAGACCTGCCCGAACGCCGTGAACATCGTGTTGATGATCAGGACGACCGCCACCATGAACGGTGGCGCCTCGGTGTATCCGACGATCCACAGCGGGAGGGCGACGAACAGGATGCTGTCGTGCAGCATCAGGAACCCGTTGGCGAGAGAGACACTCAGGAAGGGAATCTCGCGAAGTGGCTGCGCGAGGACGGCGATGGGTTTTGAAGGTTCGCCCACCGGGTCCGGTACCGCCGGTACCGGCCTCTCGAACCGCTTCAGTCTCGCCACCAGGAAGACCATCGGGATGAAGGAGATCGCGTTGCCGAACACCAGCAGCCGGTAGGCCCACGACGCGTCCGACTCCACTGCGAGCCCGGCCAGGAGGGCGCCGAGTCCCAGCCCGACGTTCCGGAAGGCACGCAGGTAGGCCATCGTCCGCAGCCGGTCGGTCTTTTCGAAGATGCGCCCGACGAGTGCCTGGTTCGCGGGCGGACCCGCGCGATCGGCACTGGTGACCAGCACGACGGCGATCAGGAATTGCCAGAAGTTCGTGACCAGTGCCATACCGATGTAGGCGAAGATCCGAAAGAGGTGCAGGGAGACGAGGATGACGCGGGGCCCGGTCCGGTCGGCCAGGCGGCCGAGGAGGACGGACGTGGCCATGCCGATCAGCCCGGCGAGCGAAAGCCCCATACCGACCTGGAGCGGAGACAGGTGAATCACGCGCGTGTAGTAGAGAGCGCTGCCGGTCAAGAACATCCCGGTTCCGATGGAACCGAGGAAGCCGCTCGTGACGAGCACGCGCGCCGCCCCCGGCGGGGGGATGATGTCGATGATCTTTCTACGGTCAGTGTTCATGCTTGTCCGTCCAGTACCCCGGCGAGGATCTCGGCCGAGCGCTCCAGGTGGCGTGTGGTGAGGCCCTCAGGGGCCTGACGGCTGAGGTATCGATAGCCGAACCGGCGCAACACCACGTCGCTGCACCTCGTGTCACACCCCAGCGCGACGAAGACCAGGACGTCGGCCACCGGCCTGGAGAACAGCGGCAGAGCGGCCAGGCAGACGTCGGACTGGGGGCTCCATTCGTCGTCGATCGCCTCCCGTAACCGCTCGACCCGTCGAGCGAGGGCCGCCTTCAGGTCGTCGGCGCGGCTCTCCGGCAACCGGGCGATGTCAAGCGACGCCCGAAGGGCGTCCCTGCGTCCCGGATCCACTGGCGCGTCGAACCAGTCCAGGGTTCGTCCGGCGGCCCGGGCGACCTCGTCCACGGCAGCCCCGACGTCGATCCGGCCCGGGACCGCGAGGGCGACGGCGGTCAGCGCCTCGAACGCCAGCTCGGCCAGGTGCCGTTCGAGGACCTCCGCGGGGAGGATCCGGCTGTTGTCCCAGCTGTGTGTCTCCGCGGCCCGCAACGCGAAGCCGGCGACGGACGCCTCGGTCAACACCTCGACGGCCATCGGAGCCAATGGTCCTGAGTCGGCGGCGTTCAGCGCGGCATACGCCTGCCGCACCTTCTCCGCCACGGAGACCGAGGCCCGGACCCCGCGGGTGGCCTCGGAACCGGATGCCTCATCGATCGTCACCGTCACCGTTTCGGCAGCGGTACGGGCGATCTTGAGGGCGTGGGCAGGAGAGTGCGAGATGGCCCGAACGACGAGCAGCCGGTCCCGTGAGTCACGCGGGACCTCCACCACATCGGACCCGACCTCCAGCTCAAGCTCCACGGACAGGACGCCGGAAACCGAGCCCGCCTCGGCGAGTCCCGCGACGGCGACCACCCGGCCGCTCCGATCGGGGACCCGGTACCAGACGGCTGCGTAGCGGTCGCTCGACTCAAGGTCTCGCTGGCCAAGACGGAGACGATCGATCACGCTCTCACCGATCGACTGGCGCACGAAGAGGTCGAGCAGGTCGAACCCGTAGGTGTCCCGGATCGTCTCCGGGATCAGGTCACCGGCCGGCCGCAGATGTGTCTCCACCAGCCTCGGCCCCTCATCGGTGAGAATGACCTCGGTATGGGTCAGACCGTTCTGCACGTCCAGCGCACGTAGTACGTCGGTCACGGCCTCGCGGACCAGGTGTTCGGTCTCCGGTGGCAGCTCACCGCGGATCATGTGGCCGAGTTCCACACAGTGGACGGGATCCTTCACCTTCAGCGTGATCGCGACGATGAGGTGTTCCCCCCGCTCGGAAAACGCCTCGACGCTGATCTCGGGGCCATCCAGGAACGTCTCCACCATCAGCCTGCTGTCCGCGGCGTCCCCGGCCGCGAGACCCCACTTCCACGCCGCCTCGGCCTGGGACGGGCGGTGGACGACGGTGACACCCGAACTGGCCGCGCCCATGACCGGTTTCACCACGACGGGATATCCGTGACGGTCCGCGAAGTCAGTGATGTCGTCAGGCGAGGCGACCTGTCCGGCGAAGGGACCGGGGATGCCCGCCGCGGTTAATCGGTCACGCATGTGGAGCTTGTCATGGACTGCTCTGACCGTCTCGGCGGAGTGCATTTCCAGTCCCAGCGCGCTCGCCACAGCGGCCGCCTTGTCCTGGTCCTTCTCACTGAAACTGGCGACGTGGGTGACGGGCTCGACCTCGTGGATCGCCCTCGCCATGGCGATCCACGAGGAGTCGTCGGTCGAGGAGACACCCACGATTCGGGCGTGCAGGGACGCGTCGCGGACCCGCTTCAGCACATCACTGCGGACGAGTACGGAGGTACGCGCCTCAGGATCGACCTGGTGAATGTACGCGGGCAGTTCGCGACCATTCCCAACGACTAGAACGTGACGGTTCATATCATGTCCCTCGTTTCATCAACCGAAAGAACAGGTGCAATTGATCTGTGCGGTCTCCACCGCCATCAGTCATCGAGGATCCGTTTGGCGGAGATGACATGTCGCACCCCTGTTCTCCATGCCGACCTGAGCAGGCAGCCGCCCAGCCTGAAAAGGAACTGCGCTTGTTAACAAACCGATGCTTTCCCGAACGTTCTCCCGGATCGGCGAGCCTGGAGCGCCGATCCGTCGTGTCATTGCTCCCTCGTACTCGGCACGGCCAGCCGACGGGGTCCGCGGCGACCTGCCAGGTGGACGACGTTGAGCGCCCAGTTGACGAGTCGGGTCTGCACATCCCGCCCCGAGGCGGAGCCCAGGACCTGCTGGACCGCGACGGTCATCGTCAGCCGTTCGGGGTGGCGGCGGCCCGCGCCGTAGGCGTCCCGGACGGCACGCATCAAGCCCTTGCTGTTGCGGTGAACGATCACCATCGTGGGTACGAAATTAACCGAAAGGCCCATGGCGGCCAGCCCCGCGACGATGTCGTTGTCGCTGCCCGGCTCATTGACGACATCCCCGCGGGCCGCCAGGAAGGCTTCGCGCCAGACGGCCCCGTTTCCCCCGGCGAAGAAGCGCACCTCCTGCCCTGGCCGCAGCCCCCGGTACCGGTCGAGGTAACGCGACTGCCGGGCTCTGGAGACCACGCCGCTGTCGAAGGGCAGCACCCTGCCGGTGACGCCGCCTCGGTCGGTGGTCAGTTCGCGATCGATCTGGTCGAGCCAGTCGGCTCTGGGAAGAGCGTCGTCGTCGAGGAACGCGATCACGGGTGAGACCGCCTGCTCGGCGGCGAAGGATCGGGACGGCATGGCGCCGATCGGCTGCGGGTTGCGCAGAAGCCGGATCGGCAGGCCGGCCACCTCCACCGCGTCGGCGATTCGCGGCTTCGAACCGTCATCGACGACGAGTACCTCGTACAGCAGCGCGGTGTTGCATTCCGCCAGAGCCTTCAGGCAACGCCGGAGGTCTCGATAACGGTCTCTACTCGGGATGATCACTGTGATTCGCGGTTCCACTGTCGCCTCCATTCGTCGCAGAGCCACGGCCATGTGTGCTGGTCGTCCGAGGGAAGATAGGTACGACGGATTCGTTGTGGGGCGACGGTCCACGGCAGCGGGTCCGCCTTCACCGTGCCGAAGCCGAGTGTCCCGGCCGGGACCGCGTCAACGGTCGGGGGGAAGCCGTAGGGGTAGGCCAGCAGGGGCCGGACCACCCCCAGCCGGTCCTGGATCGCTGCCAGCGAGTCCACGATCTCCCTGCGCTGTTCGACCGGGGCGAGCTGGTGCAGCATCCGATGCGTCACGGTGTGCGAGCCGACCGCGTGACCCGCCCTGTGCAGCTCGGTCAGCTCGGCCCAGCTCAGGTGCTGGGCATGCTGCGCTTCCAGCTCCGCCATCTCGGTAATGGCGAAGAAGACCGCTCTGATCCCCAACCTGTCGAGGATGGGCAGGGCATGGTCGAGATTGTCGCGATGTCCGTCATCGAGCGTGACGAGCACGGTGGGCTCGTCCGGTAGCGCGGTCAGATCATCGAGTGCTTCCGGGGAGAGGGCCGGCCCGTACCGGGACAACACTGTCTCAAGGCCGCGTTCGAAGCCGTCCGGGGTGAGCGAGGTGTAGTGCACAAGCTCTGGATGCACGTGGTGGAAGTAGAGGACCAGGGGCCAGCCCGGGGCGGAGGAGCGTAGCGCCCGAGCCGCGGCGGGCCCGATCACCGCTCGCTCCATCCAAGCGCCGTCGCGACGGCCGCCGGGATGGGAATGCCCGTTTCATGGGCGCGGGCCGTCCATGCCGCCTCTGCTTGGTCCGGGAAGTACGGCGTGGGCGGCTGTCCTGGATATCCCGCCACTACCGCGTCCCGAAGGATCTGCACCAGCTTGTCGATTGAGGTCCGTTCGGCATCCAGCCCGAAGGCTGTGGTGGAAAGACCGACGAACAACTGTGTGCAGCCCATCGGGCGACCGGGTTCCGCGCGTTGTTTGACCACCAGCGGACTTACGGTTTGCCCCCCCAGGATGCCCGCCAACACCTCGGCGATGAGCGTTACGCACAGCCCCTTGTAGTCACCGAAGACCGGGACGGAGCCACCCTTTTCCAGGTCCAGTGGATCGGAGGAGGGTCTCCCCCGGCTGTCCAGCAACCACTCTGGCGGAACCTGATCACCGCGCTGCGCGGCAGCACGGATCTTGCCGATGGAGACCACGCCGGTGGCGAAGTCCACCACGAAGGGCTCAACGGCCGCGGTGGGCGTCACCATACAGATCGCGTTGCTACCGAGCGTCGGCCGTGCCGCTCCGGGTGCGGCCAGACTCGGTCCCGAGATGTTGAACAGCAGTCCGGCGACGCCCTGCCGTTGGAAAGGCCAGCGATAGGCCGCCATCATTCCCACATGGTTGTTGGAGTGGACGGCCACGGCGGCCACTCCAAGCCGGGCGGCGGTGGCCGCGCACCAGTCCGCGGCCATCGCCGCCGCGGGCTGACCGAAGCCGTTCCGAGCGTCGATGCGGGCGACGGCTCCTTGCTCGGCCAGCACCGGCTCGGCGAGCGGATCGATCCCACCCTGGCGCACTCGGGCCAGGTAGGTCGGCAGCAGGCCCACACCGTGCGAGTGGTGGCCACGCACATCCGCTTCCACCAGGACGTCAGCCACCAACGCGGCGGTCTCGTCACTGCTGCCGGCCGCCCTGAGCGCGGCAGCCGATCGCTCCTTCAGCGTCGCGGGTGGGATCCGCAGCGGCTCGGGAACCGGCTGGCTTTCCGCGTCGACGTAGCACAGCGTTCCCCGGGCAAGCCGACAAACCCGATCGGTGGGCAAGGATCCGTCGGTGGCCAGCAGAACGGTCGTCTTGCCCTGGCTCGTACGCCGGTCAAGCAGGTCGGCCAGCACCGTGGGGTCCATGGCATCGGCGTCATCGATGATCAACGCGTCCGATTCCACTGTTCCGAACCGTGGCTCAAGTTCGCCGCAGAGTACCTTGCAAAGAGTCGATTTCCCCGATCCGCGTTCTCCCTGGATCAGCAGGCTGCTGCCGGCCGGAATCCGTAGATCCGCACCGCGCAGCAGCACCACCTCGTTCCCCTTGGCGCCGACCGTGATAACAAGATCGTCAACTTTCAGCATGCGTACTCCTGGGCCGTGATGCGCCACGCGACCGGAAGGTACGACGATAAGATGATCTTGATGGCAGGTCGTTCATCTCACCACTCCGTCGACACGTCTAAGCCGTCACGCTGCAGGAACTCCAGCCGGTTGCCGAGGTTGTCGGCCGCGTAGAACCGCCGGTGCCCAGGGAAGTTGTCGTCCCAGGTCACCTCGACGCCCTTGGCCGCCAGATGCCGCGCCAGAGCGTCGAGGTCAGCGACCCGGATTCCCGGGTGGGCTTTGCGGGCCGGCCGGAAATCATTTTCGACACCGAGATGGATCTCCAGGTTGTCGGCACGTATCCAGAGGCCGCCGCGCGCGGCGAGTACCGGCGGCTTGACGAGCTCCACCATGCCGAGAACACCGACGTAGAAGGCGCGACAGTCGTCCTCACTGCCGGCCGGGATGGCGATCTGGATGTGGTGCAGGCCATAGCCGAACTCGGTCCCGTGATCGGGACCATATCCCTGGCTCGAAACTGAGAGGTTGTTCATTTGTTGGATCTCCTTACGAAATCGTGTGGCGGAGCGTCCGCCACACTGCTGCGATCTCCGGCGACGGTTCTTCGATCGCCGAAGGTCTGGTGGCCGAGAGAGCGTTGAGCGGACCGGAGAGTTCCAGGCCGGTGAATGCACTGAGCCGCTCGGTCGCCGCACCGGAGCACAACTCGTGGTAGTCGACGACGAGCCTCCGCTCGGGTGCGATCCGGTCGGCGCTCTCCAGCCAGGAGGCGTGCCAGGCCGCCCACTTCCGACAGGCGTCGGCGGTCGAGGACGGCCGCCAGGGCCGGTCGCCCGTCCACTCCAGCTGTGAGGCGGCCGCCTCCAGCGGGTGCCGGACAAGCAGGATCACCCGCGGTCGAGGCAGCACGTCGAGGAGGCCCGGAAGGTCCAGCAGATACTCGTTGTATTTGTCGCCCCAGCAGGGCCAGTCCGCATAGGCCTGCTCGATCACATGCCTGCACGTGCTCACCGGGTCGGTGTGCTCGCCACGGGCCACCTCTGCGGCGGTATCGCGCAGGACCCTGTCGAGGTTCCCGAGCCAGCGGGCCGCGTGTATCCCGCCCGGCGGTTTACGGTGGAGCGCATGGCTGATCTCGTCAGCCCGGAAGTGCCGGCAGGCAAGGTCCGCCCTCGTACACCAGCGGGCCAGCACGTAGGGCAGTTTTCCGTTGACGGTGAAGATCCCCCCCATGGCTGCGTACGCCTCGCTCAGCACATGCGCGAGTGCGGTCGTACCCGAGCGCTGCGCGCCGAGAAGAAGAAGGGGCTCGGTCATGACTCGACCAGCGCTCGTAACGCCCGCATGCAGGAGACGCTGGCCCAATAACCACCGTCCGAAAAGGCATCACCCCACGGACGGTCCCGTTGGTCCTGGGTAAGCACCCGTCCAGAACGCCAGTGGGTCTCCAGCGAGAGCCAGCCGGTGTAACCGTCCGCACCGAGCCTGTCAATGATCCGCCCCCAGGGCAGATCCCCGTCACCGAGTCGCACGTAGCCACCGGTACCGGAGGGATCCTTCACATGGATGTGGCCGATCCTCTCTCTGCCGATCGTGTACTCCTCGGGAAAAGGATTGGAGTGCCAGCCGCTGAAGACAGAATTCCCCGGATCCCACAGAACACCGATATCCGGCCGCCCGAGAGCCTCCAGAAAGGCGAGCGTCAATGCCATGGTCGGCGTATTGGTTCGGGTACCGGTCTCCACAAGAAGCCGTACGTCTCCCAAATCCAGACCGTCCAGCACCTCTGCGGCGACCAACGCCGCGGTCTTCGGGTCAGGATCGCCATCACGGTAGAAGGTGAAGATCCGTACGTGCGGCGAGCCGAGTATGCCCGCCTGCTCGATCACGCGGCTGAGCAGATCCCGAGTCGCCGCCACGTCGGCGTCGGTTCGGGGCAAGTTCCGCTTCAGCGCCGGCGGGCAGAAGCCGGCCACGGCCAGATTCCGCTCCGTCAGTGTTCGACGTATGTCGGCAAGCTGCGCGTCGCTCAGTACATGCGGCGGCACATTGGCCACCGAACGAATCTCAACTCCGGTGAGACCACACTCGACCACGGCATCGGCAGCCCGGGTCAGATCCTGGTCGATTTCGTCATTGATGATCGCCAGCTTCATCGGAAATCCTTCCAGACTCTGCGGAGTACCTCGAGGTCCGCCTGGGGCACGCCGGCCCGGGACTCCACTGTGATGTCGACGCCGGTGGAGGCGAAGGGTGCCAACCAGCCCAGGTCCTCGTGGCCAAGCGCGCGATGCCGGGGCCGTTCGTTCGGATCGGACGGGAGGGTGAACCCCTTGACCTGGATCGCGGCGGTACAGGCCAGCAACCGGGCTTCCTCGGATCGGACATCGACGTCGATCTGGGCGAGCCCCAGGTTGTCGAGGACCAACCGGCAGCCGTACCGGTCACAAAGTTGCAAGAGTTCGTCGATCGCCGCATACCCGGCGTGGGTTTCGATGAGTACCTGCTCGGCTTCCCTGCCCCGGACCAACTCGGCGAACTGCTGGGCGGTGTCCGTCGCCGCCGACGCGCCCACCTCGGCGAACACCTTGATCGCCTGGCCCGCGAACCGGGTTGCGGCAGCGGTGTCCTGCCCCGGCCGGCCCAGCACCACGGAGATGCCCACGAACGCCACGGGCAGACCGTCCAGACCCTCGATCCCCTCGTCCTCCCAGGCATGGCCTTTGCCCGCCCGGAGATCGACGACCTCACCGAGAGCCACCCGGGTCAGCCGCGCGAATTCGGCAGCGCCGAGCCGGGGAGCCGACCCCGACGAAAGTCCGAGCCGAGAGCTCATGGGGCACCCATCTCCCGCAGCGCGTCCAGCACGACCATCGCCGGGCGGGTCCGGTGCAACGCCGAGCGATCGGGCTCAGCGGACAACTCCCTGTACACACGCGCCCTGGCCTGTGATGTGGTGAGTTCCCGGGCGCTGATGGTCTCGTCCACCCGCTGGAATTCGACGGCACCATCCCGGATTTCGAGCCTGCGGCCATCAGCCAGCAGGATCAATCGCTCCGCACGCATGTTCACATCGGCGGTGACCGTGAAGTTCAGTGTGGCACCCGACACGAACCGAATCAGGCCGCTGCTTCGCAGATCGATTCCAGGGGCGCACTCGTGATAGTCGGCGATCTCGACCCGCTCGACCTCGCCCAGTACCTGACAGGCCAGATCGAGGTAGTGCACGCCCAGGTGCGCCATGATTCCGCCCAGCGCACTGCTGGAATCGCCACGCCAACCCCGATAGTGCCGAGCCGCGTCCCTGGGCCGGCTGACCAGGAGGGTGCCCGCGGTGTCGCCTGGCCATTCCAGCAGCGCTTCGCGAGGAAGCCGGAACCGATGCTGCAACATGACAGCGACCATCCCGGGTTCGGCGACGATCCGGTCGAACTCCGCCACGGACATCGCCGGCGGCTTCTCCACCAGGACCTTCTTGTTCGCCCGCAACGCTTCGACGACCCGCTCCGCTCGGCCACCCGGCGGCAGACAGAGCGCGACCGTGTCTATCGTCGAGTCCGACAACACCGCGTCCCACGATGGCAGCCTCAGTTCCTCCGGAAGGAGAACTTCGTCATCGGTGTCGAGGATGCCCGCGAGCGATACCTGAGCGATCTGCCGAATCGCCTCCTCATGCTGTCGGCCGGCCCCCCCGTACCCGACAATCGCAACCCGCATAGTGCTCCTCCGAAGTTGTGCAGTACGTTCCGGTGGGTGACGATCAGCTACTCGATGACCGAGTGCGGCTCGTCACGCAGGCACACTGATTAGTGGCCGAGCAGGCGATAGCCCTATATGTGCAGGTATCGCAGTTGGACTGCGCAGGGCCTTCCCCCCGTCCGCCCCGGTTGAGGACGAGGGAGCGGCGACCCCCCCTAAGGCGCATGGTCACTCCGAAGTCAATCAAAATCTGTGGACCTGACCATGCACGTACGCACCGGCGCCTGTCGACCCTTTACGACATTGCTTTCTTTTTGGTCGTATTGATCGCGGCCTCATCCTGTTCGCATGAGGCCGATGGGAATCGGCATGCGGCCGTTCATCCCACAGATGGCGATCGCGCCATTCCATGCTCGCCGAAAACCATATTATAGCTGCCAATAAATAAATTCGGACAGGTCAACACTTCTTCGGAACGCCGCCAAGGAGACCCCGTCGGAGAGCGACCCGATCCGGACTGAGTCGACGCTCGGATCGGGAGGCGCGGGAGCCGGTGCCGTCGTCCAGAGGGTGAGCCGGTCGCGGATGTGGCGCAGCGCGAGTGGTCAGCGACCACTCGACTTCCCGGTGAACGTCGGAAGCGGAGACGGCACAGCGTCCGGACACTCTCGAAGCCCACATCGCGGGCCGGCCTGCCTCGGCGCTGGTAATGACATTTATGGCCAGAAAGGATTGAATGTCGTGATCACAGCGGGGGCGGAACCAACGGGGCTGGTGACCGGATGTGGAGCGGATGAGCACGGATGGGCACAAGGCTCACGGCCGGCTGGTTTCTCCGGTGCTTGTCGGGCGCGACGGAGAGCTGGAGCGGCTGGTCACCGCGGTGACCGTGCCGCCTTCGGTGATCGTGGTCGAGGGTGAGGCGTCTGGGTCGTCGTCAACCAGCGGACCATAGCCAACGGCCTGACATACGCCACCAGAGTGGAACCGGACGCGTGGGTCAGCCAGATCATCCCCATCCGTGAGGCCGGTGCGGCCGGATTGGCGATCTTCCCGTCGAAGGGCGGCTCCTGCGCCCTGCCGATCGGCGTCTACCAGGAGATCAACACCGGCGATCCCAAGCCCATCAGCATCCCGAACGTCTCCCTGTCGAACAAGGAGGGACTGCGGCTGCGCACCCGGCTCGCGAGCGAGGCGGTCAGCGTCCGGGTGACCGGCACACCGCAGACGCCCTACACCTACGTCCTCAAGCCGTACGCCGAGGGCAGCGTGCCGAAGTCCCTGCACTACACCTTCACCGGCAAGCAACTCGTCCAGGTCGACCTGGACGTCCACGCCTCCCAGCCGACCAGCTTCAACAGCTACCACACGGTCTACAAGCAGGACGACGCCACGACCACGACGACGGCCACCTCGCTCTGGGCGCATACCGCCTTCGTCGGACCGACCAGCCGGACCGAATGGGTCGGCCCCGTCGATCCCACGGTCATCCGCTCGCACGGCATGTCCTCCGCCAACCTCGACCTGACGGCCTACTACGACACCCGGTGGCGCATCGAGGTGTTCGACCGGCCCGGCCGTACCCGGCAGCAGTGGTTCACCGCCGGCCTGACGCCGGGCGCCATGACGGCGGCGGAGAAGGTCTACGCGCTCGCCGACAAGAACGCGCCGCCCCTCACCACACGGGGCGTGGACCTGACGTGCACGATCTGCGTGCAGGGTGACACCCTCTGGGCGGAGTTCGCCCCGGCGGGCACGCCCGACAAGCATCCGTTCAGCAGCGGATTCTGGAAGAACAACGCTCTTCTCACCCCGGACTACGACCTGCGTCTCTACCGAGACGGAACGGAGATCCCCCGCATCGCGCGGCCCTACCTGGACAACCTCCCCGCGTTCACCCTGCCCGAGGGCTCCGGCACCTACCGGCTGACCGCGAAGAACACCCAGCACGACACCGAGTGGACGTTCCGCGCTCCGCCGGCCAAGGAACACGTGCTGCCGGGATCGTTCTGCAAGTACTGGATCATCGAGGGAGTCACCGAGCAGTGCCGGCCCACGCCCGTCGTCTTCGCCGGCTACGACCTGGGCGACGGCCTGGCGATGGACAACACCGTCCGCTCCGGCCGATCCCACAGGTTCACCGTCGAGGCCTACCACTCGCCGTCCGCGGCGAAGATGCCGAAGATCGCCGGGCTCAGGCTGTGGATGAGCACCGACGACGGCGCCAGGTGGACGCCCGTCTCGGTCAAGCGCGACCGTGACGGCGCCTACACCGCCGACACCCGCTACCCGTCCCTGCGCGACACCTTGGGCGCGGTCAGCCTGAAGGTCGAGGCCTGGGACGCCGACGGCAACCGCCTCAAGCAGACCAGCACCCGCCTGTTCAACCTGCGCTGAGCGGAGGGGACCACCCACTGAGAGACCGCTGCCGCGTCGCGACACTCATGTCACCGACGCGGCAGCGGTCTCTCGACGAGATCTTGGATCTCCTCGGATGTCGGATCCACTCCGCCGTAACCAGATGATCCTGATCTTGCATGACGCGTCCAGGCGATCAACCGGACGTATGTTTCCGAGGTTGCGAGCCGCGGCGACTCCCACGGTCAGGGTGACCGGCGGGACGGCCGTGTCTCGGCGACCCCGGCGGGCCTCCTCGACGCTGAGAACCGAAGGCATCCGGCCGCCAGGCCTTTCCGCCCCGCCGGGAAAGGGCCGCGGGGCGAGGACCGACCGGCATGATGCGCCTTCACGTCACGGACGCCGACCGCGGTCACCCAGCGGGAGACCGCGGGCCTCGTTCCCCACGCGCCGCCGTTTCAGGTTGATTCGAGAATGTCCTCGGGGCGTACGAGTCCATGCGTGACGTAGGCCGTGGTGATCTCGGCGGCGACGGTGTGCGGGGTGGGGATGCCCACCTCCTCCTCGACCGTGCCGATCGTCGCGGGGTCCAGTTCCAGGCCCAGTGCGTCGTAGCAGGCCAGTGCCACTTCGCGGAGGGCGGGACCGCCGTGGACCTGCACGACGGAGCTGACCAGCCAGGAGCGCCCCCGGATCCGTTGGGCGATACCGGCGATCTTGACTCGGCCCCGGGCGTTGACGCTGTGGTCACCCGGGCAGTACTCCCGGGGCACGGGACCGACGCGGGCATCCAGGCCGAGGGAGGCCAGGGCGGCGCGCAGCGCCTCCGCGACCGCGGTGAAGCGGTGGTGCGGGGACACGACGCCGTCCGGGTCGACGCCGTAGTGATCGAGGACCAGGCTGCCCTGGTGCAGGGGGGCGGCCGATCCGCCGACCGGGCGGACGTGGGCGGCGAAGCCGTGCGCCATGGCCGCCGCGGCGGCGAGTTCGAACCGGGGGTTCCTCGTGTCACGACGGCTGAAGGCGACGACCGGCCGTAACCGACGGATATGGAGGATGGGGAATGTCCGCTCTTCTCGCGAGAACTCCCGCAGGAGACCTGCGACGTGCTGAAACGGGTCTCCTGCCGAGGGATCGGGGGGCACGGGGATCAAGGTGTCTCGATCAGGGCGCGTAGTTCCGTGAGGAAGGCGGCGCCCGTCGCGCCGTCGACCGCTCGGTGATCACAGGTGAGCGTGAAGTCGGCCTGAAGGACCCACCCCGCCACGCCGTCACGGCGGACGTACCGTTCCGTGGTCGCACCGATCGCGAGAATCGCCACCTGCGGCACGTTGAGTATCGCGGTGAACCGGTCGATGCCCTGCATACCGAGGTTGGAGATCGTGAAGGTGCCCCCGGTCACATCGGCCCTGCCGAGCCGGCCCGCCCGCGCCCGGGAGACGAGATCACGGCGGGCGGCCCTGATCTCCGGCAGCGCGAGTCGGTCGGCGCCCTGGACGACGGGAACCATGAGGCCCGCGTCGGTCGCGACCGCCACCCCGATATTGACCTGGTCGACCTGCGTGACGGCCAGGTCGTCGTACCACGCGTTGAGCTGCGGGTGTGCCACCAGTGCTCTCGCGCAGCACTCGATCAGCCTGTCGGTCACGGTCGCTTCCGCGTCGCGCCGCTTCACCGTGAGCGCGGCCGACATGTCCACGGTGATCGTCAGAGTGAAGGCCGGCGCCTCCCACGCCTTGATCATCTTACGCGCCCCGGCCCGCCTGATACCGGTCAGCGGCACCGCGTCGCGTACGGCGGGGCTGCTCCCGTCCACGGTCATCGTCCTAGTCCGTCTCGATGACGGCGATGACCGAGCGGACGTCCACGGTCTCTCCCTCAGCCACAAGGATCTCGGTGAGGACACCGGTCGCTGGAGACTCCACGGTCTCCTCGACCTTCTCGGCCTCCACGTCGGCGAGTGGTTCGTCTTCGACGACCCGCTCGCCGACCTTCTTGAGCCAGCAGGAGATCGTGCCCTCGCTCATACCCATTCCCCATTGCGGGAGTAGGACTTCAACCCTCATTTTCCTGTTTCCTTCCTTGTGTAGTCGATTGTCGTCACGCCGGTTTGAGACCGGTCACCCGCCGGAGCGCGGCGGTGATGCCATCGCGTGTGGGGTACATCTGCTGCTCAAGGCTCGGGCTGAACGGGATCTGCATGTCCGGCGCGGTGAGCCGCACGATGGGTGCCTTGAGCGCGTCGAACACCTCCTCCGCGACGAGGGCCGATATCTCGGCCGCGGCCCCGCACGTACGGTGTGCCGGTTCGACCACGACGAGCCGCCCGGTCTTCGCGACCGAGGTGAGGATCGCGGTCGTGTCCAGGGGAACGAGCGTGCGCGGGTCGATGACCTCGACCGACACGCCTTCCTCCGCGAGGCGGTCGGCGGCTGCGCACGCGTCGGGCACGGAACCGGAGATCGCGACGAGGGTGACGTCGGTCCCCTTCCTGGCCGTCCGCGCGACTCCCAGGGGGATCCGGAAGGCCTCGTCGCTGACCTCGCCCTTCAGCCCCCACAGCTTCACGGCCTCGAATGCCAGCACCGGGTCATCGGAATCGATGGCGGCGCGGAGCAGCCCCTTGGCGTCCTCGGGTGACGCGGGGGCGATGATCTTCAGCCCGGGTACGTTCATGAACATCGGGTACGGCCGGTCCGAGTGATGCGCGCCCGTGTTGAGGCCGTAGAACATCGCCGAGCGGAAGACGACGGGCATGGACGCCTGGCCGCCGAACATGTAGCGGTTCTTCGCGACCTGGTTGACGAACTGGTCCATCGCCATGTAAAGGAAGCTCGAATAGGAGAGGTCGACGATGGGACGGAGCCCTGTCATCGCGGCACCGGCCGCGATGCCCACGATCCCCTCCTCGGAGATCGGGGTGTTCCTGATGCGGTTACGGCCGAACAACTGCAGGAAGTCGCCTTCGCTGCTTCGCGACTTTCCGCCGCCCGTCGTGCCGTAGACGTTGGCCTCGACGTCCTCCCCCATGATGACGACGCGCTCATCGGCCTCCATCGCCTCGCGCTGCGCGGCGCCGATGGCTCCGAGGTAGCTCATGACGCTCATACGGCGGTCACCTCATCGGTGTACAGGTCCTCGAATGCGACGGACGGCTCGGGGTAGGGACTTTCGTTCGCGAACTCGACCGCACGATCGACCTCGTCCATGACTTCCGCGTCGAGCGCCTTGAGGTGTTCGTCGGTGACTCCACGATCGCGGAGCCTCGCGGCGAGGTAATCCAGCGGATCACGGCGGAGCCACTCACCGACCTGCTCCTTGTCGCGGTAGTTGTCGATGCGCAGGCCCTCGGAGTGCTCGTTGAAGCGGTAGGTCATGACCTCCACCAGGCTCGGGCCCTCGCCCGACCTGGCGCGGTCGGCCGCGGTCTTCACGGCGTCGTACACCGCGAGCACGTCCTGACCGTCGTCGACACGGACGCCGGGGATGCCGAACCCGGCCGCGCGCTCGAAGATGTCGCCGGAGGTCACGGTGTGCGCCGGCGTGCTGAGCGCGTACTGGTTGTTCTCACACAGGAAGATGACCGGCAGTTTCCAGACGCCCGCCATGTTCATGGCCTCGTAGAGGACTCCCTGGTTGGCGGCGCCGTCGCCGAAGAACGCGAGTGAGACCCGCGGGCGGCCAAGGATCTTCGACGCGAACGCGGAGCCGGCCGCGATCGGAATGGAGGATCCCACGATGCCGGACTCGCCCAGGCTGCCGACCGAGAAATCGGCCAGGTGCAGCGACCCACCCTTGCCCCGGCACACTCCGGTGGCCTTGCCCACGAGCTCGGCCATCAGCGGGCCGAGAGAGGAGCCCTTGCCAATGGGATGGCCGTGGCTGCGATGGTTCCCCGTCATGTAGTCGTCGTCATCGAGCGCCATGCAGGCGCCGACGACCTGAGCCTCCTGGCCGATGCTGGTGTGCACGGCTCCAGGAATCAGGCCGCGTTTGACCATCTTCGCCGCGCGCTCCTCGAAGCGCCGGATGCGCGTCATCCGCCGCTGCATCTCCAGCAGCGTGGACGTTGATATGTCGGTGCGCACAGAACCTCCCTTGCATAAATATTCAATACCGAATTACTATTCTAAATAATACCGTCACAGGGCCAGGTGGCTCCTTTCGGGTTCTGCGCCGGTTCTTCCGGTCAGCTGTCGGCGACGAGCGCCTGCGCGGTCTCCAGGTCGGTGACGATGACGTCGACCCATCCCCCGCGAAGGGCTCCGCGGATGGCCTCGAACTTGCGCGCGCCACCGGCGATGCCCACGCGTCGCGGTGTCTTCAACAGCGCCTCGACGCCGATGCCCACGACCAGGTCGTTGAACTCGGTGTCGATCGGCCGGCCGTCGGCGTCGAAGAAACGCATCGCCACGTCGCCCACCGCGCCGAGTTCGCGCAACGTCCGCATCTGCGCCTCGGACACGGCGTTGCCGGAGACCTGGAGCAGTGGCGACGGCGTGACACTGCCGATGCCGACGAGAACATCGGTGAGACGTTCCCAGCTCTGCGCCGTCTCGACGACGTTCGGGTCCTGGAAAAGGGCCTCGCGCGCGGACGGCGTCGCGACGATGCCGGGCGTGGGCAGGAACATGGGGGTACCGCCCACGATGCGGGCCAGCCGGAACGTGAGCTCCGTCGCCTTGAGCTGCGCCTCCGGCTGTCCCACCCCGCCCATGATCTGCACGATGGATTCAGCACGGCGCTGCTTGAGGGGCACCATCGAGTCGACGGTCGCCAGCAGGGTCTCCGACCATGAGGAGAACCCGACGCGCGCGCCGTTCGCGAGCGTCGTCTCAAGGTAGGTCGCCGCCGCCGCTCCCAGTGCCCACATGGTGGAGCGTTCGTCGCCACTGCTCTCGACGACGAGTGCCTGTCGCAGCCCGTACCTCCGTACGAGCTGCTCCTCCAGTTCCGGGTGGACGCCCTCGGGCGGCAACACGACCGTGCGGACGATCCCCATCTCCACCGCCTGCTTGAGCCATCGCGACACACGCGACTGGGAGATGTGCAACTGCTCGGCGATCGCCGGCTGGGTCATGTTCTGCTCGTGATACATCCGCGCGACCTGCACGATCATGGCTACCGAGTCGCGACTCTCATTGCCCGTTCTCCCGATCACGCGGCTTCTCCTTTCTGAACCATCGATGTCACCGATCGCTCCGGTCTGCGGTGGCACATGTTCACTGGGTGGCGTACGCCATGACGCGGTCGGCGGTCGCCTCCGCCGCCTCCATGATCCCCTTATTCCGTCCTTGGGCAAGAACCATGATCCGGTGCGCGAGACCGAGCACCTCTTCCAGGTCCGAGGAGACCACGATGATCGCCTTGCCCTGCTGTGCGAGTTCGGAGATGACCTCGTAGATCGACGCGCGTGCGCCGACATCGATGCCCCGGGTCGGCTCGTCGAGAATGATGACCTTCGGATCCGACGAGAGCCACTTGGAAAGAACGACTTTCTGCTGGTTACCGCCGGACAGGGTCGCCACCGGGTCACCGATGTCGCCCTTGATGCCGAATCGCGCAGCGGCCTTCCTGGCGAATCTGGTGACGCCTGATGGGGTGACGAAGCCGTACCGCGTTATGGCGGCGAGATTCGGCAGCGCGATGTTGTCCTCGATGGTGTCGGAGAGGATGACGCCCTGTCGTTTGCGGTCTTCTGGAATGAGGACGACCCCCACCGCCTTGGCCGCGATCGGATCGTTCGGAGGGAGCGGCACACCGTCGACCTTGATCTCGCCGCAGCGGAGTGGTTCCAGGGAGGCGATGGACCGCACCAGTTCGGTGCGTCCGGCGCCGACGATGCCCGCGATGCCGAGGACCTCTCCGGCGCGCACGGTGAGTGAGATGTCATCGAAGCGGCCTGCCCGGTCGGAGATGCCCTCGACCGACAGCACGACCTCATCGCGCGGAGCGTCGAACTCCGGAAAGAGCCGGTCGACGCTGCGCCCGACCATCTCCCGCACCAGCGTGTCAGGGGAGATCCCCCCGCTGTCGTGCTCCGCGACCTTCTCCCCGTCGCGGAGCACGACGACGCGGTCCGCTATCTGCGCGATCTCCGCGAGACGGTGACTGACGTAGATGAACGAGACACCCTGCGTCCTGAGCGAGCGAACGCACTCCAGCAGCGCGGTCGTCTCCGTCTCGCCGAGGGCGGCGGTCGGCTCGTCGAGGATGAGCAGCGAGGCGTCGAGCATGAGCGCCTTGGCGATCTCCACCTGCTGCTGGCCCGCGACGCTCAACTCCCGGACGGGCTGATTCACCCGGCCGGTGAACCCGACCTTGCGCAGCTGCTCCTGCGCCTGCCGGAGCATCGTCTTCCCGCTGAGGAAACCGGCGCGGGTGGGCCATCGGCCGACCGCGACGTTCTCGGCCACGGTCAGGTCGGGGAGCAGCCGCATCTCCTGATGAATCATGCCGATGCCCCGCGTGATCGAGTCACGTGGCGTCGCGGGTGAGTACGGTCGGCCTTGCCATGTCATGGTGCCCGTGGAGGGCTGGATCGCACCGGCGATGATACCGGACAGGGTGGATTTTCCGGCGCCGTTCTCACCAAGAAGGGCGATCACCTCACCCGGCCGCACCTCAAGATCGATTCCGCGCAGTGCGACGGTGCCCGGATACGACTTCGAGATTCCGCGAACCGTCAGTATCGGGCTCGGAGCGGGCTCGTTCATCACGGATGGTTCGCAATGTACTGGTCGACGTTCTCCCCGGTCGTCAAGATGCCCTTCTGCAGCTGCTCGGCGGGCACCTGCTCCTTCTTGATCAGCTTCAGCGTCGACTGGACGGCGAGCTTGCCCATGAGCGTCGTCTGCTGGGTGACGGTCGCGGCGAGCAGGCCGCTCTTCACCGCCTCAAGGCCCGAGGGATCTCCGTCGAATCCGACGACGAGCATGTCCTTGGACCCCGCGTTGCGCGCGGCCTGGGCCGCGCCGAGCGCGAGCCCATCGGCCCGCCCGAAGATGATGTCGATGTTCGGGTGTGCCTGGAGGAGGTCAGTGGTGATCTGGTAGCCCTCGTCCTGAAGCCATGCCTTGGAAGCCTGGCGTGCGACTTCCTTGATCTCGCTGCCCTCGATGCCCTTCTTGAACCCCTGGTCACGCGCCTCCTCGGGGGTGGTGCCGAGCTGGCCCTGGATGATCGCGAGGTTGCCCTTGTCGCCGGCGTTCTTCACGACCCACTCGCCGAGTTCCTGCGCGGCGGCGACGCTGTCGGTGGCGATGAACGTGTCGCCGGGGGCGTCCTTGGGGTTGCGGTCGACCGTGACGACCGGGATCTCGGCCGACTTCGCGGCGCGTACCGGAACCGTCGCCGCGGCGGCGCCCGCCGGGATGTAGATGAGCCCGTCGACCCCCCGGGTGATGAAGTCCTGGACCTGGCTGACCTGGTCGTCGGCGTCGTTCTTGGCGTCCGCGACCAGGACCTTCACGTTCTCGCGCTTGGCCTCGTCCTCGACCCACTTGCGGATCGCCACGTAGAAGGGGGACTGCTGGTTGGGCATCGCGAGACCGATCGTGATCTCGCCCTCGTCGGCACCGGTGCTCGACGCGCACGCGCCGAGCGTCGTGGACAGTACGGCCGCGGTCAGCAGTCCGACGAACATCTTTGCCGGCCGGCGTGTTTTGTACATTCGGGGGGTTCCTTTCCCGGTGATTCCTATGGGAACGTTCCAGATCTCTTGCCGTCCGGCGGTCATGCGCTTCTCTCCTTGCGGCGCCGGAGAACGTCGGTGAACACGGCGGCGGCGATCACGACGCCGATGATGACCTGCTGGAGAAACGGCGACACGCCAAGGAGGTTGAGTCCGTTGTGCATGACGCCGACGATGAGCACGCCGACGAGCGTGCCGGTGATCCGGCCGACCCCGCCCGCGAGACTGGCGCCTCCGATGACGACCGCGGCGATGACGTCGAGTTCGAGCCCTTCTCCCGCACTGGGCTGGGAGGAGTCGAGACGGCTGGCGAGCACGATGGCCGCGAGTCCGGCCGCGAGTCCGGCCACGACGTACACCCAGGTCGTCACGGCCTGGACCTTGATGCCGGCCAGGCGGGCGACTTCCGGGCTGCCGCCGACCGCGTAGACCGCACGACCGCTTGACCGATATTTAAGGACGGCCCACCCGATGACGTAGAGCACGATCAGCGCCATCAACGTGATCGAGAGGAAGCCGCCGTACCTGGTCGATGCCAGTGAGTAGAACCACTCGGGGTAGCCGGTGATCTGACGTCCGTCCGTGGTCATGTTGGCCAGACCTCGGGCGACCGACATCATGGCGAGCGTCGCGATGAACGGCGGCAGCTTCGTCACTGTGACCGCGAGGCCGTTTACCAGCCCGGCGAGGCCGCCGACCGCCACACAGGCGATCATCGCGATCCACAGTGGCATCCCGCCGTCGTGGGAGAGCCAGCCGAGGACCATCACCGACAGGGCGAACACCGAACCGACCGACAGGTCGATGCCGCCCGTGATGATGACGGCGGTGGCGCCCAGCGCGAGGATCCCGAGTACGGTCACCTGGTCGAGGATGTTGATCAGGTTGATGGGCTTGGCGAAGTTGGGCGCGAAGATCGCCATAATGACGACGAGCACCACCAGGCCCAGGAACGGGCCGCCCACTCCGTCGAGGATCCACGCTACGCCTTTGACCGCGCCGCGCCGTGACCGCCGGCCTTCATCGGCGCGGGGGCCGGCGCTCGCGGGATTCTGGGTCATGGCCACTTCTGGCTCCAATGGGGCTTACGGATGTTCGGATGGTCCATGTCAGTCCATCGACATTCCGCCGTCGACGTTGATCGTCTGGCCGGTTATGTAGGCCGCGGCGTCGGAGGCGAGGAAGAGCAGGAGGTTGGCCACATCGGCCTCGGTGGCGGGTCGCTGCAGCGGTATGTCGCGGATCCACTCCGCCACGAGCTCGCCGGGCCGGTAGTCCCCGAGCTTGGACCCCCAGGCACCATCCAGGTAGCCCCACATATCGGTCATCACGATGCCGGGGCAGTACGCGTTCACCCGGATGTTGTCCTTGGCGAGTTCCTTGGCGAGGGACTGCGTCATGCCGACGACCCCGAACTTGCTGGCCGCGTAGTGCGGGGTGAAGACGAACCCCTCCCTCGCCTGAGCGCTCGCGGCGTTGAGGATCACACCGCCGCCACTCTCGCGCAGCAGCGACACGGCCTCTCGCGCCACGATGAAATGGCCGACCGTGTTGACGTCGAGGACGCGCTTGAACTCCTCCGTCGTCAGGTCGGTGAGCCGTTCGACGCTGATCACGCCCGCGTTGTTGATGAGGACGTCGATGCGCCCCCACTCCTCGGCCGCCACCGCGACGGCCGCCTTGACGGCCGCGTCGTCGGTGACGTCGGCCGTACAGGCGCGCGTGTCGAGCCCGTCGGCACGGAGCCGCTTCGCCGTCTCGTGTACCTCGTCATCGCGGTCGACCAGCAGTACCGCGGCTCCCGCCGCCGCGAAGGAACGGGAGATCGTGCATCCCATGCCCCGGGCGGCGCCTGTCACCAGCACCTTCTTGCCGGCGAAGTGCCCGGCGAAGATGTTCGATGCCTGTTCGTTCATTTATCGCTCTGCTTTCTGGGGGTACCGGGCTGGAATCGGGAGCGTTCGATCGCCGATCGCCACGTCTGATGGCGGGCGTCGGCGTCGGGCCTCTCGATCAGGGGGTCGAACGGCGAGCGGTCCCGGGGGAGGCGAAGGCACTCGTCCGGCGTCCACAGCCCGCAGCCGACGCCGGCCAGATGGGCGGCACCGGTGGCGGAGAGCTCGGCGATGTTGCTGCGTACCACGCGCCGCTGGCTCAGATCGGCCTGCACCTGCATGAGCCAGTCGTTCTGACTGGGTCCGCCGTCGGCGAGCACCGTGTCGATCGGTGAGCCGAGACGTTCCTCGACCGCGGAGAACAGGTCCTCGGTCTGCAACGCCACCGACTCGAACGCCGCGCGGGCCAGATGGCCTGGGCCGGTGCCCAGCCCGAAGCCGCTGACCAGTCCCACCGCCGATTCGTCCCACCAGGGCGCGCCCAGACCGGCGAAGGCCGGTACGAGGTCGACGCCCTGGGTATCGGGAACGGACTGCGCGAGCGCACTGAGCTGCGCCGGGTCGACTCCGAGGATCTTCGCGAGCCACAGCAGCGTGGCGCCGGTCGACAGGATCGTCCCCTCGAAGGCGAAGGCCGGAGCGGGGTCGGCCCACGCGATGGTGGTGACCAGACCGTCCAGGACGCGGGCGCCGGACAGGCCACCGCTGACATCGGCGAGGCCCATGATCGAGCTGCCACTGCCGTATGTCGCCTTCACCTGGCCGGGAGCGCGCACCCCGTGGGCGTACAGGGCGGCGTGCGAGTCACCGAGGATTCCATGGATGCTCGTGCCCCGGGGAACGCCGGGGATGTCGATGAGCGCGGCCGTCGCCTCGGCCGACGCGGAGATGCGCGGCAGGCAGACGGGCGGGATGCGGAACACTTCGAGCAGCTCGCCGTCCCAGGTCAGCGTCTCCAGGTTGAGCAGCTGGGTACGGCTGGCGTTGCCGATCTCGATGCGGTGCTCGCCGGTCAGTGTCCAGGTCAGCCAGGAGTCGATCGTGCCGAGCGCGATCTCGCCCCGGCGGGCCGCCTCGCGGTCGGGATCGACCTGGTCCAGCAGCCATTCGTACTTGAGCGCGGAGAACATGGGGTCGAGCGGAAGGCCCGTCTTCGCGCGGATCTTGGCCGCCCAGCCGGACTCCTCCAGTGGTCGTACCCGATCCGCGGTGCGCCGGTCCTGCCATCCGAGGACCGGGCCGAGGGGCTCGCCCGTCCTACGGCTCCAGATGACGGCGGACTCGCGCTGGTTCGACAGACCGATACCGACGAGTTCGACATCCACCGAGTCCAGGACGGTCACCAGCGCCGCGACAACGCTCTCGCGAATCTCGTTCGCGTCCTGCTCCACCCAGCCCGGAGCGGGGTCGGCCCGGCCGATTCCGACCGAGGACCTGCCGAGGACTCTGCCGTCGGCGCCCACCACGACCGCCTTGCTGGAACTCGTCCCCTGATCGATGGCGGCGACCGCGGGGACACCCCTGGGCATGCTGGCGTCAGCCACGATGATCTCTCCTGCCGAATGTCACACGAACTGCGCGAAAGCAGCGAACGATCGTGTCGTCGCCGCACCACACAGGCTATTTGCATAAATATTCGATAATGAATGGCTGGTCAGTAGATGGTGGCAGCGGGCGGATGAGTGTGTCAACAGTCACGCGTTCAAAGAATTCACTCGCGGAATACGGTGCGGTGAGGGGAATCGACCGGTCAGCGCACGCCCTTGACCTGCTGGCTTCGCCGACAGCCGGACGACACGAGGATCGCGGTCCGCGAGGGCACCGGCAGGCTCGACGACCGCGGACAGGACGGATCGATGCGATGTCTTCCATACACCTCGATCACCTTCCGGCTCTAAGGTGATCAGAACCGGCGGTGCCTGGAGACAAGGGAGAAAACGCCATGACGTGGCTCGTCACGGGGGCGACAGGCATGCTCGGGTGCGAGGTGGTCGCGCTGGCGCGCGGGCGAGGGCACGATGTCGCCGCGCGAATCCGCCGGGACCTGGACGTCTCCCATCGGGACCAGGTCGAGTCGGCCTTCCAGACACTCGCCCCGCGGGTCGTGGTCAACTGTGCCGCCTGGACGGCGGTGGACGACGCCGAGGAACGGGAGCGAGAGGCCTACCGGGTCAACGGCGACGGCCCCCGGCTGCTCGCCGAGGCCTGCGCGCGGCACGGCGCCCGGCTGGTCCATGTCTCCACCGACTACGTCTTCTCCGGTGGCGCGGGCGCCCCTTACCGCGAGGACGACCCGGCCGAGCCGCGGACCGCGTACGGGCGGACCAAGCTGGCCGGGGAGAAGGCGGTTCTCGACGCACTGCCTTCCGCCGCCGTCGTCCGGACGGCATGGCTGTACGGCGCCCACGGATCGAACTTCGTGAGCACCATGCTCCGTCTCATGGCGGAACGGGAGACCGTCGAGGTGGTCGACGACCAGTTCGGGCAGCCGACCTGGGCCGCGGACCTCGCGGACCGGCTGGTCACGCTCGGCGAGCTCGGCTCCGCCGCGGGCGTGTTCCACGCCACCAACTCCGGGAAGGCCAGCTGGTTCGAGCTCGCCCAGGAGATCTTCCGGCTGTCCGGCACCGATCCCGGGCGGGTGCGCCGGACGACCTCCGAGGCCTTCGTCCGGCCGGCGAAGCGACCGGCTTTCAGTGTGCTGGGCCACGCGCGGTGGCGGGAGCTTGGCCTGGAGCCGCTCCGCCCCTGGCGGGACGCGCTGCGCACGGCCCATCCCGAGATGGCGAAGCCCTTCCGCTGAGAAGGTGCGCGCCCGCTCACCGGTGGCGGGCCGCGACAGGCCGACGGGTTCCTACCCGCGGGTCTGCGAGGCGTAGAAGGCCAGGCACTCCTCATAGGAGGGCAGCAGACCGCCCGCGCGCGCCTCGGCGAGGGTGGGCGCCGCGGCGTCCTTGGGCGACAGGAGCGGCTCGATGTCCCCCGGCCAGGTGATGCCCAGTTCGGGATCGAGTGGATGGATGCCACGCTCCCTGGTCGGGTTGTAGCCCTCCGAACACAGGTAGATCACGGTCGCGTCGTCCGTCAGCGCGAGCAGGCCGTGCCCCAGTCCTTCGGACAGGAACACCCCCCGGTGGTGCTCGTCGTCCAGGCGCACCATCTCCCACTGGCCGAACCCCGGTGAGCCGACGCGGATGTCCACGATCACGTCCAGCATCGCCCCTCGCACGCACTTGACGTACTTCGCCTGGCCCGGTGGCACGTCGGCGACGTGAATCCCGCGCAGGGTGCCCCGGCGCGAAACGGAGCAGTTGGCCTGGGAGAGCCGCAGCCGCCGTCCGGTGACCGCGTGGAACTCCTCCTCGCGGAACCATTCGTGGAGACCTCCCCGATCGTCGACGTGGATTTTCGGGTCGTCAATCCATGCGCCTTCGATTTTCAGTGGCTGCATTTCGGCTGCTCCTGATCCCGGCCGTTTACCGGACCGCGTAGAACGTGCTGTGGCTTTTCCCAGCACGATCCGATGCCATCGGCAGACGGCCTAATTCGAGTGTCCGCCGGCGGTCGTGATACCAAAGTCGACGCGGCTCATACTTTAGCCGGAGAACAGGCTCCGTATCGGCGACTTCGGTTGACACGAGAAATGCCGGCGACCGATTCCGGCCACCGCGATCGGCCTTAATCTCGAATCGTGCGTAAATCCTTACAGCTCATCGGGTTCATCATGATCCTCGAAGGCCTCAGCGGGACCATCGACCAGATCGCCGTCCAGCCTGTCCTCGGCGTGGTGCTCAACTTCTTCAACCGCGTCGTCGTCAACAACGTGGCCTTCCTCGAAGGCTACGAGATCTACGCGAACCTGATCCTGGCGGTCCTCGGGATTGTCGTGACCGTCGCTGCGGAAAGGGCTCCGGCATCGTAACCGGCCACACTCCGCACCTTCCCTGTTCCCTGCCCGGATATCAGCAGAGGCCGTGCCTGAACTGTCATGACCATTACCCACCTGTCCGAGGAGCCGGAAATGAAGAACCGGTACCGGACAATGGGGATCGCCGACGAGCAGGTGTCCGTCCTGGTCGCCGACCCGGCCCGCTCGCGCGGAGCGCGGCCGGATCACGGACCGGTCCATCAGGACCCTGCGAATGAGCGGTCTCTTCGCCGCCGACGAGGCGGGTGTCACCGTCGAGGTGTGACAGACCGGCATCTGTCGGGGGGCCTCCCGGATCTCCTAGGGTGACGACATGGCCGAGATCTCCGTTTCGGACGGATCATGGATGTTCGACAGTGAAATCCTCAGGATCGTGCCAGGTGGGGACAGCGACGTCCACGAGCTGCGCAAGACGCTCGGTGAGCTGAGGATCCCCCTCGCGGCGATCTCCGGAGCGTCGTTCGAGCCGTCGCGCAAGGGCGGCAACCTGCAGCTCCGCCTGCGACCCGGAGCCGATCCACTGACCGATGTGGTCGCCGGGCGGCTGTCGGGATCCGTCGACCCGTACCGGCTGGCCGTTCCCAAGGGGCGCACCGGGGCCGCCGAGTACTTCGCCGACGAGGTGCGCACCCAGCTGATGCTGGAGCAGGTGCCGAGCGGTCCCTGCGAGTCGTTCCTGCTGCCCGGCCCCGCCGTACCGGTGTCGGCCTCGGCGGGCGACGGCACGGTGAGCTTCGACGGTGAGCGGATTCGCCTGGAGTGGAGCGTGTTCGCCAAGTCGGTCAAGGAGGAGGCGGGGCCGCAGACGTTCCCGCTGCGGGATGTGGAGGGTGTGGAGTGGGCCCCGCAGACCGGCGTCGGCTACGGCCGCCTCCGCTTCCGTCTCAGGGGCGCCGCCCCCGCCGTGGCACCGGAGAAGGATCTGCACTGCCTGTCCTGGGGCGTGCAGCGGTACGGCGGCTCGACCGTCCTGGTCGCCGCCGCCGTGCTGGCCCGGCTGTCACCCCGTGCCGAGGAGCCGCCCACGCTGCCGCCGACCCCGCCGGACGATCGGCGGCAGCGCCTGGAGGCGTTGGAGGATCACGACCTTCTGGTACGCCGCCTGACCGAACTCGGCGATCTGCACCGCTCCGGTGTGCTCACCGACGAGGAGTTCAGCTCGGCCAAGCGGTCGCTGCTGCGCCGGATGGAGCTCTAACCGGGGATGGATGAATTCGCCGTGCCGCCCGCCTCCCGGCGCAGCGTGCGCGACTGGCTCGTGGACATCGGCCTGTTCCTCTTCGCGGCGGCCTTCGGAATCATGACGGCCGCCGAGCGCATCCAGATGCCCACCCAGGACGTGTCGCCCTGGGTGTTCCAGCTCGACCAGGTGATCGGCGTGCTGGGCTGTGCCGCGCTGTGGCTGCGACGCCGCCATCCGGTCGAGCTGGCCCTGGCCCTCGTCGTCCTGTCGGCCTTCTCCGAGCTGGTCGGGGGCGCCATGCTGGTGGCGCTGTTCACGGTGGCGGTGCACCGGGCGGCACGGACCACGTTCGCCGTCTTCACATTGAGCCTGCTCGCCGCGCTGGTCTACGCCGTGCTCAGGCAGGAGGTCGGCACGTCGCGCGAGCTGCTGTTCCTGCTGGGGGTCACGACCCAGGGCTCCGCCATCGGCTGGGGCCTTTTCGTGCACCACCGGCGCCGGCTCCTGCTGTCGCTGCGGGAGAGCGCCGCCAGAACCGAGGCCGAGGCCCAGCAGCGCGCCCGCGAGGCGATCGCCAGGGAGATCCACGACGTCCTCGGGCACCGGTTGTCCCTGCTGAGCGTGCACGCGGGCGCGCTGGAGTTCCGGCCGGACGCCCCCCCGGAGGACATCGCCCGCGCGGCCAAGGTGATCAGGCAGAGCGCCCATCAGGCGCTGCAGGACCTGCGGGAGGCCATCGGCGTGTTGCGGGCCCCGGTCGGCGAGCTGTCGCAGCCGTCCCTGGCCGACATCGAGGAACTCGCCGCCGAGTCCCGGCGGGCCGGGATGCGGGTGCACCTCACTCAGGAGGTGCCCGGGAGCGTTCCCAGCCGGAGCGCCGGCACCGCCTACCGGGTCGTCCAGGAGGCCCTCACCAACGCCCGCAAGCACGCCCCCGGGGCACAGGTGTGGGTGCGCGCGACGGGGACGCCCGGCCAGTGGCTCTCGATCGAGGTGCGCAACTCCGCACCCGCCGCCTCTCCCCCGGCGCCCGGCGAGGGCTCCGGGCAGGGGCTGGTCGGGCTGGCCGAACGGGTCGCCCTGATCGGCGGGCGGCTGGAGCACGGGCCCGGCGACGAGGGTGGCTGGTGCCTGTCGGCCTGGCTACCCTGGCCGGTATGACCTCCCAGCAGCCGCGGCAGGTCGGCGTGCTCATCGTCGACGACGACCCCCTGGTACGCGCCGGGCTGGTGATGATGCTGGGCGGCGCGCCCGATCTCAGCATCGTCGCGGAGGCGGGCGACGGGAGCGAGGCGCTCTCGATGGCCGCCCGGCATCGCCCCGACGTCGTCCTGATGGACATCCGGATGCCCGTCATGGACGGGCTGACCGCGACCAGGGAGCTCCGCTCCCGCCCCGGCGCCCCGGAGGTCATCGTGATGACCACCTTCGACGCCGACGACCACGTCCTGCGCGCGCTGCGCGCGGGAGCGGCCGGCTACCTGCTCAAGGACACCCCGCCCGCGGAGATCGTGGCCGCGGTGCGCCAGGTCACCCTGGGCAACCCGGTGCTCTCCCCCGTCGTGACGCGGCGCCTCATCGCCCGGGTCGCCGACGACGGCGAGAACGAGCGCCGCACCCGGGCGCGGGAGCGGCTGGCCCGGCTGGCCGACCGGGAGCGCGAGGTGGCCATCGCGGTCGGGCAGGGCAGGTCCAACGCCGAGATCGGCGCCATGCTCCACCTCAGCCTGGCCACGGTGAAGACGCACGTGTCCAGCGTCCTCACCAAGTTCGACCTCAACAACCGGGTCCAGATCGCGCTGCTCGTCCACGACGCGGGCCTGCTCGACGACCCGCGGTGACTCAGCCGGCGGCGCGCTTGGACTTCCACCAGGAGGGGTTGTCGGCGTACCAGCGGACGGTCTCCGCCAGGCCGTCCTCGAACGCGGTCAGCGGCCGGTAGCCGAGAGCGCGCAGCTTCGCGTCGTCGAGCGAGTAGCGGCGGTCGTGCCCCTTGCGGTCGGTCACCCGCTCGACCATGGTCCAGTCGGCCTCCAGCGCGTCCAGCAGCCGCTGGGTGAGTTCCAGGTTGGTCAGCTCGGCGGTGCCGGCGATGTGGTAGACCTCGCCGGGTTCGCCCTGTTCGGCGACCAGGCGGATGCCCCGGCAGTGGTCGTCGACGTGGATCCAGTCGCGGATGTTGCCGCCGTCGCCGTACAGCGGAACCCTCCTGCCCTCCAGCAGGTTGGTGACGAAGAGCGGGATGACCTTCTCCGGGAACTGGTACGGCCCGTAGTTGTTGCCGCACCGGGTGATCGATACCGGCAGCCCGTGCGTGATCGCGTAGGCACGGGCGATCATGTCGCCGCCCGCCTTGGCCGCCGCGTACGGCGAGCGCGGGCGGAGGGGGGCGTCCTCGTCCCAGGAGCCCGTCTCGATCGACCCGTACACCTCGTCCGTCGAGACCTGGACGACCCTCGGCGTACCCGCGTCCAGGCAGGCCTGCATCAGCGTCTGGGTGCCGAGCACGTTGGTGCGGACGAACTCGCCGGCCCCCTCGATCGACCGGTCGACGTGTGACTCGGCCGCGAAGTTGATCACGACGTCATGGCCGGGGACCACCCGGCTGAGCAGTTCGGCGTCGCAGATGTCGCCCTGGACGAGGTCGTGCGGCGCCCCCTCCAGGTTGGCCAGGTCCGCGGCGTACGTGAGCCGGTCGAGCACGGTGATCCGGGCGTCCCGGGTGGTGCGCACGAAATGGGACCCGATGAACCCGGCACCGCCGGTGACGAGGATTCTCATGGGCGAGACACACCTTTCTGTCTGGGTAGGGCGCAGGCGGTACGCGCTACCGGGCCAGACACCATTCCAGCACTGCCATGGCGCTGTGGAGCTTGTTACACGCCTGTTCGAAGGCGGTTCTCCCGCAGCCGCCGCCAGCACCGGCTCGGACCCGTGCTCCCCGAGGTGTGAAAATCGACGGTCGGCGGCAGGGTGCCGAGCACCAGTTCCGCTGGATCGCGGTCGGCGAGGTCCCAGCGCACCTGCCAGGCCCTGTCGGTCATCGTCGGCGCGGTGAATTCAAGGGAAAGCAATTCAGCCGGGCTCAGCTCGGCATAATCCATGGCCACTCCTTTGCCCCGGGCACGCGGAAAGAGAGACGAAAGAATCGGATTTGCTGTCCCGCTGGCGGGACAGCACCGCTCAGCCGAGCGACTGGGCGATTTCCATGAGGTACTGGCCGTATTCCGAATTCTTCATCCCGGCGCCGAGCCGGTGACAGGCGTCCGCGTCGATGTATCCCATGCGCACCGCGATCTCCTCCAGGCAGGCCACCCGTACGCCCTGACGTTTCTCGATGACCTGCACGTACTGGCTCGCGGCCAGAATCGAGTCGTGCGTGCCGGCGTCGAGCCAGGTGAAACCCCGCCCGAGCCGGACCAGGTGGGCCCGCCCCTGCTTCAGGTACGTCTGGTTGACGTCCGTGATCTCCAACTCACCGCGCGGCGAGGGCGCCGGATCCCGGGCGATCTCCACGACGTCGTTGTCGTAGAAGTAGAGCCCGGTGATCGCGTCGTTCGAGCGCGGACGGAGCGGCTTCTCCTCGATCGACACCAGCGCACCGCTGCCGTCGACCTCTCCGATGCCGTACCGCTCCGGGTCCGACACCGGGTATCCGAACATCGTGCAACCGTTCAACCTGGTACGACAGGCCCGCAGGATCCGCGGGAAGCCCGCGCCGTGGAAGACGTTGTCGCCCAGGATGAGCGCCGTCTGGTCGTTGCCGATGTAGTCCGCGCCGATGATGAACGCCTCGGCGATTCCTCGCGGTTCCGCCTGCTCGGCGTAGGAGATGTCGAGCCCCAGATGCGACCCGTCGCCCAGCAGGTTGCGCAGCGCGGGAAGGCTCTCCGGCGTTGAGATCACCAGAATGTCCCGCATGCCGGCCAGCATGAGCACGGAAAGCGGGTAATAAACCATTGGCTTGTCATAGATGGCCAGCAGCTGCTTGGACGTAGCCAATGTCAGGGGGTACATACGCGTACCGCTACCGCCGGCTAGAACGATTCCCTTCATCACCCGTCCTCTCCTCGATTTCGGGATGAATGCAGCGCAAGAGTAATCAGAGTTTCGCCCGCCGGCCAAGCACCCGGCCCAGTCGTATCCCTTCCCAGAAAATAGCGATGCCTTTTATCGTGTTGACGGGTTCACTGTCAACCACATCGTTCCGGAAATCCGCGGACCGGCGGCGACAGCCGCATCCGATTCACACAAGGGATTTCCCGCAAGAGATGAGAAGACGTCACGAACCCGCTCCGCGCGCTCGTCCGACTCGGACCCGATGTGCTCATACACCACCTCCGTGGACGCAACCGCCGGAGGAGTCAAGCGGTCAGGCAGAAAACAAGAGTGCGACAAGGCCAGCGGGTCTATGCGGGCGCCGGGGTCGGATGGGGGCATGGCCAGGTTTCTGGCAGGTCTCCAGCGCCGGGATATCCACAAGCTAATTTCAAGCTAATAGCAAGATCGACGGAGCAGGGTGGTGGCGCACGTCGGCCTGCTGGAGCTGTATAAAACCGCACCCGACGTCTCATCCGTCCGCGCACTCGAAGGGGAGCACATCACTTCCTCTGACCGACCTGGTCGAAGCCGTCACATCCACTCCGGAAAAGAGCATCTGAGCCCTATCCGCCCATCGGTTGATCCGGTTGCCGACCGACTCGGGAAGGCACCGCGTCGCCCCGGATGTCGCAGCCCGGGGCGACCCGACCGGGCCCGGCCCCCTACAGAAGACGTCGCGCGGGACCACGCGGGCCGGTGCCCTGTGCTGCTCGCGATGATGAACCGAACATGAAGGAAGACGTATGCCTGTCCTCAGCCCCGTATGTATGTCCCGCGATCGGGGAGTTCTCTCCGCGGGGAGGGGCGCCGCCCACCCCCCGGACCCGGCGGTGCGGACCGCCCGCCGCGCCAACGGTACGGCAGCCGCGGCGGTGGCGATGCTCGCCGTCTGCCTGCTCTCGGCGTGCGCGTCCGGCGGCTCCGCGGCACCGTCTTCCCCTCTGGGTGGGCACTGGCTGGTGAAACCGCTGCCGCAGCGGACGGCGGGCCTTCGCCTCGACGCCATGTGGCCGTCCGCCACGCGGGAGGAACTGCTGTCCAACCGACCCTCCATCGGCGGTGCTCCCGTCTACGACGCGGTGGATGCCCGCTACGAGGAGACCGAGAAGGCCAAGGGCCGCAAATGGACCAGGCTCCTCACATTCACCGGATATGACGCAAGGGTCGTCACCGACCAGTGGCGACCGGCCGTGGACGACATCCTCAGCACCTTTCAGGCGGTCGGCACACCGGGCGAAGACTTCGAGATCCCCACGGGTCCGTTCGGCGGCTACGCCCGCTGTACCGAAACCCTGCTCCTGGACTCCGCATCGGGCATGTGTGTCTGGGCCGACGACGGCACGGTCGGAATCGTGTACGGCCCGAACTTCAACGCCGCCGAACTCAGGGATCTCCTCCCCGCCTTCCGCGCCGACGTCGAACGCTGAGCGTCGGTGAGGACAGGCTCGCCGACCGGCGGAGTCGCGTGGTGGCCTGTGGATGTAGGACACCGGACGGCGGTGCCCCGCCGAGCACCTCGGCGGGGCACCATTTTTTGCCACTCGCCGAGCAGGCCATACCAGTTCAGCCGCCGGCGGTCCTCAGCCTGCGATCGGTCGGCAGCCCTGGCGTCGAGCACATCCCGCTGACGATGCCCGAGATCCGTCGTTTGCCGGCCGCGCTCGTTCTTGCCCGGCCCCGCGAGATCGAGCACGTCCTGGCCTGGTCCAGATTCCGGCAAGCCCACCAAACCCGCACTCTGATCATCACTACCGCCAACGAGGTGACCCGCTACCACGCGATCTACCAAGAAGTATCGGTTCCCCGCGGCTACGGTGTTGACCACGCCCTGCCCGGCGACCTTGAGGTCGTAGTCCCACAGGGCGCCGCTTTGGTTGTGGACCCGGTAGTGGCCGCTCAACGTGACCTTGCCTGCCGGACAGCTGACCTCAATTGGTGAAGGCGACGCTGATCGCGTGGCTGTCCTCGTGCATGTGGTAGCCGCTGATCCTGGCATCGGTGACGGTGAAGTGCAGGGCGAAGTCGTTGGTGAACGCCTTGCCGGTGGACAGCACGCCGAAGCGGCTGCGTCCGGTCACCACGGCGTGGTCACCGTCGAGGATGGTGGCGTTGACGGTGAACTCGTCGGCCGGGGTGAGCTCCGTGCCGAGCAGGGTGAAGAACTCGGCGATCTCGTCCCTGGTGGAGCGGGTCCCGGTCCAGGGAACGTTCGGCGCGCCGGGGACGGAGAAGTCCACGCGGTCGGCGAACAGGTCGAGGAGGCCGGGCAGGTCCCCGCTGCCGAAGCGGGCGAAGAAGGCGTCGACGATCTCGCGGGTGGTCTCGGGCGTCACGGTCATGTCTCTGTGCCGATCTCTCGTGTCTCTGGGGGTGGAAGGCAGGTCGGCCGGAGGCTCAGAGGTCTCCGGTCCATGTGTGATCAGCCGGATTCCGGTGGTGCGAATCCCGGCGGGCCCGGGTTTCACGCCGATGCCAGGGCCGGAATGGAGCACATCTCCAACTGAACAGTTGGAGTTTGGCATGTGCGCCGCCAAATGTCCAACTCTCTGGTTGGAATCTTGTAGGCTGCCTCCATGGCCTGGGACACCGCCAAGACCAAGCAGCTCCTCCTCGACGCCGCCGTCCAGGAGTTCGCCGAGCACGGCCCCCAAGGCGCGCGGGTCGACCGCGTCGCCGCACGGGCCGGGGCGAACAAGGAGCGCATCTACCAGTACTTCGGCAACAAGGAACGGTTGTTCGCCGCGGTGCTCGAGGCCGAGTTGGCCAAGGTGGCCGCCGCCGTGCCGCTCAGCGCCGATCAGGGTGCCGACCTCGGCGAGTACGCGGGACGGGTCTTCGACTACCACTGCGCCCACCCGCACTTCCTGCGCCTGCTGGCCTGGGAAGGGCTGCAGGACGGCCAGGTCCCGGTGGCGGCCGAGGACGAACGCACCACCCACTACGCCGACAAGGTCGCAGCCTTGGCCAGGGCCCAGGCGTCCGGGGCGATCGGCGACGACCTCGATCCCGCGTACCTGTCCTACGCCGTGTTCGCACTGACCACCTGGTGGTTCTCGGCTCCCCAGATCGTGCGCATGCTCATGGCCGGGGTCGCCGATGACAGCACCCGGTCGAGGCGCGAGGCGCTGGTCCACATGGTCCGCCGCCTGGCCGGCTGACCGCCGAGTCGAGGACGGTGTGGCCTTTGACCCGGCCTCACTCAGGACGGTGCCAGTACGCCAAGACGACGAGCGTCACGGGCTCCGGCTCTCCATGGCCTCGAACCTGAAACAGCCGCTGCCGCTGGTCTTCCAGCCGGGCTGATCCAAACGCTGGTCGGGGGCCCGGACCTGGTTCACAACCTCATCGAGTCGCCCGGACTCGGCCACGTCTCGTTCACCGGCACTGCCCAGGCAGGTGCCGAGGTCGCCGCGGCGGCGGGCAAGCGGCTCCTTTCAATCGCGGCCGAGGTCGGAGGTGGGGTCGTCGGCGTCGTTCACCGGTCGGCGGATCTCAGCCGCGCCACCCTGTTAACCGCCTTTTCCGCCATGGCGGCGGCTGGGCAATCCTGCAGCGCCACTTACGCGGTCTTTGTGGAAGAGGTAGTGCTCGAGGAGTTCGTACAGCACCTGAGAACGGCCGTGCGTCAGATGAAAGTCGGGACTCCCCAACGAGCATCGACGCTCGTCGGCCCGCTAATCAATGTGAACGCCCTCGAAAGAGCGGAATCTGCGATTCGAGCAGCGGTCGCCCGTGGCGCGAAACTCTTGGAAGGCGGATTCCTGCCCGCGTCCAGAAGGACCGGCCATCACCTCAGTCCGACCCTTTTACTGTGGTCAGACACCATCACGCCGCCGTCCCAGCCGTACGCGCCCGTTCTCCGTGTAATACCGATACGCCAGGTCGGCTCGATCCCATGGCCGGACGGCCTTCTTGGGGTCTCCTGGTGGGCGGCGGAGCATGTATCCTTCGGCACCGACGCAAGATCCGTCTGGTTGAACGACGCCCCCGCCTTCGACCCCCGCCTCCCCTTCGGCAACCCGCGCACTCCGGGGGAAGAACTTGGCCGGGAGGCGTTTCTCCGGGCGTCGTCCACCCAGGCCGTCTGGTCGGAACAAACCTCGGTGCCCAGTACCGACGAAGAGAATCCGCCTTCATGAAGACGACCGCGAAGAAGGCAACTCTTACCTCGTGAAAGGCGATCGTGAAGAATAGGCTCGCAGTTCTCCGGGTGCCGAACTTCCGCCGGTTCTTCGCCGCGCAGGGCGCCTCGATCGTGGGGGACGAGATCATCATCACCGCGCTCGCCTTCGCGGTGCTCGCCCTGTCGGATTCCCCTGCCGCCCTTGGCCTGGTGCTGGCCGCCCGAACCGTCCCGATGATCGTATTCATGCTGGTCGGCGGGGTGCTGGGCGACCGACTGCCCCGCAACGTCGTCATGATGACCTCGGACCTTGTGCGTTTCGCGAGCCAGGCCGTCATGGCGATCCTGCTCGTCTGGGGAGTCGCTGAGATCTGGCATCTCGTCCTCCTCCAGGTCGTCCACGGCCTGGCCTCAGCGGCGTTCGCCCCTGCCATCGCGGGAATGGTCCGCGACACGGTTGAGCCGGAACGGCTTCAGGAGGCGAACGCCCTGCTGAGCCTGCTGAAATCCACCGCCAAAATCGCCGGACCGGCGCTCGGCGGCCTGTTGGTCCTGATCTTCAGCCCGGGATGGGCCATCGCCCTGGACTCCGTGACGTTCCTCGTGAGCGCCTTGTTTCTGTGGCGGATCCGGCTTCCGGTGATGAGATCCCGCTTCCGAGCCGGGAACATCTGGAGCGACGTCGTCGCAGGTTGGCAGAGCTTCTGGGCCGTTTCGTGGATCTGGTCGATCGTCTGCGTGGTCTCCGTCATCAATATGCTGCAGGCGGCGTTCAATGTCCTCGGGCCCGTCATTTCCCAGAATGTTCTCGGCGGCTCCGTCGCCTGGGGAATCATTCTGAGCGCCTTCGGCGGCGGCTCGGTGATCGGCGGCTTCGTCTCGATGATGTGGCGTCCGCAATTCCCGTTGCGTACGGCGCTTCTGTGCCTGGCCCTGTTCCCGCTGCCCGTTCTCGCGCTCGGCGCCTTCCCGTCCACAGCGGCCATCGCCGCTGCCGCCGCAGTTGCAGGTATCGGCCTCATGGTCTTCAACACTCTGTGGGACACCACCATCCAGACCCGTGTCGACGCCACCATGTTGTCGCGGATCAGCTCCTACGAATGGACGGGCTCCATGGGGTTCCGCTCCCTAGGCCTGGGCCTGGTGGGCTGGCTCGCTGCATCCCAGGGCACCGAGGTCGTCGCGCTGGCCTCAGGCCTGGGTCAACTCCTGCTTATCGGTACGCTTTTCCTCTCCGCACAGATCAGAACCATGCCGAGAACGCAGCCCGTACTCACGGAGTAACGAGCCTCCCCTAGCAGGGGGTTTGCCACCTGACTGACCCACGACGGGCCGTACTCGTCGCGCCGGTTCAGGGGGCGGTACGGGTGCGGCGGGCGAGTTCCCTCTGGTCGGCCAGTGCGACGCCGAGCCGTTCGGGGCAGCCGCGTTGGAGGAAGTGCTTGGCGCCGGCCTTGGTCTCCTGGGTGGTGAGGGGGCGGTAGCGCCTCGCTATCCAGCGGCCGAGGACGGTGTCGTGGTCGATGTACCAGCCGGGGAAGGTCTGACGCAGTACGGCGAGCGGGTCCTGTTTCGGGGGGTTCATCGCGGGGACTCCTGTCTGGATGACGCGGGCGGGCCGGGTGGGCGGCCCGCCCGCGTCACGCACCGCGTCTCACCCTCACGCGGTACGTCTTCGACGGCACGGCAGCCCTGGATCGGGACCGCCGTGCCCGTTCAGAAGTGGCCGATAGTGGCCGAGCCGGAGGTGAGTGCCCAGCGGTGCAGCAGCGCGGTCGTCTCGGCCTCGCGCATCTGGGCCTTCAGTCCCTCGACAGTCCGGTCGCACAGGAGCACCGGCTCGGGGGTGGGCCAAGTGGCGAAGGCGTGGAACAGACGGCTGCCGGTGCCGTACAACACGGACCAGCCTGGCCAGGTGATCTCCAGCATCGCGGCCTCGGCACGGGCCTCGTGGTCCCAGGTGTACTGCGGGACCTGGGCGACGGCCTGGCCGTCGCGGTGACGCCCCCGGGCGGCGGCCAGGCAGCGGCGGATCATGAGACCACCCGCCCGGCCTGCTCCCGCTCCGGCGTCTCCTGCTCCCGCTCCTCCGAGGCAGGAGCCTCCCGCGGCTCCTGTTCGCGGGCTGCCTGCTCCTCCGCCTCGCGGGCGAAGGTCTCCTGCCGGTCGGTCTCGGCGCGCAATGCCTCCAGGGTGTCGCCGTCGACGGTTCGTTCGGCCCCGGCGTGGGTGGCCACCTTGGAGAAGGGCCGCTCCCGGCTGGCCCACAGCCGCCCGGCATCGCTGAGGATCAACCGCCAGCCGGGAATCGTCGTCTTGGGAATCGTCGTCTTGGGAATCGTCGTCTTGGGGCTGGTGGGCTCCAGGTGGGTGGAACTACCATCTCTCACTGGTTGGACCTCGATCCGATCAAGGGCCCGTCCGGTCGTTTCCAGCGGTGGGCGGGCCTGCTTCATGAAGCGGGGAAGGATCTGGAGGGGTTCGCCGTACCGGCCTGGTGGCCGGTACGAAGACGGGGTGACCGCCGAGCGGTTCGGTGCGCAGGTGGTTCTTCGCCCGAGGCGGGGCGTGGGGTGGCGCCCACATCCGAGCCGGGACACTCTGGTGGGAGCGGACCCCGACGCCGGACGCGGACGACAGGGCACCCGCCGAGACGACGACGCCGGTACGGACGGCTCGACGGCCGGGCTCCGCTCGGGTATCGCTGGAATCCCCTCGGCCGGGGCCGACCCGGAACGCCGCTGAACGGACACCGGCGCGACCATCTCGGCGGCTCGCTGAGCGGGGATCATCCCGGCCGGGGCCGCTGGGGCGGGCGGCTCGAAGCACGGCAGGGAACGGTCTCCGGTACGACAGACCCGCAGCCGGACGTCCAGCAGGTCGCCGGAGGGCTGGACGTACTCGTGATCGGCGGGCCGATCGGGGCAGCCGTGCGCGTAGGGGGCGTGCCCGCAGGTGGCACAGCCCATCGGCATCGGCGGCACCTCAGCGAAGCAGCCGCAGCCGCCGACGAACGGGGGGTGGTCTGCACCGTCCCGCAGATCGGATCGTTCGTCAGCCCGGCGAGGACACCCACTGAGAAGAAGGACTGAGTCCGTCACGACTTTCTTGGACAGGTGGAACCGTTGCACAGAAGGGTCCGCAAGTGTCATGTCATCCTCACCCTGAGTTAACAAACCGGGCCGCAGGCAACCAGCGATGGCGGCGGTGTCACACGAGCACCCCCGCCCGACCATCACTCTTAGTAGTTAAATGACTCCTTGCAGTGTGGCGTGCAAGTTACATGATCACAAGCGCCTTGTATAAATTTGCTCGGCGTACGACCACACTGATCAGGCATGCTTGTCGGCATGGCTTCTGCGAGTCCCACCGTTCGACACCGTCGCCTCGGCCGTGAGCTGCGAAGACTCCGCGAGAAGGCGAACCTCACTCTGGAAGAGGTGGCCACTCCGCTTCACTGGTCCACGGCCAAGCTAAGCCGCATCGAGAACGCCCGGACCATGCCCAGCGGCACGGACGTTGCCGACCTCTGCGATCTATACGCCGTGGACCCGCCAACGAAGGCCGGGCTGATCCAACTCGGTCAGGAGGCCTGTCAACGTGGCTGGTGGACCGCCTACAGTGATGTGTTCGCCGGAGCCTACGTCGGCCTGGAATCCGAGGCGACCACCATCCACACCTGGGAGCCACTCTTGGTGCCGGGCATCCTCCAGAACGAGGAGTACGCCCGTGAGATCATCCACGCTGTACACCCAGAACTCGCCAGCACTGAGCTGGACCGGCGCGTGGATGCCCGGATGGCTAGGAAGATCAACCTTCTCGGCGCACGCGCGCCAAGGCTGCACGCTCTCATCGACGTCTGTGCCTTGCGCCGCCCCGTAGGGTCACCTGGTGTTATGGCCCGCCAACTCGATGACATTCTTCAACTCGCAGACCGGCCCAATATTGCGATTCAGGTCCTACCACTCCAGGTCGGGGCACACCCGGGCCTTGAGGGTGCTTTCTCTCTGCTGTCATTCGACGATGAAGATCTGGACGCAGGCTACATCGGGTGTCTGGGAGGAGAGATCTATGTGGAGGCGCCGGACCAAGTGCGAAATCTTAAACTGTCGTTTGAACGTCTTGCCCGCGTTTGCCTGCCCCCCGAGGAGTCCGCAGCGGTCATCGCTGCGGTGAGGAGTGACCATGATCTCCCCTGATCTATCTGCTGCCGAGTTCCACAAGTCCAGCCGTAGCGGTGGTGGCGACAACTGCGTGGAGGTAGCCATGAACCTTCCGGGCCTCGTCGCCGTCCGCGACAGCAAGGACCCATCCGGCCCCGCGCTCACCTTCTCCCCCACAGCCTGGAACAACTTCCTGACCGGCATCCGCAGCGAAGAAGTCTGACCCGGCCAGGAGTGCCGCACGACCGGAACCGTCCGGAAGGCCGTCTGGCCGTGCGGCCACACAAGCCCTCCTCGTGATCGTGTGCCAGGAAACAACGCAGCAGCCAGGACCTTCGTCCCCGCAACTCATGGGTGCCCTGAACTCGAAACCAAGACGAATTCAAACCGAACCCAAGAGAGATTCAAACGGCCGAGACGACGATCATGCGTATGAACCTTGGGAAAAGCCTGTTGCGGATCGCCATGGGGATGGCCCTCACGCTACCGCTCGTCGCCTCAACTCCCGCCTCTGCCGCCTCCACGGAGGCCGCCCCCTACACCCGGATCACCATAAACAAGATCATCGCATGGCGAACGCTGTCGAACAACGGCGACGTGATCTTCGTCAAGATCTCCGGCCCCGGGATAATGCCGCTTCTCGACATGACCTACCGTGTCTGGCCGGCGGCAGGTGGTAGCCGGTTCACGGCTTCGGGTAGGTGCGACAGTTTCGACGGGACTCCGTGCCCACCGGGTACCCGCGACGAGTCGGGCACGTTGACCTCCACTCCGTACAAGCCGGTGTTCACCGCCAAAGGCGGCGTGGCCACCATCAACATCCGCCGCGACAACGAATACGCCTCCGATGACGACCTCTTCATCCAATCCTTCCATCTCAATCCGCTGACCCAGGAGAGCCGCTACACCCTGCGGCCGAACGCCGGCAGGACCGACACCTCCGACTACCAGGTCGACATGACGCTGACACCTAGCTCGTCGCCGTTCTGACCCACCCGAAAACCTCAGCCTCCGCACGAGGGAATCCCACCGTTCGAAGGAGCGACGGCAACAACACGAAGAGCGCACGCCGCCCCTCATCCATCACCATCTGCCGGGCGCTGATCCCCCGCTGCCGATATCGAGGCGCCGCCCGGCGCCCGGTGCCCCGGTACGGCCCCCTCGACATGTATCCAGGTAAGGCAGCTCAGGGATATGGACATCCCACTCAAGGCGGGACAGTGCCCCATCTTCGGCGCAGATCGCCGCAGCAGCGGCGTTCGGGGCGACGGTGATCTCCAGCAGCCTTCCATCCTGATGGGAGATGAGCAGCGCCGTTCGGTTGAATGCCACGGTGGCGACGAGGTCGGAGGTGAGTTCGATCCTGGAGCCGATCTGCCGGTGCCCGTGCCACTCCCACAGCGTGATGTCCTTGTCGGAGATGGAGGCGAACATGCCGCCCTGCGGGTAGGGCACGAGGGCGGAGACGGCCATCGTGTGCGCGACCTGCGGCGGGGCGAGTTGCTCGCGCAGTTCCCCGGTCCAGAACGTCACACGACCGGACGCGTCACCGGTTGCGGCCACGTTCCGCGACAGGATCACCTCTCCCTGAGCGCGGGCGTCGGCCCGGTACGGCGACACCTTCCCGGTGACGAGGTCCAGCAGTGCTCCCTCGGTTCCAGGCAACCGGCGCATATCGGTGAGGAAGGATCCCTCGCGGGCCAGCAATCGCCGTCCGTCGGGTAGGAAGGTCACGCCCGCGGCGTCCATCCCGATGCTCCTGAGCCACGTCCGGCTCCCGACGTCCCACAGTTCGAGTTCGTCGACGTCGTCCTGGCTGCCGGAGAAGGAGCTCACCGCCACGGTCCTTCCGTCGGGGGAGAAGACCAGATCGCGTACTCCATCCGCCGACCGACGCCTCACTGTGAAGCCGCCTGTGCGGGCTCTCGTCGCAACATCCCAAAACGTCACCGCGGCCGATTGGGCGTGGATGAGCGCCAGCGTGCGTCCGTCGGGGCTGAACACCGGCGAGTACGGCCCCGCCTCGGGAAGAGCTGGATCTTTGGGTTCCGCCCCCGGAAGAGGCAGGTCATCCGGCTGGATCGCGGCGCCGAGGGGTTTCCGGGTGGCGACGTCCCAGATCTTGACCTCCCAGCCCTCCTGCTTGCCGGTCGCCACGGCCAGGAAGCGGCCGTCGGGGCTGAAGCGCCGCTCGTCGCTTCCCGGGGCGAACGTGCCGAGCGTGGTGGTGTGCGCTGAGAGATCGTACGTCTGCACCGTCCCGAACGGGTCCGCCACTCGGAGGAGGCGCCCGTCGTGGGAGATCCGATGAAGCGGAACCAGTATCCCCGGGGGGAGCGAGAGGCTCGCCAACAGCATGCCGTCGGACATGCCCTTGCGTATGCTCCACAGGTTCACCCGATCCTCGCTGTCCGTCCCGGTGAGGAAACGGCCGTCGCCGCTGAACTCCAGCCGTTCGGCGGGCGCGTACATGGGTGCCTCTGTCGCCTCCTTGCCGGTCGAGGTGTCGAACAGCAGGACACCGTCCTCTCGGGCGGAGACGGCGAGCAGCCGGCCATCCGGGCTGAACGCGCCGGTGGTGGCATTGGGCGGCAACCAGGGTGCGTCGACGCGTTCGCCACGTACAAGGTCCCACAGCTCAAGGCGACGGGCAGACCACGAACCACCGGTGGCCGCGGCGTCCGAGCCGGATGTCTCCTCCGCGATCAGGTCCCGAGCCCGGGGAGGGATCACCAGCGCGAGCCGGTCGTCCGGACTGATGTGAACGACCTCTTCGGACAGTACCCGGGTGTGCCTCTCGACGTCCCACGTCTCCGTGGCGCCCAGTCGCGAGATGGTCAGGAAACGGCCACTGGGGCTGAACCATATGTCGGGCTGGTCCGGATCCTGCCAGGAGATGAGGGGGGAGCCGCCCGGCGCCGGGCCGTGGACCGGCCACAGCCACACCCCGGAGAGGTCCGCCACCGCCACGGTGCGCGTTCCGGGTCTGAACGCGAGAGCCAGGACCTCCCGCTCCCAGCGCACGCCGGCGACCTGCTTCTTCCGGGCGAGGTCGTGGACGCGAAGGGTGCCCGGCTCGCCCGTCCGGCCGGGAGTGTAGGACGCCAGTTCGGCTCCGTCGGAGCTGAGCGTGTACAGCGACCCTGCGGTGCCGTGTGGGTCGGTGAAGGCGTCGACCATCGGGCTCGCCATCGAGTCGACCAGCTCTCCCCTGGCCTCGGAGACAGGGGAGATCCGCCACGCCGCGGCGCTCAGCCGGCGGGCCAGCCCCGGATCGGTCAGGCGCAGGGTTGCGGCGCGTTGCGCCACCAGCCGGGCCGTCGTCTCCTCCAGCCGTTCCCGGGCGAGGTCGGCCTGCCGTACGGCGTCCACCGACGCGGCCACGGAAATGATCAGCAGCACGGCCAGGGCGGCCACGATGCCGGACCGCAGGCGCGAGGCACGCCGGGCACGGGCCGCGCTCACCCGGAGGAAGTCGTTCTCCAGGGGCGTGAGATCGTCGCGGTGTTCCGACTCGGCGAGCAGTTTCTCGGCGACGGTCAGGCGCACGCCCCGATACAGGGCGCCGACGTCGTGGCCGTGCTCGGCCCAGGACGCGGCCGCCTGGGACAGCTGCCGGTGCGCGCGCAGACGATCGCGACCCTCGTCGACCCAGCCCCGCAGCCGTGGCCACGCCCCGATGAGGGCCTCGTGGGCCACCTCCACGGTGTCCTGATGAAGCGTCAACAGCCGGGCGCCGACCAGTAGCTCGATGACGAGTCCCGTGTCGACGTCTCCCAGAGGATCCAGTTCCGCGCGGGAGACCGGACGGCGGGTGTCCTCGGCCTGCTCTCCAGGGTTGATCAGCCGGAGCAAAACGCGCCTGGCGATTCTGGCCTGGGCCGGGGAGAGGCGCCCGTACAGCTCCTCGGCGGTGTGACTGGTCGCCCCCTGCACCCTGCCCACGCTCTCGTAGGCATCGAGCGTCAGCATCTTGCCCCGACGACGCCGCCAGGTCTCACGCAGCGCGTGCGACATCAGCGGCAGCGCGCCGGGCTCGTCGGCGACGTCAGCGATGATCGCCGCAGTCAGCGCGCGTTCGACCGTGAGGCCGTCGGCCATGGCCGGCCGCACGATCGCCTCCCGCAACTCGTCCCTGGTCATGGCCCCGACCAGCAGGCTGGCGTCGCGCAGGGATTCGGCGAGCTCGCGGTGCTCGCTGCAGCGCCCGTAGAAATCGGCCCGGACGGCTATGATCACCCGCACTGTGCTCGCCGGACGTCGTGCACCGACGAGCATGTCCACGAACTCCGCACGCTCGCGCCGGTCGCGGCAGAGCGCGAACACCTCCTCGAACTGGTCCACCACCACTACCGGTGATCCGTCGGCGGACTCGTCGACGCGCAGCCGGTCGGCGTGACGCATCGGATGGTCGCCCGGGGTGATGACCACTACCTCCGGCGGTGAGAACGACGACGCCCGCAGGGCCGGCACGACCCCGGCCCGCAGCAAGGAGGACTTGCCGCTGCCGGACGGCCCGAAAACCGCCACGAAGCGGCGCAGTTCCAGCAGGTCCACTACTTCCCGAACCAACCGTTCGCGCCCGAAGAAACGGGCCGCGTCCTCGGCATCGTAGGAGGCCAGGCCCAGGTAGGACGGCACAGCCCCATCGTCGTCTCGCATTTCACGCGCCAGTTCCGCGGTCACGTCGCGCCAGCGGGTTTCCCATTCCGCCAGGTCGCCACCGCACGCCTCCACGTAGGCGAGGACGATCTGCAGCGAGGGCAGGCGTTCGCCGGCGGCCGCTTGGGACAGGGTGGTGACCGAATAACCCACGCGCCGCGCCATGTCCCGGTAGGTGATGCCACCGGCCTCCTGGCGAAGTTTCCGTAGTGCGTAGGCGAAACCCGGGACAGGTCCCTCCGCGGGATCCAGCGGTCTTTCGCGACGACCCACTGTTCAGGCGCTCCACCCACTGGACGACAAAGGTCGCTAGAGAAATTGAAACTACATAATCGTCCGCACCGGCGCGACTTTCTCGACCGATTTCCCGCAGGGGTGACATCTGGCCGGCCTGCCCGGGACGCGACGTCCGAGGGGCAAGCCGACGGGCACACGCACGGGTACGCGGGCACCGCGTCTTGACGTAGACGGTACCCACCGGGTCCACCTGCCGCTGGTCGGCGAGGTCGTCGATCGCACCCTCGATCTGTTTGTTTGGGGCTCTGAACAGGGCTGCCGAACAAACAGGCGCCGCATAACTTCGGGCTTCGAAGGCCGTCGGACGACAGCGAGTGCGATACAGGCCCGCGTTTCGCCCGATGGCGCATCGGCCGGCAGCAGAGTGCCGCCGGCGAGACCAGAGGAAGGACGGCAAGCATGAACATGCGTCAAAAAGCAGGACTGGCCCTGGCCGCGAGTACCGCGGTCATGACCTTGGCCACTACGGCGCCGGCCCATGCGGCCCCCGTGACGCGCTCCGCGCACGTCATGGTCGTGCAGACGGCATCGGAGAACCTCGCTCCCACGCTGGGAGCGGTCACTCCGGCGACCGTGGCAGCGGCGAAGAAGTTCTCATGCAGCCGGGTGAAGGGCTGGAAGCAGCGGCTGGCCTGCCACGCCGTGATGAAGGCAGGCGGCGCGTGGGTGTGGGCGAAGCTGGAGAAGGAGGCGAAGAAGGGATGGGCCAGCTACTCCGCGGCGTTCAACTCGCTCCCCAGGATCTTCAGGTCCTTGCTGTGGAACCACAAGAGGTACTTCTACTGCCTCCTCTCGCCCTGGTGCTGACAAGGTTCCCCAGGCTCAACGGCCCCCGGATCCGCACAGCAAGCCGTTTCCCCGTGCCGTCCGCCGAGACGGCACGGGCCCCGGTGACCGCGCCCGCGGATCGCTGTCCCACGTTTCGAACACCGTTCTCGTAGAGAGCCGACACCAGGAGACAGTCCCCATGCTCGGCACACTGAAAATCTCCACTGCCGTCGTCGTCGCCTCGGCGGCCCTCGCCCTGGCGCCTGCGGGCGCGGCCAACGCGGCACCGGCGACGACCGCCGGTACGGGGCCGGCGTCCGCGTCGGCCGGCACCGCTCCGTCCTGCGTCAAGCGCCAGTTGGTCATTCGTCAGGGAGTCAGGCTGACGAACAAGTGCGGCAGGACGATGAGGGTGAAGGTGCTCGTCAAGCGAGGCAAGGACAGCTGGTGCTTCACCATGAAGAACAATCAGCGGAGATTCTGGGCGTTCGTCCCGCAAGCCGCGTTCGCGAAGTACGAAAGAACCGTCACCTGCTGAAAGCGGCTCCCGCCGGGCGCGTGCCCGGCGGGAGCGCTACCCGTCGGTAGACGAGCGGCTCCGGCCCATCACCTGCCCCAACCCTCGAACTCCCGGTCGAACCTATTCCCAATGTATCGAACGCGTGATCCAAAACTTCTGGACCAGGGCTCCGATCGAGGTTACGATCTTGCTGTTCGCCGGCCGTGTCGATCGGCCGGCTCTTCACGCTGACGGGGCGCGAAGGCGCCCCATGACTGGACGGGAGATCGCCCTTGAGGCATGCACTGATCGCGTTGGGTATCGGCTTGAGCGTGTTGGGTTCCACCGTCGTCGCCGGGCCGGCACAGGCAGCGAGTGTGCTGGTGGTCCCGCTGGCTCCCACGGTGCCGACGGCTCAGCAGGTCGCGAGCTTCTGGCTCGCCGACGGGGCCGCCAACCTGAAGAACGCCACGCCGTACGCCGTGCAGGCCGTGGTCACCGGAGAACGCCTGTCCACGGACATCGTCCCGGACGGCCTCCCGTTTTCCATCCCGCCAGTGGAGGGGGCGGTCTCGCCGGAGGCGACCTCGGGCAAGGTGTTCTTCATCGGCAGCGACCTCCAGCCGCACTGGTGCACCGGCACATCCGTGCAGTCGAAATACCGGAACCTCGTCGCGACGGCAGGTCACTGCCTGTTGGACGTCGAGGCCCCGGCCGGCGCGCTCGCCAAGTGGGTCTTCGTCCCCGACTACTCCGAGGGCGCGACCCCGTTCGGCCTGTACGTCGGGAAGCAGGGCCTCGTTCACTATGACTTCGACGACATCCGGGACTACGACCGCGACCTCGCCTTCGTCACCGTGTACAACGGCGTCTTCCTCTCCTCTCCGGACGTACTGACCGATACCGGGAAACTGGCCGAGAACGTCGGCGGCCAGGGGGTCACGTTCAACCAGCCGCTCGCGCCCACGGTCGACGTCTTCGGCTACCCCGCCGGCCCCAACCCCGACAGCAGTCAGCCCTACACGGGCGAGAGCCTCGAACGGTCGACCGGATCGACGTTCACGATGAAGGTCACGGGCCTCCCCGCGGACCGGCCCATCGGGGTGGACTCCCCGTTCACCGGTGAAGGCTCACTCGGCTCCTCGTGGCTGACCCAGTACACGGACGACACCCGCACCGGCTATCTCAACGGCATCACGATCAGCGTTTCCGACACCGATGGCGACAACCGGTACGACACCGGCGTCTCGCCGTACTTCGACCGTGAGTTGCTCACGGTCTACCAGAAGGCCGCCAACCTCTGGACCGGCACCATCCGCTCCGTCGTTTAGCCGGCTCCCGTTCCCACCGCGTCCGCCCAGAGGGGCGGGCGCGGTGTCACGGTCCAACGGGGTGCACAAGGACGTTCTGTGATCTTTGGTGGCCGATCCCGAGATCGCAGGAGATTCGCTACGGGGGGTCGTAGCTTCTTCCCGGCCGGATGCGCGGGTGGACGACGCCGCTCCCGCCGTACGCGCCCGGAATCAGATGGGTTCCAGTACGAACATGAGGTGCTCGTGCTCGCCGTGCCGGACCGTCTCGACGCGCCGGAAGCCGCACCTCTCCAGCAGTCGCACCGAGCCGGTGTTCCCGCTGAAGGGGTCGGCGTAGAGCGGGCGGATCGGCTCCTCCTGTCGTAGGTAGAGCGTCAGCGCCCGGGTGCCGACGCCCCGGCCCCAGAACCGCCGGCCGAACACGTATCCGATGAAGCGCTTCTCCTCCTCCCACCAGGACACGATGTTGCCGGCCACCTCGCCGTCCACGGTGACCGTCCGCACCATGGCCGTGGAATCCCCGAGGACTCTCGTGGCCCAGTGGGTCATGAAGCGTTCCCGCTCCCGAGGGACGAACTTCGACCGCCGGACCGTCTCGGGATCGTGCTCATGCTCGAAGAACAGCTCCAGATCGGCCTCTTCGACATCCCTCAACCGCACATCGTCGCTCATGCCGAGCGACTGTGGCACAGCGGTACGACAATTCCGGCGCACAGCCCCGCACCGCCGAAAGTCAGGGGCCCGGGACGTCGTCGTCCCGGGCCCCCTGACCCGGTGACGGCGGTCAGTCGTGCGCCACCACGGGGGTCGCGACCTCGGGCGTCGCGGACCGTGCCGTCTCCCGTCCGGGTTTGATGACCATGCCGATCACGAAGGTGATCAGGCAGCAGACCCCCATCAGGGCGAACACCTTGAAGTAGGCCGCCTCGGTTCCGAACGTCGTCCCGGGCACGGTGGAGGAGGCGAGCAGCACGGCCCCGACCGAGGTGGCGACGCCCTGGAACGCGGTGCGGGTGACGACGTTGACGCCGGTCGCCTCGCTGGTGTTCTCGGCGGGGACCGCCTCGACCACCAGGTTGGGCAGCGCGGTGTAGACGAATGCCGTCGAGATGCCGAGGACGAGAGTGCTCGCGACCAGGCCGACGACGCTCTTGTGCAGCACCGCGAGCATCACGACGCCCGCCACACCAACGGCCGCGCCGATCATCAGTGAGAGCCGGGCCCCCGCGGCCGCCGAGACGCGCCCACTGACCGGGGTGAGCACGAAGCCGATGATGGAGGTACAGAAGGCCAGCATCCCCGCGACGCTCGGGCTCAGCCCGAGACCCACCGGTGCCGCCTCCGGCGTCTGCATCATCAGCGGGAAGAGGAATCCGCTGATACCGAGCGGGCCGAGCGCGAGGACCGCGGTGGCGAGCATCGTCAGCGCCAGCTTGTGCTGGAAGAACAGCCGGATATTGATCATGGGGTCCTCGACCCGCAGCTCCCACCACGCCCAGACCACCAGGATCACCAGCCCGACGAGGATGAACCCAATCGTCCTGGCGTCTCCCCAGCTCCAGCTACGGGACTGGGTGACCCCGAACAGCACCAGCGCGATGGCGGGGGCGAAGAGGACACCACCCACATAGTCGATCTTCTGTACTCGCGCGATGACGGTCGAGGGTCGCAGGATCAGACAGGCCGCGGCGGCGACGAGCGCCAGGGCTGCGGCGAAGACGAAGATGAGGTGCCAGTCCGCCAGGTCGAGCAGCAGGCCGGAGACGAGGTTGCCCGACGCTCCGGCGATGAGCGCCGCACCCGCGATGACCGCGACCGCGACCGGTACCCGCTTGGCCGGCAGCATCTCGCGGGCGAGGCCGAAGCAGAGCGGCAGAATCGCCCCGGCGGCTCCCTGGATCGCCCGGCCGACGATCACCCCGCTCAGCGTGCCGGTGGAGAGGCTGATCAGCGAGCCCACCGCCGAGAGCAGCAGCACGATGACCAGGAGCTTCCGCCGTCCGTAGACGTCACCGAGACGGCCGCACAGCGCGGCGGACGCGGCCGCGACGAGGAGGAACGCCGTCACGCTCCAGCTGACGTCCGCGGCGTTGCTCTGGAACGCCGTGATGAACCGGGGCAGGGCGTTGTAGACCATGGTCGTCTCGAAGGCGCTGACGATCTCGGCGATGAGCAGCACCGCGATGACGACCGGAATCGACCGGGGCGGTGGGCTGACGGCTGACAGGCCGGAGGGTGATGACATTCTTATCTCTCCTCGCATCCGGGAGCACTGCGGTGGGGGGTGGGGAGTACGGGAATGACGACGGCCGGAAACGTTGACCTGCGAGCCGCCGTTCTGGCCGCAGGTGGGTGGCGACGGCCGTGGGAAGGGGGCCTGAGACGGTCGTCCGTACCGTCGCGGAGAGCGGTGGTCGGATCTGCGGGCCCGCGGTGAGTCCGGCGGGTATGGCGGTTCCGGCCCTGGCCGGCTCTAGCCGGCGCTCGGCCGGAAGTAGGGCAGGTGCAGTCCGGGGCTCACCTCGTGGAAGTCGACCTCGACCGGCATCCCGGCAGTGATCTCCTCGGGTGCGATTCCGATCAGGTCCGTGACCATCTGGTAGCCCTCGTCCAGGTCGACGATGGCGGGCGCGTAGGGCGGGGTGAAGGCGGCGGTGACTGGCCGGTGCACGACCGTCCAACTGTAGAGGGTGCCGCGACCCGAGCTCTCCTCCCAGCCGAGGTCGGTGTCCAGGCACTCGCGGCAGACCTCGACCGGCGGGAAGTTGATCGACCGGCAGGCCGCGCAGCGCTGGAAGGTCAGCGTTCCCTCCGCACAGCGGTTCCAGAACGGGGCGCTCAGCTCGGTGGGCTCGGCGTGCGGCAACTCGCCGTGCTGGGGAGCCAGGGGTGTGCTCATGACGACGCCTCCGTGCCGAGCAGAACGACCGAGTTGAACAGGGCTCCGGCGCCGGCGCCGCTGCACAGCGCCACCTCGGCGCCGGGTACCTGCAGCGGTCCCGCCTCGCCGCGGAGCTGCTGGACGCCGCGGATGACGCGCTGGAACATCTGCGGTGACCCGCCCGCGTGGCTGAACGACATCGTTCCTCCGTCCGTGGTGACCGGGTGGCTGCCGGTGACGGCGATGTGCCCGTCCTCGACGAACGGACCGCCCTCGCCCGGCTCGCAGAAGCCGAACGCCTCCAGCTGGCGGATGATCTCAAACGAGAACGGGTCGTACAGTTCGAGGACGTCGACGTCGGAACGTTCCAGGCCGGCGTGCCGGAACGCCCGGTCCGCCGCCCGCCCGCCGATCCGGCCGTTGACCGGACCGCCACGGCGGCCGGCCAGGTCCCAGCTGGGCGGGAACTGGTAGGCGGGGCCGTAGTAGTCCGCGCCGCCGCCCAGCACGTGGACGGGCTTGGCCGGGAGGTCGGCCATCCGGTCGGCGGCGACCAGGACCAGCGCGCACCCGCCCTCGGAGGTCATCGAGCAGTCCAGCAGGTGGAACGGGTCGGCGATCATCCGGGAGGCGAGGATGTCCTCGGGCTTGAACGGGCCACGTCCGAAGTACACCGCCTCGGGGTTCTGGTGCCCGTTGTTGCGGATGGTCGCGGCGACCGTGGCCAGCTGCTCGGGGGTCGTCCCGTAGGTCGTCATGTGCCGCCGGGCGATCAGGGCGAACTCCGCAGCGGTGAAGAGCCCCCAGGGCGCCACGAACTCGTTCTCCGGCCGGGTCCACGGCGCGGTCGCGTCCCGGTCGACGTACACCCCGGCCGCGGCCGCGACGATGAGGACGACGTCGGCCTGACCTCCCTTGATCGCGTTGGCCGCCTCGACGACGGCGTCGAGGCCGAATCCCCGCCCCTGCCAGGCGGGGCCGAGTCGCAGGTCGTAGATGAGCGCGGAGGAGTCTCCCTCCGTGATCACCCCGTCGACGTCGGCGAGCGTGAGCCCGGCGTCGCGCAGGGCGCCCAGGGCGGCCGACGCGATCAGCTTCCGGGTCGTCCAGTTCTCCAGGCGTCGCGCCTGCGGGGTGTTGTACACCCCGGCGATCACCGCGCGACCGGCGCTCACCGGCTCGCCCTCTGCGGCAGGGTTCCGACTCGCTGTCTCACACGCATGTACAACCACCTCAGGAAGTGATCCGCACCACAAGACTCTGGGTCTATTAGATTCACCGTTTCTCACTACGTCAATAGGTGGGGCTGTGAGAACTTCACACGATCTCGCACCGATAGTCCGATACCTCCCCCTAGAAAACCTGACAGAACAGGCATATCGCAAGTAAGATCAACTTAGGTAAGCCTAATTTATTTCGCGACGAGCGGTTCCAAAGTGCAGGGTTGACAGGACTAAAGGTCCGAGTTGTACTGGTCGCAATTCGCCACGGACCACGGAGGCCCTGTGAGCATCTCCATGCTTCTCTCCATGGCGGCGTCCGCGTTCGCGGACCGCGTCGCCCTTGGGCGCAGAGCGGACGGCATCACCTTCTCCGGCCTTGAGCGGGACGCGAACGCCGGGGCCACCCTGCTTCGGGAGGACGCCGCGGGTTCGGTCGCCTTCATCGGCCAGAACTCACCGCTGCTGCCTACCCTGCTGTTCGCCAGTGCCGCCGCCGGACTCCCGCTGGCCCCGCTGAACTATCGGCTGCCTCGCGACGTGCTGCGCGGCCTGCTCGACCGGCTGGACGCACCGGTGGTCGTCGCGGACTCCCGGTACGCCGAGATCGCCAGGAGCACCGGCCACCGCGTCATCGCCGCCGAGGAGTGGCTGTCCGCCGCCAGGCGGACCGAGCCGGTGCCCGGTCCCGAGGCCGATCCCGGCTCCGCCGCGGTCCTGCTCTTCACCAGCGGCACCACCGCCGATCCCAAGTGCGTCGTGCTGCGCCACTCCCACCTGCTCTCCTATGTCCTGGGCACCGTGGAGTTCGCGTCGACCCAGGAGCGCGATTGCGCCCTGGTCAGCGTCCCGCCGTACCACGTGGCCGGGATCGGCTCGGCCCTGACCAACGTCTACGCGGGCCGCAGGATGGTCTACCTGCCGGACTTCGACCCCGCCCGCTGGCTGGAGCTCGTGCGCTCGGAGGGGGTGACCGGCGCGATGGTCGTGCCCACCATGCTGGCGCGCGTCGTCGAGCACCTCGGCGGAGCGGACGCGGACTGCCCGGCGCTCGCCTCGCTCGCCTACGGGGGCGCGCGCATGCCGCTACCGGTGCTCGAACAGGCCCTGCGCGCCTTCCCGGAGACCGGATTCGCCAACGCCTACGGTCTGACCGAGACCAGTTCCACCATCGCCGTACTCGGACCCGAGGATCACCGCAAGGCGATCGAGTCCGACGACCCGGTCGTCCGGGACAGGCTCGGCTCGGCCGGCCAGGTCGTGCCCGGCATCGAGACCCAGATCCGGGCGGACGACGGATCGGTCCTGGTCCCGGGGGTGACCGGTGAGCTGTGGGTCCGCGGCGAGCAGGTGTCCGGGGAGTACCGGGGAGCGGGCTCGGTGCTGGACGCCGACGGCTGGTTCCCCACCCGCGACCTCGCCCGCCTCGACGAGGACGGTTACCTGTTCCTGAGCGGCCGCAACGACGACACCGTCATCCGGGGCGGGGAGAACATCGCGCCCGCGGAGGTGGAGGACGCGCTGCTGACCCACCCGGCGGTGGCGGAGGCCGCGGTCGTCGGGGTACCCGACGACGAGTGGGGTCAGCGGCTCGTCGCGGTCGTCGTCCGGCGCGAGGACGCCAAAGCCGATGCCGCGGAGCTGCGCGCGCACGTCCGCGGTCTGCTGCGTGGTTCCCGGACACCCGACGAGGTCGTCTTCCGCGACGAGCTTCCCTACACACCGACGGGAAAGATCATTCGCCGCCATCTCGTCGCCTGGCTCAGCCCTCCCGTGGAGGGCTGAGCCGGTGCCCGTACGACGAGGTCGATCCCCGAACCCGCGGACACCCATTCAACGAAGGAGTCGATCATGAGTACCGAGGCCGTCGGCCTCCGCGCCGGACTGCGCCTGAAGAGCCAGGTGTGTGCCACCGAGGTCATCGTCGTCCGGCCGGGAACGCGCCCGCTGTCGCTCTGCTGCGGCGGAGTCCCGATGCTCGGACGTGACGCGTCCGGCGCGGCGGAGACGACACCGGTCGCCGAGCGAATGCGCGGGTCACTGCTCGGCAAGCGCTACACCCACCCCGGCGACGACGCCGTCGAGGTGCTGGTGACCGTAGGCGGTGCGGGCTCGCTGTCGGACGGCGAGACCGACCTCGTCCTCAAAGAGGCCAAGCCGCTCCCGGCCAGCGACTGATGGGGGCTACGGACGGCGCCATCCTCCTCATCCGTGTCGCGGTCGGAGTGATCTTCATCGTGCACGGTCTCAACCATGCCTTCGGCGGCGGGAAGCTCGCCGGAACGGCCCGCTGGTTCGCCGGCCTGGGCATGCGCCATCCCAAGCTGCAGGCCGTCATGTCGGTCGCGGTGGAGGTCGCGGCGGGCGCGGCGCTCGCGCTCGGACTGCTGACGCCGGTGGCGGCGGGCGCGCTGGTCGGTGTCGCGGTCGTCGCCGGGCTCACCGCCCACGCCCGCAACGGCTTCTTCGTGTTCAAGGACGGCTACGAGTACGTACTGCTGCTCGCGGTGACCTGCCTCGCGGTCGCCCTCGCCGGTCCGGGCGGAGCCTCGCTCGACGCGGTGCTGGGAATCGACGCCCTCGCCGGCGGATGGGTCGGGCTGGCGGTCGCCCTTCTCGTCGGCGTGGGTGGCGCGGCCGTCCTGCTCCTCGCGACGTGGCGGCCGGTACGGGAACGGGCCTGAGCCCTCGACCGCCCCGCCCGCGCCTCTCGATCGATCCCGGCTCGTTCCCGAAAGCTCGTACCCGGAAAAAGGGTCCGGGCCGTGTCCCCTCATCCGTCCTGCCAGGCAGGACCAGCCAACGGAGGTTGAAATGAACAAGGACGATCTGATCCTGATCAGTGTCGACGACCACATCGCCGAGCCCGCGGACATGTTCCACGCCCATGTCCCCCAGCGGTACAAGGACCAGGCCCCCAAGGTGATCCTTGAGGACGACGGGGTCCAGCAGTGGTACTACGGCGACCTGCGCGGCCGGAACATGGGCCTCAACGCGGTGGCCGGCAAGCCGCGCGAGATGTACAACATCGACGCCAGCAGCTACGACGAGATGCGGCCGGGCTGCTTCAACGTCGACGAGCGGGTCCGGGACATGAACGCGGGCGGCCAGCTCGCGGGCCTGAACTTCCCGAACTGGACCGGGTTCTCCGGGCAGGTGCTCAACCAGGGCCCGGACCGCGACCTCAACCTGATCATGATCAAGGCGTACAACGACTGGCACGTCGACGAGTGGTGCGGCGCCCACCCCGGCCGGTTCATCCCGTGCGGCATCCTGCCGCTGTTCGACGTGGAGGAGGCGGCCAAGGAGATCAGGCGGTTGGCCGACAAGGGCTGCCACGCCGTCACGTTCTCGGAGAACCCCGAGGCGCTGAACATGCCCAGCATCCACACCGACTACTGGTACCCGCTGTTCAAGGCGGCCTCGGACAACAACACGGTGCTCTGCTGCCACGTCGGTTCGTCCTCGCGGATGCCGATGATCTCCTCCGACGCGCCGCCGAGCGTGGCGATGTCCATCTCGTCGATGATGAGCACGTACACCCTGCTTGAGCTGATCTGGGCAGAGTTCTGGGGCAAGTTCCCCAACCTGAAGTTCTCCCTCACCGAGGGTGACATCGGCTGGATCCCCTACTTCCTCTGGCGCTCCGAGCACGTGCTCAACCGCCACTCCGGCTGGACCAACGCCACCTTCCCCGAGGGCTACACCGGCCCGACCGACGTGTTCAAGAAGCACCTCTACACCTGCTTCATCACCGACAAGGTCGGCCCCCAGCTGATCGACCACTTCAACGAGAACCACGTGTTCTGGGAGTCGGACTACCCGCACTCGGACAGCAACTGGCCCTTCGCGCCCGAGGACGTCATCGAGACGATGGGCCACCTGCCCGACTCGGTGATCAACAAGATCACCCATGAGAACGCGATGAAGGCCTACTCCTTCGACCCCTTCAAGCACATCCCCCGTGAGCAGGCGACCGCCGGATACCTCCGGTCGCAGGCCACCGATGTCGACGTGGTCACCCATGTCGGCCGCGAGGCCAGCCAGCGCGACCGCGACGCCTGGGCCCGGATGACCCGGTTCGGCCAGGCCCGCACCCGCCAGGACGCCTGACCTCCACTGATCGGCCGCCCGCCCGCCTCCTCCCGCGGGCGGGCGCCGTATCCCCCCGACTTCACCACGCGAGGTAGAGATGACGCAGCGCACCCCCTACGCCGGACTCAGGATCCTGGAGATCTCGGCGGGCATCGCCGCCTCCTACTGCGGAAAGATGTTCGCCGACGCCGGCGCCGAGGTGGTCAAGATCGAGCCACCGGAAGGTGATCCGATGCGCCGGTGGAGCGTTTCGGGCTTCCAGCCCGCCGCCGACGGTGAGAGCGGCGCGCTGTTCGGCTTCCTCAACGCGGGCAAGAAGTCCGTGGTGTCCGGTGCCGCGGAACTGTTCTCCGACGTCGATCTCGTCGTCACCGACGGGGCGGCGGGCTGGGACGTCGACGCGTTACGCGGGCTGCTGCCCCCCGGCTCCGCGACGGTGGTCGTCTCGATCACCCCCTTCGGCCTCGACGGGCCCTACGCCGAGGCCGGTCTGCCGGTCAACGAGTTCGTACTGCAGGCGATGTGCGGGTCCATCGGCGGCCGAGGCTGGCCCGGCGAGATGCCGCTGCAGGCCGGCGGGCGGATCGGTGAGTGGGTGGCCGGCTCCTACGGAGCCGTCGCCGCCGCCGCCGCGCTGCGCCGAAGCAGGCGGACCGGACAGGGCGACGTCGTCGACGTGTCGACGTTCGAGGCCATGGTCATCACGATGGGCGGCCTGTCCGCGGTCGCGGCCGGCCTTCCCGAGGGAGGCCAGGGCCTGCCGCCGAGGAACCTCGAACTGCCCTCGATCGTCCCCACCGCCGACGGCCTGGTCGGGTTCTGCACCATCACCGCCCAGCAGTTCGCCGACTTCCTGGTGCTGATCGACCGGGCCGACCTGGTCGAGGACGCCGACCTGGCCTCCTTCGCCGGCCGCCTGCGGCGGCGGGAGGAGTTCGCCGAGATGGTGGCGAACTGGGCGGCCACCCGCACCACGGCCGAGATCGTGGAGTTCGCCTCCGCGCTGCGCATCCCCGTCGCGCCCATCGGCACCCCGACCACGATCACCGAGATCGACCACTTCCGCGAGCGCGGCGTCTTCGTCAAGAACGCGAGCGGCAGCCTGCAGCCACGGGTTCCCTACCGCAGCGGCGCGTTCGACACCGTCGGCCCCGGCGAGGTGCCGGCCCCCGGCGCGCACGACGGCCGGCTGAGCTGGTCGGCCCGGGACCGCGTCCCGGCGGCCGAGGGCACGGCCGACGCGTCGGCCCGTCCGCTCGCGGGACTGCGGATCGTGGACTTCACCGCCTTCTGGGCCGGTCCTTCGGCCACCCAGACCCTCGCCGCGCTGGGTGCCGAGGTCATCAAGGTCGAGGGGCTGCGCCGCCCCGACGGGATGCGTTTCTCCGGCGGCCGTCCCCCGACCGTCGACCAGTGGTGGGAGTGGGGCCTGTTCTTCCTCTGCAACAACAGCGACAAGCTCGACCTCACCCTGGAGCTGAGCCTGCCCCAGGCCCGTGAGGTGGCGTTGCGCCTGATCTCCACCGCCGACATGGTCATCGAGAACTTCTCCCCCCGGGTGATGGGCAACCTCGGGCTGGAGTGGGACGCGGTCAAAGCGGCCAACCCGCGCGCCACGATGATCCGGATGCCCGCCTTCGGCCTCGACGGGCCGTGGCGCGACCGGGTGGGCTTCGCCCAGACGATGGAGCAGGCCAGCGGCATGGCGTGGATGACCGGCGCGGCCGACGGTCCGCCGCTGATCCCCCGCGGCGTGTGCGACCCGCTCGCCGGCCTGCACGCCGCGTTCGCCTCGATCGCCGCGTTCGAGGTCCGCGACGCCACCGGGGCGGGCATGCAGGTCGAGTCGACGATGGTCGAGGCGGCGCTCAACGTCGCGGCCGAGGCACTGCTGGAGGCGAGCGCCAACGGCCGGGAGCTGCGACGCGACGGCAACCGCGGCCCGGGGGCCGGCCCGCAGGGGGTCTACCGCTGCGCCGGGGACGACGAGTGGGTGGCCCTGGCCGTACTCGGCGACGACGCGTGGCCCGCGCTCGCCCGGCTCCTCGGCCGGGAGGACCTGGCCGACCGCGCCGACCTCGCCCACGAGCCGGGCCGCCAGGCGGCGGGCGACGAGCTGGACGAGGCGATCGGCTCGTGGAGCGCGCGCGTCGACGTGGGCGACGCGGTGGACCGGCTCCGGGCGGCCGGGGTCGCCGCCGCGCGGGTGAGTCCCGCCGCCGACCTGCTGACCGACGCGCAGCTCACCGCCCGCGGGTTCTGGGAGCCGTCGGCACATCCGACGACCGGGGAGTTCCTGACCGCCGGGCTGCCGTTCCGCCTCGCCAGTGTCACCGAGCCGTGGTTCCACACCCCGGCGCCCCTGCTGGGCCAGCACAACGAGGAGATCCTCACCGGCATCCTCGGGATGAGCGAGGACGAGATCCGGGTCCTGACCGAGGAGAAGGTGATCGGTACCCGGCCGGCGGGCCTGTGAGCGGGACGACCGACACGACGTCCGTCCCGCACGGGCGGCGGCCCTCGGTGCGCACGCTGCGGATGCACTCCTTCACCAGCGAGTTCAACCGGCTCACCGCGCTCGCCTCGGCCGCCGGGATCGACCCCGCCGATGTGGTGCTCCCCGCCGAGGGCATCGTACGGGCCGATGACGGGGTGCGGTTGCACTACCTGGAGTGGCCCGGCCCGGCCACCGAACCGTTGCTGCTGTTCCTGCACGGCGGCGGGTTGCACGCGCACTCCTTCGACGCTGTCGGGCTGCTGCTGCGGCGGCTCGGGCGCTGCGTCGCGCTCGACCTGCGCGGGCACGGGGAGAGTGACTGGGCGGGGCCGGGCGGTTACGGCACCGACGCCATCGCCGCGGACCTCGACACGGTGACCGCGAGCTTCGGTGCCCGGCGGGTCGTCCTGGTCGGGCACTCGATGGGCGGCATGGCGGCTCTGGTCTGGGCCGCCCGGCGCCCGGCGGTGCTGGCCGGGCTGGTCGTGGTCGACGTCGGCCCCGACATCGACGCCGCGGCGGGCCGATCCGTCAACGAGCTGATCTCCCGGCGCCCGTTCTTCGCCGACCTCGACGAGGCCGATGCCTTCCTCTCCGGCGTACTGCCGCGTACCCGGGAGGCCGCCACGTCCGGGGTGGCGCAGAACCTGACCTGGACCGATGACGGCCTGCTCACCTGGAAGCACGACACGACGCAGTTCCAGCCGCGGATGGGGCGAATCGCCTCTCCGGACGAGTTACGACAGGCCGCCGCGCGGATCAGCTGCCCCACCCTGGTGCTGCGCGGCGAGCGCAGCCGGGTGTTCGGCGACGAAGGGGCGGCGGAACTCGCCGCGCTCATCCCCGGAGCCCGCTGGGAACGGGTTCCCGACGCCGGGCACACCATCCAGACCAGCAACCCCCGCGGCCTCGCCGACGCGGTGACCCGTTTCCTACGCGATCAAGATGATGAAGGAGCCGAGTGATGGCGATCAGTCTGTGCATTCCGCCGCGGCAGGGGGAGCTGTGCGCGCCCGTCCGGTTCGACCTGACCGGCGAGCACACCTTCCTCGAACTGACCTCGCGGCACCGCGTGACGAAGGTCGAGCAGGACGAGGTGAAGGGCACCGTCGCGGTCTGGGTCGACATCACCGATCCCGAGACCTCCCGGCCCGTCCACGTCCGGTTCAGCGTGCTCCCGCTGGGCGACGAGATCTCCCCGCGCAGCCGGCTGCTCGGAGAGATCGAGCGTGACGGCGAACGGCTCGGTGTCTACGGGACGTACCTGGGGGTGGTCTCGGAGGAGAACTGACCGTCCGCCGCACCGGGCCACCGGCCGTCTCGACGAGGCCGGTGGCCGTGGCATGCCGATGGACCCGCCGTCATGTCCGCCGCGTCACTGGTCGGGCAGGTCCTCCGGTGGCGCGTCCTGCTGGCGCAGGCGGCGCCGGAGCAGGCCCTTCGGGCGGGTGACCCTCAGCTCCGGATGGTCGGGGTCGTAGTCGGCGATGCGGTCGCGCAGCTGGCGCACGTTGCCGTACTCGAAGTGGGCGGCGCGCAGCAGGTAGTCGCCGATCGCGGTCCCGTACTGGACACGCTCCTCCTCGTCGAGGCCGAGCTCGTGGCTGCGCCTCTTGCCCCAGACGAGGTCCTTGATCTGCTCCTCCAGCTGCTCCAGCCGGTCATCGAGGATCTTGACGAGCTCGTAGGGCTCGGTGAACCTGCCGAGGTAGACCCGGAGCAGCGCGGGGTTCTTCAGCATCACCGGCTCGTCGACCGGCGGGCTGGAGACCCACTGCCGGAGCACCTCCTCACCGCGCTCCGTGGTCTGGTACAGGGTGCTCCGCCTGACCCTGCCGATCGTCACCTCGCGCTCGGTCACCAGCCCCAGGTCCCCCAGTCTCCGCAGCTCCCGGCGGATGTGGCTGATGGCGGGGGACCAGTAGAACCAGCGCAGCGTGTAGTCGCACCGGACCTTGATCTCGGCGGCGGACAGCTCCTCGTCGAGGACCGACAGAACGCCCAGAACCATGTAGGCGGTGGCGGGGAGCGGTGCACCGACCTCTACCTCGGGCTCGTCGTCCACAGGCTCAAGTCTAGTGGCGGGCGCGGCCCCGACGGCACGTCCGGCCCCGTCCTCCGGACTCTGCGGGGCGCGGTTCCCGGGAGGCGTTCACCTCAGCCACTCGCCCCGTCGACGATTTCACGGCCGGCGGGACCGGGTGGGAACGTGACCGGGCCCCGTCGGTCCTGAGCACGTCGGGCCGAGCCGCTCGCGTACGGTGGCAAGGTGCACGGGCTCCCGGGCGCGCACCCGCCGATCGACGTCCCCCAGCCCTGACTTTCGGCAGGTCGTCAGGGGCGAAACGCGTTTCCGAGCCCGCCGCGAAGTACGATCGATCAATGACCGAAATGACCGAAACCACGCCCGGCTGGCTCTCTCCCGAAGAGCTGGAGTCGACCCGCGCACGAATGCCGATCCTCTACGTCGACGCCGTGCCGGTGCGAGTCGACGAGGCCGGAGTGGTCACGCATGTCGGCCTGCTGCTGCGCATCGGCGCGGACGGGACGGTCAGCCGCGCCCTCGTCTCCGGCCGGGTGCTGCACCACGAGCGGGTCCGCGACGCGCTCATCCGCCATCTGGAGAAGGACCTCGGCCCGACCGCGCTGCCCAACATCCCCGCCTCTCCGCAGCCGTTCACCATCGCCGAGTACTTCCCGACGCAGGGCGTCACGCCCTATCACGACCCCCGGCAGCACGCGGTCTCCCTCGCCTACGTCGTCCCGGTCGCGGGTGACTGCCGCCCCCGGCAGGACGCCCTCGACCTTGTCTGGTTCACTCCCGAGGAGGCCTCGTCACCGCTGGTGCAACAGGAGATGCTCGGCGGTCAGGGCACCCTGCTGAAGCAGGCCCTCGCCTATGTCGGCTGCCTCTCCTGACCTTCCGACGGCGGAGATCCCCGTCAGCGCGAGGAGAGCGGGCTGCTGTGCACCTCCCTGTATTCGGAGAGGCTCAGCGGGTTCGGCTGGCCAGGAAGCGGCGCCATTCCGGACGGGTTCGCGCGAGTGCTCGCAGCGAGGCCGGAACCCGGGGCCTGGGGTCGTTGCGGTCCAGGCGCAGTTCGGTGAGCGCGGTCAGCTCACCCAGCCACTCCGGCAGCTCGGCCAGCCGGTTTCTTCGCAGTTCGAGGTTGGTCAGGGAGATGAGGGCCCGCATCGTCTCGGGAAGGGCGGTCAGCTTGTTCAGACCCAGGTTGAGGGACCTGAGGGCGGTGAGCCTGCCGATCGACTCCGGCAGCTCGGTCAGCCCGGTGTTCCACAGGCTGAGAGAGGTGAGGGCGGTGAGGTTCCCGATCGACTCCGGCAGGCCGGTCAGTGGAACGGATTGCATATCGAGACGCTCCAGAGCGGTCAGCTCGCCCAGCCACGGAGAGAGGTCGGCGGGCCGGCTGTATGCCAGGTCCAACCATGTGAGGGCGGTGAGGCGGGCCATCGACGCCGGGAAACAGGCCGGCCCGGCGTACCACATGTGGAGCCTGGCGAGCCGGGTGAGGTCGCCGATCCACTCGGGCACCTCCTCCAGGTCATGGAGGTTGCTCAGGCGGAGTTCCGTGAGGCCGGTGAGCTCCCGCATCGAGTCGGGGAGGCGTTGCAGTTGAGTCACCGAGACATCGAGGCGGCTCAGTCCGGTCAGCTCGCCGATCCACTCGGGCAGGGCGGTCAGCTCACGGTTGCCCGCGAGGTCGAGATCGGTCAGCACGGGCAGGTCGGTCAGGAACCGGGGAAGCTCGGTCAACCAGTTGGATCTCAGGCGCAGCACCCGCAGACCGGGAAGCTCGGCCACCTTCTCGGGCACCTGGGCCAACCCGAGACCCGACAGGTCCAACGTGTCAGATCCCTCGCGCAGGTACGTGTTCATCCGCCGCCGAGCGGTCCGAAGCACGGAATCCACCGCTGCCACCCTGATTCTCTCCTTGCCGTCAACAAGATGTGATCGGCGATCACGGTAACGACGAGGACTTGCGACCCGGTTGTGGATCATTGAACTTGTTTCGTCCTCGGGGTGCGGGGCCGCTGGTCACAGCATGATCGCGAGTTGGGGTTCGTCCTCGGAAGGAAGAGCCCCATCAGTGAGGGGGCGACCGTACTCGACCTGTCCTGGCAGCACATCGACGTGATACCCGAGTCGGTGAACGACGACCTGACCCGTATCTCAGCGGGGCGCCACGGTGGGGCATGAGCACCACGCCCTGGGACCCTTTCAAGATCATTCAACCGTGCCGCCGACGTCCGTGGTCGGTACACCTGGGGACCTTAGATACTCGCCCTGCTGACGACCTCCTCCGTCGTCAGAGGAGCCCTGGGGTGGTGGGTCAGGCAGAGCGGCACCCGGGTCTTGGTGAAAGCGGCCCCCTCGGCGGCCAGGTAGAACTGACCGGCCGTCAACCGGGAGACGTCGTCGATCCGGCCGCCCTTGGCGCGGGCCACCTCCTTGGCCGCCTCGATCTGGGCGGGGGCGTTGAGCAGGCCGAAGAACTGAGTCGCCGCGTTTCCCGGGATCATGTTGTGCAGCCCCTTGGGAGCCTGGGTGGCGAACACCAGGCCGAGGCCGTACTTGCGCGCCTGGGCGGCCAGCATCAGCGTGCTCTGCGTGCAGGCGGTCATCGCACCGGACGGCGCGAAGGTCTGCGCCTCGTCCATCACGAACAGGCCGCCCAACGGGCGGTCACCGGCGGGATGCCTCCTGATCCAGGCGAACAGCGCCATCTGCAACTGGTTGACGAAGCTCTGGCGCTGCTCGTCCGAGGGCAGGCCGACAAAGCTGATCACCGAGATCCGGGCCCGTTTTCCCGGCGGTGGGGTGAGCAGGACACCGGGGTCCGCGGGAGTTCCGGTACCGGCGAACAGCGGATCGTTGACCATCGCCGCCTTCAGGGTCTGCGCCAGGTCGGCGGCGATCTGCTCGGCCTTGTCGAGCCCGCTCACCCCGTCCGGCAGGTCGGCCAGCAGCCCGATGAGACCCGGCAGCCCCTGTCCACCCGCGCGCCCGTAGTGCGCGACGGCCTCCCTGAGCACGGCCTGCCCGCGCTGGGCCTTGACCAGCTTGGAGTCGAGTTTGGCTCGCGGCACGAGCGAGGCGACGGCGGCGTCCACCGCCGAGCCGAACTCGTCGGGGTCCGCGGCGAGGCCCGTGAAGTCGGGCAGCGGCTGGAAGCTGAGCGGCCGTCCGGCTACCCGGCGGGGCGTCCAGATGACGACATCGGTGGCGGCCAGGTAGTCGGCGGCCTTCTCCCCATCGCCAGGTCCCCACCCCGACGGCGGCTCCGGCCAGCCGTCCCCGAGCCGGGCCAGGTCGTTGTTCGGGTCGAGCACGATCGCCGAGACTCCCTGGAGCGCGCACTCCTCGACCAGGCGGCGAATGAGGACCGTCTTCCCCGACCCGGTTCCAGCGAAGATCACGGCGTGCTTCCGCAGCGCCTCCAGTTCGATCCCGACAGGTCGCCCACCGGGAACGGTGTCGCCAAGGGCGATGTACGGCGTGATCGCTTTGGTGTCCACGGGGTCGGCGGCCGGCGGCTCGGCAGGTTCGGTGCCGATGTCACCAAGGGCCTCGCGCAACAGCGCGACCTCGCCCGCCGGTCGCCGCGCGGCGAGCCAGGCCCGCAGGTTCGGCGGGTTCTCCGCGTACAGCTCCCGCAGCGCGGCCAGGACGCTGAGATCCTCCTCGCTCACCGCGAGCACCCTGCCACCCGCACGCTCGAACGCGGTGACGGCCTCGACCGTTCGGGGTCCCTTCGCCCAGGGGGCCGTACGCAGGACGAACAGCTTCCGCCTGGGGACCTCGGTGTTCAGTCCGGCCGCCACCGAGGCGGTCCGCAGGCGACTCAACGCGGCGATCGCATTCGTGGCGGCGATGGCGCGGAACGCCCAGTGCGCCTCGTCCTCGGTCTCCTCGTCCAGGGTGTGCCGCAGCCGGGCGTGCAGTGGAGGCTTCCTACCGGGTGGCGGGTCGACGCTGAACTCACGTCCCGCCTCGCCGAGCCCGTCGATCCAGGCCGACAACCCCGCCGCCAGCAGGGCGGGCATCACGGCGTCCTCGACGGTGGCGTCCAGGGCGTCGGTCACGTGCGCCTTCTGCCGGAGTTCGGTGAAGCGGGAGTCGATGGCGCTGAGGCGGTCGTCGGGGGCGGATGCCCGACGCGAATCGGCAGTCTGGCCGAGGCGCTCCAGTTCTCGTACCTCTCCATCGACCAGGCATGCCTCGATGTGCGCGTCGATCCTCATCAGGAGCTGTCGCGGGGTGAACTCATCGGCATCGCCGAACACGGTCTCCCGTACCGGCCAGGTCGAGTAGGGCGGCTCGAAGCCGAGTTCGGCGAACCGGGTGGCGAACCGCTTCTCGACCAGGGCGCGAGCGGCCTCGGCGTCGGGGAGCGGTTGCAGGCCGGGCATCGGCCGGAACCGGTCGCGCGCGGTGTCGGTGGCGAACTTCTCGATGAGGGTCCAGGTGTGCTGCAGGCAGGAGACGACCGTCAGGGTCCTGCGGGTGACCTCGCGCAGCGCCATCAGGCCACCGGCCACCTGGTCGACCACGATCAGGTCACGCCAGTCGTGCACAGCCGTACCCTCATCGGGGACCGGAGACTGCGCCACGAGCACATCGATCTGGTCGACGGCGACGACGGACGGCCCGGTCAGCGCCAGGAGTCGGGAGAGATCCTTGACGATCTCCTGTGGCGTCTTCGGGAACTGCCGGATTCCCCAGGCCGCGCGCTCGCCCGGCTCCTCCTCGGGCAGCGCGGAGAGAAACCCGTCGCCGATATCCTGCATGCCGTGGTCGGCACTGGCGTAGAGCACGAGCGCGCGCAGGCTGTCCTTGGCCCCCTTACCGACCTGGGCATCGAACGTGCGTAAACCGGCCGCGAAGGCGTCGAGCCCCTCGCGCGTCACCAGCCGATTCCCGATCACCTCGCGCTGCGCCCAGCGCGGCACGTCGGCCAGTTCCGCCAGCCGCCGGAGCAGGATCTTGGCCTGGCTCTCCCCCTCGCTGCCGTCCCGCAGCAGGCCGTCGAGCATCGAGATCAGCGTGCTCTCCCAGAAGGTCCGCGCGTCCAGCAGGCTGACCAGGAAGAAGTAGCCGTTCTCCCGCTGGATCCTTTCCCTGGTCCAGCCGAGCAGGTGGGTCTTGCCCGAGCCTCGCTGACCGCGCAGGACCAGACCGATCGGGCTGGTGGCGCCCCCGGCGGCCACGTCGGCGAGCCCGCTGAGAATGCCGCGTTCCACGTTCGGGTTCAGGCCCTCCACGTGGAAGGGTGAGGGGCTCCACACGTCTTCCGGGCCCTCGGCCCAGTTGAACCTGAGTGCCTGAAGGACTTTCAGTTCGCGGCTGTTCATCGTGCCTCGATCGAGATCAGATGCTTGTCCTGGTCGCCGATGGTCACCGCCGCCGCCCTGGCCTCGGGGGTGAGGGTCTTCTGGTTGTTCGCGGGCATGATGCTCACGCCCGGCAGGTGGATCATCCCCTTGAGCGCACCGTCCACCTCGGCTCTGGTGAACTCGCCGAGCAGCGGTCGCAGCCGCGCCAGGCTGACCGGGACGCCGGGCTCGGCGGCCAGCTCGGTGTAGGCGGCGCGGATGCGCGCGGTGACATCCCCGGCCCCGACCGGATCGCCTTTGATGGGAAAGATGTCGGCCGGGCTCTGGCCGGTCCGCGCCAGGAAACCACGCAGCCAGAACAGCAGGGCACGGTTCATCGCACCGGCCGCGCCACTGGGCACGGGAATGCCGGACTGGATCTCCTCGGCCATCCTGGCCCAGCCCTGGTCGGTCAGAAGATGGACGAACGCCCGGCCTGCCTTCCGGCTCTCAACGAGCTTGAGCTCGTTCAGTTTCAGGCGTGATTTCCCGTCAAGGGTCAGGCCGTAACGTTTCTTGAGGTCGGGGTTGGAGATCTCATTCACCTCGACCATCAACACCACCAGCGCCGCTGTCTCGGAGAGCGTGAGTTCTGTTCCCGGCATATCCCTGTCCTTCGCGTGTGCGGTGGGTTTGCAGAAATCGCTTCAGCTCGCGAAGCACGGCCGGCATGTCGGCCATGACGCGCTCATTGGTGAAGCGCAGGACCGCGTAACCGTCTTCGCCAAGCCGCGCGTCCCGCGCCAGGTCGTCGGCGAGCCTGTCCGGGCGGCGATGTTCCGGACCGTCGAGCTCGACGACACAGCGCTCGTCCGGCCAGAGCAGGTCCACCCGGATGGGGTTGACCAGCGGGTGCGGCTGGTAGGTCTGGTTCCAGGCCCGCCCCGCGGCCCACCCGTGAGAGCCGAGTGCCCGCTCCAGCGCGGACTCCACTGGGCTGAACGGATGCGGAAGCCCCGCCGTGGCCGAGGAACCGGAGACGTGTCGCAGTGGCGCGGGCCCTACGGTCACCGTCTGGATCCGGTCGACGGTGACCAGCGCGGCGCCGGTGAGCCAGACGCCGAGCCCACCGCGCTGGACAAGCCACTCACCGGCCGCCACCAGCGTCTCCTCCTCGGCGGCGGAGAGCCCCTCCGGCACCTGGACCAGGATCGACGTACGGGGACGACCGAGACTCGCGGCGAACGCCAGGGCCAGCCCGGCGGCGCGCACCTCGGCCGTACCCGGACGGCCACCGGATGCCGCACCCGTCAGGGACCGCGCGGCGAGATCCGCCAGGAAAGGGGCAAGGTGCCGGTGACCAGACGCTGCCCGCCTCGCGAGTTCACGTACGGCGGGCACGGCCGCGCCCCCCGGGCCGTCGATCCCCTCGGCACCGGGAAGCCAGGCCGGGAAAAGATCGACGACGTTTCTTTCCAGCTCATGAAGTACGTCGGCGACCGTTTCCACGACGGTCCGCCTCCCGTTTGCGAGGTAACCGAATATCGCGGGGAAATCCTCGGGCAACGCGCCGGTCCGCGACATGAGCACTGCGCAACTCATCCCGCGCGCCCACACGACACGGCACATCGGCAACTCGGCCCACGACTGTGCCATGCCGTTTTCCTTTGGGGGGCGGATGGTACGACCTAGCAGAGGCTAGGGGAGCACACGAGGCGGCGTATGCGTTTTCGGCAAATCCTCAACTGCCCCTGAAGTCATACAAACCACGACAGGCGTGGATTCCAGCCGAGCGAAATCCGAGCCGTTCAGAGCACGGCTCGGGACCGAGCCCCTTTTCGCCACCGGATTCGGCGGGCAGCCGGCCGACACCTCCGCGTCCACTGCGACCTGACTTGTCCCATCTCAGAGCTCAGCCTCGACCCGCACCTGTCGCCCGCCCGCGATGGGCAGGCCCGTGAACCATGCGGGTCGTGCGACCATGGCAGTGAAGGTGACGGCGGAACGAGGAAGGCGCTCGCCATGCCGTGCGACTCATGTGCCGGCGCTCCGCCCGGACTGCTGCCCACTGCCCCGGCCGCGGTCTTCGGAGCGATCGTCGACCTCCGCACTATCGGTGGCTACTTCGAGATCGAGACAGCCGAGGCCGAGGCCGGATGGCGACCGTTCAGCGATCTGTGGACGGATCCGGGCATCCTGGAGGCGAGAATCCACGACATGGCCGGACGGCTGGGCACCGCCGAGCACCGGGTGGCCGCCTCGATCCTGTTCCAGGGCCTGGCCGCCCGCCTGTGGTCACCGTCCATCGGTGCCGTGGTCGCGCACGACCTGCTCATCGACCTGGCCCCCGGGCACCTGTACTGGCGACCGGCCCCCGGTCCGCTGCCGCTGCGAGCCACCCGGCTGTCCGGCTGGGACATCCGCGATCCCGCGCGGATCGCCGGACCGGTCTACCGCGGCATCATGACCGAGATGCTGGAACCACTCGCGGAGGCGGTCCGGCGGATCGTGAAGATCGCACCGGGGCTGTTGTGGGGCAATGCGGCCTCCGCACTGGTCGGAACCATCGGCGCCTTCACCTGCCGACGGCCCGATCTCACCGCGAAGGCCGTGCGGCTGGGCCGCGAACTGCTGGACCGGGATCTCCTGCGCGGCACGGGCGAACTGACCGAACCCGTACCCGGCCGTCCCTCCTTCGTCCGTCGCAGCTGCTGCCTGTACTACCGCCTGCCCGGCGGCGGCATGTGCGGTGACTGCGCCCTGCCACCGGCCCGCCGATCACAAACCCGCCGCCCTGTCTGACGCTCTTCACTTCACACTTTTCCAGTCCAGTTCGCCTTTTTGGACGGAGGGGCGCCAGCCTCGGATGGGACGGCCGGTTTCCAGGGATTTCGCCGTTGCCCTGAGCAGTGCCAGGTAGGAGGGCCAGACGACGTCGCCCTCGGTGGTCAGCCCCTCCTCGTTGAAGTATTCGCCGGTCTTGCCGGTCCGGGGGTCGATGAAGAGGTTGCCCCCGTCGTGCGCGGCGGCGAACGGGATCAGGTGGCCGTCCCACCAGACGAAGGCCAGTTCCGCCGGGCTGTCGAGGACGATGCCGCACAACATCTTCCAGTCCGAGTGGATGTACTTGGCGGACATGAGCTCGTAGAACGGCGCGGGGCCGAACCCCCAGGACCCTCCACCGTTGTGCCGGAGCAGTGAGGCGCGCAGGTCGTCGGGGAAGCGGGCGCCCATGGCCGCCTCCACCTTCGCGATGTCCCTCAGTCGGGCCGGGGGCTGGAGGCGCTTGTAGGTGGCGGGGGCTCGGCGGGCCAGCCAGCGTTCGATGCGCCCCCAGACGGCGTTGACCTGGGCGGTGACCTTCGGGCCCGGCACGCGCACGGTCGGGGAGCGACGGGCGGGGACGCAACCGGTGTCGCGGGCCTGCTGGGGGGTGAGCCGCTCCGGCGTCGGCTGGACGGTGGGCGTCGGGGTCGGCGACGGACGGGGGACGCCGGCGCAACCGGTGGGCGGTGAGGTCTGCTGCTCCTCAGACCAGCGCAACTCGCAGCCGGAGGTGACGACCGGGTACCAGTCGCGCAGCGACGCGCGGCCCTCCAGCGAGGTGGCCAGTGCCTCCAGCAGGGCGAGATGGGACGGCCAGCCCATGGGTCCGTCGTAGCGGAGGTTCTCGTCCCATGCCGACTCACCGACGCGGCCGGTCCTGGGTTCGACGAACAGCTCCTCGCCACGGCTCGTGTCGCCGATCGTCAGTAGGCTGCCGTGCCATTTCCCGTGCTCGGGATCGGCTGCTTCGAGATCCCCCTCCATCACGAGGTCGCGGCACTTTCCCCAGGTGGCGGAGTCCATCTCGGACAGCCCGAGGAGACCGTAGGACGGGGGGAGTTGGAAGCCGTCACCGAGGTTGCCCTCGGCGCCGTCGTGACGAAGGTACGAGACGTACAGATCATCGGGTAGTGCGCGCCGCTGAGAGTCCTCCCAGCGGGCCAGATCCTGCGGCGCCACGGGGAACTTGAGCTTGCGCAGAGTGGCCGAGGCGTGCGCGCCCAGCCAGCGTTCGATCCGGTCCCATGCCTGGTTGACCCGGGCCGCGATCACCGGATCCGGCGCTCTCGGGGAGTAGGTGGGAGTCGGCTCATCGGTGGAGATCATCTCGGGCTCGGCCATCTCGTCGCCGCCGGACCCGTCGCTCAACTCGATGGGCGGGCAGTCGATGGCGCGGGCCTGGTCCGGGGTGAGTACCCGGGCCCGAAGCCGCGCTTCGAACTCGGGGTCGCCGCAGGACAGCGAGACCGAATTACCCAACCAGGAGGAGGTGCATATGACCGTCTTCCCAACCTCGGGTGCGCTCGCCGTCACCCCGCCCAGAAAAAGCATGACAACAAGAGCCAGCCTTATACCGCGGGACACCCGAAATTTGATCACCTTCCGAACCTTATCGATCATCATATGTCGCTTACCGATATCCCGATATTCATCGGCGGATATACCCGGTGCGAGAACCGCCAGCCGGGTGGAGTCGGCGGCACAGTGTCCGCGAACCAACCGTTCCGATCGCGCGTCTCATTGGATGAACGAGGGGGGCACATGCGCGTCAGATTCATTGTCGCCACATTCGCGGTCGTGATGGTCGCCGTCGCCGGAACGCAGCCGGCACGCGCACGAACGCCGGGGATACCGGGGATGAGCACGACCGGCTCCATTGGGCCGGGGCCATGGGTCAAACTCGCCGGCACGTCGGGCAAACTCCACGACATCGCGAAGGCGCCGGTCCGGCTGGCCTCCTACTCACTCACCTTCGATGCCGGCCAGGGGCACCACGGCTACCTTCGCGAGGGTGACAGGTTCGTCAAGACGCCCTATCGCGAGGCGCTGGTGTCTCCCGGGGAGAGATGGGTGGCCGGAATCCCGGACTACCGGCTGTGGATCGCGACAGAACGGATCGACCTGATCGACCGCAGGTCCGGCCGCAGGCACACGATCTCCATGCCCGCGCCCGTGACCTCGCCCGAGTGGTCTTCGGACGGTCGCACACTCCTGCTCACCGCCTACAGGACGCACCCCGACGACAGCCTCACGATAATCGGCTTCATCACGATGAACGTGGCCGACCGCATTCCCCACCTGGTGAGAACGGGTCCTCGGCACCGCGTGGCCGACTGGGACATCGGCCGTAAGTTCCGCTTCTATTTCGCCGGCGACGCGAGCCGGGTGCTGGCCGTGCGTGACGATCTGGACGTCGCACCGAGCAGGCGCCGTATCGTCGTCTACGGCCTGGACGGGAGACAGCGCAGGGTCTACACCGGAATTGGAATTCTCGACGAGTGGCACGCCGTGACCCCCTTCTCCCCCTCGGGACGGCTGTTCGCCACCTTCGAGAAGAGGACCGGAAACAGCGGGCAGGTCAGTATCGTCGAGGCGTCCAGCGGGAAAATCGTTCACCGGATCGGCCACCGGCCAAGCGTTTTCGCCGGCTGGTACGACGACAGGCACGTGATCCTGATGCGGAAGCGCGGCAAAACCCAGACCTACCAGCGGGTCGACCTCTCCGGCGCCGTCGAGGTCGATCTGATAGAGGAGAAACTGATTCCCGGCCCCGCCGAGTACAAGCCGTATCTCAGCCGGGTCGATTTCGTCCGCCGCCGCTGAGGGAACATCCTCATCGCCTCCGGCCCGAGATCCCGGGGGACCTGGCCGGAGCCGATGGAGGCGGTCAGCTACGTCCGACAACGCCGAGGATACCGGGCTTGCCGAAGTCGACGGTGATCTTCTCTCCGTACTCGTTGTACTCGGAACGCCACGCCTCGACCGGGACGATCCCCGGCTCCAGCAGATCCATTCCGTTCAGCAGTTCGGCCAGCTGTTTCGGACCGCGCGAGGTGAGAGCCCCCGCGCTGGTCGAGCGGTAGACCTGCTGCCCGGCCTCGTGCACCTCGGCGCTGACCTCGGCCTCGAAGGCGTGCGTGATGATCAGATAGCTACCCGGGGCGAGCCGTTCCCGGATCGCGGTGATGATGTGGGTGACCAGCGCGTCGTCGGGAATGAAGTGCAGCATCGAGATCAGCAGCACGGCGACGGGCTGGGTGAAGTCGATGGCGTTCTCGATCTGCGGGTTCGTCAGGAGCTTCTCGGGCTCCCGCATGTCGCCTTCGACAACGGAGGTGAGGTGGTTGTCCTCCAGCAGCGCACGGCCGTGCGCCAGGACGATGGGGTCGTTGTCGACGTAGACGACCCGGGTGTCGGGTGCGACGCGATGGGCGACCTGATGCACGTTGTCCTGCGTCGGCAGCCCCGACCCGATGTCGAGGAACTGCCGCACGCCCTGACGCACGAGCAACTCGACGACCCGCGAAAGGAAGGCCCGGTTCGCCCGAGTTATCTCTCGGATGTCGGGCACCACCCGCATGAACTGTTCCGCGGCCGCCCGGTCGGAGGCGAAGTTGTCCTTGCCTCCGAGGTAGTAGTCGTACATTCGAGCGACGCTCGGGGTGTTCGGGTCGATGCCCGTCGGAACAGCCTCTTGCTCGGTCATGCCCTCACCCTTCCTTGTCTCCGGAAAGGATATGGGAAATCCATAAGATCGTGGATCTTTGCCGACAAACCATGTGCGACCACTTACCGGGGCGAGCGCGGCCCCCGTGCCCCGGAGTCCGGGGGCCTACCTGTTCCGATGCAGCGAATTGGAGCTGTTCTCGGTGCTCCGGTAGCTCTGGTGACCGGGCACCCAGGTCCAGGTCTCCGTGCGGTCACCGTTCCTGACCGTCAGCGTGCCCGAGGGCTCGTAGTCCTCCGACAGAGGGGACCAGGGCGGTAGGGGGTCAGGGTCGGCGTACGCGACCGGCGCGGCGAGCGCCACCGTCGAGACGGCGAGAACGGCGGTGATGAGATAACGGAAAATGGACATCTGCTCCCCCGAAAGGTGTAAACGGTACGTTGGTGATGTTGCCTGATAAAAGGCAAAGAGAACCACGCCGATGATCAAGACTCTGGCCGATTCGCATTCGGCGGGATCGCCCCGGCCCTCGACAGGGGGAGCCGTACGTCAGCCGGCCGTCGCCTCGGGGGAGCCGATCGAGCGGATGACGGCGTCGGGGATGATGAGGTCGGCGCGGGAGCGGGTGGTGGCGACGAGGTCGGCGTTGCGCTGGTCGGTGCCCAGCACCCAGGCGACGGCGTCGTCACGGTCCTTGCCGAAGTGCTCATGGCGGGAGACGAGGCGGCGCACCCGCTCCTCGGGGCCGAGGTCGCAGTACCAGACCTCGTGGAGACACGGTCGCACGCGCGACCAGTCGCCCTCCTCGAGCAGCAGGTAGTTTCCCTCGGTGACAACGAGCCTGGCGGCGCGCGGGACCGGAATGCTGCCGGCGACCGGCTGCTCCAGGTCGCGCTCGAAGGCGGGCGCGTAGACCACCTCGTCCTCGTCCTCGCGCAGGCGGCGGAGGAGTGCCGCGTAGCCGGCGGCGTCGAAGGTGTCGGGCGCCCCCTTGCGGTCGCGGCGTCCGAGCCTGTCGAGTTCGACGTCGGCGAGGTGGAAGCCGTCCATCGGCACGTACGCCACCCACTCCCGCGCCGGCTGTCCCTCGGGAGGCGTCGGGCGCAGCGTCGCGACCAGGTGCTCGGCGAGGGTGGTCTTGCCGGCCCCCGGACCGCCGGCGATGCCCAGCAGCGCGCGGTGCCCCTCCCGTACCAGGGAGCGGGCCCGAGCGGCGAGGTCGTCGAGGGAGGTCACCTCCCCGAACCTAGCCGAGCCGCCCCCCGTCCTCCAGCGAAGGACCGCCGGCTTTTCCATGAACCTTCGGGCCAGGCGACCGACCGCGCCCGGCGAGCGTCGAGGCGCGGCGTCCGTCCGCTCAGCCGGCCCCGGTGTAGCTCAGTTCCTGGCTCTGGTACTCCTTGTCGTCGGTGCTGGTGGCGAGCACCCGCTTCACCTTGCCTTTGAAGTCGACCACCAACGCCTCGTAGCCCGAGCTCTGTTTCCGCCAGGCCACGATGTGCCGGTCGTCGTACCAGCCGAGGACCCGATCGGTCGCGAACGGGATCCGAACCTCCAGCTTCGCGTCGGCGGCGGTGGACTGGAGGCAGATCTCCGCGGTCCCCCCGCAGTACGTGATCATCAGCGTGCCGGACGGGCTGACATGGTCCCCCTCGACCTGGACCGCATCACTCACGTCCGGAAGGTTCTGCAGTACGGTGCCCCGCAGGTCGTAGAAGCGGATGTGATCGCTGCCCTCGGTGGCCGCCCAGGTGCCGACCGCCCTGCTGTCACTCCGCCAGAAGTAGCCCCAGACCCCGGCGTCCTTATCCTTCACCCGGACGATCGAGGCCTTCTTCGTGGCGATGTCGATGATCGCGTAACCGTAGACGCGCGAAGTGCTCTCGCCCTTGACCGGCCCGTACAGGGTGACCAGTCCCTTGGTGCCGTCCGGCGACCAATGCGGGTAGAGCGCGATGCTCGGACTCTTGGCGGTCTTTGTCTCGCTCTTCGCCCCGGTCTTGCGGTCGATGATCGAGACGACCTCGTAGTCGTCCGAGCTGTAGTACTGGTTCACGGCGAGGGTGTGGGTGCCCGAGGGGTTCAGCCTGTGGTAGGCGTGCGCTTCGTCCCTGGCGAACTCGTCGGTACCGGCCTTGCGGGTGTAGTCGTAGCGCTTGTCTCCCTTCCACACGTTGTAGGAGGTGAGCTTGACCGGGTCCTTGTCGCTCTCGTGGATCGTGATGGAGCTGCCCGGCAGCTTGATTTTCCGGTCCGCGGGCGGGATCGAGGAGACGGTCTGGGGGAGAGTGGCTTGGGGAGCGGTGGTGGGAGTGGTGGCCGCCCGCGAGCCGGTGCCCGTTCCGGTGCCGGTTCCGTTCCGGACCACCACTGTGATCGTTACCGCGACGAGCGTGAGCGCGAGTCCGGCGCCGAACACGAGCCAGACCCGGCGCACCCGCCTTTTCCGGCCGGGGGGCGGCTGCGCTCCCGGCCCTGCCGGGAAGTTCGCTCCCTGAGGCACGGCCCCGTACGGCGGTGGGTATCCGCCCGGCCCGGCCTGGTGAGCCGGATACCCACTCGGTCCGGTTTGATGTGATGAATACCTTACTGACCCATTTTGCTGCGGCGGATATCCGCCCGGACTGGTCCAATGCGCCGCGTACCCGTCCGGCCCGGCCCGGTGGGGTGCGGGGCTTTCCGGACCGGTCCGGTACGGCGCCCCGGTCTGTGGTCCACCCGGGTAGGGGTGGTACTCGGGACCGGACTGCTGGACCGCGGCGGCCACGCCCTCGGCGAGCACGCCCGGAGCCGAGGCGAGAGACGACGCGCCCGGACCGGCGTGGCCCAGCAGGCGCATCAGCGCCTCACCCGCCGTCGGACGCAGGCTCTCGTCCTTGGCCAGACACCGCCCCACCAGGTCACGCAGCGCCGGATCGGCGATCCCCGACAGATCCGGCTCGGCGTTGAGAATCCGATTGAAGATCGCGGGCAGGCTGTCGGTGCCGAACGGCGGCTGCCCGGTGGCCGCGAAGACCATCGTGCACCCCCAGGCGAACATGTCGGCGGACGGACCCGCCGCCCGCCCCGCGAGCTGCTCGGGAGTCATGTAGGCCGGCGTGCCCACCGCCGTCGCGGTCAGCGACGAGGTGCCGTCCAGCGCCTTGGCGATGCCGAAGTCGATCACCCGGGGGCCGTCGGCGGCCAGCAGCACGTTGGCCGGCTTGAAGTCACGATGCACGATCTCGGCCTGATGGATCGCCACCAGCGCGGTCACCGTACCGATCGCCAGCCGGTGCAGGGACGCGCCCTCACGGGGGCCCTCGGCGCCGACGACATGGTTGAGCGTCGGCCCCTCGATGTACTCACTGACGATGTAGGGCCGCTGCTCGTCCACCCCGGTCTCGATCACCGCGGCGGTGCAGAACGGCGCCACCCGCCGGGCCGCGTCGACCTCACGCACGAAACGCTCCAGCACCTCCCTGTTCTGGGCCAGGTCACCACGGAGCAGCTTGACCGCGACCTGAGCCCCGGTGGGGGCGACACCCAGATACACCGTCCCCTGACCCCCCTCGCCCAGGCGCTTGGTGAGCCGGTACTCCCGCACCTTTTCGGGGTCCCCGGGCCGCAGGGGCGCAAGGTCCGGCATGACGACATCCTCCTTCACGTCACGAGCACCCACGTGAGACCTCATGCGGGCTCGGCGCCAAAGAATCAGGATCACAGGGCACACTTGTGCCTCACTTGGAAGCCGGCAAAACACCTGGTCACCGGGGGATGCCGGTCGGCAGGGCACAGACCGTAGGGCTACCGGACCGCCTCCTGGGCGGACACCGTTGGGCGGACACCGTTGGGCGGACGCCCTCCCTTCTCAGGCACACCCTGAATTGGTACCTGAGATTCATGTTTGTTACGGTTCTAGCGTGCGATTGACGAAGTTCACGGATCTGGCACTCCGGGTGACCATGCGACTGGCGGTCGCCGAACCCGGCGCGGTCCTCACCACCAGACAGGTGGCCGACGCCATGGCCATCCCCTACACCCACACGGCCAAGGCCATCGCGCGCCTGCAACATCTGGGCGTGGTGGACGCCCGCCGGGGGCGCGGCGGCGGGCTGGAGTTGACCGGCTTCGGCCGTAAGGCCTCGCTGGGATGGCTGGTCCGCGAGCTGGAGGGCGAGGAGGAGGTGGTCGCCTGCGAGGGCGACACGCCGTGTCCGCTGCGGGCGGCCTGCCGCCTGCGCGGCGCACTGCGCGAGGCCCAGCGGGCCTTCCACGCGGCGCTCGACCCGCTCACCGTGGACGATCTGGTCGGCTCGCCGACCGGACCCGTGCTGATCGCTCTCTCCTGACCACCTCCTCCCCGACCCCTTTCGTCAATACGCACTTTAATACGAAGATCATTTACCAATTTGGAGAAGACATGCTCTCTGTCGAATCGGCGACGACGGTCCGGGCCACCCTGCCCGCCGTCCATCAGGCCCTGGAGGAGATCACCGGGCGGTTCTACACGATGATGTTCGCCGACAACCCGGACCTGCTGAAGAACCTCTTCAACCGGGGCAACCAGGCCAGCGGGACGCAGCGCCAGGCCCTGGCCGGGTCGATCGCCGCCTTCGCCACCCTGCTGCTCGACCGGCCGGACGAGCGGCCCGACGCGATGCTCGCCCGCATCGCGCACAAGCACGCCTCGGTCGGGATCACCCCCGACCAGTACCAGATCGTGCACAAGTACCTCCTCGCCGCCATCGTCGACGTGCTCGGCGACGCCGTCACCCCCGAGGTCGCGGCGGCCTGGGACGAGGTCTACTGGTTGATGGCCAACGCGCTGATCGCGCTGGAGGCGCGGCTGCTGCCCGAGCCCGGCGATCCCTGGCTGCGCGCCACGGTTCTGGAGCGGCGGCGCCAGACGCCGGACACCGTCTCCTTCACCCTCGCCCCGTCGATCCCGCTCGCCTTCACCCCAGGGCAGTACGTCAGCGTCGGGGTCACCCTGCCCGACGGGGCACGGCAGATCCGGCAGTACAGCCTGTCGTGCGCCCCCGAGCGCGGTGACTGGCGGATCACCGTCAGGTGGGCCCGCGGGTCAGGACCCGACGGCGAGGTCTCCGGATGGCTGCACGCCAACGTCCAGGCCGGGGACGAGCTCACCGTCTCGGCGCCGTACGGCGACCTGACCCTGGCCCCGGGTGACGCCCCGCTGTTGCTCGCCTCCGCCGGGATCGGGATCACCCCCATGCTGTCGATGCTCGACCACCTCGCGGCCACCGGCTCCACCCGCCAGGTGATCGTCGTCCACGCCGACCGGAGCCCCGCCGACCACGCCCACCGCGAGGAGCTCGTCCGGCTGGTCGCCGAGTTGCCCGGCGCGACCCTGCACCGCTGGTACGAGGAGGCGGGCGCGTGCTCCTGCGACCCCGCGCCCCGTATCGGGTACGCCGACCTCAACGTGATCGACCTGCCCGACGGTCTCGTCGCCTACCTGTGCGGCCCGCTGCCGTTCATGCGCGACGTGCGCGCGGACCTGCTCCGCCGCCGGGTGCCCGCCCGCGACGTCCACTACGAGGTCTTCGGCCCCGACCTCTGGCTCGGTCAGAACTGAGCACGCTCCCGGCCGACGGGGACGCTCGGCGCCGGCGGTCGACAGGGCACGCCGGCGCGGCGGCCACCGGGACACGGCGGATCGAATTCGCGGCCTTTTCTACCGCTGCCTTTCCAGGCGCCGTCGTCTCATATATCGACAACAGAATCGGGGCTCAAAGTTGGCATCGACTTAAAAATGTCTTGGCATCCTCCGGTCCAGCCAGAAGGGTAAGGAATCGGCGTCAGCGACCCCGTTCGGCATAGGCCATATTCGGCGTCCAGGGATTGACACAAAGGCAGCGCCGGGTGAGATGATGCGTCTCGCCGCTCCGGCCGGAGCAGCGGATATTCCCTCCGGCAGCCCTGACGAACAAAACTCCCCGCACGATCCGAAGCCGACCGGCCGGAGTCCGCCCAGGACACCGCCGACGGTTTCCGGCTAATCGGCACGGCTTCATATCGAGTGTTCGTCGCGAAAAATCCCGTACCGCACGACCGTAGAGAAAAGGCCCGGCAGGATGACCACGCCCCCTGTTTTCACACCGGACTTCTTCCAGGATCCCTATCCCACCTACAGCTGGCTCAGAGAGAACCATCCCGTTTTCCGGACGACCGTTCCGTTCACCGATGTCGGCGTGTGGCTGGTCAGCAGATACGAGGATGTCCGGGCGGGTTTCGCGGACGCCCGCCTCAGCAGCGACTACCGAAACGCGTCCCCCGCCTTCACCGAAGCCTCGCTGGCCTTCGGCTCGGGGACGGTCGCGGAACGCTCCATGGTCAATCTGGACCCACCGGATCACACGAGGCTGCGGAAGCCGGCGACCGCGGCCTTCACCGGCCGGAGAGTCGCCCAGTGGGAAACGGCCATCGAGAAGATGACGGACGCCCTTCTGGACGCCGTGCCGACGGGCGAGCCCGTGGACGTCATGAACCACCTCGCCACTCCGCTCTCGGTCGGGCTGATCTGCGACGTCGTGGGTGCCCCGCCCGGCGACCGCGCGCGGCTGCGGGAATGGGGAGACCTGATGTTCACGGCCGACCCGGCCGAGCGTCACCTGGCGCACGGCGCCATCGAGTCCATGCTCACGTATACCGGCGACCTCATTCTGCAGAAGAAAGACGACCTGGGCACCGACCTGCTGTCCGATCTGATACGAGCGAGCCAGGCCCCCGGGGCGCTCGACGAGGACGAGCTTCTCACCACAGTGTTCGGAATCATCGTGGCCGGATACGAAACGTCCATACGCCTGGTCGGAAGCACCTTCCTGGCCCTGCTGGACCACCCGGAACAGCATTCACTGCTACGTCGGGATCCCGCGCTCATCGATTCCGCGATCGAGGAGGTGCTCAGGTACGACGGTCCCACCGCGTCGCCCATGTGGCGTTTTCCCACCACCGACGTGGAGATCGCGGGGGTCACGATACCGGCGCGTGAGCCGATCCTGCTGCTGGTCGGATCGGCGCACCGGGACCCTGCCCACTATCCGGCTCCCGACAGTTTCGACATATCGCGGGAGGACAAGCGCCACCTGGCGTTCGGGCACGGAATTCATCGCTGCGTGGGAGCCCAGCTGGCACGCCTGGAGGCGAAAATCATCATCGGCAGGACACTGGACCGGTTTTCCAGGATGTCGCTGGCCGTCCCCCGGGACGATGTCGTGTTCGCGCCGTCTTTGATCATGCGTGGCCCGGCACACCTGCCGCTGGTCTTTGGGAACTGATCACCCACGCGAGAAGGCGGACGTGCGCGACCTGGCCCCGGACCCCCGCCTGGAGAAGGTGGAGGTGCTCACCTGCTTCATGATGGGCCACGACTTCTGGCCGCGAGAGCGGTGCGTGGCCTCGCTGCGCCGGCTGCGCGAGGCGTTCCCCAACGCCCGCAGGTTCCTGCTCGGCGACACGGCGCGGACCACCGGCATCCCCGACCGGGACAAGCCCGTGTTCACCCTGGCCTTCGAGACGGCCCACGACCTGATGGGCGTCTACCTGCCCACGCTCGCCGAGTGGGAGGGCGTGTTCGAAGAGAGCGGCTGGAAGTTCCTGAACGCCCGCGTCGTGCGGGTCCCCGCCGACTCCGTCGTCTACGAACTGGCCTGACCGGGCCGAGATCCGGCCTTTCCAACGAATGTTGAGGAGCTTTAATGATCCGATCCGTGGTTATCGTAGGCGGTGGTACGGCCGGATGGATGACGGCCAGCTACCTGATGGCGGCGTTCGGCGACCGGATCGACGTGACCCTGGTGGAATCACCCCAGGTGAAGCGGATCGGCGTCGGCGAGGCCACCTTCAGCACCGTGCGGCACTTCTTCGACTACCTCGGGCTTGACGAAGCCGACTGGCTGCCGAAATGCGCCGGAGGCTACAAGCTCGGCATCCGCTTCGAGAACTGGAGCGGAGCGGGCGAGTACTTCTACCACCCGTTCGAGCGGCTGCGCGTGGTGGACGGATTCTCCATCGCCGACTGGTGGCTCGAACTGGGCGACCGCAGCAGGCCGTTCGACCGCTCCTGCTTCATCACCTCGGCGCTCTGCGAGGCCAAGCGCTCACCACGAATGCGGGACGGGTCGCTCTTCGCCTCCGAGCTGGACGGCCCGCTGGGCCGCTCCACCCTGGCCGAGCAGCGGGCCCAGTTCCCCTACGCCTATCACTTCGACGCCGACGAGGTCGCCAGATACCTGGCCGACTTCTCCGTCAAGCGCGGTGTCCGCCACATCCTGGACAACGTGCAGCACGTCGCCCAGGACGAGCGCGGCTGGATCAGCCACGTGCACACCGCGGCCCACGGTGAGATCGCCGGTGACCTCTTCATCGACTGCACCGGTTTCCGCGGCATGCTGATCAACCAGACGCTCGGCGCCGAGTTCCAGTCGTTCGAGGACGTGCTGCCCAACAACCGCGCGGTCGCGCTCCGGGTGCCGCGCGAAGAGGCCACCGACATGAGCCCGTACACCACGGCGACCGCGATGAGCGCGGGCTGGATGTGGACCATCCCGCTGTTTCGCCGCAACGGCACCGGCTACGTCTACTCCGACCAGTTCATCAGCCCGGAGGAGGCCGAGCGGGAGCTGCGCCAGGCCGCCGCGCCCGGCCAGGAGGACCTCCAGGCCAACCACATCCGGATGCGCATCGGCCGCAACCGGGACTCATGGGTCAAGAACTGCGTGGCGATCGGGCTCTCCAGCGCGTTCGTCGAGCCGCTGGAGTCCACCGGCATCTTCTTCATCCAGCACGGCATCGAGCAACTCGTCAAGCACTTCCCCGACGAGCGGTGGGACAGCGACCAGATCACGGCGTACAACACCCGGGTCGCGAACGCCGTGGACGGGGTGAAGGAGTTCCTGGTCCTGCACTACAAGTCCGCGCAGCGCGACGACACGCCGTACTGGAAGGAGGCGAAGACCCGCGCGATGCCGGCCGGGCTGCGGGAGAAACTCGATCTCGCCCGGTCACGCCTGCTGGACGAGGAGACCATCTACCCCTACTTCCACGGATTCGAGAGCTACTCCTGGAACGCGATGAACCTCGGCCTGGGCCACCTGCCCCGCACGGCGCCGCCGGCCCTGAAACACCTCGACCCGAGCAACGCCCTGGCCGAGTTCGCCCGGATCAGGTCCGAGGCCGAGGAGATGGTCGCCGCGCTGCCCAGCTGTTACGAGTACCTGGCCGGTATCAATGGCTGACCGGCGGCACCTCGCGGCGCCGGACGCCTTCCGCGGCTTCATGAGCTCCTACTTCACCGGTGTCACGATCATCACGTCCATCGACGGCGATGAGCGGCCGCACGGGCTGACCTGCAACTCGCTCACCAGCGTGACGCTCGACCCGCCGACGCTACTGGTCTGCCTGGACATCCGGAGCGGGACGCTGGCCGCGGTCAGCAGCCGGGGAGAGTTCACGGTGAACCTGCTCGACGACGGCGCCCAGAGCACGGCGGAACTCTTCGCCTCGCCGAAATCCGACCGCTTCGACCAGGTCGCCTGGCGGCGGACGGCGCTCACCGGGCTGCCCTGGCTGGTCGAGGACGCCTTCGCGGTGGCGGAGTGCCAGGTGGCCGAGACGTTGGTCGTGGGCGACCACGCGGTGCTCTTCGGCCGGGTCGTGAACGTGCAGGCCGGTCCTGGAAATCCGCTGCTGTACGGCATGGGGGCGTTCTCGGGCGGGAGGTCGCGGCCGGTGCCGGCCTCCTGACCCGACCGATGGGCACGACCCCGAAGGGAGTTCGGTCTCGTCGTCTTCATGTTCCTGCTCGGCTGTGAACTGCGGACCGACGGGATCGAGCGCCCGCGTATTCATCCCGGCGGGCAGGTTCAGGGCGGCGTGAAGGTGGCGCGCAGGCCGGCGAGGGTGAACTCGGTGGCCTGGCGTCCGGCTTCCAGCATCTCCTCGGGGGAGGCTCCGTGCCGCATGCTGACGAAGGCGGCGAGCTTGGCCCCGCCGATCACCGCCCCCACGGCCGCCGACGCCTCGGTCAGGTTCAGCTCGTCGGGGCACGCCCGGTGCAGGGCCTCGGCGAGCTCCTGCTGACTGTCGAAGAGGAGCAGCAGGCCGCGCGCCCTGAGCGAGGGGACGTTCAGGATGAGGTGGTTGATGGGCGCTATCTCACGGGCGAGCTGGTCGTCGACGGCGAGCGCGGCGAACCCCGAGGTGATGGCGCGGCTCAGCAGGTCGACCGCCCGGTCTCCGGGACCGTGCTCGTCGATCACCCGCAGGGCGCGGTCGACGCCGTCTCGCGAGTTGTGGAAGACCACGTCCTCCTTGCTGGCGAAGTAGCTGAAGAAGGTGCGGGTCGAGACGTCGGCCGCTGCGGCGATCTCCGAGACGGTCGTCTGCTCGTAGCCCTTCTCGACGAAGAGCTCGATCGCCGCGGCGATGAGAGCGTGCCGGGTGCGCAGCTTCTTACGCTCACGCAGTCCCAGAACCTCACTCATGTGGAAATCTTACTGCATAGCACAATACTCTGCACCTATTGTAACTTTGCATTTGATGTAGTTTTCTGGGTGGAGACCAGCTGCATCTCTGCATAGGAGCGACGATGACAGAGTCCCACGCGGAGGCGATCACCTTTCCCTTCGGACGCCCCGACCCCTTCACCCCACCCGAGCGTCTGGCCGCACTGCGCGAGGAGCGGCCCGTCACCCGGATGACCTACCCCGACGGCCGGGTGGGCTGGCTGGCGACCTCCTACCCCGCGGTGCGGGCGATCCTGGCCGACCCCCGGTTCAGCTCCCGGCGTGAGCTGCTGAACGTCCCGGTGCCCTTCCCGCTGATGCAGGAGATGCGCCGCCCGGCCGACCCCGGCATGTTCATCCGGATGGACCCGCCCGACCACACCCGCTACCGGAGGCTGCTCACCGCGCAGTTCACCGTGCGGCGGATGAAGCAGCTGGAGCCCAGGATCCACGAGATCGCCGAGGAGCGGCTGGACGCGATGGAGAAGGCCGGGCCTGTTCAGGACCTGGTCAGGGAGTTCGCGCTGCCCATTCCCTCACTGGTGATCTGCGAGCTGCTCGGTGTCCCGTACTCCGACCGTGCGGAGTTCCAGCAGGCCACCGCGGTGCTGCTGAACCTGGAGTCCACCGTCGAGGACATTCGCGCGGCGTTCGCCCGCGTCGCCGCGTTCTTCGCCCGGCTCATCGAGCTCAAGCGGGCCGAGCCGGCCGACGACCTGCTCAGCGGGCTCATCACCGGCGGTGAGCTGACCGACGAGGAGCTGGGCAACATCGGCTTCCTGCTGCTCGCCGCCGGGCACGAGACGACCGCCAACATGCTCGGGCTCGGCACGTTCGCCCTGCTACAGCACCCCGACCAGCTCGCCGCGCTGCGCGCCGACCCCTCGCTGATCGACAACGCGGTCGAGGAGTTGCTGCGCTATCTCAGCATCATCCACATCGGCCCGATCCGCGCCGCCCTGGAGGACGTCGAGGTGGACGGGGAGCTCATCAGGGCTGGTGAGGTGGTGACCCTCTCGGTCCAGGCCGCCAACCGCGATCCCGCGCGCTTCACCGACCCCGACCGTCTGGACATCACCAACCCCGCGAGTGGGCATCTGACATTCGGGCACGGGTTGCACCAGTGCCTCGGCCAGCAGCTCGCCCGCGTGGAGATGCGCACCGCGTTTCCCATGCTGTTCGATCGGTTCCCCGATCTACGACTCGCCATACCGGCGCAGGAGGTCCGCATGCGCGACACCATGTCCATCTACGGCGTACGGGAACTGCCGGTCAGATGGTAGAGAACGCACTGAAGGTGACCACGGACACGGCGCGGTGCATCGGAGCGGGCATGTGCGTGCTCACCGCGCCGAAGGTGTTCGACCAGAGCGAGGATGACGGCACCGTCGTGCTCCTCGACGAGTCACCGCCGCCCGAGTCGCACGCCGACGTCCGCCGGGCCGAGCGGCTCTGCCCTTCGGGCGCCATCTCGGTGCGGGAGGATCCCGGCACCGCCTGACATACGGGGGTGCCGGGGTCCCGTACGGCAGGGAACGCGGGATTCCGGCACTTCCCGAGGTATCGCGGTCACCGGCGCGAGCGGGCGACGGCCAGCACGGCGGTGAGGATGGCCTGCGCGTTGGCGGGTACCGGGACGTTCTGGACGAGGACCGTCGGCGTGGCGCTCACCCCGCGCTCGATGGCCGTCTCCGTCACGTGGGCGGCCCAGTCGAGGTAGACGCCCTCGCGCACGCATCCGCCGAACCCCGGATCGGTGATCCCCGCGAGACGGCCGGCCTCGACCAGCTCGTCGTCGGTGAGCCCCGGGCCTCCCTCCGGGGGCTGGTCGGCGAAGAGCGCGTGGGCGTACTCGACGAACCTCCCCCGGTCCGAGGCACACCCCGACGAGGCGGACGCCCGGGAGGAGTAGCGGTCGGTGGACAGCTCGTCCAGGAAGCCCATGGGGTGGTAGACGAGGCTGACCGCTCCGTCCGCCACCAGCCTCACCAGCACCGGTCCCGCCGCCTCCTCGAACGCTTTGCAGAACGGGCAGAGGAAGTCGATGTAGGCGTCCACGATGACCGGACCCGCGCCCACGGCGATACCGTCTCCCGCCGTGGAGGCGGCGGCGGGCACTCGGGCCGGCCGTGTGGGCCGATGCGGTCGAGCTGTCATGTGTTCCTCCCCGCGACGCGGAAGAGGGTCGCGGACCCCGCGGGTCCAACCCCTTTCGTGGCCTACCCCGTGACAGACCGTCGGAGCCTATGAACCACCAAAATTCGGACAAATCCCCCTCTCTTAGGCTCGTGGGCCCGGAGCGCGGCGGAAGGAGAAGGGCTGGCTCTCGCGGCCGGGGATCACGAACCAGCACTCGCCGGTGCCCTCGCTGTCGAGCAGCTGGACGAACGTCTCGACGACCGCCGAGACCTCCAGGATCGGGAAGCCGAGTTGCTGGAGCGTCTCCCTGCCCTCGCCGAGGATCGCGGTGTCGGCGAACGAGGGGCAGAGCCCCTGCACCCTGATCCCCCGGGGCTGGAGATCCTGGCCGAGCGAGCGGACCAGCCCGACGACGGCGTGCTTGTTGGCGGCGTAGATGGGATCCGAGGGGATGCCGACGATGCCCGCCATGCTGGCGGTCGCCACGATCGTGCCGCCGCCCGCCGCCAGCAGCGCCGGGATCGCGGCGTGCGCCCCGAAGACGACGCCGTCGAGGTTGACCCCCATCGCCAGGCGGTAGCGCCGGATGTCGAAGTCCTCGCCCAGCCCGCAGCCCGAGGTGATGCCCGCGTTGAGGAAGGCGAGGTCGAGCCTGCCGTACCGCTCGACCGCGGTCGCCACCGCCGCCTCGTTGTCCTCCAGCCGGGACACGTCGCAGTGGACGTAGGCCGCGTCCAGCTCGTCGGCGAGCTTCTGGCCCGCGGCGTCGTCGATGTCGGCGAGGACGAGGCGGGCCCCGCCCTCGGCCAGCCGCCGGGCCACGCCCGCGCCGATGCCGTTGCCGCCGCCGGTGACCAGGGCGACCCTGCCCTCCAGCCGGTCACTGCGGACCACGTTGAACGCCTCCGCCGGGCTCTCGGCCTCCAGCCCGCCGAACAGCCCGCCACCGCCTCCGGCGAACCAGCCGCCCGTACCCGTCTGCTCCGTGGTCAAAGTGGCAGCCCTCCGGTCGCGGCGTTGGTCGAACCCGTGCTCTGGTACGCCGCGATCGTACGCTCGGCGATGCGCATCTGGTGGATCTCGTCGGCGCCGTCCGCGAAGCGGGCCCAGCGGGCGTGCTGGAGCATGTTGGCCAGCGGGGTGTCGGTCGAATAGCCGAGCGCGCCGTGCACCTGGATCGCCCGGTCGACGATCCGGTTGAGGCTGTTGGCCACGAAGTGCTTCGCCATCGAGACCTCGGTGCGGAAGTCCTCACCCTTGTCGATCTTCGAGGCGGCGTGCAGGACCATCAGCTTGCACTGGTAGAGCTCCATCGCCGAGTCGGCGATCAGCCACTGGATGCCCTGCTTCTCGGCCAGCAGCGATCCGTGGCTGTAGCGGTTGAGCGCGCGGTCGACCATCATGTCCAGCGCCGTCTCGGCCTGGGAGATCCAGCGCATGCAGTGCGCCAGCCGCGCCGGGCCCAGGCGGTACTGGCCGAGCCGGTGGCCGTTGCCGCGCCCGCCGAGGATCTGGCTGTCGTGCACCCGCAGGTCGGTGATGACGATCTCGCTGTGCCCGGTGGAGCCGTGCATCGTCTCCACCTCGCGGACGTCGTTCCACCCCTCCTGCGGAAGGTCGACGAGGAAGGCCGTGTTGCCGCCGCGCGAGCCCTCGGGCACGTCGAGCTCGGTCTTGGCGATGAGGATGGCGAAGCTCGACCGGCGGGCGTTGGAGATGAACCACTTGTGGCCGTTGATGACCCACTCGTCGCCGTCCTTGACGGCGTGGGTGCGGATGAGCGTGGGGTCGGAGCCGGCCACCTCCGGCTCGGTCATCGCGAAGCATGACATCTGGTGGCCCTTGAGCAGTGGTTTGAGGTACTTCTCCTTCTGCTCGTCGGTCGCCCAGTGCAGCAGCGTGTGCATGTTGCCCTCGTCGGGCGCCGCGCAGTTGAGGACCCAGGGCCCGAGCCGGGTCTTGGCGGCCTCGGACTGCACCATGGCGAGTTCGACGTGGCCGAGGCCCATGCCGCCCCACTCCCTGGGCATGTGCGGCAACCACAGTCCCTCGGCCCGTGCCTTCTCGCGCAGCTCGAAGATGACCCGGATGTACTCGTCGCGGGTGGTCGCCTTCTCCTCGTCGTCGAAGCCGCTGACGGCCGGGATGACGGTCTCCTGGACGAAGGCCCGTACCCGGCGACGGATCTCCTCGTGCTCGGGGGCGAGGGTGAAATCAATGGCCATGGGGTCCTCCCCTTACCTTCTGGCCGACAGGTCAGAAGGGAATGCCTTCTATCCTTGCCGTGTGCCGCCATCTTTGAGGCGACTGCTTGATGATTTCAGACAGATGCATTATTACCTTAACGATCGACAGATCCACCGGCAAGACAGGAGCGCGCATGCCCCCGAACCCGGAAGCGACCGGCAGGCGCCTGGTGGCGGCGGCCGAGCGGCTGTTCGCCGAGCGGGGGATCGACGGCGTGTCACTCCGCGAGATCAACAATGCCGCCGGGCAGCGCAACTCGACGGCCCTCCAGTACCACTTCGGGGATCGGGCGGGACTGCTGAACGCGGTGCTCGCCAAACACCACCCCGAGATCGAGGCCCGCCGTCACCAGCTGCTCGACGAGTACGAGTCCAGGGGGAGCCTTCCGGAGGCCGAGGCCCGCCGTACCCTCGCCGCCGCGCTGGTGCGGCCGATGGCCGCCAAGCTGGCCGACCCCGACGGCGGCCGGTCCTATCTGCAGATCATGGAGCAGCTCGTCCACCGCGGCGACCTGCGGAGTGTGCGGGCCGATCCGCATCAGAGCATCAACCGGTGGCGCGAGCTGGTCGCCCCGCTGCTCTCCGAGGTCGCGCTGCGCCGGCTGCACCAGCGTTTCATGGCCATCCGGGTGACCTACGTGGAGCTCGCCCGCCGCGCCGCGGGACCCGAGGGCAAGGACGACCGGCTCTTCACCAGCCACCTGATCGACGTCGTGTCGGCCGTGCTGGCCACCGAGGTCTCCGCGGAGACCGCCCGCCTGCTGGGAGAGCGCGACAGGCTGCGGGACGAGGCACCGTGAAGGCGAACGGTGACCGTCAGGCGCCCGCCTGAGCCGCCTGGAAGGCGCCGCCCGCCGAGTAGGTGACCAGCGTGGTCAGCACCTCCTTGACCGACTCGCGCCTGCGCACGTCACAGAGGATGATCGGGGCCACCCCGTCCAGCCCCAGCGCCCTCCGTATCTTGATCGGGTCATGCCGCCGCGCGCCGTCGAAGCAGTTGACCGCCACCACGAACGGGAGCCCGCGCTGCTCGAAGTAGTCCACCGCGGGGAAGCAGTCCTGCAGCCGGCGGGTGTCGGCGAGCACGACCGCGCCGAGCGCGCCGACGGAGAGCTCGTCCCACATGAACCAGAACCTGTCCTGGCCCGGGGTGCCGAACAGGTAGAGCCAGAGCCCGTCGCGAATGGTGATCCGGCCGAAGTCCAGCGCCACCGTCGTGGTGATCTTCGATTCCACGCCCGCGAGGTCGTCCACGCCGACACCGCGCTCGCTCAGCAGCTCCTCGGTGTGCAGGGGCCTGATCTCGCTGACCGTACCGACCATGGTCGTCTTGCCGACCCCGAAACCGCCGGCAACAAGGATCTTGATGGCCATCGCCGGGCTGTCGGCCGGGCTCATGCCCGGCTCAGAGGCCGCGTATTCCATGCAGCACTTCCCTGTAGATGCGTTCGTCGATCGTCTTCCCCATCGGCCGGGGCTTGTCGATGGTGACCAGGCCCTCGCGGCGCAGTTCGCTGAGGAGTACGCGAGTGATGTTGAGCGGCAGCTTGAGGTGCGCCGCCACGTCCGCCACGGGGGTCGGCCGGCGGCAGACCGACAGTACGTCGAGATGCTCGGGCATCAACCCGAGCGGCTCGAAGGGCATGTCGACGGTCGTGACGATGGCCACCAGGTCGAAGCTCTCCCCGATCGGGCGCGCCCGACCGCCGGTCACCCCGAAGAGCCTGACCAAGGGCCCGGGATCCTCTCCCGTCACGATCTCGCACCGTTCCAGGCGGGCGCCGGGGCAGCTCCCCTCGGCTGGGAGGACAGGTGTTCGCCGACGCGCTTGACCAGCAGCGCCATCTCGTAGGTCACCATGCCGAGTTCGGCGTCGCCCGCGGCCAGCACGGCCAGCCGGGCTCCCTGCCCCGCCGCGGTGACGAACAGGAAGCCTCCCTCCATCTCGATGATGGTCTGCCGCACCCCCCCGAGGCCGAAGTGCCGCCCGGTGCCCAGCGCGAGGCTGTGACTCCCGGCGGAGATGGCGGACAGGTGCTCGGCGTCCTCCCGGGTCAGCTCCCGGGAGCCGCCCATCGCCAGGCCGTCGGCGGACAGCACGATCGCGTGCCGGATACCGGGGACCCGCTGGGTCAGGTCGTCGAGAAGCCAGCTCAGTTCAGATCTGGGGTCAGGCATCGGAGTGGCCATCCTTTCGCTTCCACACGTCCTGGTCCTGCCCGGCCTGGCTGCGACCCTGCTGCCAGCCCTGTTGCATGGACGACATGAGGTTTGAGAGCTCCTCGGGAGTACGCGCGGGAACGTCGCGCCGCTCTGGTGAGCGTGTCTGGCGGAGCTGGGGGGCCAGGTTGGCCTGCCGCACCCGTACCGGCAACCCGTCCAGGTCGTCGTCGATGTCCGGTACGGACACCGCCCGCCGCACGGGCATCGAGGGGGCCGGGGTCTCCCGCCGCTGCTGTGGCGCGGGGAACCATCCCGGCGAGGGCTCGGGAGTGCGCGCCACCGGCAGGTCCTGCGAACTGTAGAACGCCCCGGGCAGCACCTCCGGTGCCGAGGTCAGCGCCCGCACCGGCCCGCCCGGGTGGGCGTCCACCCGGCGTACCTGGGGGGCGGCCTCGGTGGTCAGTGCCTCGCAGGTGGCGAGAAGGCTCTGCGGCAGCAGCACGATCGCGGTGGTGCCGTCGTACGGCGAGGGCCGCAGCACGACCTTGATCCCGTGCCGGGCCGCGAGCCTGGCCACGACGAACAGGCCGAGCCTGTCGCTGTCGGCCAGGTCGAACTCCGGCGGGTCGGCGAGCTTGGCGTTGAGCTCGTCGAGGGTGGCCTGGTTCAGCCCCAGTCCCCGGTCCTCGACCTCCAGCGCGAAGCCGTTGGCCGCCACCATGCTCCGTACGTGGACCACCGTGTTCGGCGGTGAGAAGACCGTGGCGTTCTCCACCAGCTCGGCGATCAGGTGGATCACGTCGGTGACCGCGGCGCCCACCAGCAGCGGCGCCTGCGGCATGGGCAGGACCGTGACGCGGGTGTAGTCCTCGACCTCGAGCACGGCGCTGCGCACCACGTCGAAGATCGGCACCGGGTCGCGCCATCTGCGGGCGGGGGTCGCCTCGGACAGGATGATCAGGTTCTCCGCGTGCCGTCGCATGCGGGTGGTCAGGTGGTCGAGCCTGAAGAGATCCTCCAGGGTCTCCGGCTCCTCGACGCGGCGCTCCATCGTGTCCAGGAGCGTGAGCTGGCGGTGGAGCAGCGCCTGGTTGCGCCAGGCGAGGTTCAGGAAGACCTGGCTGACGCCCTTGCGGAGTGTGGCCTGGCCGACCGCGGCCTCCACCGCGGTGCGCTGCACCGCGGAGAACGCGTGCACGACCCGGTCGACCTCGGCGGTGTTGGCGCGATCCAATTCGGGGGCCTCGGTCGCCGGGTCCACGTCCTCGCCCTTGCGCAGCCGCTCGACCAGCTGCGGCAACCGCTCTTCCGCCAGTTCCACGGCCGAGGCCTGGAGTCGCTTCAGCTCATCGATCAGGGAGCGGCCGAACCGGTAGGAGAACACGATCGAGACGACGATCGCGAGCAGGCCCAGGCCCAGGACCAGCCCGATGCGCAGGAAGGCCGAACCCTTGAGCTCGCTGCCCTTGATCGTGGCGCGGGTCAGTTCCTCCTGGGTGTGCTGGTTGACCGTGCTCAGCACCGTCCCGGAGTCCCGCTTCCACTCGGCGGCGTCCAGCGGCGGCTTCCCCTTGAGGTCCCATGCGAAGATCTTGTTCTCGGCGGCCAGCAGCCGCTGGTGGGCGGCGTCCCCGGCGACCTGCTGGTAGCGCGCCCGCAGTTCGGGACCCATGTCCCGCTCCGCGTTGGTCAGGAAGTTCTTTCGGCTGGTCATCGCCGCGACGAAGGCCACCTGCTCGGCGTGCGTCATACTGCCGCGCTTCAGCACGGGTGCGAGTACGGCCTGCTCCCTGCCCAGGTACTCGGCGGTGGTGCTGTAGGCGCTCATGCCGCGGATGATCCGGAAGGACGACACGTCGGCGAGCTCCGTCGAGTCACCGAACTGCTTGTTGGCGGCACTGATGAAGGCGTTGTAGGCGTCGGTCACCTGGATCGCGCTCATCGAGCCGTTGTCGGCGGAGGCGCGCACCAGAACGAGCCCGTCCATGGCCGACTTCAGGGCCCGCATGTCGGTCGGGGCGTTCTCCGGTTCGTAGCCCTCGGCGGACGAGATCGCCTGGCGTACCAGATCCACTGTGCGGTTGGTGGCTCGCCGCTGTTCGGAGAGCGGCTTGTGCTGTGCGGTGGCCCCGGCCGCGTCGGCGGAGAGCTGGCGTTCACGCTGGATCTCGACGATCATCTCCCGGATCGGCGCTCCGGTCACCTGCCAGCGGTTCTGCGTCTGGGAGATGCCGGCGATCTGTGAGACCGCCGTGTAGGCGATGACCGACCAAAGGGCGATCAGCGAGAGCACAGGAATGACGAGGATCCTAAGGATCTTCGAGCGGATCGGAGGGGGGGAACTCATTCGTCTTGTCCAATCCGCGGTTCCTGCGCATGGCCGACAGCCGCCGGGTTCGGAGAGCCCCGCGGTCGCACGCCGCGACTGGTGCGTGTGTGATTCGAAACACTATGCCCATGGGACATATGTGGCTTCAAGCTGCAGAGCGAAGATTGAATCTCAATGTTCGCGACAGGTCACGAGACTTCGCACCTGCGCGGACCCGGGCTCCAGACGATCACGCAGCTCAGCACGGGTGTGGTCGCGCGAAACCGGCGTCTCCGCCGCCATTGATCGAGAGCATTCCGTTACCGCCCGCCGACGCCCGAGCAGCCGGTGGCAGGGCATCGCCCCTGACGCCCGGTCACCGAGCACGACGTCGGTGGAAACCCGAAAATCAGACGGCCGGATCCCGCGTACCGAGGTGCCCGACGCCCTGCGTGCCGTCGTGGGGGGTGGCCGGCGGAACGCCCTCACGCGCCGCCTCGGAGCGGGCTCGGCGGGCGGCCAGGTCGACCACGATGCCCGTGGTGCCGGTGGCGGTGAGCGCCGCCGCGAAGAGGATCAGCTGGTTAAGGATCTTGAGGAAGACCAGCATCCCGACGGCTCCGGCGACCACCTGGTAGGCGGGGTTGCCCACCGTCATCTCCAGATAGAACTGCCCCAGGGACTTGAGAGCCTCCAGGCCGGCGACGATGAGCAGCGCGGGCCCGAGGACCCGGCGCGGCGGCAGTCTCAGCCGAGGCGGGCCGCAGAGCAGGGCGACCGCCAGCAGGGTGTTGACGGCCAGGCCGAGCACGAACGCGGCGGCCGACAGCAGCCACCGCGACAGTGTGTCGTCGACGCCCACCGTGTGCGCGAACATCCAGTTCAGCACCGTCTCCGCGACGAAGGCCACCGCGAGCGAGGCCGACAGCAGCAACCCGAGACCCGCCATCACTCCCAGGTCGATGATCTGGCGCAGTACGAGACGGCCCGGATACTCCTCAATCCGCCAGGTGGCCCTGATCGCCGAACGCAGGGCGTCCATCCAGAACAGGCCGGTGATGGGCAGGCCGACGAAGGCGATCGCGCCGGCCGTGCCCCTGGCGTCCTGCAGCGCCTGCACGTCCAGCCGGGGGAAGTTCTCCGAGAGGTAGCCCTGCACCGTGCGCACCACCTCCGGGTCGTCGAGGACCTGGCCGATGATGGCGAACCCGAGCAGCCCCAGCGCGAACACGGCGAAGAACGAGTAGTAGGTGAGCGCCGCCGACAGCCGTCCGGCGTCCACCTCGTCGTAACGCACCCCGGCACGCACCAGATGGTCCAGCCAGCCGTGACGGTGGCGGGCACGCGTCCACGTCTCGGAGATCCGCGCGGTGAAGCCCGTGACCGTCATGCCACGGCCTCTACCCCCGGCCCGCCCGTCTAGCCCCCTTTCGATCATGTCATCTCCGGGCTCACCTCCCGGATCCTCCTTCCGGAGAGCCGGTCCCGAGAGCGATTCTCCGCTCAGCCGTCGCAGGCCCTGCGGGCGAGGATCGAGTGGATCTCGAAGGAGGGCGCGCTGAACCCCGGAGCGGACATGACCTCGCGGACCTCCCGGAGTTGCCGTGCGGTCATTCCCGCCTCCACCAGGCGCTCCTCCAGGTGGTGACTGTTGCTGATCAGCAGGCCGAGCCCGGCGGAGCCGCGTTCCCACACCTCGGTCCAGCGCACCGGGTCGACATCGACCAGGCCCGCCTCGGCCATCTCCCGAGCGGCGGAACCGCCCCAGGTCGGATCGCTGCCCGCGGCGCCCAGCACCCGGGTCATCGCGGCGATGTAGGTCCCGTACAGCTCTCCCTCCCGCCCGCCGGGGGTGGGCGGCGCCACCCAGCGGGTGATGTCGATCTCGTCGATCTGCAGCCAGCCGCCGGGCCGCAGCGCGGCGCGCAGGCGCCGCAAGACCTGGCTGCGCCGGGGCAGGTGGCTGAGCACGAGCCGGGCGTGGATCAGGTCGAACGCGTCCACCGGCAGCGGGTCGGCGACGACGTCGTGGCGGGCGACGGTCAGCCCCGGTCTGGACGGGATCAGGCCGGGTTTGATGTCGGTCGCCAGCACCCGCCCGCCGGGCGCCACCCGCTCGGCCAGCCAGAGCGCCACGCTGCCCCCGCCGGCCCCGACCTCCAGGCAGTTCCAGCCGGCTCCGACGCCGGTCAGCGCGAGGCGCTCGAAGGTCAGCGGGTCAAGGAGCTGGGCGAGGTAGCGGTGCTGGTCGGACGAGTGATCCCCGTCGTTGTCGAACACGTAGTCAGACGCGGCCGCGGAATTCTGCCCGGTCATGTGAAACCTTCCAGGGAGGGGAGCTCGACCGCATCGTAAGCGGCGCACCACGGAAAGTGACAGGCTTTCGGCCAGACCTGGCCATCATCACAGGGAAATGTATCTCCGACGTTCCACCGCGCCCGGACAAAGAACTTGTGTTCGGTGGGTGAACATGGTGCACCACGAGATCGAGGGCCCAGCCGCCGCGCGGCCCGTCGGGCTGCCCGACGCGGCGCACCTGGCGAACGTCGAGCGACCGAAGGCGGTCTCGGAACACCTTCTGGAGCACCTCCTCGGGGAGTGACCCGGCGAAATACGGTGAGGTACACCGGTGACGCCATACACGAGGGGGCACCATGGCGACCGTCGCCGAGCAGTTCATCGAGGTTCTCCGCCAGGCCGGGGTGGAACGAATCTACGGGGTGGTGGGCGACAGCCTGAACCCCGTGGTCGACGCGGTCAGGAAGTCCGGCCGCATCGAGTGGGTCCACGTACGCAACGAGGAGGCCGGGGCGTTCGCCGCCGCGGCCGAGGCACAGGTCACCGGGCGCCTGGCGGCCTGCGCGGGGAGCTGCGGCCCCGGCAACACCCACCTGATCCAGGGGCTCTACGACGCCCACCGCAGCGGTGCCCCGGTGCTCGCGCTGGCCTCGCACATCCCCTCCACCCAGATCGGCACCGGCTTCTTCCAGGAGACCCACCCGGGGCGCCTCTTCGTGGAGTGCAGCCACTTCTGCGAGATGATCAGCACACCGGAGCAGATGCCCCGGGTGCTGCGTACCGCCGTCCAGCAGGCGATCGGCCTCGGCGGTGTCTCGGTGCTGGTGCTCCCCGGTGACGTGGCGAGCATGTCCACCGCCCGCGCCACCGGTGAGCACGACTTCCTGACCCGGACCGGCACGGTCGTGCCACCCGCCGACCAGGTAACCGAGCTGGCCGAGGCGCTGAACCACGCCGAGAAGGTGATGCTGTTCTGCGGCGCCGGGACGCGCCACGCCCGTGAGGAGGTCATGGGGCTGGCCGGGCGCACCCTGGCACCGGTCGGGCACGCGCTGCGCGGCAAGGAGTGGATCCAGTACGACAACCCCTACGACGTGGGGATGAGCGGGCTGCTCGGCTACGGCGCCTGCTACGACGCGATGCGCGAGGCGGACCTGGTGGTACTGGCGGGGACCGACTTCCCCTACGACGACTTCCTGCCGGGGGCGCGCACGGTCCAGATCGACCACGACCCGGCGCGGCTGGGCCGCAGGACCCCGCTGGAGCTGGCCGTGCACGGCGATGTCGGCGCGACGATCCGCGCGGTGCTGCCGCACGTCACGCAGAAGACGGACCGCCGCCAGCTCGACAGGATGCTGGCCAGGCATCTGAAGGCACTGGAGAACGTCGTGGAGGCCTATACGCACGACATCGAGCACCACCGCCCGATCCATCCCGAGTACGTCGCGAACCTGGTCGACGAACTCGCCGCCGACGACGCGGTGTTCACGGTGGACACCGGGATGTGCAACGTCTGGGCCGCCCGCTATCTCAGTCCGAACGGCCGTCGCCGCATCATCGGCTCGTTCGTGCACGGGAGCATGGCCAACGCGCTCCCGCACGCCATCGGCGCCCAGTTCACCGATCGCGGGCGGCAGGTCGTCTCGCTGTCAGGGGACGGCGGGCTCGGCATGCTCCTCGGGGAGCTGCTCACGGTCCGGCTGCACGACCTGCCGGTGAAGACCGTGGTGTTCAACAACTCCTCGCTCGGCATGGTGAAGCTGGAGATGCTGGTGGACGGGCTTCTCGACTTCGGCACCGACCACGCTCCCGTCGACTACGCGGCGATCGCCGCCGCGGCCGGCATCGGGTCGTTGCGGGTGGAGGACCCCGCGGACGTACGGGAGGCCCTGGCAAGCGCCTTCGCGACCCCCGGGCCCTTCCTGCTGGACGTGGTCACCGACCCCGATGTGCTGGCCATGCCGCCGCGCATCACCACGGGGCAGGTGAAGGGATTCGCCCTGGCCGCGGGCAAGATCGTGCTCACCGGCGGGGTCGGGCGCATGGTCGACATGGCGAAGGCGAATCTGCGGAGCATCCCGCGCCCCTGAGCCGGACGGCGCCTACCCTGTGGACCGAGCGGCACCCGAGCCGGCCCGTGTCGACTCCGCTCAGGGGGCGTCCCCCGGCCGGGCGGCGAGGACCCGGCCCAGGAGGTCCGTGAGGTTCCCGCGCTCGTCGGCCCCCAGGCAGGAGAACCACTCCTGCTCCCTGCGCGTCTGCTCGGCGAAGATCTCACGGACCGCCGCCTCGCCCGCCGGGGTGAGGCCGACCACCACGGCCCGCCTGTCCTCGGGCAGCGGGCGGCGCTCGACCAGGCCGTCCCGCTCAAGGGTGTTGACGGCGTTGGTCACCGCGGAACGGGAGGTGGCCGAGATCTCCGCGAGCCTGGCGGGCTGGGTGGGGCCGAGCAGCCAGAGTTTGAACATCAGGCGGAAGCCGGGAAGGGTCCAGCCGCGCGGGCGGTGGATCCGCGTCTCCAGGTCCGTGACGAGCAGGGAGGCCAGCTGGAGCAGGTTGTAGGCCAGCGCGAAGGCCTCGGCGTCGGCCGGGGGCGACATGGCCGCCAGGCGCTCACGCGCGTAGGCGGCGTACCTGAGGTCTGCTCTGTCCATCGGCCAAGTCTTGCGTAACGAGAGGTCCGTCGTGAATATTGTTATGGCCGTAACAATTTGCGGGAGGCAGCTGTGCGGGTGGTCATCGCCGGAGGTGGCATCGGCGGGCTGACGACGGCGCTCAGCCTGCACGCCGCCGGCTTCGAGGACGTGGTCGTGTGCGAGGCAGCCGGGGAGATCCGCCCGCTGGGCGTGGGTATCAACCTGCTGCCGCACGCCGTGCGCGAGCTCACCGAGCTCGGCCTCGCGGAGCGGCTGGCCGAGATCGGGGTGGCCACCGGGGAGCTGGCCTACTTCAACCGGTACGGCACGCCGATCTGGTCGGAGCCCAGGGGCCTGGACGCGGGATACGGCTGGCCGCAGTACTCGATCCACCGCGGACGCCTGCAGCTGCTCCTGCTGGAGGCCGTGACCGAGCGCCTCGGCGCGCAGGCCGTGCGGACCGGCAGCCGCGTCGTCCCCACCGGCCCGCGCCCCGGCGCGGACGGCCTGCGGATCGAGGCGGACGACCTGCTGGTCGGAGCGGACGGCATCCATTCGGCGGTCCGGGCGCACCTGTTCCCCGGCGAGGGACCGCCGCCCTGGAACGGGCTGGTCCTGTGGCGCGGCACGACGTACGGCGAGCCGTTCCTGACCGGGCGATCCATGATCATGGCCGGGGACGGCACGCGGAAGTTCGTGGCCTACCCGATCGAGACGGGTGAGCGGACACTGATCAACTGGATCGCCGAACGCCCGCTGGACGGCGAGGCCCCGGCCCGGGGCGACTGGAACCGCCCGGCGGACCCGCAAAGGATCGTCGAGCACTTCGCGGACTGGCGGTTCGACTGGCTGGACGTGCCCGGGATCATCTCCGGTGCCGAGGCGGCGTACGAGTACCCGATGGTCGACCGCGACCCGCTGCCGTACTGGACGTCGGGCAACGTGACCCTGCTGGGCGACGCCGCCCACGCCATGTACCCGATCGGCTCCAACGGCGCCTCCCAGGCGATCATCGATGCCCGGGTGCTCGCCCACTCCCTCGCGCACGGCGACCTCGCCGCCTACGAGGCGGCCCGCCGCCCGGTGACCACCGCGCTGCAGCTGTCCAACCGGCAGATGGGCCCCGAGGTGGTGATGAAGCTCGCCCACGAGCGTGCCCCGGACGGCTTCGACGACATCGAGCGGGTCGTCCCCCTCGCCGAGCGGACCGAGATCGCCGCGTCGTACAAGCGCACGGCGGGTTTCGACCCGGTGTCGCTGAACGAGCGCCCGTCCTGGAGTGTGACGCGGTGAACCTCGAACCGCTCGCTGTGTTTCACGTGGAACTCGACCCGATCCTCGACCTCGGCGACTCCCAGTGGGGCAGGCGCCGAGTGATCAACATCGTGGGCGGGTCGTTCGAGGGGCCGCGCCTCTCCGGGACCGTGCTGCCCGGCGGCGCCGACTGGCAGGTCCTGCACGCCGACGGCATGGCCAGCATCGACACCCGCTACACGCTGCGCACCCACGACGGCGCGCACCTGTTCATCTCCACCAGCGGGGTGCGGCACGGCCCTGCCTCCGTCCTGGAACGCCTGTCTTCGGGCGAGCCCGTCGACCCTGGCGAGTACTACTTCCGGCTGTTCTGCCGCTTCGAGACCGGCGACGAACGTTACCTGTGGCTCAACCGCACCCTGGCCGTGGCATCGGCGGCCCGCACCGCCGATGCCGTCCGCTACGACGCCTACACCCTGACCTGAGGAGCCCCCCGATGGCGAAACTCAACCGCGTACCGCTGCCCCTCACCGCCGAGCACGACACCCCCGTCCCCATGCGCGACGGCACGATCCTGCGCGGCGACGTCTACCGCCCCGCCTCGGGCGGACCGTTCCCGACCCTGCTCATGCGTTCACCGTACGGCGAAAGCTCGTTCCGTACCGCGCCGAGGATCCCCGCGCTGGAGGCCGGGTTCGCGGTGGTGCTCCAGCACTGCCGGGGGTGCGGCAGCAGCGACGGCACGTTCCGGCCCTGGCTGGACGAGGGAACCGACGGCTACGACACCATCGAGTGGATCTGTGCCCAGCCGTGGTCGAACGGCGAGGTCATGGCGTCCGGCGGGTCGTACCTCGCCGGCTGCGCCCTCCAGGCCGCGGCGACCCGCCCGCCGGGGCTGAAGGCCGTGGTCGCGTCCATGACTCCGCACGACTTCTACGACGGGCTGAAGTACCACGGCGGGGCGTTCGCACTGGGCTCGGCGCTGTACTGGGGGTCGCTGCAGTCGATGCTCCATCTGATGCACCAGATGGCGGCGGGCGAGGACGTGGGGGCCGCGTTCGGTGCGCTGTTCTCCATCCTCGGTGACCCCGCGCGGGCCGTCCGGACGCTCCCGCTCCGTGACATCCCGGCCGTCCCCTGGTGGGAGGAGTGGACCTCGCACCCGGCCAGGGACGCCTACTGGGAGGGCCTGGCCGAGACCCTGCGGCACGACCGGATCGAGGTGCCGGTCATGCACATGGCCGGCTGGTTCGACCTCTTCCTCGCCGGAACCCTGGAGAACCACCGCCGCCTGGGTGGTCCGCTGATCGTCGGCCCCTGGACGCACGGTCTCGGCGCGTCGGCCGCGGGCGCGCTCGACTTCGGCTTCGCCGCCTCTGCACAGGTGATCCAGCTGGAGGCGCGGCAGCTCGCGTTCCTGCGGGGCGCGGACAACGGCCCGGCCGTGAAGATCTTCGTGATGGGTGACAACGTGTGGCGGGACGAGGAGGCCTGGCCGCTGGCCCGCGCCGTCGACACCCGCTACCACCTGCACTCCGACGGCAGCCTGTCGACCGACGCCCCCGCGAGGACCGCCCCCTCCACGTTCGTGTTCGACCCCCGCGACCCGGTTCCCACCGTGGGAGGCCCGCTACTGCTCCCCGACGCCACCAATCTCGGCCCGCAGGACCAGCGCGAGGTGGAACTCCGGCACGACGTGCTCTGCTTCACCACCGACGTCCTCGAATCGGACATCGAGGTGACCGGTCCGCTCCAGGTCACCCTGCGGGCGGCGACCTCGGCGGTCAGCACGGACTGGACGGCCAAGCTGGTCGACGTCCACCCCGACGGCCGCGCGATGAGCGTGATCGACGGCATCCTCAGGGCCCGCACCGAGCCGGACAGCCCTGCCGAGTTCGTGATCAGCCTGGTGGCCACCAGCCAGGTCTTCAAGGCCGGGCACCGCATCCGCGTGGAGATCTCCAGCTCCAACTTCCCACGGTTCGACCTCAACCCCGGCAACGGCCGCACCTCCGCGGAATCGGCGCTGGACGAGTTCGTCGTCCAGCGCCAGGCCGTCTTCCCCGACTCCTACATCACCCTGCCGATCGTTCCCCGCTGAGGCCCGTCACGAAGGCGCCGGAAAACGGGGCGGGCGGCATGGACGCCTCTTCACCCGCTCTTTCCCTGTTCGGTGGGGTGGAGGTCGGCGTGGCACCACGTGACGGTGAATCCCGGCTGTAAGCATCGTCACTGTTCCGCTGAACGGTTCCGGATAACGGCAGCGGCCACATTCCAGCCAGCGGATCGGTCATGAAAAGGGGTGATACCTCCATGTCCACCCCCGACCTCAAACAGACCCGATGGTTCCACGCAACCAACACAGGGGACGTCGGCCGATGAGAGGGACGGCCGTACTGTCCCTGGCCGGATCCCTCTCCGTGGCCCTCGCCGTCACCGTTTCCACCCCCGCGGCCGCGTCCGCGCCCAACGTCCCGCCCCCCGCCCCGACCTCGCCCGCCGCCCCGCCCGCCACCTCGACCAGCACCTCGACCAGCACCTCGACCAGCACCTCGACCAGCACCTCGACCAGCACCTCGACCGGCACCTCGACCGCGCTCGTCGAGCCGCCGCCCGATCCGACCTCACCCATCGCCTCGGTCAGCACCGAACCCCCCTCCACCACCGATTCCGGCGGCTCCCGTCCTTCGCTCGCGGAACAGGCACGCAGGAAGTGCAGGCCGAGGTCCTTCTTCAGATTCCATTCCTTCAGGCCGAAGAACTTCTTCATTCCCCGTACTCGGTTCATCGACGGACCCGGCGGCACGATGGCGGCGTCGGTCACCCGGCAACACCGCGTGTACGCCGAGATGGAAATCGAAAGAGAGAAGGTCAGCGAGGTAGAGACGGGAAAACTGATCCGCCAGCTGCGAAACGACGTGAACCCGCTGCTCGCGGACGAGCACATCGTCGAGACCGGACACGAGTACACGCGGGAGATCAGCGACGGCATGTACGGAAACCTGTGGTACCGCGTCTTCGGATACCGGGTGAGTTTCACGGCGTGGCGCCAGGTCTACAACTGCCGGGTACGCAAGGTCACCGCCGGCATCGCCAACATCCCCGCGCGGGTGGAGGGCTGGAGGTACTGGGAGACCAGGCACCCGATGTTCGGGGGACGCAGGCTGAGCGACCGCTGAGCGTCCCCCGGCGGGGATGCTCAGGTGACGGCGAGGCGCCGGTCGTAGCGGTCGTCGCGCCAGCTCTCCTTCTCCAGCACCTCGGCCAGGGTCACGGCCGCGTCGTGGACGTCCGTGAAACGGATGTAGAGCGGCGCGAAGCCGAACCTGAGGACATCGGGCGCGCGGAAGTCGCCGTGGACGCCACGGTCGATCAGGGCGCGCATGACCGGATAGCCGTCCGGGTGGCTGAAGCTGACCTGGCTGCCTCGCCGCTCCGGATCCCTGGGCGAGAGCAGCCCCAGTCCGTACGGCGCGCAGAACTCCTCGACGAGCTCGATGAAGAGGGAGGTCAGTGCCACGCTCTTGGCCCGTACCGTGGCCAGGTCGACGCGCTCCCAGATGTCGAGCGAGGCGTTGAGCGGGGCGTAGGACACCACGTGCGGGGTGCTCACCGTGAAGCGCCGGATGCCGTCGGCGGGACGGAAGTCCGGCTCGAACGCGAACGGCTCCGCGTGACCGTGCCAGCCGGTCAGCAGGTGCCGCCCCGCCGCCTGGTGGTCCGGGTGGACGTAGATGAAGGCCGGGGACCCCGGGCCGCCGTTCAGGTACTTGTAGGTGCAGCCGACCGCGAGGTCGGCCGCCGAGACGTCCACCTGGTACGCGCCGGCGCTGTGGCACAGATCCCAGATCATCAGCGCGCCCGCCGCCTGGACCAGCGCGGTGACCGCCGCCGTGTCGTGCCGGGCGCCGGTCCGGTAGTCCACCTCCGACAGCAGCACGCACGCGACGTCCTCGGAGAGAGCACCGGAGAGGTCGTCGACACCGGTGACGTCGCGGATCTCGTAGCCGCCCAGCGCCTCCGCCAGTCCCTGGACCATGTAGCGGTCGGTGGGGAAGTTGGCCAGGTCCGAGACGACGACCCGGCGCTCCGGCCGCAGACCCAGGGCGGCGGACACCGCCTTGACGACGGCGATCGAGGTGCTCTCCCCCACCGCCACCTGGCCGGGGCCCACGCCGATCAGCGGGGCGATCCTGTCGCCGGTGGTCAGCGGCAGGTCGTACCAGCCGGAGGCGTTCCAGGCGCCGACCAGCCGGCCGCCCCACTCCTGCTCCACGGTCCTCCTGACCGCGGCCGAGGCGGCCTTCGGCGGGGCGCCGAGCGAGTTGCCGACCAGGTAGATCGTCCCGTCGGGCAGAACGAACTCGTCCCTGATCTGCTTGAGGGGATCGGCGGCGTCGAGCGCGACGCACTCCGCACGGCTGATGGCCATGAGTCATCTCCGGGGTAGGTGCTGGCAACCTTTCCATCATGCCGTCACCGGCGGATCAGGTGGCACCCCGGGTGCGGCGGTACCCGGACAGGGCCGCCGCACCCGGACTTTCCGGCTCGCCGCCGGGTCAGCGACCCAGGAACCGGGTGGCGTTGCCGCCGAGCAGCTTGACGCGGGCGTCCTCGGAGAGGAACCCCGCCCCCCGGATCAGTGAGCCCACCGGCGACTCGCCCAGCGGATAGGGGAAGTCGGAGCCGAGCATGACCCGGTCCTCTCCCATGGTGTCGACCAGCAGTCGCAGCGCCCGCTCGTCGAAGACCACCGAGTCCACGCTGAACCGGTCGAGATAGTGCGACGGCGGGAACTCGGAGACCCCGACGAGGTCACCCCGGCGGTGCCAGGCGTTCTCGAACCGGCCGAGCCAGAAGGCGAACGAGCCGCCGCCGTGCGCGAAGCAGAGGCGCAGCGTGTCCGGCACCCGATCGAGGACCCCGCCCAGGATCAGGGCGAGCACCGACAGGTGCGTCTCCGCGGGCATGCCGACCAGCCACTGCGCCATCCAGCGCTCCAGCCGGGGCCCACCCGCCATGTCCCAGGGGTGCACGAAGACGGGCGCGCCCACGGCGGCGCAGTGCTGGAGGAACTGGACGACTCCCTCGTCGTCGAGGTCACGGTCGCCGACGTGGTTGCCGATCTCGACGCCCGCGTGCCCGGCGGCCATGCACCGGTCCAGCTCGGCACAGGCCAGGTCGGGGTCCTGGAGCGGCACCTGGCAGAACGGCACCAGCCGTTCGGAGGCGCAGATCTCCAGCGCCAGGTCGTTGAAGATCTTCGCGACCCGTACCGCCTCCGCCGCCGGGCGCTCGTAGCAGAAGAAGACCGGCGTCGGCGAGACGACCTGGACGTCCACCCCGTCGGCGTCCATCCGCTCCAGGCGGACCGAGGGGTTCCAGCAGTCGTCGGCGATCCGGCGGAACTCCCGGTCCCCGAGCAGGATCACGGCCTCCCGCTCGGAGTCGACCCGGAGCCGTGGCGCCCCCGGCCAGCCGAGGTCCGGCCAGCCCTTGGGGACGTGGTGCGTGTGCACATCGATGATCAACGGCTATCCCCTGCCGGGGTGGACGGCGCCGCAGTTCCCGCAGGTGCGCGCCTTCTCGTCGTCGTAGAACGCCTGGAAGATCGGCGGCAGGTCGGTCACGATGTCGCGGACCTGAAGCTCCACCTCGTGGACCACGGCGCTGCACTCCGGGCAGTACCAGAGGAACCTCTCCAGCACGCCCTCCGGCCTGATCCGCTCCACCACCAGGCCGACGGACCCCTCCTCGGGGCGCTGCGGCGAGTGCGGCGTGTTCGGCGGGAGCAGCCACATCTGCCCCTCGCGCACGTGCACGGTCTGCGGTCCTTCGGGGGTCATGACGTTGACGTGCATGTTGCCGCGGATCTGGTAGAAGAGCTCCTCGTACGGGTCGATGTGGAAGTCGGTCCGCGCGTTCGGCCCGCCGACGACCATGACGATGAAGTCACTGGCGCCCTCGAAGACCATCTTGTTGCCCACCGGCGGCTTGAGCAGGTGGGCGTGCTCGTCGATCCACGTGGTGAGGTCGATGGGTGGGATCACGGGCGCCCCTTCGGTCGGTAGGCCACGGCCTGAATTTCGATGAGCAGATGCGGGTGCGGCAGCTGGTGAACGGCCACTGTGGTGCGGGTCGGACCGGCCTCGTCGAAGTACTCCGCGTAGACCGCGTTGTACCCGCCGAAGTCGTTGATGTTCACCAGGTAGGTGGTGACCTGCACGAGATCGTGCAGATCGGCTCCGGCCGCCCGGAGGATGTCTCCGATGTTCTCTATCACCGCCCGGGTCTGTTCGGCGATGTCGAGCGTGACCGTGCCGAACTCGTCGGCCTCGGCGCCGGCGATCGTGTTGTCCGGCCTGCGCGAGGAGGTCCCGGACACGTACAGGAAGTCACCCGCCCGCTTGACGTGCGGAAACCTCCCCCGGGGGGTGGCCTTCCCGGTGACGACGAGCCCGTCGCTCATGTTCTCTCCGCTTCTGCGGTCGCCGGCGTTCAGGACTTCTCTCCGGGCGCGGACGCGGTGAACGACACCGACCCCAGATGCTGGATCTCGGCCCGCACCCGCGCGCCGGGCGCGAGCGGCTCGGCGGGCGTGGCGGCGCCGGCGAGCAGGATCCACCCCGGCTCCAGGACCATCCCGATCCGTCCTGCCAGGCGTGCGGCCTCCGCGAGGGCCCGGCGCGGGTCGCCCAGGATGGCGCCGGTCGACCCGACCTGGACCACGCGCCCGTCGATCTCCAGCACGACGCCCAGGTTCCACCGGGACGGGTCGTAGGGCTGCCACTGGCCGACGGCGTACCCGGCGGCCGAGGTGTTGTCGGCGATCACGTCGGGCAGCGAGAACCTGAAGTCCTCGTAGCGCGAGTCGATGACCTCGATACCGGGGGCGACGGCCGCGATGGCGTCCGGTGCGAACGCGTCGGCCGGCGACGCGATGCGCCGCCCAATGAGGTAGACGACCTCCGGCTCCGCCCTCGGGTGGATGTAGCCGGACACGTCAGCGTACGAGCCGTCACCGATGACCGACGACTCCGGCACCCGGCCGAAGATGATGTCGTGCACGCCCATCTGGCGGCGCTTGCCCTCGCTGGTGAAGCCCAGCTTCACCCCGGCCAGCCGGTCTCCCCGCTCAAGACGGAGCCGGATCAGTTCCTCCTGCACCCGGTAAGCGTCGGCCACGCCGTAGTCCTGCTCGGGCCTGGGCACCGCGCGACCGGTGCGGATGGCCTCGTCCAGGACCGCGGCGAGCTGGTGGATGTCGGTCATGACTGCTCTCCCGAACGTGCGAGGTCCAGCGCGATGTCCACGATCATGTCCTCCTGACCGCCCACCATCCGGCGGCGTCCCACCTCGGTCAGGATGGTCCGGGTGTCGACCCCGTACCGCGCCGAGGCCGCCTCGGCGTGCCGCAGGAAGCTGGAGTAGACACCGGCGTAGCCGAGCGTCAGCGTCTCCCGATCCACCCGGACCGGCCGGTCCTGCAGCGGCCTGACCAGGTTGTCCGCCGCGTCCATCAGGGCGTTCAGGTCACAGCCGTGCTCCCAGCCCATCAGGTCGGCCACCGCGACGAACACCTCGATCGGGCAGTTGCCCGCTCCGGCGCCCATCCCGGCCAGGGAGGCGTCCACCCGGTAGGTGCCGTTCTCCACCGCGACCACCGAGTTGGCCACGCCCAGGCCCAGGTTGTGGTGGGCGTGGATGCCGATCTCGGTGCCCTCGTCGAGCACCGAGCGGTAGGCCCGGATCCGCTCCCTGACCCCGTCCATGGTCAACCGGCCACCGGAGTCGGTCACGTAGACGCACTGCGCGCCGTACGACTCCATGAGCTTGGCCTGCCTGGCCAGCTCCTCGGCCTCCGCCATATGCGACATCATCAAAAATCCGGACACGTCCATACCGAGCTCGCGCGCGGTGGCGATGTGCTGGGCGGAGATGTCGGCCTCGGTGCAGTGGGTGGCCACCCTGACCGAGGTGACGCCGAGCGCGTGGGCGCGCTTGAGGTCGTCGATGGTGCCGATGCCGGGCAGCAGCAGGGTGGTCAGCCTCGCCCGGCGCACGGCCACGGCGACCGCCTCGATCCACTCGTCGTCGGTGTGCGCGCCCACGCCGTAGTTGAAGCTGCCCCCGGAGAGGCCGTCGCCGTGCGCGATCTCGATCGCCGCCACCCCGGCGGCGTCGAGGGCCGCGGCGATCTCGGCGGCCTGGGCGACGGTGTAGCGGTGCCGGATGGCGTGCATGCCGTCCCGCAGCGTCACGTCCTGAACGTACAGTTTCACGCGTTCACCTCGGTATGGTCCAGCTCGGCCAGGCGCTCGGCGGTGCGCAGCGCGGCGGAGGTCATGATGTCGAGGTTGCCCGCGTAGGCGGGCAGGTAGTGGGCGGCGCCCTCCACCTCCAGGAAGACGGTCACCTTGACGCCGCCGTCGCGGGTGCCGTCGGGGAGCGGCTCCCCGGCCGGGACCTTCTCGAACTGCACGTCCTGCTTGAGCCGGTAGCCGGGCACGTAGTCGCGGACCCGCTCCACCATGGCCCGCACGGCCGCCACCACCGCCGGCTCGTCACACTCGTCCACCAGGCAGTAGACCGTGTCACGCATGATCAGCGGCGGCTCCGCCGGGTTGAGGACGATGATCGCCTTGCCCTTGGCCGCCCCGCCGACCTGCTCGATCGCCCGGGAGGTCGTCTCGGTGAACTCGTCGATGTTGGCCCGGGTGCCGGGTCCCGCCGACCGGGAGGCGATCGAGGCGACGATCTCCGCGTACCGGACGGGCACCTGCGAGGCGACCGCCGCGACGATCGGGATCGTGGCCTGCCCGCCGCAGGTGACCATGTTGAGGTTCGGCTCGGTGAGGTGGGCCTCCAGGTTGACCGGGGGCACCACGTAGGGGCCGAGGGCGGCGGGGGTCAGGTCGATGACCCGCTTGCCGTGCGCCCGCAGCACCTTGTCGTTGTGCCGGTGCGCGCCGGCCGAGGTCGCGTCGAGGACGACCTCCACCTCGGCGAACCCGGGCAGCGCGACCAGGCCCTCGACGCCCTCGTGGGTGGTGGCGATCCCGCGACGGCGGGCGCGGGCCAGACCGTCGGAGTCGGGGTCGATGCCCGCCATCGCGAAGACCTCGACCTTCTTCGACAGCAGCGCCTTGAACATCAGGTCGGTGCCGATGTTCCCCGAACCGATGATCGCTATCTTCACGAGAACACCGCCCTGACCGAGCCGAGGCCCTCGATGTGCGCTTCGAAGACGTCGCCGGGCTCGACGCCGACCATCGGGCCGAGCGCGCCGGTGAGCACGACGTCCCCCGCCCGCAGCGGGAAGTCCGTGCGGCCCAGCGCGTCGGCCAGCCAGACCGCGGCGTTCAGCGGGTGCCCGAGGCAGGCCGCGCCCGCGCCGGTGGAGACCTCCAGGCCGTTCTTGCTCATGGTCATCCCGGCCAGGCGCAGGTCCAGGCCACGCAGCTCGACCGGGGTGTTGCCGAGCACGAACGCGCCGCTGGAGGCGTTGTCGGCGATCGTGTCGACGAGCGTGATGTCCCACTCCGCGACGCGGCTGTCCACGATCTCGATCGCGGGCAGCACGAAGTCGACCGCCCGGATCACGTCGGCGACCGTGAAGGGGCCGCCCTCCAGGTCGGCGCCGAGGACCAGTGCCACCTCCGCCTCGGCCCTGGGCTGCAGGAAGCGGTCGGCCGGGACGGGCAGGCCGTCGAGGTAGGCCATGTCGGCGAAGAGCATCCCGAAGTCCGGCCGGTCCACACCGAGCTGGCGCTGGACCGCAGGGGAGGTCAGCCCGATCTTCCTGCCGACCAGCCGCCGCCCCTCCGCCAGCGCCCGCCTGGTGTTGATCTCCTGTACGGCGTAGCCGATCTCGGCGCTCCGGCCGGGCAACGTCTCACGCACCGGGGGGCACGGCTTGCCGCTCCGCGCCGCCTCCAGCAACCGGTCGGCCGCCTCCGTCCGCGCGTCGACGGCCTCGCTCCACTCAGTCATTTCCCGGCTCCAGCTTGATGGTGATCGTGGTGGGTTCGGAGTAGAAGTCCAGCGAGCGCGTGCCGCCCTCGCGTCCGATGCCGGACAGCTTCACTCCTCCGAAGGGGGTCCGCAGGTCGCGCAGGTACCAGGTGTTGACCCAGACCAGTCCGGCCGCCAACGACTGCGCCACCCGGTGGGCCCTGCTCAGGTTGGTGGTCCAGACCGTCGCCGCCAGGCCGTACTCGCTGTCGTTGGCCAGTCCGACCGCCTCGGTCTCGGTGTCGAACGGGGCGATGTGGCAGACCGGGCCGAAGATCTCCTCCCGGTTCACCCTGGAGTCGTGCGGCAGTCCGGTCAGCACCGTCGGCTCGACGTAGTAGCCGCCGTCGCGGTCGTCGCCGAAACGCGGCACACCACCGCCGGCGCGGATCTCGGCGCCTTCACTTCTGGCCAGCTCGTAGTAGGAGAGCACCTTGTCCCGGTGCTCGGCGGAGATCATCGGCATCATCGTGGTGTCCTGGTCGGCGGGGCGGCCGAACCGCAGCTCCCCCGCGCGCCTGGCCAGCCGCGCGGTGAACTCCTCGAAGACGGGCCGTTCCACGTACAGCCGCTCGGTGCACAGGCAGACCTGGCCGCCGTTGGTGAAGACCGACCGCACGCTCCCCTCGACCGCCGCGTCGAGGTCCGCGTCGGCGAAGACCAGCCCCGCGTTCTTGCCGCCCAGCTCGAACGAGACGGGCTTGACCCGGTCCGCCACCGCTTTCATGATCGTCGAACCGGTGCGGCTCTCGCCGGTGAAGGTGACCGCGTCCACGCCCGGGTGCTCCACCAGGAACTGGCCGGTGGAGCCGCCGCCGAAGCCGTGCACGACGTTGAGGACGCCGGGGGGAAGGCCGATCGAGGCGGCGATCTCCGCGAGCACCGCGACCGAGCCCGGGGTGTGCTCCGAGGGCTTGACCACCACCGTGTTGCCCGCGACGAGCGCGGGGCCGAGCTTCCAGGTCGCCAGCAGGAAGGGCAGGTTCCACGGCACGATCACCGCGACCACCCCGAGGGGCTTGCGCACCGTGTAGCTCAGCACGTCCGTCAGGTGGAACGCGTTCTCCGGGTGCTGGGCCGCGATCTCGGCGAACGACCTGAAGTTGGCAGCGCCGCGCGGGATGTCCAGGGTCCGGGTCTGGGTGACCGACTTGCCGGTGTCGGCGATCTCCGCGGCCACCAGATCCTCGAACCGCTCCTCGATCGCGTCGGCGAGGCGGCGCATCCAGGCGGCCCGCTCGGCCACCGGCAGCGCCGCCCACGCGGGCAGGGCCGAGCGGGCGGCGGCCACCGCTCTGTCGACGACGGCCCGGTCCGCCTCGCGGACCTCACGCACCGCGAGCCCGGTCACCGGGTCGTACGTGGCGAACGTCGCGCCCTCGGCGACCGGCACCCCACCGATGAAGTGGTTCACCTGGTCAGACAAGACTTCTCCTCGGGGATGTACTTCGCTGGATCACTCCATACGGGTATAGGGCCCAGGTGATTCATAAGCAAGAATGAGTTCCGTGAAACGGAACCCCGACCGGTTGTCCGTGCTGGAGAAATCCTGGCTCGTGCTTGACGCGTTCCGCCCCACGGGCGGGCCGTTGCGCCTGGCCGACGTCGCCGAGCGCTGCCATCTGCCCAAGACCACGGCCTTCCGGCTGCTCACCGAGCTGACCTCGATCGGCGCGGTCGTCCGCCACCCCGACGGCTACTACCTCGGCCGCCGCCTCTTCGAGCTCGGCAGCATCGTGCCCGGAGAGCGCGACCTGAGACACGCGGCGCTGCCCTTCATGCACGACCTCTACGAGGCCACCCACGAGACCGTCCACCTGGGCGTGCGCGACGGCCTCGACGTCGTCTACGTCGAGAAGATCCGTGGCCAGACGGCCTTCGCGCTGCCTTCGCACGTCGGCGGGCGCCTCCCGCTGACCTGCACCGGGATCGGCAAGGCCCTGCTCGCCTACTCAGGACCCGACCTGATCGACGAGGTCCTCGGCCGACCGCTCCGTCGGCTGACCTCGCACTCGATCGTCGACCCCCGGCACCTGGAGGAGGTGCTCGGCCAGATCCAGGCCGCGGGGCTGGCCTACGAGCGGGAGGAGGCCCAGCTGGGCGGCGCCTGCATCGCGGCCCCGGTGTTCGGCGACGGGGTGGCCGTGGCCGCGCTGTCCATCTCGGTCCCGCTGGCCCGCTTCCAGCCCACCCGGCTGGCCCCCGCCGTCAAGGCCGCCGCCCTGGGCATCTCCCGCGCCCTGACCAGAACCATCTGATCCCGGGCCGGCCGCGACCGCCCGCCTCGGCGCCGGCCACCGTTCAGCCCGAGGTTCCGGCTCCCGCGCCGTACCGATCCGTTCGGGCCCGACGCCCCCCGAACGCCCCTTGCCTGAAGGCCACCTTCTCGTAACCTCACAGCACCGCGGCCGGGCTTCGCGCACCGACATCATTGCCTCATGCATCAGGCATGGCAGCTGTGGGGAAATATCGTTATAGCGACTTTCGTCGCGGTCCCGGTGGCCGTGGTCGCCATCCACGTACTGGCCCGCCACCGCGCCCGTAAGGGTCATCCCTTCCCCGTTCGCACCGCCCTGGCCGACGTGGTCGCGGTGACCGGGACCGCCCCCTGGATCTGGATGATCCTCACTCCTCGGGCGGGCGCCTCGGATGTCAGTCCGCTCCCCCTCGTGGACCTGTGGGCGACCGTCCACGGGCCGGCGCAGGCGGCGTTCGTGCAGGTCGTCGGGAACCTTCTGGTCTTCGCCGCGCTCGGCGGCATGCTCCCGGTGCGCTCGGCGCGCCTCGCCTCGCTCGCCCGGATCGCGGCCGTGGCGGCGGGCGCCTCACTCACCGTGGAGATCCTCCAGTACGTCCTGCACCTGGGGCGGGTGAGCTCCGTCGACGACGTGATCGTCAACACAGTGGGTGCCGTACTGGCCGCGACCGCAACGCGTCGGTGGTGGGCCGGCCGAATAGCGGCTGGGATCGTTCCACGGTAACGGGCCGGAAAAACTCCTTAAGCTCGCCACACGGGCACGATACCTCCCAAAAGAAACAGGTTACCAACCCCTGTATCTGTGCGATCGTGGACAAGACGGGGCAAGTTCTCTGGAGACGCCAAACCCGGTTGGTGACAGAGGGTGATCGAACGTGCAGCAGTCCCCGGTACCTCCCGAGCCCCCGATCTATCGGCGCATCGCCGACGGGCTTCGCGAAGCGATCCTGTCCGGTGATCTCCGAGACGGGGATCGGCTTCCGGGCGAGAACGCCCTGATGGCACGGCACGGCATAGCCCGTGCCACTGCCAGACAGGCCCTTTCCGTGTTAATCAACGAAGGACTGGCCATCCCCAAACGCGGCTCAGGAGTGTATGTCAGGCAGTTCCGCCCGATCAGGCGACACGGCTCCCGGCGGCTCTCCCGTGACAGGTGGGGGCGCGGCGCGGCCATCTGGGACTCCGACACCGAGGGCCGCCCCTACACCGTGGACGAGGTGGACATCGACCGGGAGCGGGCCGAGGGCCCCGTGGCACGGGTGCTGGACAGCCCCGAGGTGTGGGTCCGCAGACGGCGCTACTCGGTGAACGGGCGGCCGGTGCAACTGTCGGTCTCCCACTTCCCCGCCGAACTGGTGGAGGGGACCGCGATCACAAGAGAGGACACCGGACCGGGGGGCGTCTACGCGCGCCTCGGCGAGCTCGGCCACGCCCCGGCGCACTTCACCGAGGAGATCCGCGCCCGCATGCCCCATCCCCACGAGACCGTCCAGCTCGACCTGCCCGCCGGTACCCCGGTCATCGTGATCGCCCGGGTCGCCCGCACCGCCGACGGCGTCGCCGTCGAGGTCAACGAGATGATCCTGGACGCTGCCTCTTACGTACTTCAGTACGACTTCGACTCATAGTTCAAGGCCATCCGTCAACCGATAGGTTGACCTGTCCTTCACGATCATTGATTTCTCTAGAGAAGTGCCTCACCGTCAGAGGTGGAACGTCGCAAAGACGGGCCTGGGCGCGGGGAAGGTGCACGGATGTCTTTCGACCGACATCTAGCGGAAATCGCCCGGGAGTTTCCCGACTGGACGATCTGGCGGAGCGACGCGGGCAGGTGGTGGGCAACCCGCCACCACCCGCTGACCTCCGCCCAGCGTGATGTCGGCTGCGCGATGACCATCGACGCGGACGGCCCGGAGGAGCTGCGTGAGCACCTACGCGTTCAGCGGGAACGTTCCGGCGAGGCGGAGCCGGAAACCGACACCTGAAGACCGCCCGGTGCCGGGGTGAGCGGATCCGATGCGGTCCCGGCGCCGGGCCCCCAATCGCGGAAGCCCCCGACCCTATCGGGGGCGGGGGCTTCCGCTTGACCTTCGGACGGCTCCGGCGACGCGGTGGCACCGCTGAGATCCACGGTCACCAACACCGATCCCGGCTCACGCTCCTCACCGGGAGATCTCACTTGCGGGGAGCGGCGTACCTCCCGCCGTTCTTTCCCGTGGCCGGGGTGAGGTCGACGTCGGTGTCGTCGTACACCTCAAGCTCCTCGGCAGAACGGTCACCGGCGTCCTTGCGGGGGGCGTCGTCTTCCACGATCACCCGTACGGACTCCAGGTCGGGTGCGGCGTCAACGGGCTCGGCACCTCGCACACCCTCGGATCCGGTGTGCTCCGCGTACCCCGCCGACGCCTCGGAGCCGTCGGACGCGGCGCCCGGTGTCTCGTCGAGGCCCTCGGGGGCCCCGGAGACCTCGTCGACGGCCTCGGCCGGGGCGGGAGCCGTCAGCGCGGGCTGGACGCGGGCCGGGGGCAGCACCGCGTCCTCGTCGACCAGGGGACCCGCACTGCTCTCCCGATGGAGCAGGTCGCCCAGGACGGCACCCATCTCGTGCAGGCGGCGCATGACCTCGTGGTGGGTGTCGGTGAGGTAGACGACCCGGCGGCCGGTGGTCTCGTCCAGGGCGTTGGCCCGCTGCTGGGCCGCCGACAGCGTGGAGTGCGCCTCGGTGTTGGCGGCGATGACCGTCGCCCGCGCCTCCGCGTGGGCCGTGCTCAGCGTGGAGTCGGCCTCCGCACGGGCGTTCTCGACGGTCTGCTCCGCCTCCCTCCTCGCCGAGGTGACCATCCGGTCGGCCTCGGCACGGGCGCTGCGCAGGGTCTCCTCGGACTCGGCGCGGGCCGCGTTGACCGTCTCCTCCGCCTCCTTGCCGGCTTGGGCGAGCCGCTGCTCGGCGATGGCGGTGGCCTCGGCCACCCGGCGCTCGGCCTCCTGCTGCGCGGCGTTCAGGAGGGCCTCGGCCCGATCCTGCGCGGAGGTGATCAGCCGCTCGGACTCGGCGGCCGCGTCGTCGCGGAGCTTGACCGCCTCCGCCTCCGCGACCTGCCTCTTGGATGCGGCCTCCTCCTCGCCCAGCTTCAGTATCTGGCTGAGCCGCTCGCCGAGCTCGTCGTAGTCCTGCGGGGCGTCCGAGAGCCTTTTGCGTGCCTCGGACAGCTCGATCCGGCCCTGCTCGGCCTGGCCGATCGCGCGCGCGAGCCGCTCCTCCAGGTCGCGGATCTGGTGGCGGTGGCGGTCCATGTAGTCGTGAACCTGTCGGCGGCTGTAACCGCGCATGACGACCTCGAACGAGTCCTCATGCATCAGGTCGGGAAAGCTCTCGTGCTGGTTTGTCATGGCACTGCCCGTGGAGGTTGTGTGGCGGGAAAGGTGACGTCAGGAGACGACTTTCCTGCTTACTGCCCGACTCTGCAACCTGAACACGCCACCTGCTTGCCGAAATACCGGACAGAACGCCCCCCTCTAACATCGTCTCCATGAACGCCATGCCCTACATCGCCGCCCTCGACGGCGACGCGATTCCGCGGATTCATCCGGACGCCTACATCGCCCCGGGAGCGGTGGTCGTCGGGAGAGTCCGGCTGGGCCGCGCCGCGAACGTCTGGTACGGCTCGGTCCTCCGCGGGGACGACGAGGACATCGAGGTCGCCGAGGAGTGCAACATCCAGGACCTGTGCTGCCTACACTCGGACCCGGGCGAACCGGCCGTGCTGGAGCCCCGGGTGAGCCTCGGGCACAAGGCCATGGTGCACGGCGCCCATGTGGAGACCGGCGCGCTCATCGGCATCGGCGCGATCGTGCTGGGCGGCGCCAGGATCGGCGTGGGGTCGCTGATCGCGGCCGGCGCCCTGGTGGCACCGGGGAAGCGGATCCCGGCGGGGGTACTCGTCGCGGGCGTCCCCGGGAAGATCATCCGAGAGCTCACGGACGACGACCGCGACTCCTTCGCCCGTACGTCGGCCGGCTACGTCGCCAGGGCCGCCCGCCATCGGGCCGCGACCGTTCTGCCGCCGGCCTGAACGGCACGCCCGCCGGCCTGGACGCCCGCCTGCCGGAGCGGCCGGGAGGGCCTTACGATCGTGCGAGGCCCGCTTGGCGATCGCGGTGCCGGACACCACCTTGACCGAAGGGAGGCAGGGGCATCCCGCCCGTGGCTGAGGCCAGGGCCCTCGCCCCGGAATGCCGATGACCGGCATGTGGCAGTGGGATGGGTTCGACGCCATCGAGCGCGACGTGCGGATCATGGTCGCCGACCACCGGTGGACGGGGCTCCCGCCGCTCGCGCGGGCCCAGGCCATCGCCCAGCGCACGCTGGCCACCCCGGACGGCGGGCGCTGGCTGTTCGGTGCCCACGCCCGGTGGTACCGCCAGGATCCCGCCGACGGCCGCTGGCACCTGACCGCGCCTCCCGCCGACCGGGGTTTCCGCGCCGCGGCGCAGGTCGTCCAGGTCACCTCGATGGTGCTGCCGCATCTGATCCCGACCGGCCCCGACTTCGCCGTCGACCGCGGGTCGGTCCAGGGGTTCGTCGGCCCCGACGTGCCCTACGAGATCACCGAGCGGGTCCGCGAGCTGGTCATCGCCCAGCGGGGCAGGCGCAGGGAGGACTTCCCGCTCACCGGGCCGTTCACCCGGCTCTTCGCCGGGGAGGTGGCCAGCCCGGTCACCGCGATCTGGGGCACGCTCATGTGGTGCGCCTACGCCCCCGCCTTCGACGGCAACGAGGTGCTGCTGTCGATGTTCGGGGAGTTCCTCGCCCGCCCACTGCCCGGCGACGAGTGGGTTCGCTGGCTGCCGCCCACCTCGCTGGGCGAGCTGGTCGCGCTGTACGGCGAGCGGGTCAGGGCCGGGCACCCCGAGGCGGGCCTGCGGTTGGTCGCGTTGATGGCCGACACCGCCGCCGCGGTACGCGGCGACCCCAGATTCGGGCCGCGCGCCGACGCCCTGCTGACCATGGTCGAACCACTGCTCCGCCGGGCCTGCCAGGATCCCGTCATCGCCCACCAGGGCGACGAGGTGGTGCGCCACGCGTGGCTCTCGCGCTGCCCGGCCCACCTGACGCTGCCCGACGCCTCACCCGGCGACCACTTCCAGCACATGGTCTACGACCTGGTCCAGGCACTGGGCTTCCTCGCCCCGATGGGTGCCGACCCACGGGCGGTGGCCGCCTCGCTGCTCGCCGCCGACCTGGCGGCCTTCGCGCCGAGGGTGGCCGACGGGCTCTACCCATGGCTGGATCCCGAGCTGCGGCACATCCTGCACGTGGTGCTCACCGACTCCGCGCACCCGCTGCGGGGCTGCTGGCCGCGCTCGGGCGAGCTGCCTTCCGCGCTCCACCCACCGGACCGGGCCTCGGCCGCGGCCCTGCTCGGCGCCGCCTACGCCACCGGGCTCGCGTGGTGCCGTCTCACCGGGACCGAGGTACCCGAGCGCGGTTTCGCGACGGCCTCGGCTGTCGTGCACCGGCTGACACACGAGCGGGACGACCCCGTCCCAGGAGTGTCGGGAACCTATCCACGTCACTTCTGACATACGCCGGTATGCTTAAACCACAAATAGAGTTATTTCATCCTTACTCTCCCTATATCCTTCTAGGCCCCTACGCATCAGACAATTAGCTGAATTGTGATCTCGTAATCGGGAAATGACCCTCCTTGAGGACGTGCCGGGCGGGACGAGGAATGGTCCCGATGGGCCATGGGCACCGATGACCGCCCGCCGTAACCTCGAAGTGGGTGTGGGCTGCGGAAGGAAGGACGACGCGGTGGGGCACGACGACCTGGACTCTAGAGTCCACGACCGTGTCGCGTTGGACGAGATCGCGCTCTATGCCGAGGTGCTGTCCGCCGTCGCGATCAGCGAACGGCCCCTCACCTTGGTGGAGCTCGACAACGCGCTCGGGTTGAGTGCTTCGGCTGTCTGCTGAAGCCACCGGAAGAACCGTTTTCAAGACCCGGTCCCGGACCCTGTAACGGGGTCCGGGACGTGGTCGGAAAAAATAGTCATGTGACTAGTCACGAACGGACGAGACGGGCGATCGCGGCCGACGCCTCCTTAACCTTCTCCTGCGCCTCCGGGCCCCCGATGTTGATGGCGTCGGCGACGCAGTGACCGATGTGATCCTCAAGCAGGCCGAGTGCCACCGCCTGGAGTGCCCGCGTGGCGGCGGACACCTGGGTCAGCACGTCGATGCAGTAGGCATCCTCTTCGACCATCCGCTGCAGACCTCTGATCTGCCCCTCGATCCGCCGTAACCGGGTCAGATAAGCCTGCTTGTCACCGCTGTACCCATGCATGTCCCAACGGTACCCGCGTCAGGCACAGCGGGATGTAGCCGCGATCAGTTTCTCCCAGTGGCCCGCCACCGCGCCCGCGCCGTAAACCGACGCGGCCTCCAGCGCCCCCGCCGCGAGCTCCCGTCGCCGCCGCTCGTCGTCGATGAGCGCGAGCAGCGCGGACGCGTACGCCTCGATCTCGCCCTCCCCCTCGGCGACCAGGACCCCGCTCCGCCCGTCGGCCACGAACTCGCCCGCTCCCCGCGGGCTGTCGAACGCGATCACCGGCACCCCGCTGGCCATCGCCTCGATCACGGTCATCCCGAGCACCTCCGTCCTGGAGGTGGTCGCCACGATCGAGGCCTTGGCGAACTCGCCGGTCAGGTCGGAGGTGGTGCCCATGAAGTAGACGTGGTTGTGCAGGTCGAGGGCGCCGACGAGGGCCCGCAGGCGCTTCTCCTCGGGACCCCCGCCGTACAGGCGCAACCGCCAGTCGGGACGCTTGCCCGCGACGGCGGCGAACGCGCGGATCAACCGGTCGTGGGCCTTCACCGTGACCAGGCGCCCACCCGCGGCGACGATGCGGTTGTCCATCCGCGAGCGTGGCCACGGCCCGGCGGGCAGCGCGTCCGGGATCACGCCGACCGTGACGTTCCCGCCCAGCAGGCGGTCCCACTCCTGCCTGCTCGACTCGGTGGCGACGGCGACCGCGTCCAGGCGCGGGTAGAACTTCCTGATCGGCCCCGGCACCGGCGGGCGGCCCCACTCGCGGGCGACCCGCACCACGTCACGCGGCGCGTGCCTGGCCACCTGGACGCTCAGGCCGGGGCGGGTACTGATGAGCACATCGGCCTTCAGGCCGCGCAACCGCCGCCAGAGCGCGACCTCGGTGCGCATCTGGCCGCGCGGGAGCAGGTGCCGTACCCCCGGCTGGGCGTCGACCACCCAGGACAGCTTCACACCGGGCGCCACGGGGAAGAACGGCTTCTCCCGCTGGCGGCGGACGCTGATGATCTCGACATCGTGACGTTCTGCCAGCTCTCCCGCGAGGTTGACCACCGAGCGGGTATCACCGCGCATGCCGTAGACGGATGGGACGAGCAGGCAGATCCTCACCCGCCGACCTCGATCCTGAGCTCGTCGTCCGCCGTGTAGCAGGGACGGATCGGCACCCCGTCGATCTGGGCGGCGGGATAGTGCAGGCGGCGGCGCTTGCCGTCGACGTCGTCCAGCCGGGAGCCCAGCCGGAGCGGTGTGTCCACGCCGCGCACCCGCAGCGAGGGTTCCCAGGTGCCGGTCTGGTCGGGAGCCGCGGCGAGCACGTCGCAGAGCGAGAGCGCGGCGTGGAAGCGCACGCCCTGGACCGTTGCAACAGAGGTCAGCTCGGCATCGGGCCGGCTGCGGCGCAGGGCGAGCCGCGCCTCGTGCCGGGCCTCGTCGTCGTCGAGGCCGGTGAAGGCCAGCAGCCCGGTGACCTCGAAGCGCCCCTCCCTGAACCAGACGGAACGGACCTCGGCCGCCGGCCGGGCGTCGTCGATCTTCAGGGCCAGGAAGCCGTTGCGGGTCCGGTAGGCGCGGTAGGCCAGCGTGCGGCGGCTCAGCGCGTACGCGTCCAGGTGGTCGAGGGAGAACCCGGGGTCGACGCTGCGCAGCCGGGTGCGCGACGAGCCCTGCTGCAGGTAGGTGTCCCAGCGGCCGGGCCCCAGCTCCAGCGGCGCGAGCGAGACCGCCAGCGCCGCCTCGCGCAGCTGGACACCCGGCGCCCCCAGCGGCACCCTGCTCTCGACCGCGGTGGCCCGGTTGCGCAGGACCAGTTCGGTGCCGTCGGCCAGCGGCTCGTCGACGGCCAGCCGAAGTGAGAGAACATCGGCCAGGGTAACCTCGGCATCGCTGACGACGACAGGCATCGTCAAGCCCCCTCCCCGTTGAATGAGCTACGCGACGTTGAGGTTACCGTGATTTGACCGTTATGTGAAAGGAAGGTTTTCGGACCTTACGTCCTTTTCATGGGAACTTGACCGCAGGTCAGGTGCGACATGAGAAAAAATGCCGCACCTGACGTTCACTCATCGGGTGTCAAGATGCCTCGACGGGCTGGCCTTTGATCGATTTGATCAGCAACTGGGAGACATCGACGACTTCCAGCGTCTCCCTGGCCTCGCCCGCGTTCTTCTTCTCGTTGATCGAGTCACCGAGCATGACCAGGCAGAACGGGCAGGCCGTGGAGATGGTGTCCGGGTCCGTGGTCAGCGCCTCGTCCACCCGCTCGGTGTTGATGCGCTTTCCGAGCCGCTCCTCCATCCACATCCGCGCGCCGCCCGCGCCGCAGCAGAAGCCGCGGTCCTTGTGGCGGTGCATCTCCTGGGTCTGCACACCGGGCACCTTGGCCATGATGTCGCGGGGCTGGGAGTAGACCTTGTTGTGGCGCCCGAGGAAGCACGGGTCGTGGTAGGTGATCTTCTCCTCGATCGGCGTGACCGGGATCAGCTTGCCCTCGTCCACCAGTTTGGCCAGCAACTGGGTGTGGTGCACCACCTCGTAGGTGCCGCCCAGCTGCGGGTATTCGTTGGCGAGGGTGTTGAAACAGTGCGGGCAGGTCGCGACGATCTTCTTGACCCCGGCCTCGTTCAGGGTCTCGATGTTCTGCTTGGCCAGCATGTCGAAGAGGAACTCCATGCCCAGGCGGCGGGCCGGGTCACCGGTGCACGCCTCCATCGGGCCGAGCACCGCGAACTTGACCCCCGCGACGTGCAGCAGCTCCGCGACCGCCTTGGTGGTCTTCTTGGCCCGGTCCTCCAGCGCCCCGGCGCAGCCGACCCAGAAAAGGTACTCGGTGTCCTCCGGCATCTTCTCGTCGATGAGCTGGACCTCGATCGGGTCGACCTCGCGGCCGGCGAGCTCCTCGATCCAGTCGGCCCGCTTCATCTCGGACATCCCCCACGGGTTGCCCTTGTTCTCCAGGTTCTTGACCATGACGCCGGCCTCGGAGGGGAAGTTGGACTCCACCATCACCTGGTAGCGGCGCATGTCGAGGATGTGGTCGATGTGCTCGATGTCCACCGGGCACTGCTCGACGCAGGCACCGCAGTTGGTGCAGGACCACAGCACGTCGGGGTGGATGACGCCGTCCTCGCCGACCAGCGGCTTCTCCAGCAGGGCCAGCACGTCCTCGTGCAGGTCGGCGCGCTGCTCCTCGGTGGCCATCAGGTACGGCGCCACCTTGAAGGCGTGGTCGCGCTGGTCCAGGATCAGCATCTTCGGCGACAGCGGCTTGTCGGTGTTCCAGGCCGGGCACTGCGACTGGCAGCGGCCGCACTCGGTGCAGGTGTAGAAGTCGAGGAAGCCCTTCCAGGTGGTGTCCTCGATCTTGCCCCGGCCGAGCCGGTCGCCGTCGAGGTCCTCGTCCTCGAAGTCGACGATCTTGCCGTCGATCCGCATCGGCTGGGCCGCGCCGTTGCCGTCCGGACGACGGGAGAAGGCCACGTTCATCGGCGCGGTGAAGATGTGCAGGTGCTTGGAGTTCACCACGATCACCAGGAACACCAGCATGACGCCGATGTGCAGGAGCAGGCCGACGTGTTCGAGCGCCCCGTTGGCCGTCTCGCCCAGCGGCCGCAGCAGGGCGGCCGTCGCGTCGGAGGCGAACGCCCCCGAGGCGTAGGGCAGGTTGCCGGTGTTGGCCGCGGCGCCACGGAAGAGGAACATCGTCCAGATCACATTGAAGATCATGAAGAGGACGAGCCAGGCACCGCCGAGGTGCGACCCGGAGAAGCGGGACTTGCGGCCCAGCTTCTTCGGCGCGTTCTTGATCCTGATGGTCGCGAAGGCGATGAGTCCCAGCAGGGCCGCGACCGCGATGAAGTCCTGCAGGAAGCCCAGGATCGGCCACGTCCCGATGAGCGGGATGTGGAAGTCGGGGGTTCCGGTGACGGCCCCCTGGATCAGGGTGCCGTACGCCTCAAGGTAGACGGTCGCCAGGATGAAGAACGCCCACATGACAAAGAAGTGCGCGACACCGGACGCCGTCCACTTCAGCAGCTTCCGCTGCCCGAAAACCTCGACCAGCTGGGCCTTGAGCTCCTCACCGAGGTTGTTCTTCGCATACTCGACGCGCTCGGGCGCGCCCGGCCCGATGGTGGCGAGCTTGTACAGGAACAACACGCGGCGCGCGGCAAGCGCGAGCGCCACGATTGTCATGACCAGCCCAATAATCGCTACCCAGAGCACGGGTCCTCCCACAGACGACGTTGGCTGACAGCGTACGACTGCCTGTCATCCACGCTGACGACGGGTCACCATAAATACTACTGATCGGTAACTTAACTTCAAGCCGAGACCGACGGCGGCCGTGGCCACCTTACGGTCAACATCGTTCCCAGAACAATGCTCTACATGCCGCCGGGGCTAGGAAGGCGCGTCGAGATAGCGCTGGATCGTGGGAGCGAGCAGCTCGACCAGCTCCTCGATGTCCACCGAGGCCAGCGGCTCCAGCTTGAGCACGTAACGCACCAGGACCACGCCGAACAGCTGTGCGAAGGCCGCCTCCATCCGGATTCGCGGGACTCCCAGTACCTCCGCGACCCGGGCCAGGAGCGCCTGCGTCATGAACTCGCGGATCATGACGACCATCTGTTCGTTGGTCATCGCGGTGCGGACCAGCGCCAGCAGCGGCTGACGGGCCCCGGCATCCGAGGTGACGGTCAGGATGAACCGGGCCAGCCGCTCTCCGACCTCCTCGCGCGGTCCCGCCAGGATGGCCGAGACGACGCCCTCGGGAGTGATCGGCAGCTCCATGGCCTCGACGAACATCCCCTCCTTGCCGGCGAAGTAGTGGTGGACCAGCGCCGGATCCACCCCCGCCTGCCGGGCGATGCCCCGGATGGTCGCCCTGTCGAACCCCTTCTCCGCGAAGGTCTCGCGCGCCGCCGCGAGAATCTGCCCGCGGGTGTCGGCCGACCCCGGCCTGCGCCCCGGGCGCCTTCTGGCCGCTCCGGCCCCGTCCTGGGAGGAGCCGTTCGCGGACGGCGTGCTCACGACGGGCTCGCTCATACGTTGGTGGACGCGGCGAGGTGCAGCCGGGCGAAGGCCAGCGCCTCGGCGAGATCGTCGATCCGCTCGGTACGGCTGGCGGCCTTGCGCGTGTTGATCTCCAGCACGACCAGCCCCGAGTAGCCGTTGCCCGCCATCCGCTCCAGGATCGGCGCGCACGGCTGGCCGCCCCGCCCGGGAACCAGGTGCTCGTCCTTGTTCGGCACCCCCACGCCATCGGCCAGGTGCAGGTGGGCCAGCCTGTCGCCGAGCTTGGTGAACATCTCCATGGCGTCGGACCCGGACACCGCCGTGTGCGACAGATCCAACGTGACCTGCGGGAAGTCGTAGTCGACCGGATTCCAGTCGGGCGAGTAGGGGACCACCTCGTTGCCTCTGGCCCGCAGCGGGAACATGTTCTCCACCGCGAAGACCACGTCGGTCTCCTCACGCATCCTGGCGAGGCCGATCTCGAAGTCGCGCGCGTAGTCGCGCTGCCAGCGGAACGGCGGGTGCACCACGACGGTCCTGGCACCGACCCGCTCTGCGGCGCGCTGCGCGCGCTGGAGCTTGGCCCACGGGTCCTTGCCCCACACCCGCTGCGTCACCAGCAGACACGGCGCGTGAATGGCCAGGATCGGCAGTTGGTAGTGGTCCGACAGGCGCTCCAGGACGTCGATGTCCTGGCTCACGGGGTCGGCGCCCACCATGATCTCCACACCGTCGTATCCCAGACGCGCGGCCAGCTCGAAGGCGTCGGGGGTGCGTTCGGGATACACCGACGCGGTGGACAGCGCGATCTTCGCGCTGGATACACGGACGCTCATACCGCTTCCTCGTCTCCGGCTCGGAGCACATCCTGGCGAACACCGCTGGGCATACCGGCCCGCTCGCTCATGTCGCTCACCTTTGCCAGCCTAAGCGGGTCCGGCGAGCAGTGCTGTCCGCCACCACCGACGCGACCGAGATCACATCGTCCTGCTCGGCGAGGAGACCGCCGGGCGTTCGAAACTGTCAGGAACCGCTCTCCTCACCGAGACGGAGGAGTCAATACGGTAGGGGCATGCCGAGGTTCGCCAGGGGTGCCATCCCCAGCCCCAATATCTGGAACACCCCCCAGACCTACGAGCTGGAGAACCGGGCGGTGGATCCCGAGGGGCGGGTCGAGGCCGCGATGGCGGCCGTCAGGTCGTGGACCGGGGCGACGGCCCTCGACATCGGCTGCGGCACCGGCTACCACCTGCCGTCCATGGCCGCCACCGCCGCCCGCGTGATCGGCGTCGAACCGCACGAGGACCTCGTACGGCTGGCCAGGCGCCGCTGCCACACCCTGCGGAACGTCGAGATCCACGCCGCCACCGCCCAGGCCCTCCCGGTGCCCGACGCCTCCGTGGACGTGGCCGTCGCCCGCTGGGCCTACTTCTTCGGCCCCGGCTGCGAACCCGGTCTGGCCGAGCTCTCCCGGGTGATGCGACGCGGCGGCGCGGCCTTCGTGATCGACATCGACACCACCCGGGGCGCCTTCGGCCGCTGGTTCGGCCAGTCCATCCCCGCGTACTCGGCCAGGGCCGTCGAGAACTTCTGGAACCGCCAGGGCTGGCAGGTGGAGAAACTCGACCTGCGCATGTGCTTCGAGCGCCGCGCCGATCTGGAGGCGGTGCTCCGCATCGAGTTCACCCCCTCGATCGCCGACCTCGCCATCGCCGAGACCCCCGGCCTGGAGATCGCCTACCCCAACCTGCTGCGCTGGAGGCGGTTCTGAGCCTGTCCCGCGGCCACCCGCCCGCCGACCGGGCGCGGGGGAACAACGGGACACAGGCTTGACCTTGACGTTGATGTCAAGGTTTATCGTCGGGTCATGAGGAGGGCCGGATGCGGATCGGCGAGCTGGCGCGGCGGGCGGGTGTCAGCACCCGGGCGCTGCGCTACTACGAGCAGCAGGGACTGATCACGGCCCGGCGCTCGGCCAACGGCTACCGGGAGTACGGGGAGACCGACCTGCGGCTCGTCTCCGAGATCCGGTCGTTGCTCGCCGTCGGCTTCACCCTGGAGGACGCCCGCCCGTTCGTGGCCTGCCTGCGGGCCGGGCACGCCTCGGGGGGATCGTGCCCGGAGTCCGTGGCCGTCTACCAGCGCAAGCTGGCCCAGATCGACGACGAGATCCGCGCGCTTCTCACCCGGAGGGCGGAGGTGGCGGCGCAGCTGACCACCGCCTGCCCAGGATGCGTACTGAGGAAAGCGGAAAAACCATGATCACACTGACCAGCGACAACTTCGACGAGCAGGTACTACGGAGCGACAAGCCGGTCCTGGTCGACTTCTGGGCCGAGTGGTGCGGGCCGTGCAAGATGATCGCACCGGTCCTGGCGGAGATCGAGGCCGAGTACGGCGACCGCCTCACGATCGCCAAACTCAACGCCGACGACTACCCCGAGATCTCCGCGAGGTACGGCGTCCTCGGCCTGCCGACGCTCAACCTCTACAAGGGCGGCGAGGTGGTCCAGCAGATCAAGGGCGCCAAGCCCAAGCGCCTGCTCCTGGCCGACCTCGAAGGTCACATCTGACGGCACATCCGAAGGACCGTCCGGCGCCTCTCCCGATGACTTTCATCCGGTACGGCGCCCCCGCCGGGTGAAAGTTGTCGGGTCCTACGGGTAACGTGCGGCCATGGCGAAGAAGGCTGGTGGCTACCGCTGTGCCGAGTGCGGGTGGCAGACGGCCAAGTGGGTGGGGCGCTGCGGCGAATGCCAGGCATGGGGCACGGTCGAGGAGGAGACGGCACCCGCGGGTGCGCGGGTGGCCTCCGCCGGAGCGGTGTCGGCACCGGCGGTTCCGATCGGCCAGGTCAAGGCCGAGGTGGCGCACGCGCGCGGCACCGGGGTGCCCGAGCTCGACCGGGTCCTCGGCGGCGGTCTGGTGCCCGGAGCCGTCGTGCTGCTCGCCGGTGAGCCCGGTATCGGCAAGTCCACCCTCCTGCTGGAGGCGGCAGCCAAGATCGCCCGGCAGCAGACCGTCCTCTACATCACGGGCGAGGAGTCGGCCGCCCAGGTGCGGATCAGGGCCGACCGGATCGGCGCGATCCAGGACCGGCTCTACCTGGCCGCGGAGACCGAGCTGGGCGCGCTGGTCTCGCACGTCGAGAAGGTCCAGCCCGACCTGCTCATCGTCGACTCGGTGCAGACGATCGGCTCGGCCCAGGCGACCGGCGTGCCCGGTGGGGTGACCCAGGTCAGGGAGGTCGCGGGAAACCTGGTGCGGCTGGCCAAGGAGCGTGGCATGGCCACCGTGCTGGTCGGCCACGTCACCAAGGAGGGCTCGATCGCCGGCCCCCGCACGCTGGAGCACCTCGTCGACGTGGTGCTCCACTTCGAGGGCGATCGGCACTCCCGGCTCCGCCTGGTCCGCGCGATCAAAAACCGGTACGGCCCGGTCGACGAGGTCGGCTGCTTCGACCTGCACGAGAGCGGCATCGAGGGCATCGCCGACGCCAGCGGCCTGTTCGTCTCGCACCGCACCGACCCGGTGCCCGGCACATGCGTCACGGTCACCCTGGAGGGCACCCGGCCGCTGCCGGCCGAGGTCCAGGCGCTGGTCGCCAGGACCGAGGCCCAGCAGCCACGCCGCTCCTCCTCGGGGCTCGACACCTACCGGGTGACGATGGTGCTGGCCGTGCTGGAACGGCGGCTCAACGCCAAGCTGGGCGGGTGCGACGTCTTCACCGCGACCGTCGGCGGGATCAAGCTCAGCGATCCCGCCGTCGACCTGTCCGTGATGCTGGCGGTCGCCAGCGCGGCCGGTGACAAGGCACTCCCCGCAGGCCTGGTGGTGCTCGGCGAGGTGGGCCTGGCAGGGGAGCTGCGCCCGGTGCGCGACGTGCGGCGCCGCCTGTCGGAGGCCGCTCGGCTGGGCTTCACCCGGGCACTGGTCCCGGCGGGCTCCCTGGAGGTGGGCAAAAGGCGCAACGGCGACAACTCCCTGGTCCCGGTGGCCGGGCGCGGCGCGTCCTTCGCGCCCGGTTTCGACGTGGTCGAGGCGGAGAACGTCTGGGACGCCCTCACCCACGTCACCTGAGGCGTGACACCCCGCGGACCTCGCGCGGCCCATGGTCATCAGATGATTCCGGACCGTGCGGGTCCTTCGCCGGTAAGCTGAGCGCTATACGCAGACCACGGGGGTCATGTGGCAGCAATGTACAAAGGGCTCGACGAACGCCGCAGGGACGTCCTCGCCGCCGTCGCACCGGGCACCGCCCTGCGCGACGGCCTGGAGCGCATCCTGCGAGGGCACACCGGCGGCCTGATCGTGCTCGGATACGACAGCACCGTCGAGGAGATCTGCAGCGGCGGGTTCGAGCTGGACGTCGAGTTCTCCGCGACACGGCTGCGCGAGCTGGCCAAGATGGACGGCGCCATCGTCCTCAACTCCGGCGACCTGCGGATCGTGCGCGCGGCCGTGCACCTGATGCCTGATCCGTCCCTGCCCACCGACGAGTCGGGCACCCGGCACCGCACCGCCCAGCGGGTGGCCCTTCAGACATCCTTTCCGGTCATCTCCCTCAGCAAGTCCATGCGGATCATCGCCCTCTATCTCGACGGCATCCGCTACGTGGTGGAGGAGTCGTCGGTCATCCTGTCCAAGTCCAACCAGGCCCTGGCCACGCTGGAGCGCTACAAACTCCGTCTGGACGAGGTCTCCGGCACACTCTCGGCGCTGGAGATCGAGGATCTGGTGACGGTCCGCGACATCGCGGTGGTCGCCCAGCGGCTGGAGATGGTCAGGCGCATCTCCGAGGAGATCGCGGGCTACGTGGTGGAGCTCGGCACTGACGGCCGTCTGCTCTCCCTGCAGCTGGACGAGCTCGTGGCCGGCACGGAGAGCGACCTCGAACTGATCGTGCGCGACTACCTGCCCGTGACGGGCCGCCGCCCACGCAAGTTCGCCGAGGCGCTCCACGAGCTCGACCAGCTCTCCTCCGCCGACCTGCTCGACCTCTCGGTCGTCGCCCAGATCCTCGGTCACTCGGGCAACGACGCCCTGGAGACACCGGTGAGCCCCAGGGGCTACCGCCTGCTGGCCAAGGTTCCGCGCCTGCCGGGCACGGTGGTCGAGCGCCTCGTCGACCAGTTCGCCAGCCTGCAGAAGCTGCTGGCCGCCAGCATCGGCGACCTCCAGGAGGTGGGCGGGGTGGGCGAGGCCAGGGCCCGCCACATCCGCGAGGGCCTGTCCCGGCTGGCCGAGTCGTCCATCCTGGAACGCTACGTGTGACAGACCCCCGGCCTCGCCGGGTCCTTCCGGTACGCCTCGCCCGGCGGCCTGGACCGGCGGGGGCCGCCGGTTCCCCCGGCGCCGGTGCGGTGACCGCGAACCTCGGCCGGTTCTCCGGCCGCCGTCTCGCGGAAGCGGCCCTTCGGTGCCCCGGGGCACGCAGACGGACATCGCTAGCGAAGGTGGAAGACAGCCTTGCGGCTCCTCAGACCGGGGGCGTGAACCACCGCGACGTAGGTACCGGGACGCGCGGCGGTGCGGTCGGCGGTGCAGTCGTTCCCGGACCTGCGGCGGTCCCACACCAGCTCCCGGACATAGGGGATGCCCCGGTCGAGCTTGCGGATGTTCTCGGTCTCACCGCTGACACAGTCGGAGGAGGACCACACACGGTCGTCACCGGAGGTGATGCGCACCTCCATGGTGCGCGGCCCCACGTCCGTGGTGCACATCACCTTGCCGACATTGACGAGGGTGAGAATGAACCTGGGCCGGATGCCCGGCGGGTAGACCGTCCCCTGGCCCTCCATGCTCAGTACGAGCTGCGGGGAGGTGCAGGCCTCACCGGGGCGCCGGGGCCTGGGGGCCGCCTTGCTCTCCCTCGGCTCCGGGATCGGGCTCACGGAGGGGCTTATGGGCGGGCTCACGGACGGCGAGGGGATGACCGTCACGGTCGGCAGGATGGCCAGCAGCGGGTCCGGCGCGTCCTTCTCGGCGGCCGAGGTGCCTTTCTCCCGGGCGTCCTGCGGCCCGCTCGTCGACGAGCAGGCCCACGCCACGACGGCGACCACCACGAGCACACCGACGAGCGCGGCCATCCGGCGCCGCCAGTAGATGTCAGCTCCGATATCGCTACGGAACGTGTCGGGATCCATACCGACAGTATGGTTAGTCCGCGCGGACCACAGGGGGAGACCCGCCGCTACCGTCCCCGTTTCGGCCACCGATCACCGCCAGAAGGCAGGTGAAGGAGGGGCAAGGGGACCTGATCCCGCACTATCGTCAAAAGGTGCCCGAGTCGAACCGCCTCCTCGAACCCGTCCTCGACTGGTACGCCGGCAATGCCCGCGACCTGCCCTGGCGGGCGCCCGGCGCCTCACCCTGGTCGATCCTGGTCAGCGAGATCATGCTGCAGCAGACACCGGTGGTCAGGGTGCTGCCCGTCTGGACCGAGTGGATGGAACGCTGGCCCACGCCCGCCTCCCTCGCCGCCGAACCTCCCGGTGAGGCCGTACGCCACTGGGGCCGCCTCGGCTACCCCCGCCGGGCGCTGAACCTGCACGCGTGCGCCCGCGCGATCACCGACCGGCACGGCGGCGAGGTCCCCTCGGAGCACGACGTCCTGCTGGCGCTTCCCGGCGTCGGCGAGTACACCGCGGCCGCGGTCGCCAGCTTCGCCTTCGGGGGCCGGCACGCGGTTCTCGACACCAACGTACGGCGGGTCCTGGCGCGAGCCGTCAGCGGCGAGGAGTACCCGCCGAAGGCCACCACGCCCCCCGAGCGCAGACTCGCCGCCTCGCTGCTCCCCGACGCCGACCGCGCCCCCGTCTGGGCGGTCGCCGTCATGGAACTCGGCGCACTGGTCTGCACCGCTCGTGCCGCCCGCTGCGCCGACTGCCCGGTCAGCGACCTGTGCGCCTGGCGCCTGGCGGGCAAGCCCGCCTACGAGGGTCCCGCGCGCAGGGGTCAGACGTACGCGGGCACGGACCGCCAGTGCCGTGGCCGTCTCCTCGCGGTTCTGCGCCAGGCTCACGGCCCGGTGCCCAAGGATGCCCTCGACGTGGTCTGGGACGACGCCCCGCAGCGAGAGCGCGCCCTCGACGGCCTGATCTCCGACGGCCTGGCCGAGGTCCTCGACGACGGCACCTACCGCCTACCCGGCTGAGCGCGCCACGCTCTCCCGTAACAGCGCGAGCATCGAAATCGAGCCGGGAACGACAGCCATATGCCGTGGCCGGCCGTGCAACTCGACGCCTACCACGCGCTCTGCGCCGAGCTGCGCCGGAGTTCAACCCGCCCACGGCCAGGGTGACGGTCAGCCGCCGAGCCTCGGCTTGCGGCCTGAACCTCGCAGGAGGACCTACGCTGTGTCGCTGGGTCACCAGCCGGTGCGGTACATCGTCCATGCGATGGCAGCAGCAGCCGCTCGGCGTTGGTAGCCGCGAAGGTTCGGGACGCCCGGCGGCGCGGGCTGCCGACTCATCCGGGTCCAGTACCCGGCGAACGATGCCGCATAGCTGGTGATCACTTCTGGTAGGGCGAAATCCCAGGCCGGGACACCGATCAGCGTTTTCTCCGCCGACACTGGAGAATGGCCCGCCATGATCATATGAGGAACGAGGTCAGCGATGTCCTGCCAGGCGGCTCCCCGGCTAGGTTGTGCCCAGTCCACGACGAACACGACCTCGCCTGCAGTGGCGATCATGTTGTCGGGGCGAATGTCGCCGTGAATCAGGGTGGAACCGTCAGCATGCTGTGCCCAGTGGGTTTCCAGCTCCGATAGATCGCACAGGTGACGTCGTTCCCAGCCGCCGAGGTCGGCCGGCGGGCAGGTGACCAGTTCACGCCAGCCATGCAGGAGGGAAACGCGAGTGGTGGAGGCCGATGGGAGGTCGGACAGCGGGGAGGGCGTCAGTAGTTCCACCAGGCCGGATACGGCCGTGACGACAGCGGGGACATCGGCCGAGCCCGGCGACAGATCGGGGTGGCGACCATCGAGGTCTTCGAAGATCAGAACGATCCACCCCGCCGATGCGTCGTACCACCGTAGACGTGGAGTCGGCGCGGTGGCGGGGAGGTCGGCGGAGGTCGCAGCCTCGGTCAGGTACTTGCCGGACAGGACATGATCGTCCGGGATGGCCTTGATGAACACCCGGTCGTCGTTAGCCAGACCGAGACGTGCGGCGACTCCGGGTGTGAAGCCTCCCCCTTGGACATCGGCGGTGACGACGGCGGAACCGAGATGAGCAGTGATGGAGTTCCGCAGGTTCCTGGGAAGCTCTTCCCAGGACGGCCGTATCGCGGTGGCGCCGAGCGGCGGGTGGTCGTACGAGGCAGGCGACATGGGAAAACCCCTTCGTGTCGGTCGGGCAGAGCGCAAAAGCACGCACCGGACAGGATGAGGAGGTTCCTCGTTATCCCTGTCCGGCGCTGATAGCTCGCCGTCCCGTGTGAAGAGGCATGTCGTTCACGGTATCGCGTGGCGACGGCTGATGGTCGTGCGCTCAGTCGAGGTCGAGGTGGTAGCGGTAGGCGTCGATGGACAGACACAGCCCCTCGACGGCATGCGGGGCTGCACGGTGGGCGAGTGCGAGGATGCGTTCCAGTGTTTCGGCCAGGGACTCGTGGGTGGGCAGCGGCGGGGAAGCGATCAGCGCTTCCAGCTCCCGCAGACAGGCCCGGCCGATGGGTGTGGTGCCGATGTCGGTGTCGAGGTGGTACCAGCCGTAGAACGCCGTCTGCGGGGAAAGCGCAGTCCGGACCAGGGTGCGCGCGGCGGTGTGAAGCATGTGCGTTTCGGCGTAGGCCATGAACCGCTGCCCCCGAATGATCCGCTTGTGGATCATCCAGCTCAGCGCCAGCATCTCGATGATGAGCTGCTCGCAGGTGGGCGGCACCGCCATGCGGTCGGCGATGAACTGAGTCACAGCCGGTTCGGGGGTGGTGTCGTTGGCCTGCGCGGTGTAGATGATCTGCCTGCGGGTGAAGGCGGCGATGCTCTCGATCTGGTCGGACGGGGCCAGGTACAGGTCGAGCTGGTAGAGCTTGCCGTCGTACTCGACCAGGTGGACGTAGCCGAGCCCGCCCATTCGGGGAACGATCGTGTCGAACCAGCCGGGCATGATCGCACCGAGCTGCGTGGCGGCGAGGGCATCGTGCATGGTGACGAAATCGATGTACGCCGAGGGGGCGATGCCGATGACAAGGTCCACGTCGGACAGCCGATCGGAAGTGCCCCGGGCGAAAGAGCCGCGCACGAGCAGGTGAGTGACGAAGGAACTGGTGGCCAGGAAGTCGGTGACGTTCTCCATGATGGTGAACTGGCGGGGCCGGTTCGCTGCCGCGAGCCGGTCGATGGCGTCCAGGCAAATAGCGGGCATGGGGTGTCCCTTCTCACGCAGTGAGGCCGAGCAGGATGGATTTCCGACTCCGCCATCTCTGGGCGATGTCGGGGGCGCCGATGGCGTCGTACATGTCGCTGATCAGGTCGTAGGCTCTGCCCTCGGGCAGGGAGTGCTTGAAGAACAACCGCAGCAGGTGCTGCTCGGCGGCCTGGGAGTAGCCGAGCCGGGCGAGACATATCGCCTGGTCGAGCTGTTGCTGAAGCGATTCGCCGTGCAGGGGCGGTAGGTGACGAACGTAGTTGTCAGGAAGCTGCTGGTCAGCGATGAGGGCGTCGAGTTCGGCGCTGGTGTAGCAGTCGAGAATCAAGTGGATACGGGTAGGCCCGTACAGGTTGCAAGCGCCGTGGACGAAAGTCGGAGTGAGCCTCCACAGAGCACCGGCCGCCAGATGCACAGCAGACCCGGCCAGAACCAGAAAGGCCGAGGGGCTGGTGACGATGGGGATGTGCAGGCGGTAGCGCTCAACCGATTGCAGCTCTCCGTAGTCGCGGTGTTCCCACAGGAAGGAGCCGGGAGTTAGCCGGGCGATCCGCGCCCACATGTAGTGAAAGCCGAGCCCGGACAGGAGCTGTTTCGTGGCGGGCATCGAGGCGAGCACGCTGGTCTCGACTGGCTCACAGTCGGTGATGGTTACGTCGGTGGCCACGCCGCTGGCGTTCAGCAGCGACAGCGTCCCCCAGCCGCCGGACTGGTAATCGCCGTACTCGGTGACCCACCCATCCGGAACCGTGAGCGTCTCGTGGCGGACACGCTCCAGGAGCGCGGCATCGAGGGCGCCGCTGGTGCAGGCGACTTGCTGGGTGAGCAAGGTTGTCATGGTGGAACCTCCCCTTACACATGCGGCCTTCTGGCCGCTGGATGTACGCGGTTGGTCGTGTCCGTCCCTGCGGGCGGCCCCTGGTGATGCACACCACCGCCCGCAGGGAGTTGGGGGCGCGACGGCACTGGAGATCAGGTCTCGCCGTGCCGTCACGCGGCTTAGGGCGGATCTATCGGTTCGGCGTAGTGCTTGCCGAGTAGTTCGGCGACGCGGCGCGCGACCTGCGGCATGTTGTCGGTCGGTGCCTGGTCGGCGGGCTCTTCGAGGAAGCAGGCTCCCCAGCAGAAGACCGTGCCCGCCTGGTCGGCCCATACGGTCAGCTCGGCACTGATCACGAGGCGGGGCTGGCCCTGGTCGTAGGCGATCTCTGGGTAGACGCGGTGGGTGTGCAGTTCGGTGCGCAGGTGCTTGAGTGCGCTGATGGCACCGGGGCGCCAGATGGCCACGCTCAGCCGGTCGCCTGCCGGGGTGCCGGGGTGCGGGATCACGGGCGCCTCCTTTTCCACGACGAGGGGCGTGGCCTCGGGGCTTGCTCGGTATGCGCTGGGAGCAGGGCGCGGGGGTGGGGAACGAGCCCCGGGGTCACCGGGAGTGGCGGCTCCAGGCTGGCCGCGCCGGGGGGCGGCGTGGCGCCGTATGGTGAGGTCCGCCACAGGTCGACTTCGGTCTGTTGCATGAGGTTCCACAGGGCGATGGCGCTTTGCGCGTAGACGATGCGGCATTCCTGAGGGTCGGTGCATTGCCAGGCTTCGAAGCGGCGGTGGCGCAGGCTCCAGATGACGAACCAGTCGGGTGCGTGCTGTTGGACCTGCTGGGCGGCTCGGGCCGCGTCGAGGTCAGCGAGGGTCAACATGCTCGGCACCGATCACGTCGGCCAGCAGGGGCAGCCCACCGCGCACCACGTCGGTAGCCTCCCGCGCACTCAGGATGGCGTGGTGTTCGGCGAGCTGGGTGGCGGCTTCGGCCAGGGTGAGCACGGAGCTGAGGATCGGTGCTCCGGCGTGGTTGAGTTCGGGGCTGGTCCACCAGAAGCTTTCGCCGTCGGTGTAGGCCAGCAGCCCGTAATGGACGGACACGATGGCGTTGCCGGAGGTGAACTCATGGACGTCGGCCACGATGCCGTGGACGTCGGCCAGGAGAGCGGCCAGGTCCTCGGCGTGCTGCACGGGGGACAGCCGCTCGGCAGCGGTCGACAACGTGGCGGCGATCGTCCGAGCGGCGGGACTGCCGCCGCGCCAACCGGTGGGGGCGTCGCCCCGTTCCGGAGTCTCGTTCATGCCGCGACCTCCTGACGATACGGGGCGAGTAAGGGAGAAGGCAGGGAGGTCGGTGGGTGGCCCCGGCCGAGGGCGATGGCCGCCCCGGCCGGAGGATCTGGTGCGGCTGACGCCGCTCACCCGCGTCGGGAAGGTGCGCGAGCTGCTGGAGAGGGGGCGTGTGCTTGCGCGCGCGGGCTGCGACGCAGGCTCGGCGGCGGGCGCACGGGTCTCGGGCGAGTGCCAGGCGGGCCGCGCGGTCCTGCCGGGTCTCGATGGGGCGGGGCGTCGGCCGTCGTCGCGCCCCGGCGGTGCGACGACGGCGGGGCGGATGTCTGACGGGGGAAGGGCCGAGATGTGCGCTTGGGCAGCGGCGTCGGCGCGGCCGGGGCGGGCTGCTCAGGGCGGCGCTGCGCGGGCACGAGGGGGATGATCTCGGCGTCGGCGAACGCCTCGGAGGCGGGCAGCGGGACGCCGAGGCGGCGGGCCTCCAAGCGGACGGCCATCAGCTCCCGGGACGGCTGGGCGTAGTCGTGGTCGGCGCCCTGGCCGGGGCAGCCGTGCGCGTAGGGGGCGTGCCCGCAGAGGGCGCAGCCCATTGGCATCGGTGAAGCCTCGGCGAAGCAGCCGCAGCCGATTGCCGCAGTCCGGTCGAGAACTGGGGTATTAGGGTTGTTCACGGGTTAGGAGCGCCTTCCTGATCAAGGGCCTGTTCGGTGTTCTCAGCACCTAGCAGGCCCGATCTTTTCTCTGACAGCTCAAGGCGGTACTCTAAACAACAAACGTTTAACATCTCCAGCTTGGCGCGACTGAGACCCCACGTCAAGAGATGACAAACGTTTGACCCTTATGCTGAGGTAGCTGCGAGAGAGGAAGACTGGATCATGAAGTTCACATACAGGGACATAGCCGAAGACCTACGTAAGTTGATCCGGAGTGGAACCTACGCTCCCGGTAAGACTCTGCCGTCCGAGACAGCCCTCGCCTCGGACTACGGCGTCTCTCGTAGCCTGGTGAACAAGGCGTTGCAGCTCCTGGCCGCTGAAGGCCTGGTACGTCCCCGGCAGGGAGACGGGACCCGAGTGACTTGGCTTCCGCCCCTGTCTCGGTCCGGCGCCCGCTATCGGCGCGACACGCGTGAGCACGAAGGAGCGAAAGGAGCGTTCGACGCTGAGATCCGTGCCATCGGCCTGGAACCGCAGCATGAGATCGCGGTTACGCGGACGACCGCTCCGAACGACATCTCCGCCCTCTTCGGCCTCTCGGAGATCACCGTGGTGCGCCGGTCACGTCGCCTGCTTGCCTCCGGTATACCCGTGAGCCTCGTCATTTCCTATATGCCTGCTGACATCGCGGTCGGCACCGCGCTCGAAGAGCCTGAGCCGGTGATCGTCGGGGGCATCAAGTCCCTGTACGCCAGTCTCGGTCATCCTCAGGTAGAGGCAGACGAGCGGATCTTGGTTCGCCTCCCAACCGACGAAGAGGCGGAGAAGCTGGAGATCAGTGCCGAAAGGCCGGTCTTCGACATTCTTCACACGGGGCGCATGGCTGACGGCCGGACCGTGGAAGTGACCACGACCGTCACGCCCACCAGCTACCTGATCATCGAATCCACGTTCCCTCTCACCTGATCCTCGGCATCCCACATCGATCGGAGATTTTTGTGGACGCTCTCACCGTAAGAGCCCGTGAGCTGGCGGCGGCTGGAAGGCTGCCCGCCTACGTGTACGACCTGGCCGCCCTGGACGCGCACGCGGCGGCGGTGCGGGCCGCGCTGCCGGGGATCGAGCTGTACTACGCGGCCAAGGCCAACCCGGACCCGGAGCTGCTGCGGGTGCTGGCCCGGCACGTGGACGGGGTCGAGGTCGCCTCCGGCGGCGAGCTGGAGCACGTGCTGGGCGTGCTCCCCTCGGCCAAGGTCGCGTTCGGCGGCCCCGGCAAGACCGACGGCGAACTCCGGCTCGCCCTCGATCGCGGCGTCGAACGGCTGCACGTGGAGAGCCCGAACGAGCTGCGCCGCCTGATCGCCACCGGGCGGGAGGCCGACGTGCTGCTCCGCGCCAACCTCGCCCTCTCGCTGGGAGACGTGGCCCTGGCGATGGGCGGCGGCGCGACCCCCTTCGGCATGGACCCGGCCGGCGTCGCCGAATGTCTCGCGCTTCTGGAGCGCCAGGACGCGGTACGCCTGCGCGGCGTTCACGCCCACTTGGCCAGCGGCCTGGACGCCTCGCGCATGCTGGAGGTCGCCGACGGCGTGCTCGACTACACCCGCGGCCTCGGCCTGACCGAGATCAACCTTGGCGGCGGCATGGCCGTCGACTACGCCGACCCCGGCGCCGTCTTCGACTGGGAGGCCTACGGCAAGGGCCTGGCGGGGCTGCGCCGTCCCGGCGAGACGCTGCGGATCGAGCCTGGCCGGTCGGTGTCGGTCTACTGCGGGCGGTACGTGACCCGTGTGCTGGACGTCAAGCGGGTCCACGGCGAGCTGTTCGCCATCGTGGCAGGCGGCACCCACCACATCCGCACGCCCGCGACCAAGGGCCACGACCAGCCGATGGTCATTGCCAAGGAGGGCGAGCCGGTTACGATCGTTGGCCAGCTCTGTACTCCCAAGGACACCCTCACCCGCCGAGTCCCGGCGGCCTTGGCAACTGGCGACATCGTGCAGTTCCTCATGGCCGGCGCCTACGCCTGGAACATCTCCCACCACGACTTCCTGATGCACCCGCATCCGGAGTTCTCGTACATCTGAGGTGTGCCATCTCGGTGACACAGAAGCCCTTGGCTCTTGTTGGAGCCGAGGGCTTCGATGATTCCTCGGCGATGAGCGCTGTGACACAGAGAGATCATGAAACCCCTCTCAGATCTGTCTGGCGCCGAGTTCCGTAAATCCAGCCTCAGCGGCGGCACAGACACGATGGGGCGGAGGGGTCAGTCAGGCGGCGAGGCGCAGACCGAGGGCCGTGAGGCTGGTGCGGGCCCAGTCGAGCTCCTCGGCGATCACGTTGACCAGTGCGCCGGGCCCCTTGGCCCGAAGCGGCACGGCCAGGTCGTGCGTCTCCACCTCGATGTGCGCGGTGCCGTTCACCGCACCGGAGAGCATCGCGGTGAGGGTGTCCTCCAGGACCGAGCGGGTGCTGGGCAGCTCCTGGCAGGCGGCGGCCATGTGGTTGTGCACGTGTCCGAGCTTGACGACCGGGGCTCCGGCATCCGCCAGGCCGCGCAGGGCGACTCCGGGCTCCTCAGCGCCGCCGGAGAGGTAACAGGCGTCCAGGCAGACCCCCAGGTGCTCGGGGTCGATGCCGGAGACCCTGTCGAGCGCCTGCTTGGTGGTCTCCAGGACGCAGCCGGGCCACGGCTCGAAGCCGACCCTGATCGTCTTTCCGGTGACGCTGTACAGCCCGCGCAGCTCGCGGGCGAGGCGCTCCAGCCGGCGCGAGGCTATCGCGTGCAGGTCGGCCGGCCAGTCGCGGCGCCAGCCGATGGGGATGGTGGAGATGCTTCCGAAGCGGACGTCCTGCGGGAGCAGGAAGGCCAGGATCTTGGCGAGTGCCATCGTGTAGCGGTAACGCTCGGGCTTGGCCCAGTCGGGACCGGGGGACTCCTGGTTCCTGCCGCCGGTTCCGTTGAGGCTGACGACCTCCAGGCCGCGTTCCTCAAGGGAGCGGCGCAGGCGCACCAGCTCTATCCTGTCCGCGGTGAGATGATCGGCGACGCTCGGGGAGAGCCAGAGGCCGACGCCCATGCGCTCCACTCCGAGGCGCTTGCGCACCGGCACCGCGTACCTCGTCAGGTGCGCGATGAGGTTCTCGAGGTCCTCGGCGGGGTGCACGCCCGCGTTGTAGGCCAGGTGAACGAGCGTCCCGTCCTCGTGCCGTAAACGCATGCGTGCCTCCAAAGAGTACTTCCGTGTAAGCGTCTCCGATCGCCCCGCGCCGGTGTTCCAGCGCCGTGAGCCGGAGGCCCTCCCTGCCGGAGCTCGACCCCGCCGTCTGAAGCATTCCGTGCGGCCACCGGGCTCCGCGTCACTCACGGAGCTGATTTCCCGGTACGCCGCCAGGCTGACCTCGGCGCCGATCTCACCAGGATCACTGCGACCCACGGATCACTCGGCAAGACTTATCGAACTCGCTCTACGCAGTGTAGTACTACCTATCGTGGCGAGACACCTTCTTTGGTAACAAATAGACAGACCCCGCCGTGAGTATCCTCACGGCGGGGTCTGTCCTTCCTGCCTGATCAGGCCATGCCCGGTGCCCTGCGCCTTGGACCTTCAGCCTGCTGCGGCCGGTCAGACGACACCTCGCCCGGCTCGTCGTCGGTCACCGCAGCACGCTGCGGTGACCTCCGCCGACCTTGCGAGGCACCATCCGACCAATCCTCAACGGTCAGGGCCCGCGGCTAGTTCTGGATCGGCTCCGCGATGGCGGCGGCCGAGTCGGGAACCCGGTCGACCGGCGCGTCCTCACCGACGAAGGTGAACTTCGCGTTCTCGCCCTCGCCCTCGATCCCGATCTTCACGATCTGGCCGGGACGGAGCTCGCCGTACAGGATCTTCTCCGACAGGGTGTCCTCCAGCTCGCGCTGGATCGTACGACGGAGCGGGCGGGCGCCCATCACCGGATCGTAGCCACGGTCGGCCAGCAGCTGCTTGGCCTCCTGCGTGAGCTCCATCCCCATGTCGCGGTCCTTCAGACGCAGACCCACCTGGGCCAGCATCAGGTCGACGATGCGGATGATCTCCTTCGGCGTGAGCTGGTGGAAGACCACGATGTCATCGACACGGTTGAGGAACTCCGGCCGGAAGTGCTGCTTGAGCTCCTCCTGCACCTTGGACTTCATCCGGTCGTAGTTGGACTCGGCGTCGTTGCTCTTCGCGAAGCCGACCCCCTGACCCTTGGAGATGTCCCGGGTGCCCAGGTTCGTCGTCATGATGATGACGGTGTTCTTGAAGTCCACCACCCGGCCCTGGGCGTCGGTCAGGCGACCGTCCTCCAGGATCTGCAGCAGCGAGTTGAAGATGTCGGGGTGGGCCTTCTCGATCTCGTCGAACAGCACGACCGAGAACGGCTTGCGCCGCACCTTCTCGGTGAGCTGGCCACCCTCCTCGTATCCGACGTAGCCGGGAGGCGAGCCGAACAGCCTGGAGACGGTGTGCTTCTCCATGAACTCCGACATGTCCAGCATGATCAGCGCGTCCTCGTCCCCGAACAGGAACTCGGCCAGCGCCTTGGACAGCTCGGTCTTACCGACACCGGAAGGACCGGCGAAGATGAACGAGCCACCGGGACGGCGCGGGTCCTTCAGACCGGCACGCGTACGACGGATCGAGCGGGACAGACCCTTGATGGCGTCGTCCTGGCCGATGATCCGCTTGTGCAGCTCGTCCTCCATGCGGAGCAGTCGCTGGGACTCCTCCTCGGTGAGCTTGAAGACCGGGATGCCGGTGGCGGTCGCCAGGACCTCGGCGATGAGCTCCTCGGTGACCTCGGCGACGACGTCCATGTCGCCGGCCTTCCACTCCTTCTCGCGGCGCTCGCGCTTGAGCTGGAGCTGCTTCTCCTGGTCCCGGAGAGCGGCGGCCTTCTCGAAGTCCTGCGCGTCGATCGCGGACTCCTTGTCGCGCCGCACGTTGGCGATCTTCTCGTCGTACTCGCGGAGGTCCGGCGGCGCGGTCATCCGGCGGATGCGCATGCGCGAGCCGGCCTCGTCGATGAGGTCGATCGCCTTGTCCGGCAGGAACCGGTCGCTGATGTAGCGGTCGGCCAGCTGCGCGGCGGCCACCAGGGCACCGTCGGTGATGGAGACGCGGTGGTGGGCCTCGTAGCGGTCCCGCAGACCCTTGAGAATCTCGATCGTGTGGCTGAGGCTGGGCTCGGCCACCTGGATCGGCTGGAAACGCCGCTCAAGCGCCGCGTCCTTCTCCAGGTGCTTGCGGTACTCGTCCAGGGTGGTGGCACCGATGGTCTGCAGCTCGCCTCGGGCCAGCATCGGCTTCAGGATGCTGGCGGCGTCGATCGCTCCCTCGGCGGCGCCCGCACCGACGAGCGTGTGCAGCTCGTCGATGAACAGGATGATGTCGCCGCGGGTGCGGATCTCCTTGAGGACCTTCTTCAGGCGCTCCTCGAAGTCACCGCGATAGCGCGAACCCGCCACCAGGGCGCCCAGGTCCAGGGTGTAGAGCTGCTTGTCCTTGAGCGTCTCGGGCACCTCGCCCTTGACGATCTTCTGGGACAGGCCCTCCACGACGGCGGTCTTGCCGACGCCGGGCTCACCCACCAGGACCGGGTTGTTCTTGGTCCTGCGGGACAGGACCTGCATGACCCGCTCGATCTCCTTCTCCCGGCCGATGACCGGATCGAGCTTGCCCTCGCGAGCGGCCTGGGTCAGGTTGCGGCCGAACTGGTCAAGCACCAGAGAGGTCGAAGGAGCGGCCTCGGCCGGACCGCCGGCGGCGGTCGGTTCCTTGCCCTGATAGCCGTGGAGCAACTGGATGACCTGCTGCCGGACCCGATTGAGATCGGCGCCCAGCTTCACCAGCACCTGGGCGGCCACGCCCTCGCCCTCACGGATGAGGCCGAGCAGGATGTGCTCGGTGCCGATGTAGTTGTGACCCAGTTGCAGCGCCTCGCGCAAGGACAGCTCAAGGACCTTCTTGGCACGCGGGGTGAACGGAATGTGCCCCGACGGCGCGGACTGGCCCTGGCCGATGATCTCCTCGACCTGCTGACGCACACCTTCAAGACTGATGCCGAGGCTCTCCAGAGCCTTGGCGGCAACGCCTTCACCTTCATGGATCAAGCCAAGAAGAATGTGCTCCGTACCGATGTAGTTGTGGTTGAGCATCCGGGCCTCTTCTTGGGCCAGGACGACAACCCGCCGTGCGCGGTCGGTGAACCTCTCGAACATCTCGTCGCTCCTCACAGAGCGGTCAGGCAGGTCCGGGATATCCGGGCCCTGTCATCCCGCATGGTAGCCCCGACCCGGCGACCGCTCTATGCAGAAGACGTTCCCCGAGAGCAGGGCGTTCACCCTCCATCCAACTACTTACGGGGGGTGGGATGTTCCCGCTACGCCGCAAGCGAACGACGTTTGTCCGTCAGACAAACACATCATGCGGTCATGGCCGCCACCGGACCCCACCGTGACCGCCATAACCGCATGATTCACTCGATCTACTGAGCCGATCTAGTGAGCCGATCTAGTGAGCCGCTTCGTACTGCTCGACGATCTTGGAGGCGATTCGACCGCGCTCGCTGACATTAAGGCCGTGGGACTTCGCCCATGCCCGGATGTCGGCGCTCTTCTCTCGCGTGAGTGCCCGCGCGCCACCCGCGCGGCGACGGCGGGGTGCCAGCGCGCCGGAACGACGGGCGCTCTGCACGAAAGGCGACAGGGAGTCGCGGAGCTTCTTCGCGTTAACGTCACTCAGGTCAATCTCATAGCTGGTGCCGTCAATCGCGAAGGCGACAGTCTCATTGGCCTCGCCCCCATCGAGGTCGTCGATGAGAATCTCCTGGATCTGCTTGGCCATCTACACAATCCTTTCGCGGAGTATTGTTTCATTCGCAAGCTAAACATATACCCGAGATCGAAGAGCGGCAATTCCAGGAGCCCGGCGATTCTCACAGGCAACCGAGACACTCTCAGTCGGCGCTCCGGTGGATCAGCTGTTCTGCGACTCGGCCGGGTCGGAGTGTTTTGGCCGGCGACCGGCGGCTTCACTCCGAAGTAGCTTGACGACTCCGAAGATGAAGGCTCCGCCGACGACCGCCGGAGGTATCAACGCGGACAATACGTCGTACATTCGTCCTCGCTCCGTACCGCTAGGTGGCTTTCTGGAGACCATGAAAATTTGGCGACGACTCCCGAAGCCACGCGGGTGTCCGCCCGATCAGTCTGGAACCGCCCACAGATGACCATAGCGCCACCGGACGGCGACGCGTGTCAGCAGGGGCGACCATGCCCGTCACTCTCCAGCCTAATGCTTCTCTCCAGCCGCCTTACCGGTTGCAGTCGTAAAGCCGCAGGGAAAAACCGACAGGACGATCAGGTGATCATCGCCGCCTTCGGAAATACCAATGCCCGCCCGCTCTCCGGCCGCCGCGCCACCGGCCTCGGAGGAGCGAAGCTCCTGGTGGGAGCGCCTGCCCGTCGGGATGAACAACGCCTTGTCACGGAACCGGAGATCACCTCGGGCGGGTTCATCACGAGAATGTCCACCGTCGGCAGAACATCCTGATGGAGAGCGGCTCGCTTCATCACCCGGGTGGCAGCCGATGCGACGCAAGCCTGCGGAACAAGACGGATCTTCAACGCTTTCTTGCCAAGAGTACGGCCCACTCTGGTGTGGAGTACATAGTCGTAGACCGTATAACCACCAAAGACGATGGGCTCACCGGACAACCCAGGCAACACCACACACCCATGATCCAGCTCCGCGAGAAGACCCCTGAACGCGCGACGGAAGGTGAAGGAGAGAAACCCGCGGACCGTCACCGGGGATGCGGGAGGCGAGCCGGTCCCACCATTCGATGACTGGTGTACGAACCCTCGGCGGGGGCAGATCCGGCATTGGCGTCTCATAGCGGCTTGCGGGCTCTCCTGAGCCCCTTGTCCGGCCTCAAACACGAATATTCCGCCACACCGGGGCCCGATCATAAGTCCCCCCGCGTCACCCAAGGCACGGCAAATGATTTTTACGCTTCCGCGGCCGAGGCGGTTACCCAGCCCTAACGGTCCCCGTTTTTCTGGTTCGGGCGCGAAATCGGGGCCGACGGTTCAACCGCCGGCCCCGATTTACCCGGAACTACTTGATCTTGACGACGACCGTCCCGGCCACCTTGTCGTGCAGCGCCTGCTGCAGGGGCTTGTCCCACAGCAGCCACAGCACGTTCACGAGGCTGAAGATGTTGATAATCCAGCCGACGAAGGGGATCCAGCTCAGGAACTGCGGGCCGAAGAACACACCGCCGCGCTTGAGCGCGACGTCGGAGCTGAGCCCGCCCGGCGGCAGGGTGCTGCCGACGGGCACGATCTTGATACCCATGACCATCTTGCCGACGGTCTGCCCACCCCTACTGATCATGAAGAACTCGTAGGCGAAGTAGATCGCCGCGGAGACCAGGGAGCTGAGCAGAGTCGCGAGGAAGACGCCGCTTCCTTCGGTGACGACACCCGTCTCAAGGTTGAAATCGGAAGACGTCACGAGGATGCCGGTCAGCACCGCGCCGATGATCAACGTCGGGATCACCAGGATGATCCCGTCGACGATCCGCGCCACCAGGCGCTGCCACCACTCGGCGAGCGGGGCAGGAGCGCCGGGGGGACCACCATAGGGCTGGCCGTACCCCTGCTGCTGACCGTAACCGGGCTGCTGACCGTAGTCGGGCTGCTGACCGTAACCGGGCTGCTGACCGTAGTCGGGCTGCTGACCGTAACCGGGCTGCTGGCCATAACCGGGCTGCTGACCGTAGCCCGGCTGCTCGTGGGACGCCTGCTGCCCGTAGCCGGGTTGCTGACCGTACTGCTGCTGGCCATAACCGGGCTGCTGACCGTAGCCCGGCTGCTCGTGGGACGCCTGCTGCCCGTAGCCGGGTTGCTGACCGTACGCGCCGGTCCCGCCCTGCTGCCCGTAGCCCGGCTGCTCATGGGACGCCTGCTGCCCGTAGCCGGGCTGCTGACCGTACGCGCCGGTCCCGCCCTGCTGGCCGTAGCCCTGCTGCTGGCCGTACGCGTCCGTCCCGCCCTGCTGACCGTACGACTGCTGCTGCTGCCCGTAGCCCTGCTGGCCGTAACCGGGCTGCTGCCCGTATCCCTGCTGCTGCCCATAGCCCTGTTGGCCGTAGCCAGGCTGAGCCACCCCCGGGCCGGTGTTCGGCTGCGACCCCTCCGACCGATATCCCATGATCGTCACGTCGGGGTCGAGTTCACCAGGGGCTCGACCCGGGTTGTGCTGTCCGTAATCCGGCTGTCCCGAAGGTGTGCGACTGCGCTCGGGATCATCCTGCGGATACGGCGGCTGTCCGGTGCTCACCGCGTCACCTCACTTAGACTGCGCATGTGGCAAATGTCAGACGCACATGCTTGCTGTTGCACAAGGTATCGACATAGGAATCAACAGTCACCTTTCCAGTCAGTCATCTCTAAAGTCATCAGAGTCGGGCTCGCGTGTCAGGTGCAGCAGCATCCGGGTGTTTCCCAAGGTATTGGGCTTGACGTGCTCCAGATCGAGGAACTCCGCGACGCCCTCGTCGTAGGAGGCGAGAAGTTCGGCGTAGACCTCCGGGGCGACGGGTGTGCCCTGGATCTCCTGAAATCCGTGCCGGGCGAAGAAGTCGACCTCGAAGGTCAGGCAGAAGACCCTGCGCAGACCCAGCTCGGCGGCCGTGCGGATGAGCGCCGAGACGATCCGATGGCCGATTCCCGTTCCCCTGCGGGTCGGATCGACGGCAACGGTCCGGATTTCGGCAAGATCCTCCCAGAGAACATGAAGCGCCCCGCAACCGAGGATCATCCCCTCCGCGTCAGTCGCGACCCAGAACTCCTGGATGTCCTCGTACAGGGTGACGGTGGCCTTCTCCAGCAGGCGCGGGCCGGCTCCACCGTAGGTGTCGACGAGCCGCCTGATGGCGCGGACGTCCGGGGTGCGGGCACGGCGGACCGTGACCGCCGGGGGTGCGCCGGGGGCGGGTGATTCCCGCCCCTCTCCCTCGGATCCGGTTCGCCGCTCCCCCTCTTTCCCGGGGTTCGCGAACGGCACGGGAGAATGCTCCGCAAGCTGCTCCATGACCGATCAGCGTACGTCCTCTCCGGCCTTCAATTACGGCTCACCCTTAACTCTCGCCCCGAGGGCATCACATGACCCTTGGTAGTTGGATTACCACGCTGGGTGCACGGCGCCTCTAATGTGTCACAGCTCATCTTTGGCACGGTCCCGGACCTGGGAAGACCCGCGCCAGGCCCGCGACAGGGAAGGCAAAGGCAGCGTAATGGCCATGTTGATCATATTGCCATGTGATCTTTCCGTGACATTTCAGTTGCGAAACCTCTACTGAGTTCGCAGTTCTGGTTGAGCAGGAACCACGAGTGCACTAATCTCCGTGCTCGATGTCAGAGACGTAAAAGCCTGACCCGCCGAATCTCCCGACAGGGGAACCGGGGACCCAACACGTCCTTCGGGGTGAATCCGAGTGCCACCGGCGCACCCGGTAGGGCTGCCTCCGGCCCGAACCCGTCAGCTAACCCGGTAGGCGGCCGAGAAGAGGAGCCCGTTGGTGAAGCGCATGCGCGACCGCGCAGCAGAGCACGCGGGCGGCGACGCCCGCTGTCGAGAACGCGCGCCGCGGAGGCGAAGTCGCCGCCGGATGGCGGTCATCGGCATGGCGTTCGCCATCATGACCCTCGGCACCCCCCTGGTCTCGGCCACGGCGGATCCCGAGCCCAGCCTCCAGCAACTGGCCAAGCAGGCCGAGAAGCTGCACGAGGAGATCGGCACGCTCGCCGAGCAGTACAACGGCGAGCGGGTCAGGCTCAAGCAGGCCCAGCGAGCCGCGGAAAGCGCCAAGAAGACCCTCGCGACGAGCGAGTCGGAGCTCGCGACCCGGCGCACCAAGGCCGCCCTCCTCGCGCAGAGCAGCTACATGTCCGGCGGCCTGAGCTCCGGACTCGCCTTCAGCCAGTCGACCGACCCCGACACCTTCCTCGACCAGGCCACCACCAACTACGCCCTCCAGCAGCAGCAGAGTGAGGAGGTCGCCCAGGTCGGCCGGGCGATCGAGGCCGCCGAGCGGGCACAGGCCAGCGCCAAGGCGAGGACCTCGGAGGTCAAGGTGCTCCTGGAGGAGATCGAGGGCAAGCGCAGCAGGATCGAGCGACTGGTCACACGGGTCGAGAGCGACCTGTTCAGCGAGGTGCGCACCAGGGCCGTCAACAACAGGAGTGCCCGGGTGAAGGTCGACGTGCCCATCGTGGGCAGCGGCAAGGCGGCGGAGGCGGCCCGCTGGGCGCTCACCCAGCAACTCAAGCCGTACGTCTGGGGCGCCGAGGGCCCCAACTCCTTCGACTGCTCCGGCCTGGTCATGTGGGCCTACCAGAAGGTCGGCATCAGCCTGCCGCACTACACCGGCAACCAGTGGACCGCGGGCACCCACATCTCCAGAAACGACCTGCGCCCAGGCGACCTGGTCTTCTTCTACAGCGACCTGCACCACGTCGGGATCTACATCGGCGCGGGCCTGATGGTCCACGCGCCCCGGACGGGTGACGTCATCCATATCGCCACGATCGACAACCGGCCCTTCGCCGGCGGGGTGCGGATCGCCGACTGAGCGGCCGAGCCGCCCGGCCCCTGGCCGGAGCGAGCCCCGCTCCGGCTCCTGTCCGGCGGACCCTGCCCTGCCGAGGGCCGGTCAGATGGTGTCCCGCGGGCACGGTGACGATGACAGCGCGGCGAGGCGCCACCCGACCGCGGTGGGCGGAAGCCCCAGGGGGCAGGGCCTAGATCAGGCGGCGGCGGGCCGCCCAGGCCACGGCCTCGATCGCCGTGGCGACACCGATGCGGTCGCAGATGCCTCTGAGCCTGCGTCTGACGGTCCGGCCGCTGATATCGAGGCGGCGCCCCACCCTGTCGACGGTGACACCCTTGGCGAGTTCAGCCAGCAGCACGAGGTCGTCGTCGCTGAGACCGATATCACTCATGCCCAGGGGGCTGTCGCCATGGCGAGAATCCACTTCTGGATATGCCATCAAGAGTCACTCCCCCCACTCTGGAAACCGGGTGCGAGACGCCGGAAATGAATACCGTCCGCCAGGAACGGTAAACGCCTTGTTCAAAGGTCGTCAAGTTCTACTCTTCATAGCGCGCGCCCACTATTGACATACTAGGTGCTACGTGAAGTACTCATGATATGTCAGTGCCTTTGGGGTTAAGTCACCACCGTGCCCCCGCACGAGCCCGCAGGTGCCCCCCTGGCTGCGACAACAGAAGTCCTGGCAGAACAAGGTTTTGCCGGAACCGTCGCGGCGGCGCGCACCCGCGGGGCCGCATCCTCGGCGGAAGCGAGCCGTCCGCTTTTCCCCGGGAAAACTGATCTCTTCCTGACGCTCTTCGACGGCCACGCCGCCTGGCGCCTTGACGGCACCTCACGGAAAACTCTGAAATGGGAAGCCTGCGAGAGCACCTTTGCGGCATTCGCGAAGTATCGGGTGCCGACAACGGACGTCAGGCGATATTGGACATGCTTAAAAGGGAGTTTCTGCGCGATGCAGAAAGCCGTCCGAAATTGCATGGGGGAGAGTGAGCACGGCCCCACGATTTCCGGCCCATCGGGATTCGACCCGTCCGCCCAGGCGTCGTCCGCGTGCCGCGTTCGTGCCCACCCGGGCCGGCACGGAGCCGTGCGGGACGGTGCGGAGGTGCCCGCGAGGTGGCGAGGGCGCTACCCGGTACGCCGGCCGGGATTCGAAGGTGCGCGCCGAGCCCGACCGGCCCGCCCCGGAGATGCCGTCGCAGGCCGTCATCCGGGCTTCGGTCCCGGCGGACACCGCCTGGCGGAAACGGTCGCGTCGCCGGACCGGGTGGGACGGGGTCCCACCCGGTCCGGCGACGCCGCCCTCGGACTCAGCCGGTCGGCTTGACCAGCGGGAACAGGATGGTCTCGCGGATGTTCTTACCGGTGAAGGCCATGATGAGGCGGTCGATGCCGAGACCCATGCCACCGGTGGGCGGCATCGCATATTCCAGTGCGGTGAGGAAGTCCTCGTCAAGCTGCATGGCCTCGGCGTCCCCGCCCGCGGCGAGCAGGGACTGCTCGGTGAGGCGGCGGCGCTGCTCGACCGGATCGACCAGCTCCGAGTAGGCGGTACCGAGCTCGGTGCCGAACCCGATCAGGTCCCACTTCTCGGTGAGGAGCGGGTTGTCACGGTGCTGGCGGGTCAGCGGGGAGGTCTCCACCGGATAGTCCATGACGAACGTGGGCTGGACGAGCGTGTGCTCGACGAGCGCCTCGAAGATCTCCTGGACGAGCTTGCCCTGACCCCACTTGGCGTCCCAGTGGATCTCCCGGGCGTCCGCCAGCTTGCGTACGTACTCCAGGGACGTCGCGGTGGTGATCTCCTCGCCCAGTGCCTCCGAGACCGACCCGTAGAGGGTGATCCGCGGCCACTTCGCCAGGCCGAGGTCGATCTCCTGCCCCTGGTGGACGACCACGGAGTGGCCGAGGGCCGCCACGACCGCCTTCTGGATCATCCGCTGGGTCAGGTCGGCCATGTCGTTGTAGTCGAGATACGTGCCGTAGGCCTCGAGCATCGTGAACTCGGGATTGTGCGTGGAGTCCGCGCCCTCGTTGCGGAAGTTACGGTTGATCTCGAAGACCTTCTCGATACCGCCGACCACGAGCCGCTTGAGGTAGAGCTCGATCGCGATGCGAAGGTAGAGCTCCATGTCGTAGGCGTTGATGTGGGTCTTGAAAGGCCGGGCCGTGGCTCCACCGTGGATCGGCTGGAGCATCGGCGTCTCGACCTCCAGATAGCCCTCCTCATGCCAGAAGTCGCGGATGGACCGCACCACGGCGCTACGGGTGTAGGCCAGCTTCCTGGCCTCGTCGTTGACGATGAGGTCGATGTAGCGCTGGCGGACCCGCGCCTCGGGGTCGGTGAGCCCGGCGTGCTTCTCCGGCAGCGGGCGCAGGCACTTCGAAGTGATCGCCCAGCGGTCGGCGAGGATGGACAGCTCTCCCCTGCGGGAGGTGATGACCTCACCCTCGATGCCCACGTGGTCGCCGAGGTCGACGTCGCGCTTCCACGAGGCCAGCGCCTCCTCGCCCACCCTGTCCAGGGAGATCATGACCTGGAGATCGCCGGAGCCGTCGCGGATGGTGGCGAAGCAGAGTTTGCCACCGGTCCTGGACAGCATCACCCGGCCGGTGACACCTACCGTGTCGCCCGTCGCGGTGTCAGCGGAGAGATCGGCGTATTTCCGGCGGATCTCGGCGTTGGTCGCGGTGCGCGGGAAGTTCACCGGGTAGGGGTCGACCCCCTCGGAGCGGAGGCGGTCGAGCTTCTCCCGGCGCACGCGCATCTGCTCGGGCAGATCCTCGGCGATGTTGGTCACTTCATCGGTCACAGTTCCAAAGGGTACCGATGTGGCGAACCTCGTGAGGTCGTCGACCGCCGGGGGCCGGAGAGGACTCCAGGGCGCCATGGGGTCCTCCGGGAACACCGCGGCACCCCCGGCCGCGGCACCGGTGTCGTAACGCTCTCAGGTGGCGTTGCGGTGGTAGATCAGGCGCAGCCCGATCAGCGTGAGCCAGGGCTCGTGCATGTCGATCGAGCGCGCCTCGCTGACCACCAGCGGCGCCGCGCTGCCGGTGGCGACCACCGTGACGTCGTCGGGGTTGGCGGCGAGTTCGGCCGCCATCCGCTCGACGATCCCGTCCACCTGACCGGCGAAGCCGTAGATGATGCCGGCCTGGAGCGCCTCGACGGTGTTCTTGGCGATCACGGAGCGGGGGCGGACCAGCTCCACCTTGTGGAGCTGCGCCCCCGCCGCGGCGAGCGCGTCCACCGAGATCTGGATGCCGGGGGCGGTCACCGCGCCGACGTACTCCCCCTTGGCGGAGACGGCGTCGAAGGAGGTCGCGGTCCCGAAGTCGACGATGACGCACGGCCCGCCGTACAGCTGGATGGCCGCCAGCGCGTTGACGATGCGGTCGCTGCCGACCTCCTTCGGGTTGTCCATCCGGACCGGCACCCCGGTGCGGACGCCCGGCTCGACGATCACCGCCGTCACGTCGCCGTAGTAGCGGCGACACATCTCGCGCATCTCGTTGAGCACCGACGGAACGGTGGAGCAGATCACGATGCCGTTGACGTCGGTGCCCTTGAGCAGCGGTGACTGCCCGAGCAACCCCTGGAGCACGACGGCGATCTCGTCCGCCGTACGCCGGGCGTCCGTGGCGATCCGCCAGTGCTCGATGACGTCCTCGCCCTCGAAGAGGCCGAGAACGGTGTGAGTGTTGCCGACGTCAATGGCAAGCAGCATCAGTTCCCCCGAAGGTCCAAGGCGATGTCCAGCGCCGGCGCCGAATGCGTGAGCGCGCCCACGGCAAGGTAGTCAACACCTGTCTCGGCCACATCACGAGCGAGTTCGAGGGTCAGCCCTCCGCTGGACTCCAGCCGCGCCCTGCCGTCCACCAGCCGTACGGCCCGTGTCAGCTCCTCGACCGTGAAATTGTCCAACAGGATCTCCTCCGCTCCCTCGGCCAGCACCGGCTCGATCTGGTCGATCCTGTCGACCTCGACCTCGATCGGCAGACCGGGGTAGGCGTCACGGACCGCCCGGAACGCCTCGGCGACCCCACCGGAGGCCACCACGTGATTGTCCTTGATCAGCGCGGCGTCCGAAAGTGACATGCGGTGATTGATACCACCGCCGCACCGGACCGCGTACTTCTCCAGGGCACGCAGCCCCGGCAGCGTCTTGCGGCTGTCCCTGATCCGGGCCCCGGTCCCCTCGACGGCCTGGACCCACCTACCGGTCAGGGTCGCGATACCGGACAGGTGGGTGAGCAGGTTGAGCGCGGTGCGCTCGGCGGTCAGCAGATCCCTGGTGGGACCGGTGACGGTCATCAGTACGTCGCCCCGCTCGACGTACTCGCCGTCCTTGACCCTGCGCTCGGCCGTCAGACGGCCTCCGCTGAGGTAGGAGAAGGCACCCTCGGCCACGGCCAGCCCCGCGACCACGCCGTCCACGCGGGCGACCACGTCGGCGGTGTCGCGCCGGTCCGCCGGGATGGTGGCGATGCTGGTGACGTCACCCTCCGCCACGTCCTCGGCCGCCGCGGCCTCAAGGACCGCGACCACCCCGACCGGGTCGAGACCCGCCTCGGTGAGATCGTTCTCCACCTGCGGCGGCAGCACGGTCGCTCGCTGCCCGTGCGGTACGTATGTCATGGTCGGTCCCTCCGCTGTCAGGGTCACATCGAGGTGCCCCAGCCACAAGGCGTCGTCTCTCTCGGAAAAGTCCTCGCGCCAGTGTGACCCCCTGGTCTCCTGGCGGGCGCGGGCGGCCGCCACGAGCGTGGAGGCGACCGTCAGCAGGTTGGTGGTCTCCCACGACTCGGTACACGGCTCGACCGCCACCGGGGTCCATCTGAGGTTCAGCAGGGTCCTGGCGGCCTCTCCCAGCGACTCCCGGCTGCGCAGCACGCTCGCCCCCCGGCTCATGTGCCCCTGGATCCTGCCCCGGGCCCGGGGGTCGATCAGGCCGGTGGGGCGGTCGTCGGGCACCGGTTCGCCGGCTGTGGCCCGCCCCTCGCGGACATCGGCGTGGATGTCGGCGGCGATGCGCCCGGCGAAGACCAGGCCCTCAAGCAGCGAGTTGGAGGCCAGCCGGTTGGCACCGTGCACGCCGGTGCACGCGACCTCGCCGCACGCGTACAGACCGGGCACGCTGGTACGGCCGCGCAGGTCGGTGCGGACGCCGCCGCTGGCGTAGTGGGCGGCGGGGGCGACGGGGATGAGCTGGGTGACCGGATCGATGCCGTGTTCCAGGCAGACCGCGTGGATCGTCGGGAAGCGGGTGCGCCACTTCTCCTCGCCGAAGTGGCGGGCGTCGAGATACACGTGGTCGGCGCCGGTGGCGTGCATCCGTCGCATGATCGCCTTGGCCACGACGTCACGGGGGGCGAGGTCGGCCAGCTCGTGGACGTCCCGCATGAACCGGGTGCCGTCCGCGTCGACCAGTACCGCGCCCTCGCCCCTGACCGCCTCGGAGATCAGCGGCTGCTGGCCGCTCGCGTCCTCCCCGAGCCAGAACACCGTCGGGTGGAACTGGACGAACTCCAGGTCCCTGACGACAGCCCCCGCCCGCAGCGCGAGCGCCACCCCGTCCCCGGTGGAGACGACGGGGTTGGTGGTGGCGGCGTAGACCTGGCCCATGCCGCCGGTGGCCAGCACCACGGCCCCGGCCGTGACCGCGCCCACCCCGTCGCGCTCGCCCACACCCATGACGTGCAGGGTCACCCCGGCGGCGCGCCCCTCGGCGTCCTTGAGGAGGTCGAGGACGAGGGCGTGCTCGATCACCTCGATCCCCGACTTCCGGACCGCCGCCACGAGCGCCCTCTGCACCTCGGCCCCGGTGGCGTCGCCGCCCGCGTGCACGATGCGATCGCGCCGGTGGCCGCCCTCCCGGGTGAGCTGGAGCTCCCCGGTCTCGTCGGTGTCGAATCTGGCGCCCATCGCGATCAGGCCGCGCAGCGCGTCGGGCCCCTCCGTCACCAGGACCCGGACGGCCTCCTCGTCGCAGAGGCCCACCCCCGCGAGGAGCGTGTCGGACAGATGCTCGGCGGGGGTGTCCCGCGGGTCGAGCACCGCGGCGATGCCGCCCTGGGCCCAGCGGGTGGACCCGGACGACAGGACGTCCTTGGTGACGACCAGGACCTTCGCCTCGGGGTCCAGGTCGGCGTACCGCAGTGCCAGGGTGAGACCCGCGATGCCGGAGCCCACCACGACCACGTCCGCCTGGACCGTCCATCCCGGAGCAGGAGCGGTCAACCTCTGGGGTATGGCCGGGATGCTCATTGCCGCCTCCTCGCGGAGTCATAGAGGCCGTTCATTTCGTCAGCGTGACGATAACGCCAACCCCGGCGCGGCTGTTCCCCGGGGTGGGGCATTTCGCCCGCCCTCCGAAACCACCGTGCCTCTGGGCCGCGGACGGCGGGAACGGGACCCCGCGTCGGGAACTCACCATCGGGGCAGAAGGGCACGGCGGCCCCGGGCGCCGGGCGCGGGGGAACCGGGCAGCACCGGGGACGAGGGCCTCCGGAGCTCAGCGAAGGGTGAGCGTGACATTGTCGATCAGCCGGGTGGACCCCACCCGCGCGGCCACCGCGAGGACCGCCTCACCCGCGTGGCCGTCGCCGACCTCGGTGAAGGTCGCAGGGTCGACCAGGACCAGATAGTCGACGGCCAGCGACGGCTCGGCCGCCAGAACGGCGAGCGCGGTCCGGCGGATCTCCACCGGCGTGCGCTGCCCGGCTCCCGCGTTCAACGCGCGGGACAGGGCCAGACCGGCCACCCGGTCCTCCGGCGACAGATAGCGGTTGCGGCTGGACAGCGCCAGCCCGTCCGGCTCGCGGACCGTGGGCGCCCCGACGACGGAGACCGGCAGATTCAAATCGGCGACCATCCGGCGGATCATCGCGAGCTGCTGGGCGTCCTTCTGCCCGAACACCGCCACATCCGGCTGGACCAGGTTGAACAGCTTCAGCACCACGGTCAGCATGCCGTCGAGGTGCCCCGGCCGGAACTCTCCCTCGACGATCGAGCCCATCTTCCCCGCGGAGACGCTGACCTGCCTGTCCGGCAGGTACATGTCCTCGACCGACGGGGCGAACACCACGTCCACCCCCTCGGCCGCGCAGACCTCCAGATCGGCATCGAACGTACGGGGATAGCGGGAAAAATCCTCGTTCGGGCCGAACTGGAGCGGGTTCACGAAGATGCTCACCGCCACGTGGGCCGCCCTCTGCCGGGCCAGCCGGACGAGCGAGCGGTGTCCCTCGTGCAGCGCGCCCATGGTCGGCACGAGTGCCAGCGCGCCGCCGCCCCCTGAGGCGCCCGCGCCGATTCCCAGGGCCTCTCGGGCCTTGAGCAGCCCTGCGCGGTCGTCCGCCACGATCAATGGAACCTCCCGGGGGTGCTCCGGCCTGCCGGCCGGAGAGGGGCGACGTTCAGCGAAATTCCTGGAGAGTGGAGACCCCCGACCTCAAGCGTACGGAAGGAGAGAACGGCACCGACCGGCTCCCCCGGATCTCAGGTCCACACGTTGCCCCCCAGGGCGTCCAGGAGGCGTTCGGCGGCCTCGGGCTTGAGCAACCCGGCCGCCAGCGCCCGGTCGGCCGTGAGCCTGGCGAGCGCCACGTAGGCGTCCGCGGCCTCCGGGGCCGCGAGGATCAGCGCGTCCACATGCCTGCGGACAGTACCCGCGTCACCGCGCACCACCGGGCCGGTCAGCCCTGAGATGCCGAGTCTCAGCACGTTCTCCAGCGCCGCGCCGAGCAGCGGACCGAGCATCCGTCCCGGCTGCTCCACGCCGATCTTCTCCAGCAGCTCGGAGGACTCCGCGATGAGCGTCACCATGTGGTTGGCCGCTCCCGCGAGGGCCGCGTGGTAGAGCGGCCTGTCCTCGTCGGCGATCCAGACCGGCTCGCCCTCCATCTCGATGACGAGGGCCTCGGCCACCGGGCGGAGCCCTTCGGGCGCGGTCACCCCGTAGGAGATGCCGGTGAGGCGGCGCAGGTCGTCGTCACGGCCGGTGAAGGTCATCACGGGATGCAGCGCCAGCGGCAGCGCTCCGGCCTTGATCGCCGGATTGAGCACGGCCAGGCCGTACGCGCCGCTGGTGTGCGCCACCAGCTTGCCCCGCAGGTTCGCACCGGTCTCCACCAGGCCGGAGACCAGCTCGGGCAGCGCGTCGTCGGGAACCGTCAGCAGGACGAGGTCCGCTCCGGCCACCACGTCCTCGGGCCGTACCGGGACGAGCCCGAGGCGCTCGACCGCACGTTCCCTGGAGTCGTCGGAGACACCGCTCGTCGCGACGATCCGGTGTCCCGCCCTGACGAGCGCCGCACCGAGCGCCGAACCGACCTTGCCCGCTCCAACCACTCCGACGGCCAGCCGTGCCGGGCGATCGACTGCGTCCATGACGTCACGTCCTTCGACCATGTAGGGCTTCGTGCCTGATTAACCAGCGTAACGGGCCGCGCCGCCGCAACCGCGGCAAGACGCGTGTTCCGTCGCGACGGCCCCGGTCTCACCCTGGGAGCCCGGAACCGGGAGTGTATGAGACTCGCCGGGGAGTCCGGCCCACCCGGTGATCAAGGTGACAGCGCGTCAACCTCCCGCCAAGGTCCCCGAACCGGGCGACACACACCGTACGGGGCCCACCCAGAGCCGGAAAACCCGGCCCACACGGCGATCCCGGTGGCGACGCGCCGACCTGGCATCAACAACGATCATGCGAGCCGGTGACAGAATGCAGTCATGTACCCAGTCGAAGCGTCAGCGCGAGTTGATCTCGTTCCTCCGCCTCGGCGGGTAGCGTCTGAGAGTGTGTGGCTCACCTGGCGCGCCGCGATGGAGCACGCGCTCTACGGCGAGAGCGGTTTCTACCTCCGCGAACGACCCTCCAGTCACTTCCGGACCTCGGTCGGCGCCTCCCCCGTCTTCGCCGAGGCCGTACTGCGCGAGCTGATCTCGGTTGACGAGGCGCTCGGCGGCCCCGAGGTGCTCGACCTGGTCGACATCGGCGCCGGTGAGGGCCTGCTGGCGACCGGGGTGCTCGCCGCCGCACCACCCGCGCTGCGGTCGAGGCTCCGAGTGACCGCGGTGGATCTGGCGGCCAGGCCGCCGGCGCTGTCCGAGGAGATCGTCTGGGTAAGGGCCGCGCCGGACGGGATCTGCGGCCTGGTGATCGCCAACGAGTGGCTGGACAACATTCCCGTCGACATCGTGGAGCAGACCGCCGACGGACCCCGGCTGGTCCTGGTCAACGTCACCGACGGTGAGGAGCGGCTCGGTGGCAGGCCGGCCGAGGCCGATCTCGCGTGGCTGGCCCGCTGGTGGCCGATGCGCGCCACCGGTGAGCGGGCCGAGATCGGCAGGCCACGCGACCGGGCCTGGGCCTCGGTGATCGTACGGTTGGCACGCGGCCGGGCGATCGCGATCGACTACGCCCACTCCCTGGCCGACCGGCCGCCGTACGGCACGCTGGCCGGATACCGCGACGGGGCGATGGTCGCGCCGGTGCCCGACGGCTCGTGCGACATCACCGCCCACGTGGCGCTCGACGCCTGCGCGGCCGCCGGCGAGAGCGCCGGGGCCGTCACAACGGCGCTGACCACGCAGCGGGAGGCGCTGCGCGCCCTCGGCGTCACCGGGAACCGCCCGCCGGTCGAGCAGGCCAGGATCGACCCGCGCGGCTACCTGCACGCCCTCGCGCGGGCCTCCGAGGAGGCGGAGCTGATCGCCTCCGGCGGCCTCGGCGGCTTCGGCTGGCTCTCCCAGACCCGCCTCTGAGGGGGCCGAACAAAGATTCTTTTCGCCTCGTAGGGTCGGTGCCATGAGCACTCCCCCGACACACGCCGTTCCCGCCGGACACACGGCCTCTCTCCAACTGGCCGTCCAGAACTCCGCCGCCTTCTGGGCGGCTCTCGCCCGGACCCGGGGAAACGAGCCGATCCGCCGCCCCGGCTTCCTCGGCTCGGACGGACGCGAGCGCGGCGGGCTGCGGATCCTGCTGCTCTCCCCGGACCCCGGTCCGGACGATCTCGCCGAACTGACGGACCTGGCCCGGCGCCGGCTTTCCGGCGGGGTCATCGTCGAGGACCCGTTCGGCTCGGTCGACATGAGCGCTCTGGGCCTGGCCCCGGAGCGGCTCCCCATCATGATCCGTCACCCCGGCCCGCTCCCCGCACCACCGGCCGTGGAGATCATCCACGTGGAGACGGTGGCACGGCTGCGGGCCGCGGAGAACATCGTGGTCCACGGATTCCCGCTGACCAACTTCCAGCCCTACCGCCCGGGTGACGCCTTCCCCGAGGACCTGCTGGGCCACCCCGGCGTCGATCTGTTCCTCGCCGTGCGGGACGGGGTGCCCGCCGGGGCCTGCATGACCGTCGTCGACGGTACGGTCGGCGGGACCTACTGGGTGACCACCCTGCCCGACCACCGCTCCCACGGAGTCGGACGGGCGCTCATGCACACGGTCCTGGCACACCTGGGAGACCTCCCCGCCACCCTGACCGCGGCCAAGGCCGGCAAGCCGCTCTACGATTCCCTCGGCTTCGACACCATCACCGATGCGACCTGGTGGATGTGAGTGAACGCGTGAGCGTGGACGACCGGCCCGTACCAGGCCGCGCACCCTACCGGTCAAAAGTACGACCGAGACGGTGCGAACCCTGCTTTTGACCGATGCCGGGTACCGAACCGGGTCCGCAGGATGCCTCCATGCCAAACGACGACTCCTCTCCGGCGCCGAAGGTCGCGGACCTGACCAGGCGTTACGACAGCGGGCCTGGCCGGCCGCGCATCTCCGCGCTCGACGTACTGCGCGGGTTCGCACTGTGCGGGATCCTGCTGGTCAACATCAAGCCGATAGCCAACGTCGACGTCGGCCATGTCGTCGTGGATTCGCCGGCGGACCCGGAGGGCGCCTGGCTGGGGCTGCTCGCCGATCAGCGCTTCTTCCCGATCTTCTCCCTGCTGTTCGGCGTCGGCTTCTCACTGCTGCTGAACTCCGCCGCGGACCGCGTCGCCGGCCCACGGCTGCTCCTGCTCCGCCGGCTCCTGGTGCTGCTCGGGGTGGGCCTGGCACACATGTTCCTGCTGTGGCGGGGCGACATCCTCACCATCTACGCCGTCGTCGGCCTGCTGGTGCTGCTGCCCTCGACCTGGCTGCCCCGGTGGGCCGTGGCCGGCCTCGCCCCCGTGCTCCTCGCGGCACCGTTGATCGCCGGCCAGAACGGGATCGTGCTGGTCCCCGGGCTGTTCCTGCTGGGCTCGGCCCTGGTCAGGTACGGGGTGATCGACCGGATGGAGCAGTCCACCCGGGTACCGGCCGCGCTGGGCCTGGTCTTCGCGGCGGGGGCGGTGCCCGCCCTGCGGTGGCAGATCGGGACGGCCGGCGACGCGAACGACCCGAGTTTCGGCCTCTCGATGGCCGTGACCGGGCTGCTGCTCGCCGGAACGTACGTGTGCGCGCTGCTGGTCCTGCTCAGGACTCCGCTCCGACCGGCGCTGCGGGCCGTCTTCGCGCCGCTGGGCCGGATGGCGCTGACCAACTACCTGACCGCCACGATCCTGGTGCTGGCGGTCGGTCGTGTCCTTGGCGGCTCACCGGAGAGCTGGTCCCTGGCGACCGTGTTCCTGATCGCCGGCGCCATCCTCTCCGCCCAGTGGCTCCTCTCCACCCTCTGGCTGCGCCGATACCGCTATGGCCCCCTCGAATGGCTCTGGCGCTGGGCCACCTGGGCCCAGCGCCCGCCCTTGCGCCGCGCCCTCTGAACAGCACCGCGCCCTATGACAGCACCGCGCACGAGCCGGGTCAGACCCGTACGTCGAGCGCGGTGAGGCCGCGGATGACGTAGCCGGGACCCCAGCTGGGCTCGGTGGCGAGTTCCAGCTTCGGTGCCTTACGGAGCAGGGCGCCGAAGGACTCGATCAGTTCGATCCTGGCCAGGGGGGCGCCCAGGCAGAAGTGGATGCCCGCGCCGAAGGAGATGTGCGGGTTGTCCACCCGGCCGACGTCGAAGCGGTCGGGGTCGGCGAAGACCTCGGGGTCCCGGTTGGCCGAGCCGAACAGCAGCGCCACCTCGGTGCCGCGCGGGATGTCCACCCCGCCGACGGTGATGTCCTCCAGGATCCAGCGCTCGAACATCTGCAGCGGGGTGTCCCAGCGCATCATCTCCTCGATCGCGGTGGGCAGCAGGCCGTGATCGGCGCGGAGCCGCTCCAGCTCGCCCGGGTTGCGGAAGAGCGACCACCAGCCATTGCCCGTGACGTTGACGGTGGCCTCGTGCCCGGCGTTGAGCAGCAGCACGCAGGTGCCGACCAGCTCCTCCTCGGTGAGCCTGTCGCCCTCCTCGGCCACCAGGGCGAGCGCGCTGATCAGGTCGTCGCCGGGGTTCGCCCGGCGGGCGCGGGCCAGCTCGACGAGGTAGGCGGAGAACTCCTCGGCCGCGCGTACCGCGGTGTGCTGGGCCTCGACGGAGGGGTTCAGCTCGTACATCCCGCAGATGTCGGCGGACCAGGGGCGGAGCAGGTGCCGGTCGGCCTCGGGCACGCCGAGCATCTCCGCGATCACGGTCACCGGGAGCGGCTCGGCGACCTCGGAGATCAGGTCTCCGCCGCCGCACTCGACGAAGCGGTCCACCAGTCCCCCGGCGATCTCGGCGACCTTGGGGCGGAGCGCCTCGACCATGCGCGGGGTGAACGCCTTGGAGACCAGGCGCCGGAGCCGGGTATGCACCGGCGGCTCGACGTCGAGCATCCCGGCCCTGACCACCCGCCAGAACGGGTCCTGGAACTCGGGGTCGTCGGGCCTGCCGAACTCGGCGTGGGTCGCCATGTGCAGGTAGGAGCGGCCGAGTCGACGGTCGCGCAGCAGCGCGTTGACGTCGGCGTGCCGGGCGACCAGCCACTGGCCGGTCGGTTCAAAGAAGCTGACCGGCCGCTGCCGCCTCAGCTCGTCGTAGACGTCGTACGGATGGGCGACGAATTCCGGATTCCAGGGATCAAAGCGCACATGGACATCGTAATGTCGCCCATGCGTCAATTGCCTGGTCCGCCCCTTGGAGCTGGGCAGACGGATGCCCGGATGAGAACACCATCGCACGGGGCCGGGTCCTTCGCCCCCCGGGCCGCCGCGCTACCGGATCGCGGGCCAGTGCTCACGCCTTCAGACCGGAAACGCCTGTGGAGGCCAGGTGGGACCACCGCTTTCGGTGGCACAGGCCGACGAGGCAGGAAGCCACCCAAGTGCCGCATGAGCATGTGCGGCACAGGCGGAATCCCCGGGCCTCAGCCCGAGGAGCACGTCAGACCTCGGTCGGGCTGTCCGACTTCTCGGACTGGGACGTCTTGGTGCGCAGCCGGATGTTCAGCAGTTCCACGATGAGCGAGAAGGCCATCGCGAAGTAGATGTAGCCCTTGGAGATGTGCTGCCCGAGACCCTCGGCGATCAGCACGACGCCGATCAGCACCAGGAACGACAGGGCGAGCATCTTGATGCTCGGGTGCTTGTCCACGAAGCGGCTGATCGGGCCCGAGGCGAAGAGCATCACCAGGACCGAGACGATCACGGCCGCGATCATGACGCCGAGCTGGTCGACCATGCCGACCGCGGTGATGACCGAGTCGAGGGAGAAGATGATGTCCAGCAGCATGATCTGGACGATCACCGAGCCGAAGGAGGCCGCGACCTTGGTGCTGCCGTGCCCGGCCTTGCCCTCGATGCTGTCGTGCATCTCGATGACGCTCTTACCCAGCAGGAAGAGACCGCCGGCGAGCAGGATGAGGTCCCGCCCCGAGATCGACTGACCGAGGACCTCGAAGAGCGGCGAGGTGAGTTTCACCACCCACGCCAGTGCCAGCAGCAGCGCCAACCGGCTGACAAGGGCCGCGAGGAGGCCAAGTTTGCGAGCCTTGTCGCGCTGCTCGGGCGGGAGCTTTCCGGCCAGGATCGAGATGAAGATGATGTTGTCGATGCCGAGCACGATCTCCAGCCCGACAAGGGTGACGAACCCTATCCAGATCTCCGGGTTGGTCACCCAATCCAGCATTCGTGCCTCCAACTGGTTCTACTTGATCACCACCGGCACGACGAGACCCGTCGTTCGGCATTGTTCAGCCACTACCAGGACAAACACCACCAGCCGCCCGGCTTCACCCTGCCCACTGCCCAGACGAACGGGACTCCTCATGAGTTCCCGAACATGCGAGACAGCACTTGCGAATTCCCGCCAGACGTCGGTTATAGTTCCCCCGTAGGTCATGAGTGCCAGTGACAAGCCCCGGCTCGCTGGCCGGCAACCCTCGCGTCCGCGGCGGGGTGCCCCGGGTGAGGACCTGGTCCGGCACGAGGTGTGCCGGGCAAGCGCGGGCTCCAGGCACCTGTGCCATGGGTTGGGGTCCGATGACCTCGAAGGAGCCCTGGCGTGTCCGTACTGACGACCCTCACCGCCGACGCAGCCGACGCTGCCACCCCCGCGACCCGTACGTCCGACGACCGGCCGATCCCCGGCGTGCTCGGCTCCGACCTGGAGGTTCCGGTCAGGGGCGGCAGGCTCGTCCGTTACGCCAACCTCGACTACGCCGCGAGCGCCCCCTGTCTGGAGCCGGTGAGCGCCGCCGTCGCCGCCGCGCTCCCGGCGTACTCCAGCGTCCACCGAGGCGCCGGATACGCGTCCCAGCTGACCACGGCCCGCTACGAGCAGGCCCGGCAGACGGTACGCGCCTTCGTCGGCGCCCGCACCGACGACTCGGTGATCTTCACCAGGAACACCACGGACGCGACCAACCTGCTGGCCCGCAGCCTGCCCGAGGGCACCACCGCCGTGGTCTTCGACACCGAGCACCACGCCTCGCTGCTGCCCTGGGAGCGTGCCCTGCGGCTGCCGGTCCCCGCCTTCCCCGGCGAGGCGGTCCGCGCCGCCGACGAGGCCCTGGCCTCGATCGAAGGTCCCAAGCTGCTGGTCGTGACCGCCGCCTCCAACGTCACCGGGGAGCTCTGGCCGATCGCCGCGCTGGCCCACATCGCCCACCGCCACGGCGCCCGCGTCCTCGTCGACGCCGCACAGCTCGTCCCGCACCGCCGCCTCAACCTGACCGCGCTCGACCTGGACTACGTGGTCTTCTCCGGTCACAAGCTCTACGCTCCGTTCGGTGTCGGCGCGCTGATCGGCCGTTCCGACTGGCTGGCCGACGCCGAGCCGTACCTGCGGGGCGGCGGTGCGGTGAAGGCGGTGAACGACGACGGGACCGAGTGGCACGACGACCCCGAGGCCCGCCACGAGGCCGGGACCCCGAACGTCCTGGGTGCCGTCGCGCTGGCCGCGGCCTGCGACGCGCTGACCGCCACCGGCTGGACCCCGCTGGTCCGCGAGGAGGAGCGCCTCCTCGACCGGCTGCGCGCGGGCCTCGCCTCCGTCCCCGGCGTGCAGGAGCTGTCCCTGTGGGGTCCCGACCACCCGCGCGTCGGCATCGTCTCCTTCGTGGTGAACGGCTTCACCGCCCGCGAGGTCGCCGAGACCCTGTCCGGCGACCACGGCATCGGCGTCCGGGACGGCAAGTTCTGCGCCCACCCCTTCGTACGGCACCTGCTGGACGCCAAGGACGGCGGCTGCGACGACCCCACCGCCTCCGCGGTACGCGCCTCCATCGGCATCGGCACCACCTCCGAACACGTCGACCGGCTGATCGCCGCCCTGCGGGATCTTGCCTCGCGCGGCTGACGTGACAGCATGGACATATGACTGAGCCTCGCCGTGAGCTGAACGTGGGGATGGGCGCGGGGGCCGCCGCCGTGCGGGAGGCGCACGGCAAGGAGCTCGCGACCGAGGACATGATCCTCAACATCGGGCCGCAGCATCCGTCCACGCACGGCGTGCTGCGGCTGCGGCTCACCCTGGACGGGGAGCGGATCAGCTCGGCCGAGCCGATCGTGGGCTACATGCACCGGGGCGCGGAGAAGCTGTTCGAGGTGCGTGACTACCGGCAGATCATCGTGCTGGCCAACCGGCACGACTGGCTGTCGGCGTTCGCCAACGAGCTGGGCGTCGTCCTCGCGGTGGAGCGGATGCTCGGCATGGAGGTGCCGGTCAGGGCGGTCTGGACCCGCACGCTGATGGCCGAGCTCAACCGGGTGCTCAACCACCTGATGTTCCTCGGCTCCTACCCGCTGGAACTCGGTGCGATCACCCCGTTGTTCTACGCGTTCCGGGAACGCGAGACCCTCCAGGCCGTGATGGAGGAGATCGCCGGCGGCCGGATGCACTACATGTTCAACCGGGTCGGCGGCCTCAAGGAGGAACTGCCCGAGGGGTGGCTGGGCCGGGTCACGACGGCCGTGGCCGACGTGCGGCGACGGCTGCCCGACATCGAGAACCTGATCTCCGGAAACGAGATCTTCCTCGCCCGTACCCGCGGGGTGGGCGTGCTGGACCGCGAGACGGTCATGCAGTACGGCGTGAGCGGCCCGATCGCCCGTGCCTCCGGCGTCGACCTCGACCTGCGCAGGGACGAGCCCTACCTCGCCTACGGCGAGCTGCCGGTGAAGGTGGTCACCCGATCCGCCGGAGACTGCCACGCCAGGTTCGAGGTGCTGCTGGAGCAGGTGAAGGTCTCCCTGGACCTGGCGGACGCCTGTGTGCGGCGGCTCCGCGAACTACCCCAGGGGCCGATCAACCAGCGCCTGCCCAAGGTGCTGAAGGTCCCCGAGGGCCACACCTACGCCTGGACGGAGAACCCGCTCGGCCTCAACGGCTACTACCTGGTCTCGCGCGGGGAGAAGACACCGTGGCGGATGAAGCTCCGGTCCGCCTCCTTCAACAACGTCCAGGTGCTGCGCGAGATGCTCCCCGGCAACCTGGTCTCCGACATGGTCGCCATCCTGGGCTCGATGTTCTTCGTCGTCGGCGACATCGACAAATGAGGCACGGTCCGGAGGACATGATCGAACCAGGCGAGGACCAGGAGAAGGCGCCCCCTCCGACGACACCTGCGTCCCCCGCCGATCCCGGCGACTCTCCGGCCGCCGGCAGGCCACCGCGGGACCGGTACGTCGACTGGTTGCGCGCGTTCAGCCTGCTCGTCGTGGTGGTCTGGCACTGGGCTTTCACGATCCTCCAGTGGGGACCGGACGGCCCATCGCCGACGAGCCCGCTGGGCTTCACCTCGGGGCTGTGGATCCTGACCTGGCTGCTGCAGGTGTTGCCGCTCTTCTTCTACGTGGGCGGGTACGTCCACCTCCTGTCCTGGAACCGCGCCTGCGAAGGCGGGATGGGCATCGGCACCTTCGTGTGGCGGCGCATCCGCGGCCTCGCGATCCCGACGCTGGCGCTGGCCGGAACCTGGATCGTGCTGGGCTCGGCCGTGACCTGGGCATTCGGGATCAGGTGGATGGACCGGGTGGTCCTGCTCGTCATCAGCCCGCTCTGGTTCATCGGTGTCTACCTCACGCTGATCGCCCTGCTCCCGGTCGCGCTCTGGCTGCACCGGCGCTTCGACGTGCTGATCCTGATCTGGCTGGCCGGGGCGGCACTCGTCGTCGACGTGCTGCGGCTGCGCTACGGGTACGAGGCCGTGGGCTGGCTCAACATGATCATTGTCTGGGGGCTGGCCCACCAGGCCGGGTTCTTCTACGCGAGGGTGGTGGCGCTTCCCCGCCGCTTCGACGTCGCCATCCTGTGGACCGGGCTGTTCGCGCTCTTCGGCCTGGTCTACTCGGACATCTACCCGGGGTCGATGGTCGGCGTGCCCGGCGACAAGCTGTCCAACATGGCGCCGCCCACCTTCGTCATCGTGGCATTGCTGATCTTCCAGATCGGCCTGGTGGAGGTGCTGCGGCCGGCCATGGAGCGCCTGCTCGACCACCCCAGATGGCAGCGCGTGAACGAGACGGTCAACCGGTTCGCGCTCCCGCTCTTCCTGTTCCACACGACCGGCATGGCCATCTGGGTGGCGCTGACCTGGTGGCTGGCGGGCAGCGGGCCGGGCAGCCGGGTCCGGCCCGACCTGCTCTGGTGGCTGGAACGCCCCCTGGCCGTCGCCGGGCCGCTGCTGTGCACCCTCCCGGTCATCATGCTCTTCGGCCGGAAGTGGGCCAGGGGTCGCTGAGACGTCCCCTCAGCGGTCGTCGTCGGAGGAGTCCTTGGGCACCTTGCAGCAGTGCTCCAGGTACAGGGCCGCGCAGACCAGCAGCACGCACACCAGCATCGACCCGCCGGTGATGAAGAAGTCCTGACGGGGCACCCTCTGGTCGAGCAGTTCTGCGGTGTAGAGGGTGAATCCGGCGAAGAGCCCCGCGAAGAACACCCCGGCGTACGCGGAGGCCTTGGCCAGGGCCGCCAGCCGGGCCACCGCCAGGGCGTCGACGGGCTTGGTGTCGGGTCTGCGCTCGATCCTGGCCTTCGTCATCCACCCGCTGTACGCCTCGCCGATCGCCAGCACGAGCACCGTCGGGATCGCCGTCCACGGCACGGTCGGCAGGGACACGTAGAGCGGCTTGAGCAGCGCCCAGGTGAGGATGGTGACCACGACGAAGAGCCCGACGAGGATGCCGGGTCGGCTGGGCCTCACCCGGCCCCCTGCAGGACCAGCTCGGGACGGGGGCGAACGTAGTCCTGGTCGAGACCGGCCAGCAGATCGGCCACCCGACGCCCGGACAGGACCGCGTCCGGATCGGCCCGCACCCACGGGACCAGTACGAACGCCCGCTCGTGCGCCCTGGGATGCGGCAGGGTCAGGTCTGGGTCGTCCATCACGACGTCTCCCACGGTGATCAGATCGACGTCCAGGGTGCGCGCTCCCCAGCGCTCCACCCGGACCCGGCCGAAGGCGTTCTCCACACCTTGAGCACGATCGAGGAGGGCCCGGGGTTCCAGCGCGCTCTCGGCGATCACCACCGCGTTGAGGTAGGCGCCCTGCTCCGGTCCGCCGACCGGGTCGGTCTCGTAGACCGGCGACACCGCGACGAGCGTGAGCCCCGGCTCGGCGAGGAGGGCGTCCAGCCCGCCCCGCAGGGTGCCGAAGCGGTCGCCCAGGTTGCTGCCGAGCGCCAGGACCGCCCTCATACCCGGCCCCGGGTGATCGTCACGATCACGTCGTCGAACGGCAGCGGGATCGGCGCGGCGGGCTTGTGCACGCTCACCTCCGCCGCCCGGACGAGCTCGCGGGCCAGGCAGACATCGGCCAGGCGCTGGGCCAGGGTCTCGATCAGCTCGACCGGCTCGCCCGCCACGACCCTCGCCAGATCCTCGGCGAGCTCACCGTAGTGGACCGTCCTGTCGAGGTCGTCGCGGGCCGCCGCGGGCGCCGTGTCGAGGAAGAGCGTGACGTCGACGACGAACTCCTGGCCGAGCTCCCGCTCCGCCGCCAGCACGCCGTGCCGCCCGTGCACCCGCAGCCCCTTCAGGCTGATCCGGTCCGCCACCTGGCCCGACGGCAGGCCGTACACCGCACCTGCCGGATCCCCCAGTGGGTCCTGGAGTGGATCGCCGATCAGGTCCGCGACGTCGTCGTTGATCCGCAGGGGCCGTTGGTCGTGGGATCTGTCACCGACCCTTACCTCGGCCACCCGGAAACCGTTCCCGTCGGGCCGTCCGCCGGTGCGCTCGCTCACGCCACCTCCTCTTCCTCTTCGTCGTCGTCACCCTGCAGCACGGGCGAGCCGTGGTGCAGCCAGAGCCGCCACCCCGCGGACGTGCGCACGAAGGTGTTGCTCGCCACCACCTTGCCCGCGGCGAAGCTGGAATCACCCTCGTCCCCCGCGGTGAGGATGTTCTCCTCACAGGTGAGGATGGCGACGTCACCCAGGACCATGACGCGGACGTCGGTCAGCACGAACTGGATGTAGGGCGTGTTGGCCATGATGAGCGCCCATGAGCGCAGCACCTCCTGACGGCCGTTCACGATCGGCCACCCGGGGTGTACACAGCTCACCTGCTCGCCATCGATGTCCTCGGCCCAGATCTCGGTCATCTTGTCGAGGTCGGCGTCCTCGATGGCGGTGTAGAACGCCTGGTTGACCGTCTCGACGGCGGTGGTGTCGACGCTCATGGTCTCGCTCTCTGAACTGCGGCAGCCACACGGACGGCGTCCGCGTTCGGGCGGACATCGTGCACGCGCACGCACCAGGCCCCCGCCTGGGCGACGAGGGCGGTCACGGCGAGCGTGGCGTCGTCACTGCGACTGAAAGGACGTGGCGTGCCGTCCGGGGCGGCCAGTAGGCGACCCAGGAACCGTTTCCGTGAGGCCCCGACGAGCAGCGGATAGCCCAGCTCGGCGAGCCTGTCGAGGCCCGCGATCAGAGCCCAGTTGTGGTCGGGGTTCTTGGAGAAGCCCAACCCCGGGTCGAGCACGATCTGTTCCTCCGCCACCCCCTCGGCCAGCACGGACTCGACCCGCTTGGTGAGCTCCTGGCAGACCTCGGTCACCACGTCGCCGTACACGGCTCTGTCCTGCATGGCGTGACTGTGCCCCCGCCAGTGCATCACCACGTACGGCACGCCGGCGGCGGCCACGACCCTGGGCATCGCCGGGTCGGCCAGCCCACCGCTGACGTCGTTGACCAGTTTCGCCCCGGCCTCCACCGCCACCTGGGCGACCTCGGCCCGCATGGTGTCGACGCTGACGGCGACCCCCGCGCGGCTCAGCTCCCTGATGACCGGCTCGATCCTGGCCACTTCCTCCTCCAGCGGCACCCGCGCGGCGCCCGGCCTGGTGGACTCGCCCCCCACATCGACGATGTCGGCCCCCTGCTCGACCAACTCCAGGCCGTGACGCACGGCCTCCGCGGGGTCGAACCATCGGCCGCCGTCGGAGAAGGAGTCGGGAGTCACGTTGACCACGCCCATCACGAGACACCGGCCCACGTCCGGCAGCCCGGGCACACTCCACGTAGTCATGCGGACAAGCCTAGGCGTTGCGTACCGTCCGCCCGTCTCGCGGGTCCGGCTTGTGCCACCACGAATCCGTACACCCGTCACGGAGCGGACGGCCTTTGGTCGGGGCGTCCGGCCTGCATGCGTCCTCCTCCTGGGGGACCCTGGGGCGTGTCCACCGCGATCCGAAGATCACAGAGCACCCGGTCCTGCCGGGTATGGCGATATTAGCCGGATCAAGGTCAGCTTGGGGGATTTCTCTGGGCGACAACGCGGAACCCCGTCCGGATCTGATCCGGACGGGGTTCCGCGGCTGCTCTGCGAGATCAGCGGATGATCAGGGCCATCGCCTCGGCGCGGGTCCTGTCGCTGTTACGGAAGTCCCCGCGCACCGCCGAGGTGATCGTCTTGGCGCCGGGCTTGCGGACACCTCGCATGGTCATGCAGAGGTGCTCACACTCGATCACGACGATGACCCCGCGCGGCTCCAGCACCCCCATGAGCGCGTCGGCGATCTGGGAGGTCATCCGCTCCTGCACCTGGGGGCGCCTGGCATAGACGTCGACCAGGCGGGCGAGCTTGGACAGGCCGGTGACCTGCCCCTTCTCGTTGGGGATGTAGCCGACGTGGGCCACACCGTGGAACGGCACGAGGTGGTGCTCGCAGGTCGAGTAGACCTCGATGTCGCGAACCAGCACCATCTCGTCGTGGTCGACGTCGAAGACCGTGGTCAGCACGTCCTCGGGGGTCTGCCCCAGGCCGGCGAACTGCTCCGCGTAGGCACGGGCGACCCGGGCCGGGGTGTCCCGGAGACCGTCGCGGTCGGGATCCTCACCGATGGCGATGAGGATCTCGCGAACCGCGCTCTCCAGCCGGACCGCGTCGACCTGAAGCGGCTTGACACCCACGCTCAGTTCCCGTCCCTCTGCACGGGGTCGGGCTGGCCCGAACCGTTGGGAAGGACGCCGTTACCCTCGGTCACCTGCTCACCGGGAGGGAGCGAGCCGTTGCCGGACTGCTCCTTGCGGGACAGGATCGGCGGGCGGTTGGAGGGCAGCCGCTTGCCGTAGCCGGAGTAGGAGGGCCTCTTCTCCTTGACGACGACCGGGGCGAAGATCTGCAGAACCTGCTCGCGGGAGAGGGTCTCCTTCTCCATCAGCTCCAGCACCAGGTTGTCGAGCACGTCGCGGTATTCGACGAGGATCTCCCAGGCCTGGTCGTGGCCCGACTCGATGAGGCGGCGGACCTCCTCGTCGATCGTGGAGGCGATCTTCTCGGAGTAGTCGCGCTCGTGGCCCATCTCACGGCCGAGGAAGACCTCGGCGTTGCCACTGCCGAACTTACGGGCGCCGAGCTGCTCGCTCATGCCGTACTCGGTGACCATGCGGCGGGCGATGGAGGTCGCCTTCTCGATGTCGTTGGAGGCACCGGTGGTGGGCTCGTGGAAGACGAGCTCCTCCGCCGTGCGGCCGCCGAGCAGCATCGCGAGCTGGTCCAGCATCTCCGAGCGGGTCGCCAGGAACTTGTCCTCCATCGGCAGCGTCATCGTGTAACCGAGGGCGCGTCCGCGGGACAGGATCGTGATCTTGTGGACCGGGTCGGAGTTGGGCAGCGCGTGCGCGACCAGGGCGTGGCCGCCCTCGTGGTACGCGATGATCTTCTTTTCCTGGTCCGACATGACACGGGACTTGCGCTCCGGACCGGCCATCACGCGGTCGATGGACTCCTCAAGGAGCTCCATCGTGATCAGCTTCTGGTCGGCCCGCGCGGTGAGCAGCGCGGCCTCGTTGATCACGTTGGCCAGGTCGGCACCGGTGAAACCGGGCGTCCTGCGGGCGATGATGTCGAGGTCGACGCCCTCGGCGAACGGCTTGCCGCGACCGTGCACCTTGAGGATGCCCTTGCGGCCCTCCAGGTCGGGGCGGTCGACGGTGACCTGGCGGTCGAAACGGCCGGGACGCAGCAGCGCCGGGTCGAGGATGTCGGGCCGGTTGGTCGCGGCGATCAGGATCACGCCGCCCTTGACATCGAAGCCGTCCATCTCGACGAGGAGCTGGTTCAGCGTCTGCTCGCGCTCGTCGTGACCACCGCCGAGACCGGCGCCGCGGTGACGGCCCACCGCGTCGATCTCGTCGATGAAGATGATCGCCGGGGCGTTCGCCTTGGCCTGCTCGAACAGGTCGCGGACTCGCGAGGCGCCGACGCCGACGAACATCTCCACGAAGTCGGAACCGGAGATGGAGTAGAACGGCACCCCGGCCTCACCGGCGACGGCCCTGGCGAGCAGGGTCTTGCCGGTTCCCGGCGGGCCGTAGAGCAGCACACCCTTGGGGATCTTGGCGCCGATCGCCTGGAACTTGGCCGGGGCCTGCAGGAACTCCTTGATCTCCTGGAGTTCCTCGATGGCCTCGTCGGCACCCGCGACATCGGCGAAGGTGGTCTTCGGAGTGTCCTTGGTGATGAGTTTGGCCTTCGACTTGCCGAAGTTCATCACCCGGGAGCCGCCGCCCTGCATCTGGTTCATGATGAACAGGAAGATCAGCACGATGATGACGATCGGCAGGAAGCTCACCAGGAGGCTGAGGAGGAAGTTCTCCTTGGGCACGTCGACGGTGTAGCCCTTGTCGAGCTTCTTCGCCCCGACGGCGGTCTGGAGCTGGTCGGCGAGCTGAACGCCCTGACCGGTCACCCACGAGGAGTAGTAGCGCTTGCCGTCGGTCAGCGTGACCTCGATGCGCTGTTCCTTGTCGATGATCTTCGCGTTGGAGATCTTGCCCTCGTTGATCCAGCTGATGATCTGAGAGGTGTCTCTCTTCTCGAAGTTGCCGTCGCCGCCCCACATGGTGGTGACGAGAAGCAGCAGAACGACGATGCCCAGGATCCACAGCAGTGGCCCACGTGTAAATCGCTTGAGATCCATCCGATGCGGAACCCCGGCGGGCCCGTCCCTTCCTGACCAGAGCCTGGCAACCCCGGGCGGACCCGGGGTTCGCGGTATCCCTAACCGCTCCAACTGACTGTCCGAAAACGGCGGAGGCCACCTCTTCGGTCGTCCGAAGGTACACCGGCGTGGCGTGCGGGGTCACCGCGCGGACAGCACCGGCTTTCCCTACCAACGTACGTCAGGTAGGTCCGTGTTCCCCGCCGCTATGGGCAATGTCGCGTTTGTGAATGACACACTTCGCGCAGGGCGTACTTTTCACTCCGCTCCGTACACGTGCGGCGCGAGAGTTCCGATGAAGGGGAGGTTTCGGTAGCGCTCGGCGTAGTCGAGGCCGTAACCGATGACGAACTCGTTGGGAATGTCGAAACCGATGTACTTGACGTCGATCGGCACCTTGACCGCGTCCGGCTTGCGCAGCGCGGCGCAGATCTCCACCGAGGCGGGGTTGCGCGACTTCAGGTTGTGCACCAGCCACGACAGGGTCAGACCCGAGTCGATGATGTCCTCGACGACCAGCACGTGGCGGCCGGCGATGTCGGTGTCGAGATCCTTGAGCACCCGCACGACGCCCGACGACCTGGTGCCCGCTCCGTAGGACGACACCGCCATCCAGTCCATCTGCACCGGCACGTGCAGTGCCCGCGCCAGGTCCGCCATCACCATGACCGCGCCCTTGAGCACGCCCACGATCAGCAGATCCCGGCCCACGTAGTCCTCGTCTATCCGGCTCGCGAGCTCCTTGATCTTGGCCTGGAGCTCTTCCTCGGGAATGAGGACCTTCGAGAGGTCCTTGCCCATGTCGGCTGCGTCCACCTGGGATTTTTCCTTACGAAACGGGGCTGACTGACTGTCTGGCGAGTATCAGGGTGTCATACCGGCGGATCGCCCCCACCCCCCCGGGCACCTCTATCCGCCGCTGTCCCCGCCACTGGGTGACCAGACGGTCCACCTGCAGGATGTGCGAGGCCGCGAGGGTACCGGGCGGTGCCCCCGCGTCGATCGCCGCTCTCCGCAGCACCCTGCGACGCACGGCCGCGGGAAGGCGTTCCAGGTCCCGTACGGCCATCGTCACCGGCCCGATATCGCTAAGAGCGCAATCTCGTACCGCGACGCGGGCGTAGACCTCGGCGGCCCAGGCGTCGAGCGCGTCGGCGTCGTCACGGCAGAGGTCGGCGGTCCTGGCCAGTGCCTCGGCGACGCCGGGGCCGAGCTCGTCCGCCAGGGCGGGGAGCAGCCGCTCACGGACCCGGACCCGGGCGTAGCGGGCGTCGAGGTTGTGCGGGTCGTCCCACGGGGACAGGCCGAGCGCCGCGCAGGCCGCCACCGTCGTCGCGCGGCCCAGCCCCAGCAGCGGCCGCCGGTAGATCCCGGTCCGCGCGGGCATCCCGGCCAGCGACCGGGTGCCGCTCCCCCTGGCCAGCCTGAGCAGCACGGTCTCCGCCTGGTCGTCCCTGGTGTGCCCGAGCAGCACCGCCGCCGCCCCGAGGCGCTCGGCGGCCTGCGACAGCGCCGCGTACCTGGCCTCTCTGGCCGCCGCCTCGGGGCCTCCCGAGGTGCCGACGGAGACCGCGAGCGCCTCGGCGAGATCGAGCCCCAGACCGGGCGCGAGCCGTACCACGTCGGCCGCGCGCTCCCCGGAGCCCGCCTGCAGGCCGTGGTCGACGGTCAGCAGGCCGGCCCGGAGCCCGGCCCTGGGCGCGGTGAAACCCAGCGCGGCGGCCAGGGCCAGGGAGTCGGCACCCCCGCTGCACGCGGCCAGCACCAACTCGCCCGGCTCCAGGTCGCCCAGCGCCTGCCGTACGGCACGGCGGACGTCGGCGACGGCGGGATGCGGACCCATGCTGGCCATTGTCCGGCCTCGGACAGGGGAGCGGCACCGCGCGAGGCCGCGCCGTCCCCCAGGTGTTCCCCCGGGCCCTAGCCGGAAGTGCCGCCGACCTCGGAGATGGCCGGGGCGTCGATCACCCTGGCGATCCACCGCTCGGGCTTGGAGATCTCTCCCTGGGTGGGAAGGGTCTCGGGTGAGGTCCAGACCTTGTTGAAGCCGTCGATGCCCACCTGGCCCACGACGGTATGGACGAAGGCCGATCCCTCGGCGTACTGCTTCATCTTGAGGTCGAGGCCGAGCAGCTTGCGGATCGTGCGGTCGAAGCGGGAACCGCCCTCGCGGCGGTGGTGGAACTTGGCCCGGATGTCGGCGACCGAGGGGACCACCGAGGGGCCGACCGCGTCCATGACGTAGTCGCCGTGCCCCTCGACCAGGGTCATCACCGCGGTGAGCCGGTCGAGGATCACCTTCTGCTCGGGCGTCTGGATCGCGTCGATCAGATTGCCCTCGCCACCCCGGATGACGTCCGTGAACGTGCCGGCGGCCGAACGGAGCCGATCCAGCAGGGCGGGCAGGTCGATGTCGGAGGCCAGCAGGAAGTCCGTCGTCTGCGTCCTGACGTACTCGCGCAGCCAGTGGACACCGGTGAACTGCACCCGGTGGGTCTCCTCGTGCAGGCAGACCCAGAGACGAAAGTCATCGGGGTTGACGTTGAGCTCGTGCTCGGCGTGGACGATGTTGGGTGCCACCAGGGTGAGGCGCCCCGTGGCCGCCTGGCCGGTCGGGTCCGGCGGCAGGAACAACTCGTACTGCCCGAGGACACGGGAGGCGAGGAAGGCCAGCACCGCGCCCACCTCGACCCCGGTGACCCGCGAGCCCATCGCACCCATGATCGCCGGCGCCTGGCTCGCGCGGGCGGCCATCCGCTCGGTGAGCGGCTCCAGCACCACCCGGAACCCGTCGATGTTGGCCTTGATCCAGCCGGGCCTGTCGACGATGGTCGCGGGCTGCGGCGCGGTCTCGGTGTCGATTCGGGTGAACTCGCGGACGTGCCCTTCGGCCTCGCGCGAGAGCCGCCGCAAATCGGCGACGGCCTGCCGGGCCTCCTCTCGGCTCACTTGCGGCCCGGGGCGCACCAGGCGCGTTCCGGTCGCTACGGCAAGATCCCAGTCGATCACCTGCATACCGTCCACCGTACGTGCTCCCTTCCCGGGCCGCGCACCCGGAACCCGTGATCAACTGGCGGCGACCGCCGCCGCGAGCCTGTCGAGGGCCGCCTCCGCCTTGCCCCAGCCGGGTGGCACGTCGTCCGCCATGAAGGCGAAGGTCACCAGGCGTCCGGCACGCGTGGTGGTCATACCCGCCAGCGTGTTGACCCCGTCCAGGGTGCCCGTCTTGGCACGGACGAGCCCGTAGGCGGAGCGCGTCTTGTCGAATCTGTGCCCGAGGGTGCCGCTGAAGCCGGCGACCGGCATGCCGCTGACGATCGGGTTCAGGCCGGGGTTGGCCGGGGAGGTCGCCACCGCGACCAGGCGGGCCAGGGCCTCGGGGGTGATCCGGTTCCTGGGGGACAGCCCGCTGCCGTCGAAGACCAGCACGCCCTTGCCGGCGTCGAGCCTGGCCAGCACCTTGCCGACGGCCCGAGCGCCGCCGTCGAAGGAGGCGGGCTCGCCCTCCTTGATCGCCACGTGCCTGGCCAGCGCCTCGGAGAGGTCGTTGTCGCTGAGCGTGAGTGCCCGCTCGACCAGGGCGTAGACCGGCGCGGACTCGACCCTGGCGATCTCCTGGGCACCGGCCGGTGCCGCAGACCGCCTGGCGGACTTGGAAACCGTGATGCCGTACTTCGACAGCAGCGACACGAACGCGCCGTGCGCCGCGCGGGAGGGGTCGGAGGTCCGCTGGCCGCCGCTGGAGACCCTGCCCTCGTCCACCATGAGCGCGGTGACGGGGGCCACGCTGCCCTCGGGCACGTAGCCGGGCTTCCACGACGCGGCGGTGCGCGGTCCCACGTAGAGGGAGTCGTCGTAGGCCACCGTCACCTTGGACGTCCCCGCCGCCTTGAGCGCCCTGGCGGTGCGCGAGGCGAGGGTGGCGAGCGAGGCGGGCCTGGGATAGACCTGGCTCGCCGCCGTTCTCGGGCTCGCCAGGGTGGGGTCGCCGCCGCCGACGAGGATGATCGAGCCCGGCGAGGAGCCCCGCACCACCCGAGTGCTCAACCTGGTGTCGGGCCCCAGAGAGGCCAGCGAGGCGACAGAGGTGACGACCTTGGTGGTGGAGGCGGGGGTGATGCCCTTGACCTCGTGGCTGCCGAACAGCACGGCGCCTGTCTCCACGTCGATGACCGCGGCCCCGACGCTTCCGCCAAGGGCGGGGTCCCCCAACGCCTCGGTCAACCGCCCTGCCAAAGTACCCTTGGCGGGGAGAGGTCCGTTCCCCCCCGCGGCCAGCACCGGACCCGCGGTGATGACCGGGACGGGGGGCGGCGCCGGCGCGACACGCTCGGACTCACCTTTGACCAGCGCACCGCTGGTGATCAGGTGTGCCCCGGCCGCGACGACGAAAATCTGCAGCAGGACGAGAGTGACCAAGGCCACCCACCGCTCACGCCGCATTACGTCGCCGACCTCTCATCATCGGTACCCAAAAGGCATAAAACGCCTACGAGACATTAACGCCCAACCGGGGGTGCCCGGGGGTCTGAGTGGAGGAAACGCGGTGGAGTTCGACGTTCTCGTTGAGATTCCCAAGGGGCAACGGAACAAGTACGAGGTGGACCACGAGTCAGGCCGCATCAGGCTCGACCGCATGCTCTTCACCTCCACGCAGTACCCCGCCGACTACGGCTTCATCGAAGACACGCTGGGCGAGGACGGTGATCCCCTCGACGCCCTGGTGCTGCTCCAGGAGCCGACCTTCCCCGGCTGCCTGATCAAGTGCCGCGCGGTCGGCATGTTCCGCATGACCGACGAGAAGGGCGGCGACGACAAGGTCCTCTGCGTCCCCGCCACCGACCCCCGGATGGAGCACATCCGCGACATCCACCACGTGCCGGAGTTCGACCGCCTGGAGATCCAGCACTTCTTCGAGGTCTACAAGGATCTGGAGCCCGGCAAGTCGGTCGAGGGCGCCAACTGGGTCGGCAGGGTGGAGGCCGAGGAGGAGATCGTCCGTTCCATCAAGCGCGCCCAGGACGAGGCCCCCGGCAAGCACTGAGCCGTCACGGGTGACGGCTCAGTGCCGCTGAGCCGTCACGCGGGACGGGTCGCGCCGACGAGGTCGCTGCGCCACATCGGCGCGACCCGGACCACGTCCCCCGTCTGCGGGGCGTGCACCATCAGCCCCCGGCCGACGTAGATCCCCACATGGTGGATGTCTCCGGGATTCCCCGTGGCCTGCCCGTAGAAGAGCAGGTCGCCCCGGCGGAGCTCGCTGAGCCGCACGTGCGGGCCCGAGGTCCACTGGGTGCCGGTCCAGTGGTCCATGACGATCCCGACCCGCTCCCAGGCCCGCATGGTCAGCCCCGAGCAGTCGTAGGCGGCCGGCCCGGCGGCCGCCCACACGTACGGCTTGTCGAGCTGGGTGAGCGCCCAGTCCGCGGCGATGTCACCCCTGGCCGACTCGGCGGTCACGTTGAGCGCCCAGCGCGACACGGGCTCTCCCGAGGCCACTCCCATCCGAGCCGCCTCGCGGCGCATCGCGGCCGCCTGGTATCGGGCGCGCTCGGCGTTCTCCCTGGCGATCCTGGCCTGCTCCAGAGCCACCTCGCGCTCCCTGGCGAGTTTCTCGGCCGTACTCCGCGCCTCGTCGGCCAGCCTCTCCAGCCGCGCCTGCTCCTCCTCGATCCGCCGGGTCTCGTCGACCTGTCTGGCGACGGCCTCCTCCGCGGCCTGCTTCGCCTCCTCGGCCTCAGCCTGCGCCTCCCGCTGCTCGGCGTACGCGTCCTCCGCCTGGGCCTGGAGGATGGCGAAGACCTCCTGGGACTCCCTCAGCTGCTTGAGCGTCTCGGCCTGTCCCCCACCCATGTGGGCCAGGATGCTGGCCCTGCGCAGGTAGCCGTCGTCCGTGGGCCCGCCGTTGCCGGTCATCATGGCCATCATGGGCTGGGCGATGTCCAGCCCGCCGTAGCTCTGGGTGGTGATCGCGGCCACCGCCTCACGGGCCTTGGCGACCTGGGAGCCGGCGGTCTTCGCCCGCTCGGCCGCCTGGACGGAGAGCTCCTTGGCGCGAGCCGTCTTGACGAGCTCCCCGTTGTACGACTCGACGAGCCTCTCCGCGGTGGTGACGAGCTCCTCCAGCCTGGCCCGTGCCTCGGCGACCAGGACCGTGGTCTCGCCGAGCCGCTCACCACGCTCGCGGGCCGTGGCCCGTGCCTCGGCGACCTCGTCGGCCGACGGACCCGTCACGCCGCCGGGCGCGGAATCGTCGGCCGGTCCCGACCTGCCCGGCACGGCGCCGGCGGGGAGCCCCTGCCCGGCGATCAGGCAGCAGGCCAGGCTCGCCACCGCGGCGGCATGGCGGCGCCGTCTGACTGAATGCATGCGTCTCCCCCCGGAGTCCCCCTTGAACACCGCTTGCCGCGGTCTCACCGCGGAACGCGGCGCGTCGCCGCGTGCCAGGCGGCCTACCTCAACATTCCCATTCGTCACTCTACGCACACATGACACTCACGCCGCGTAGTCATCGCCCGCCACAATACCGCCGCCCGTGAGGGGCTCCGGCCCGTACCGCCGAAGGGATGCCCGAAAGCGTCTCGACGCTCAGACGGCCGGCGCCCTGCCGCCAGGAGAGCGCCGTTCGACGAGGAGCGTGGCCGGCCCTTCATGTGGGGCGGAAGGCCCGGAGAAGGGGGGAGAGCCGGGCTGCGGGGGCGGAGCGGGATTCGATCCGGGGAACGCCGGCCGGGAGACGTCCGGGGACGGCCGCTGAGCGGCCCTCGGCCGGCCGAGGTCTCTCCGTGGCCCGGGACGCGGAGGTCTCAGGTCTCCCCGCGACGGCCCAAGGCCGGTGGACGGAGCCTGCGGATCGGCGAGCGGCGGCATCGGGCCGGCATACGGCGGCCGAGGATTCGCCCGCGGTGGCCGGGGGTCCGCCTGCGGGGGTCTCGGGGCATCCTGCGGGGGCCGTGGGGTCGCGCGGGGTGGCCTGTGCTCTCCTCGTGGGGGCCTCGGACCGCCCGGGTCCGTCGATCGACGTGTGTCACGGCAGGGGCGGAAAGGCCGATGTCCGTGGTGGTCGCGGTGCGGGGGGCGCCCGTCCGGCGCACCGGCCCCGGGAGCCCCTGGCAGCACCGGCCCGCCACCCGACGGTCCACCGGCTGAAGATCCGTCGGCCGAAGGTCTGTCGCCCGGCGGTGGGGGCGGGGTCTCCGCCGGGCGACGGGTCGGCGCCGGCACCGGCCGGTCGATCTTGGAGCCGGGCCCGGTGACGCCGACCGGCTCCGTCACTCCGAGCGAGCCGGTCCGTCCGACGGCCGTTTCCGCGCGGACGGGCTCCGGCATCGGCGACGCGTCCACCCGTCGACGCCCCCCTGACCGGCCGGACCCCTCGGACCCGTGGTACTCCCCCGTCCGCTGGTGCCCGTCCGGCCGCCGGACGGCCGGAGGCTCCGCCGACGCCGGGAACACCCCCGAGGCGGCACCGGGGCCGGTGTCTTCGGACCGGAGGGTGGTCTGGGTGAGGAGCAGGGCGAGCGCCGCCGACGCGGCGACCGCGGCCGCCGTACCGGCCATCACGTAGGAACGGCGACGGCCTCCGCGCGCCGTACCGGCGGGAAACCCGGCACCGTCGAGGGGACCGACCCGGTGGGCGACGTCGTGCCGGTAGGGGATCCGCGCGGGGTCGGTGAAGCAGTCCATCACCCGCGCGCGCAGCGTCGGCGGCGGCGCGACCGCCGGGAGCAGGTCGAAGACCTTGGCCGCGGAGACCTGCCTGACCCGGTGCGGGGCGCAGGTGTCGCACCGGTTCACGTGACGGATCACCCGCTCGCGCGTCCGCGCGGTGAGCTCGCCGGTGAAGCCGGTCAGCATGCGGGCTCGGCTCGCGCAGTCGTGGGGCCCCTTGCGGACGAGGACCTCCGCGGTGACGGCGTCGCGCAGCCGCTCCCTCGCCGATTCGTACCGCGCGGCCGCGACCCTGGCGGTGACGCCCAGGACCGCGGCGAGGTCGACGGGCCCGAATCCGTGCCGGCAACCCAGGTCGAGGACCTCCCGGTCCTCGGGTGACAGGCTCCGGGTGGCGTTCCACGCCATCATCCGCAGATCCGCCTCGCCGGCGCCCGCCGGAACGGGGACCCGCGGGTCAGGCTCCCCGGCGAGATCACGCCGTACGCACTCCCCCCGAGCGAGTGCGTACAGCCACGCCTCCAGCCGACGGGCGTCGGCGAGCGTGTGAATATGGGCCTCGGCCGCGATGAAGGTGTCAAGGCACGCCAGTTCCGCACCCGCCGAGACGCCGAGCATCGAATGGCAGTATCGGTAGACGCTTTCCGCATACGAGTCGTAGAGACGGGAAAGAGCCGCAGGTTCCCTCGCACGCAGCGCTTCGACCAGGACACCGTCAGTCATACAACCGAAGGTAAACAGGCGGCGACTGTAAGTTCCAGCCATTTCCCCATGGTGACTCCAACTGTCTCCACGGGGTCAACACATCCGGTTAATAACCCCTCGCACCCATAATCATAAATATTGAAGAATAGTCATTTATCCAGATTAATCGCACTTATCGGTATGGTGCGGAGGGGATTCCCGATCACGGGTGGGCGGCGCTCGCGAGCGGGGCCTGCCTGCCCCGGTCCTTGGCGAACGGGGGCATCTTCGGCTTGACCGTGTGCAGGGGCAGCGCGCCGCCGAGGGCGAGCTGCTCGAAGGGGCGGCTGCTCGATCCCCAGGTGCGCGCGGTCACCTCGGCGGAGGCGATGTCGCGGGTGTTCTGGACACTCTTGATCTGCAGGATGAACCGGCGGTTCTCACCCGCCTGGAGGTTGTCCACGAACGTGCTCCCACCGCCGAGCAGCTTGCCCCGCTTGTCGCGCAGCAGCGCGGTGACGGCCAGACTGCGGGTCGGCATCACGTACGGGGTGCCGACGTAGCCGGTGACGAGATAGTTGCCGTCGGCGGTGCGGTCGGTCAGCACGCCGCGGACCGGGAAGGGCTGGAAGGCCGAGACGATCCGGCCGGCCAGGTGCCAGCGTGCCGGGCGGTACGCGATGCTCACGTCGGCGGGCTTGTCCTGGGTCACCACCTGGCCCGTGAAGGGCAGGGTTCCGGCGGGAGGCACCGCGTCCAGCGGCTGTTCCAGCCGGACCACCTCCTTGCCCGCGGCGTTCTTGGCCACCACGGTGGCCACGATGTGCTCGCCGAAGTGCCACGGGTTGGTGTTGGCCAGCACTCCTGCCCAGTTCACCACATATCCATCGTCACCCTTGATGATGGACGAGGCCTGCTCCCTGACCGCGATCGGCTGGAGCGCGGCGGCCCGCTTCTTCTCCGCCTCCTCCTCGGTGCATCCGGCACTTCCGATGAGGAGAAGGAGGGCGAGGGCGCCGACGATTCGGGTGCTGTGCGTCACCTAGCCGTGATAACCGGTGGCGACACCTCTCCCACTCCGACGCGCCGGGGAACGACCCGAGTCTTTACCTCTGGCGGACCACCCTGGTCTCGTCCCACACCGGCTCGGATGATTCGTAGACCTTCCCATCGGCACCGAAGACCAGATACCGGTCGAAGTCATCGGCGAACCAACGGTCGTGGGTTACCGCGACCACGGTCCCGTCGAAGGCGTCCAGCCCCTCCTGGAGAGCCTCGGCGCTGGCCAGGTCGAGGTTGTCGGTCGGCTCGTCCAGCAGCAGCAGGGTGGTGCCGGACAGTTCGAGCAGCAGGATCTGCAGCCGGGCCTGCTGCCCGCCGGAGAGCGTCTCGAAGCGCTGTTCGGCGATGGTTCCGGCCAGTTCGTAGCGGGACAGCACCTTCATCGCCTCGTTCTTGAGCCGGGCGTGCTCGGTCATGACGATCTCGCAGGGCGTCCGGCCGATGAGCTCCGGGCGAGCGTGCGTCTGAGCGAAATGTCCGGGGACCACCCGGGCGCCGAGCCTGGCCACCCCGGTGTGCCTGACCTCCTCCCCGGCGATCAGGCGCAGGAAGTGCGACTTGCCCGAGCCGTTGGAGCCCAGCACCGCGACCCGCTCGCCGTACCAGATCTCCAGGTCGAACGGCTTCATCAGGCCGGTGAGCTCAAGCCCCTCGCAGATCACCGCCCGCTTGGCGGTCCGGCCGCCCTTCAGCCGCATGCTGATGAACTGCTCCTTGGGCGCCGCCTCCGGCGGCCCGGCCTCCTCGAACCTGCGCAGCCGGGTCTGGGCCGAGTGGTAGGCGGCGGCCATGGTGTCCATGTACTTGGCCTTCTGCTTGAGCATCAGGACCAGCCGCTTGATCTTGGCGTGCTCCTCGTCCCAGCGCTTCTTCAGCTCGTCGAGGCGCTCGTTGCGCTCCCTGCGCGCCTGGGCGTAGCCGCCGAACCCCCCGCCGTGCACCCAGATGTTGCCGGACTCGACGGTGATGATCCGGTCCGCCGCGTTGGCCAGCAGCTGCCGGTCGTGGCTGACCAGCAGCACGGTCTTCGGGGTCTCCCGGAGCGCCTGCTCCAGCCAGAGCTTGCCCGGCACGTCGAGGTAGTTGTCCGGCTCGTCGAGCAGCAGCGTCTGGTCGGGACCGCGCAGCAGCGCCTCCAGCACCAGCCGCTTCTGCTCACCGCCCGACAGCGTGTTGACCTCGCGGTACTTGCAGTCGTCGTACGACATGCCGAGCGCGGCCATCGCGCAGGTGTCCCAGAGCACCTCGATGTCGTAGCCGCCGGCGTCGCTGTAGTCGGTGATGGCCTGCGCGTAGCGCATCTGGGCCTTCTCGTCCTCGCGCTCCATCATCACGAGCTCGGCGGCCTCCAGCTTCGCCGCCGCCTCCCGCACCCGCTGGGGGGCGACACTGACCAGCAGGTCGTGCACGGACCGGCCGTCCCGGATGCTGCCGATGAACTGCCGCATGATCCCCAGGCCGCCGGAGCTGGCGACGCTTCCGTCGACAGGTTGCAGGTCACCCGCGATCAGCCGCATCAGCGTCGTCTTGCCCGCCCCGTTGGGCCCGACGAGCGCCGCCTTGACCCCCTCGCCGACCCGGAAGGACACGTCGTCCAGCAATGGCCGCCCGTCCGGCAGAACGTACGTCAGATGACCAACCTCTACGTGCCCCACGACGATTCCTCTCCAAAGGTCCTCGCGCAGGTTACCTGCGAACCGGCCTTCCGGACATTTCGATTTCCGCCGTCCCGGCGCCGTCCGCTCGCGCGGGGCCGGGCCTCACAGCCGATAGGGCACCGAGAACTCCCGGCGGGCCCTCGATCGCCTTAGCTTCTGGCGCCGCAGCCGGCTTCGGTGACCGAACAAGATCAGGGCTTCCACGCCCTGGAGCAGGTCGGCCTTCACTACGTCGTCGACCGCGTGACAGAGCTTGGCGTCCGTCCGATCGTCTCAGAGTCGACGCGGCGACACACGAGATCATGAGAGCTCACGATCGTCCGCGGGTCGCCTTCACCGTTTTCGCAGGCCAAAAACCCTCTCAATACTGAAGGTCGCTGTCATCTACCCTTGTGTGTCGATCGAAGGGAAATCGTAGGCTCGGCCAGGAGCGAGGAACCACCCCTCGTCTATGAAGCGGCCTGTCATGCGTCCCACGATGGTCAGAAAAGCGTGCGCCAGCCGTTCTTCGCCCTCGATTGGATAACCGTCCCGGGGAAGCCCTTGGGCATAGGGCTCGAGCAGCTGCGGAGGCAGCAATTCGCCCGATGGCATCCCTGGAATTTCTGCGACCACGTTTCCATCTCGGTAATAGTCGAGGTCGGAGAGGCCATCGATCTCCCGGTGCCAGCTGGCCATGAGCGTTCCTCGGTTTCCGGAGCTGAGCTGCCGCACTCCCGCGCCGGGGCCGCTGGTGCTGATCACTACAGACCAGCCAGGACTGTGGGGCCCGATCCAGAGGCCGTCTTTCACGGACCAGTCCGTCATCGTGGGCGCTTCCTCGATCAGGCGCACGTCACGCCTGGACTGCGGATCCAGGCGCAGGATTCCGGCGAGTTCGTCGAGGTCGTCCCGTTCCACCCAAAGTCCGAAGAAGGCTTCGTCGAACCCGTGCGCCGCCAGCGGTCCGTACTGATCATGTTCTGGCGATGCGGTTCGGGTGTCGGTCATCTCATCGTCTCCAGTCGCTCGGGGCTCACCCGTGTTCGGGCGCCGCCCAGGCGGCACCCGAACACGGCGTTCACAGATCAGTGCGGTCCTGGGATCAGTTGACTATCCAGACCCAGAACTTGTCGGGTGTAACGCGAAGGCAATGGCACACGTTTTCCGGTCTTGGCAGCTTTTGCTTTGGCGGTTTCCAGCACCTTGTCCACGCGTGCGGGCATGGTTTTACCTGTCGAGGAGCCGGTGCCGGGCGGCTGGGTCGCAGCAGTGGGGGACAGGTTATATGTCGGTTTCGCAGGCGAACATTCCGATTTCCAGCCGGTCCGGTTATCACGCCCATGGCGAGCAGGTCTCCCTGGCACTCGTGAGCTGATGGACTCTCCATGAGGCGCATCGCCACCAGGCCGGACGGGGGTCACTGCGCGGATTGCCGCCGCATTCGCAGGTGAGCATCCCGTCTTCCTCGGGCGAGAACCCGTTCCGGCCCTTCGGGAGACAGCAGGCATGGAATCAAGAGGTCCTAAATGACCGCACAGCCAGTGGAGACGGTCGAGATGGATGACGCCGAGCTGATCCGCCGCTCGCGTGATGATCCTGAGCAGTTCGCCGCGCTGTTCGACCGCTACGCCCACCAGATCCACCACTACGTCGCCCGGCGGCTGAGCACCCAGGCGGCCGACGACATCACGGCGGAGACGTTCCTGACGGCTTTCCGCCGTCGCGACTCCTACGACCTGGCCCGGCCGCTGGCCAGGCCCTGGTTGTACGGCATCGCGACCACCCTGGTCGCCAGGCACCGGCGCGACGAGGAGCGGTTCCTGCGGGCGCTGAGCCGTACGGGGGCGGACCCGCTGCCGGAACCGATGGCCGACACGGTGATCAGCCGCGTCGCCGCGCAGGAAGAGGAACGACGGATCGCGAAGGCGCTGGCGGGGCTGTCGCGCGGTGACCGTGACGTGCTGCTGCTGGTCGCGTGGGGTGACCTGTCCTACGAGGAGGTCGCGCAGGCGCTCGACGTCCCGGTGGGGACCGTGCGCTCCCGACTGCACCGCGCGCGCAAGAAGGCAAGGGCCGCCTTCGGCGGCGACCCGACCCGGGAGGAGAAGCAGTGAAAGAGATCCAGCGGTTCCGCGCGTCCGTTCCGACGATCACCCGCGAGGCGGAGGAGTCGGCCCGTGCCCGCCTCCTGCACGAGATCCACACCCCGCCCGCGCCCGCGCGGCGACGCCTGCCCCGGCTGGCCTGGAGGATCGCGCTCGCCGGTGCGTTCTCGGTGGTGGTCGGTGTCGGTGCGGTCCGGTTGCAGGCGCCCCCGACAACGCCCGTGGCCAGCGTCCAAGAACTCAGCGAACGCGCGGCCGAGGCGGCCGAAGCCCGCGGGGGGGTAAAGCCCTCGCCGGGCCAGTGGCTGTACGTGAGAGAGAAGCTGGCCGCACCCGGCGACGGGGTCGGCGTGAATCTCGACGAACGCACCACCGGTGAGATGTGGACCAGCGTGGACGGCAAGCAGATCGCCTGGTACCAGCCCAGCGGCGAACTGCTCGTTCAGGGCACCCATCCCGGAATCTCCGCGGCCGACCTGGCCGAGCCCCCCATCACCCCGCAGGAGTTGCTCAGCCGGATCGACAAGGTCACGGCGGAGTCCATGGCCAGGCAGTTCAACAGTGACGGCAGCCCACATGAGGAGTCCAGGGAGCAGCGGCTCTTCCAGGCGATCTACCAGCTCATGGGCGAGCAGGCACTCAGCCCGGAGGTGCGCGCCGCCCTGTTCCGCGCACTGCCCCTGATCGAGGGAGTGGCCGTGCGTCCGGATGCCATGGACGCCGACGGTCGGCAAGGGGTCGCCTTCAGCTACACCAACGACTGGGCACGCTACGAGCTCATCCTGAGCCCGGATGATTTCCGCTACCTGGGGACGTACGGGGTCACTGTCGCGGACCGCACGATCAGGTACACGGACTCGGACCCGGTCTTCCTACCGGCGGGCACCCCTCTCGTGCTCAGCGCTCAACTGAAGGCCCACCTGGTCGACAAGGCCGGGCAACGACCTTAGGACATCCTGGCCGATCGTCCCCCTTCCAGGGCAGGAAGGGGGTCATGTCCTGCATGTGGGCCGACCAACCTCTACGTGCCCCACGACGATTCCCTTCCTAGGTCCTCGCGCAGGGTACCCGCGAACCGCTCTGGTGGACATTTCGATTTCCGCCGTCACAGCGCCGCACGTTCACACCGGGCCGGATCCCGTGATCGACGAGGCGCCGACTTCACGATCCACCCTGGTGACCAGGGGAGCTCAGACCTCTCCCATGCCTCGGAGCAGTTCGGTCTTGACCACGCCCTCAACCGCGTGGCAGAGCTTGGCGTCCGTGGTGAGCAGAGGGATCCCCTGTTCGAGCGCCGGCTGGGCGAAGACGGCATCGTACATGCGCAGCGTCAGACGTACCGCCAGCCCGGCGGTCCGCTCCAGATGGTCGGCGCCGATCGGGTGGACCGTCACACCGAGATCGTCGATACGGGATCGCAGGCGTGCTTTGTGAGTGGGGATCGTCAGGTTCTCACCGTTCAGTTTCCACACGACCGATCGGGGATACGTGACAGGTCCACCACCGTGTAACGCTTTCCTCCACGTTCCTGCCAGAACAGGATCGGCTCGTCCGGACCCGACGCTCCCTGGGTGATCGCGCCGGCCGGGTCGGCGTCATCCTGCGTTCCCGGCTGTTCTTCCGCCCCGGCCCGTGCCGATCCGCCGGTACAGCGGTCGTACAGGACCGCGGACGCTTCCGGCCCCTCCGTAAGGATGTGCACCGGTCCGTCGTCGTACACGTACGGCAGGCCGAACAGACCGAACCTGTCCCCGATCAGCGGCCCTCCCGACGATGCGGCGACGGTGGTACGGCCCGAGCCGTCCTTTCGCTCCACCACCAGCGTCGTCAGCTCGTAGGGGCGAGGAGGAACCCTTCCCACGCACCATTCGACTCCGCAGCGTGCATCCCGCTCCTGCGGATCGGATGCGGCCATGGGCCCGGCCCCGGCGGGCTCCGGAACTTTCTGCGGCTTGTCCGTGGTGAGAGAGATCCGATAGGCGGCGTCTCCGTCGTACCAGACGGCATCGTCACCATCGATCATCAATTCGTCCTCGAACGGGACGTCATCATGACCGGTCAGCCAGGTCACCAGTCTCATCGACCCGCCCGAGCGCGGCATGGTCCACAGTTCCATGTGCCGCTTGCCGGCGTTCCAAGATTCGGAGCGGTAGACCTCGGCCGTCCAGGTGATCCGCGTCCGGCCCACGGCCACGCTCCTGACCTCGTAGCACATATCGCACTCACCCCATTTTGGCGCCGTGGCCAGGACGCGGTGCCTTCCCGTCCGGCGGTCGTACGCCACGAACCGAGCGAGCGCGAACGGGGTCATCATCAGCACCTCGTTCGCACTCAGCATGGCGACCGGCTGGACGCTGGGCCCTTTTCTGAGCCTCGTGGGCAGGGTGAACACCGCTTCTGGCCACACCGCGGCAACCGCGTCCAGCTCAGGCGGTTCCGGCAACGTGTCAGGTCGCGGCGGTGTCCGCGGGTCGGCGACGGTGATCGTGCAGGCGGAGGCCGAACCGGCCATGCTCGCAGAGATCAGCAGAATCGTCAGCAGCCGGAGAACCCGCGGACGCCTCATGATCCGTAAAACGGATGATCGACTGTCCTGGTTCCCCGGCTCGTTCCCGATTCCCAGAAGCTCCGGGTGCAGCGACCACGGTTCACGGAGGTCACAGCATGTATAACGAAATCTTCGCCGAGGCTCTCGCGTAGAGCCACAAGGCCTTTGAAATCGTCCTTGTTCACAGAGTCGGTGGCCTTGGCCTCCACACCGACGATCCGCCCGTTGTTCCGTTCGAGTACGAGGTCGTCCTCAGCGCTCTGGCCGACCCTCCGGTAACGGAGTCATATCCCGGTCTCCCTTCCCGTGCCATCGCTCCGTCGGCGGACGCCCAAACGGGGCGTCCAGGTGAGGCGGACCAGCGAACAGCCGACGGCCGGCGAGCTGTGGGCCGGGGAACGCGTGACGCGCCGAGGCGAAAACAATTCGGTGGGAAGTCGTCGGTGGCCGGTGATAGAAAACAGGTTCGACTTTCATTCTCGACCTGCTCGGGGGCGAGCCTGTGACCAGCAGTAGTTCGGAGTTCTCCGTCTCCGGTCGCCCGCACGATCGGCGGGGTCCGGTGCGCTGGTTCTGGTCCCATGTTCGCCGCCACCCGCTCCAGCTGACCGGATTCCTCGGCGCATCGCTGATCATGGTCGTGCTCAACGCCACGGTCCCCGGGCTCACCGGCGCGGCCTTCGACGCCGTGCTGGGCAAGGGCGGCGGCGGGGCGCGGGAACTGGGCCTGATCTCGCTGGGACTGCTGGCGATCGTGCTGGCCCGCGGTGCCTTCGACCTCATCGCACGCCTGGCCAGCGAGGTTCTGGCCAAGCGGCTGGAGCGGGACACCAGGGACGAGCTCTATGTCAGCCTGCTCGGCAAGAGCCAGACCTTCCACAACAGACAGCGGGTCGGCGACCTGATGGCGCGGGCGGCCAACGACATCCGGCAGCTCTCCATCATGATCTCTCCGGGCATCGACCTGATCGTCGACTCCAGCCTGACCGGCCTCGTGCCCCTGGTCTTCATCGCCGCGATCGACCCGCGGCTGCTGCTGGTGCCCGGCGTCTTCGCGGTCGTCTTCGTTCTCGCGCTCTGGCACTACATGAGGCAGCTCAACCCGGTGGCGACCCGCATGCGTGAGCAGTTCGGCGATCTCAACGCCGGGCTGAACGAGGCGGTCCGCGGCATCGAGGTCATCAAGGTGTCCGCGCAGGAAGACCAGGAGCGGCGACGGTTCCGGGCGCGCGCGCGACGCTACCGCGACTCCTTCGTCCGCAACGGCCTGGTCCAGGCCCGTTACCTGCCGACCCTGCTCTTCGCCTTCGCGATGGCCGGGTCGCTCTGGCACGGCCTCTACCTCCAGGCCGCGGGCGACATCACGATCGGCGAGCTGGTCGCCTTCATGAGCCTGATGAACATGATCGGTTTCCCGACCAACATGTCGATCTTCACCTTCTCACTGGTCCAGCTCGGCATCGTGTCCGCCCGCCGGATCCTGAGCATCATGAACACCGAGACCGAATTCGGGCGGCGCGCCGACGGCCACGCCGCACCGATCAGCGGGGCGATCCACTTCGAGAACGTGACGTTCGGCTACGGGGAGGACGATTCGGTGTTGCGCGGGGTGACGTTCACCGTGCAGCCGGGCGAGACCGTGGCGATCGTCGGCGAGACCGGCTCGGGTAAGAGCACCCTGACGAAGCTGGTCCCCCGGATCTACGACGTCACCGCCGGCCGGGTCCTGGTGGACGGCGTGGACGTGCGCGAGTGGGACCTCGACTCACTGCGCTCCCAGATCTCCACCATCGAGCAGGACATCGTGCTGTTCTCCAGGTCGGTGGCCGAGAACATCGCCTTCGGAGTTGGCCGGCAGGTGGAGCCGAGCGCCGTCGTGAAGGCGGCGGAGGAGGCCCAGGCCGCCGAATTCATCGGCGAGCTCGACGACGGCTACGACACGGTCATCGGTGAGCGCGGCATCACCCTTTCCGGCGGCCAGCGCCAGCGCCTGGCCATCGCACGGGCACTGCTGACGGATCCGGCGATCCTCGTGCTCGACGACTCGACGAGCGCGATCGACTCCGCCACGGAGGACAGGATCCAGCAGGCCGTCGACCGCGTTCTCGACGGGCGCACCACACTCCTGATCACCCACCGGCTCTCCCAGATCCGCTGGGCCGACAAGGTTCTGCTGCTCCGCCGAGGTGAGCTGGTCGACTACGGCACGCACGACGAGCTACTCGCCCGCAGTCGCCTCTACCGGCGGATCTTCGCCCACTACGACGAGGTCGACCTGGCAGGCACCACCGACCCGGGCGTGGTCCTCACGGACGAGCAGGGAGGGCAGGGCTGATGGGCTTCATCATGGACGGCCTCGACGCCGAGGACTACGACCGCACCTACAACGATCGTGATCTACTCCGCCGGATCCTGTCCTACTTCCGGCCGAAGCTGGGCGCGATGATCCTGGTCGCGATCATGACCGTGCTCTTCTCACTGACCCAGGCGGCCATGCCGTTGCTGGTCAGCTGGGGGGTGAGCGGGATCGAGGACGGCACGATCACCGACGTGGGCCGGCAGCTCACCGTCGGCCTGCTGCTCGCCGGGGTGCTCGGCTGGCTGTTCAACTTCGTCCGCCAGTGGTACAGCGCGAAGGTCACCGGAGATGTCGTGCTGCGCCTCCGCGAGGACGCGTTCGACGCCGTGCTCAAGCGTGACCTGTCGTTCTACGACGAGAACCCGTCAGGCAAGATCGTCAGTCGGGTCACCTCCGACACCGATGACTTCGCGACCGTCTCCACCCTGACGATGGATCTGATCAGCCAGGTGTTGATGGTTGGCTTCGTCACGGTCCTGCTCTTCCTGCGCAGCGTCGAGCTCGCCCTGCTAACCCTTCTCGTGGTGCCGGTCGTGGTGGGCATCGCGCTGCTGTTCCGGCGGGTCGCCCGCAGCAGCACCCGCAGGGCGCAACGCTCGCTGAGCCGGGTGAACGCCACCCTGCAGGAGACCATGGGCGGAATCACCGTCGCCAAGAACTTCCGCCAGGAGCAGCGGGTCTACGACGAGTTCCGGCCCATCAACGAGCAGAGCTACCAGGTGACGCTCAGGCAGGGTTTCGTCTTCTCCGGCATCTTCCCGGTGCTCTTTCTCGTCGCCGGGCTGGCCACGGTCGCGCTCGTCCAGCTGGGCGGTACCGCGGTGCTCGGCGACAGTCTGTCTGCCGGTGACTGGTATCTCTTCCTCCAGGGCGTCGCGCTCTTCTGGTTCCCGCTGACCTCCATCGCCGCGTTCTGGTCCCAGTTCCAGCAGGGCCTGTCCGCGTCAGAGCGGGTCTTCGCCCTGATCGACGCGCCACCCCGGGTCGTACAGACCGACCCCCAGCCGGTCGGCAGGCTGGCGGGCCGCATCGAGTTCCGCGACCTCCGGTTCGGTTACGAAGCCGACAGCACCGTCCTGCGGGACTTCAACCTCACCATCGAGGCGGGCGAGAGCGTCGCGCTGGTCGGTCACACCGGTGCGGGCAAGTCGACGCTCAGCAAGCTGATCACCCGGTTCTACGAGTTCCAGGACGGCCGGCTGAGCATCGACGATCGTGACATCCGCACGCTGGACCTGGCTGGGTACCGGCGGCAGATCGGCGCGGTTCCGCAGGTTCCGTTCCTGTTCAGCGGCACCGTCGCCGACAACATCAGATACCCGAGGCCGGAGGCGAGTGACGAGGAGGTGCTCGCCTCCGCCACGGCGGTCGGCGGCGGCGACTGGGTCGACGCCCTGCCCGACGGCCTGCGGACCGACGTCGGCGAGCACGGCCGCGCCCTGTCCATGGGCCAGCGCCAGCTCGTCGCGCTGGCCCGCCTGCTCATCCAGGATCCGGCGATCGTGGTCCTGGACGAGGCCACCGCCAGTGTCGATCCGCTGACCGAGGCCCAGATCCAGGAGGGCCTGGACCGGGTGCTGGCCGACCGCACCTCCATCGTCATCGCGCACCGGTTGTCCACGATCGAGCACGTCGATCGCATCATCGTGCTGGATCACGGCCGGATCGTCGAGGAGGGCGACCACAGCACGCTGCTGGCTCGCGGTGGTCACTACTGCCAGGTCTACAACACCTACTTCAGGCACCAGTCGCCCGACTACCGTCCCGGTTCCGGGTTCGTCTCCGTCACGGGCCCCGTCACCGGCTCTACGTGATCGAGGTTGCTCGAACCGGGGCCGGGGACGCACTGGAACAGCCGTCCGGTGTTGGACCGCACGACGAGCAGCGATCTATCGTCGGAGGTCTCGGCCTCGCTGTAGGCGGTGGCCGGCGAATATGTGAACGTCGACTCCGCGACGGTGAGCCCGATGATGCTCTGGATCACCCCGTCAAGCGGTCTGGCCGCCTCGGGGAGAGCTTCCTTGATCTTGCGTAGTCGCTCGCGCTCGATGGTCACCTCGTGCGGGGTCACGGAGGACGGGGCCGGCCAAGGGGAGAGGGTCAGCCTTCCCGGTGGCGTTGGCCCAACTCCGCGACGAAGGCCGTGAGCAGGCGGGCGAACTCCCGCCTTTCGTGCTCGGACCAGCCGCACATCGCCGCGTCGAAGACCTCACGGCGGAAGCGGTGGACCCGCTCGGCGTGCCCGGCGCCCAGTTCGGTGAGCTCCAGCGTGCTGCGGCGGCCGTCAGCCGGGTCGGCCACCCTGCGAAGCAACCCCGCCCCGACGGCCCTGGCCACCAGGCGGCTGGCGCGGGGCTGGTCGACGCCCATCCGACCGGCGACGGAGGTCACCGTCGCGGCCTCCGCCCCTTCTTCCACAGCATCGATCACCCCGAAGAGTGCGGGGTCGAGCTCGACGTCACCCGCGAGGCGCTGGAGGGCACGGCGGGTCTGGCTGCGCCGGATCGCCACCATCGCCCGCTCGACGGCGGCCACCTGAGGATCTTCCATGTCCCGATGATACATGCATTAATACATGTTATTGTCAAAATACATGCATCTGCCAAGAAAAGGCGGCACCGTGAACATCTCCGAGATCACCGGTCAGAGGCGTCCCATCGGCTACTGGATCAAGCACCTCCACGGCCTCGTCGAGGGCTCCCTCGACGGCCTCCTCGCCGGCCAGGGACTGACCCGCCGCCACTGGCAGGTGCTGAACGTCATCGCCACCGACTCCCCCACCCTCGCCGACCTCGACACCGTCCTCGCCCCCTTCCTCGACGACCGGCAGCCCTCCCTGCGCCCGTTGGCGGACGACCTGAGCGAGCGGGGCTGGCTGGAAGGAGAGGAGCGGCTGACCCTCACCACCGCCGGGATCCAGGCGCACGAGGAGTTGCGACGGCAGGTGAACGCCGACCGCGCCCGCCTCACCGAGGGGATCGGCGCCGAGGAGTACCTGGCCACGATCGACGTCCTGACGCGGATGTCGGCCAACCTGGCAGGCCCGATGGAACCCACAAAACCAACCGCTAATATCGGAAATATCGCCTAAATCGTATTAGGCAACACCTAAATATCTATTATTGCCACTCCAAAGGGAGGCAGAACGCCAATCTCAGCGAGATGGCAGAATTACTTATGTCACCTTAATACTGTCTATTTTCACCGTCCTTAGGCTCCATACGGAGTGATGGTGTGGCAATGAGTGATGAGCCGCGATGAGAGCGGCGGCCGGCTCCGGCGGCCGCCCGACATCTCCCACCGGACCGCTGCTCTCCCCGACGGGGCGGGACGGCGCGGGGAGATTCCCACCGCCGGAGGTGGGCGCACCAGTGACGGCCGACGCCTGGCCGAGCCGCCCGGGGAGACGGGCAGGACCGAGGAGGCGATCGCCGCCTACCGGCACGCCGCGGAAACCGGGAACACCGACGCCGGCTGGCGGCTGGTCGAGTTGTTCCAGCGGGTGGGCCGGACCGAGGAGGCGATCATCTGGCTGCGGACCCGCGCCGAGACCGGCGACATCGACGCCCTGTGGAAGGCGGTCGAGCTGCTCCAGGAGTCGGATCGGGCCGAGGAGGCGATCACCTGGCTGCGGACCCGCGCCGAGATCGGCGACACCCACGCCCTCGGGCGGCTCACCGTCCTGCTGTACCAGCTGGATCGGACCGAGGAGGCGATCACCTGGCTACGGACCCGCGCCGAGGCCGGCCACCCCGACGCCCTGGCGCATGCGGTCGACCTGATGTACGAGACCGGCCGCGCCCAGGAGGCGATCACCTGGCTACGGGCCCGGGCGGAGACCGGCGACGTGCACGCCCTGGTATGGGCGGTCCTGCTGCTGTGTGAGACCGGTCATGTGGATAGAGCGGTCCTTGTCCACCTGAGCGCCGCCGAACTGGGCCGCCCCGATGTTCTGGCCCAGGCGATCGGCCTGCTGAGACGGCTCGGCCACCCCGACGAGGCCGAACGACTCCGACGGTGCGGGATCACGTGACCCCGGTGTCGGCCCCCGCCGATCGGCTCGGGCGCTCGACTCCCCGGCCAACGACCGGCTTCACGTAGGCGCCCCCACGCCCCGTCCATCGCGATGATCTTCACTGGCTGCCAGAGAGATCCAACCAGCGCACAAGTGCACCGGATCATCCTCACGCCATGAACACCGCAAGAATCTCCCTCATGACGCTCGCGGCCGGCGTTCTGGCGGGATGTACCTTCACCGTCGAAACGGACCAGGAGAATGGCTCATCGCCCCAGAACCCGCCGAAACCCCCGGGAACCTTCGCGACGCCGTTCCCCACCGCGATCGGGGCACTGGATCTCCAATCGGTGACCCCCGCCGAGGAGCGCTTCAAGCTCCCGGACGGGCCGCATCACAAGATTCTCGGCGCCCAGCTCACCACGTTCTACCAGGACACCCCGCGCCTGAAATCCTTCTACGCCACCGGCGCACAGGCCGAGGTGACCAACCCCAAGGCCGCCGTGGACTGGCTGACCGCCCAGGACCGCGAGAGGGAGAACCCGCAGACGGACTGGGTCTACGTGGGAACCGGTCCGCTCCGCGGTGCGGCCTCCTGCCGGAACACCGACGACGGGACCTACTGCTACTGGGCCGACGCCGACACCGTGGGTTTCCTTGAGATTCCGCGCAGCCTCGCCGGGAAGATCACGGAGAGCTTCGCCATGATCAGGGGCGCACTGGAAGGAGAGCCCGCTAAGAGCCGGTGACCGGCGGGACAGTCGACGGCCACGGTGTCGTAGAACTTCCGCGCGGTGCGCGGGAAGGGTGGTCCGGTCATGGCAGAACACCGCGCCCGACGCGGATCCCCGCCGTACCGATCGTGCCGTCGGCCTGGAGGCCGTCCCCGGGTACCGGTCGAAGCTCTCGGTGAAGGGAACCAGGCAGAACCAAGCCCGTCACCGTCGAGGGCGAGCGGACCCCCGCCGGGCTCCCCATCACCGACGGGCGCCGGTACGGTTTGGCCATGGCTGTGCGGTCGTTGGGATACCGGAGCGATCTGATGTTGCTCAGGCTGCAAGGCAGCGTCGTCGACCGGCGCGACGGTTACCTGGCTGTCCGAACGCCCGCCAACCCGACCTATCACTGGGGAAACTTCATTCTGCTGGACACCCCGCCGGCCCCCGGAACGGTGGCCTCGTGGGTGAGCACCTTCCATCGCGAGTTCCCGGACGCCGGCCACGTCGCCCTCGGTGTCGACGGTGTCACCGGCGACGCCGGTGAGCCGGAAGAGCTGGCGGCGGCGAGCCTCGACGTCGAGCGGAGCACCGTGATGACGGCCGGTGCGGTGCACCCGCCGCCGCGCCCCAACCGTGCCGCTCACTTCCGCGTCCTGAACGGCGACGAGGACTGGTCCGCCGCACTGGCACTGCAGGAGGCCACCAACCTCGGTCCCGACGTCGAGGGATACCGGGTGTTCGCGCAGCGCAATCTGGCGGCCATGCGCCGGCTGCAGGAACGCGGGTGTGGCGCGTGGTTCGGAGCCTTCGTGAACGACCGCATGGTCTCCGGGCTCGGCCTGTTCACCGATGGTTCGGGGCTCGCGCGCTACCAGGCCGTCGACACCCACCCGGCACACCGAAACCAGGGCCTTTCCGGAACCCTCGTGTACACGGCCGGCCGACACGCTCTGGAGCATCTGAACGCGCACACGCTCGTCATGGTGGCCGATCCGAGCTACGTCGCGATCCGCGTGTACCGCTCGGTCGGATTCACCGACGCCGAGACACAGGTCCAACTGGAGCCGTCAACGACTGCTCCGGCCTGAGGGTCCCCGTCGGCTCCAGGCGTGAACCCGTGGCTCACCCTGGTGGCCGTCTGCTTCGGGCTGTTCATGGTCAGCCTTGACAGCAGCGTGGTGGCCATCGCACCCCGTACATCAGCGCCGATCTGAACGCGTCCCTGTAGCAGCTGCAGCGGGTGACCAACTCCTACCTGCTGGCGCTCGGCATGCTCATCCTGGTCTTCGGCATCGTCAAGGGCGAGACCTGGGGCTGGGGCTCCGCCGCCACGCTCGGCTGCCTGGCACTCGGCGTCCTCGTTCTCGCCGGATTCGCTCTCGCAGCCAGGTCCCCGTCGACGCCCCGGCCGCCCACTGACCATCGCGCCATCGCCGGCGGACCTGGAGGGGCACCCGCCATTCGTGGCCGGTGTCCTTTTCCTGTTGCCCCAGGCAGGGTCGGCACAGACTTAATGCGACTTACTTGCAATAAGCTGCCGAGGGCAGGAAGTCATCCCTCAGGAGGACGTCATGAGCGTGATCAATCAGGAACAGCCCGCGGCCACGCCCGACGTGGTCCGGGCCTGGGTCGATGGCTGGGCCGTCTCCCGTTCGGTGCGGCCCCCGGTCGAGGTTGCCGGGGGGTTCCGGCTGGAGGTCGGGCTGCCGGGGCATCGCGTCCGCTACGTGCTCTTCGACGCCCGGCGGGTGGCCGAACTGGCCCCGACGCTGACCGCTCCCGGCACCTGGCTCAAGGTGTCCGCGCCCGCCGAGCGGGTCGCGCCCCTGCTCACCCCGGCCTGGACCGTCGGCGAGCCGGAGTACCTGATGAGCGTGCCCCTGTGCCGGGCCACCGCACTCGCTCCGGACGGCTACACCCTGCACACCGCGACGGACGGCCAGATCACGACCGTACGGATACACGACGCCGACGGAACGACGGCCGCGAGCGGGCAGACGGGGGTGGCCGGCCCGGCAGCCGTGGCCGACAAGATCCTGACCGATCCGGCACACCGCCGCCGGGGCCTGGGCAGCGTCCTGATGACCGCCCTCGGCGACGCCGCCGCCGAGCGGGGCGCCACGACCGGCGTCCTGGTGGCCACCCGGGACGGCCTCGCGCTCTACCGCGCCCTGGGATGGACCCTGCGGGAGACGATCACACCCGCGTACATCCCCGAAAACGGGTAGGCAATACGACTCCCCAGGCTTGGAAACCACACGTGACTCGTGGTCGCGGGAGCATCCGCACGACGAGGGACACCTCGTGAAAGCTCTTCGACATCGTCGGCCATGGCCGGCACGGTCAGATCGCGTGACCCGCGGCTACCGCCTCATCCTCGGTCCACGCGGCTTACGGTGATCGGCAGTGGCCGCGTTTGTACCCACTTCTCCGTATCATCGACTACATGACCGCTGAATACCCGGAATCCTTCCGCCGTGGTGAACTGCGCGTCTCTCATGCCGAGCGCGAAGCGGTGGTGGCACAGCTGAACGAGGCGGCGACCGAGGGCCGTATCGACCTGACCGAGCTCGACGAGAGGCTGGAACGGGCGCTGACCGCCAGAACCTACGCCGATCTGGCACCCCTCACCGCCGACCTGCCGCCCGTGGTCCCGCTGGACTCGGGGCAGCCGCTGGTCCTCAAGGGAGGCCTGCACGGCGCGTCGCGCGTCGGGCGCTGGCAGGTACCCGCGAAAGTGATCGCGTACGGCGGCATGGCCGGTGTCAAGCTCGATTTCACCCAGGCCGACTGCCGGCTGCCCGAGGTCGAGGTGGAGGCACACGGTCAGATGGCCGGGGTCACGATCATCCTCCCTGACGGCTGGGCCGTGGAGACCGGCGGGATGGATCCCGGCCTTGGCGGTCTGAGGGACAGGACCACTCCCGACCGACTGCCGGGCACACCACTGATCCGCCTCGCCGGCACCGGCGGCCCGGCAGGCGTGGTCGTCCGCCATCCCAACACCCTCGAACGCCGCAGGCTGAAACGCGGTCAGGCACGGTGAGCGGCAAAGCTCGGCCTGAGAGAGGCGTTTCCTGATCATTGAAAATGATCAAGAGTCGTCAGCAGGCTCTGACGTGAGAGATCTCCGACTGCTGCCCAAGGCCCACCTGCACGTCCACCTGGAGAGCACGGTACGGCCCGGGACCGTACGGGAGCTGGGCGGTCCGCCGGAGCCCGAGGGCCCGTTCGCGAGCTTCCGCGCCTTCGCCGACCAGCGGTCCAAAGTCCGCGAGTCGCTGCGCACGCCCGAACACTTCCGCCGGATCGCGATGGAGTTCTGCGAGGACGAGGCCGCCCAGGGCACCCGTTACGTCGAGGTGACCTTCACCGCCGCCTCACACGGGGAGCGGGTCAAAGCGTCCGAGATGCCGCTGGAGGCGGTGCTCGACGGGCTGGCCGAAGGCAGCGCCAGGTTCGGGATCCAGAGCCGGGTGCTGCTCGACCACTCCAGGCGGCGTCCGGTGGAGCGGCTGTGGCGGACGTACGAGTTGGCCGTCCGCTACGACGAGGTGATCGGCATAGGGCTGGCGGGCGACGAGAGCCATCCGCTGACGCCCTTCGCCGAGGTGCTCGACGCGGCCAGGGAGGCCGGGCTGCACCTGGTGCACCACGCGGGGGAGACGGCCGGCCCGGCCAGCATCCGCGAGGCGCTGGACGTCGGGCACGCCGAGCGGCTCGGGCACGGCATCCGGGTGCTCGACGACGACGCGCTGGTGACGCGGGTACGCGAGAGCGGAATCCCGCTGGAGGTCTGCCCTACCTCCAACGTCCTGCTCGGGCTCGTTGCCTCGCTGGCCGAACACCCGCTGCCTCGGCTACGCGCGGCCGGGCTGGTGGTCACGGTCAACACCGACGGCGAGACGACGCTGGCCGACGAGTACGCGCGGTTGCGTGAGGTCCACGGATACGGTGACGACCTCATGGCCGAGTTGGCTCGTGCTTCGATCGAGGCGTCGTTCGCCCCTCGGGAGCTCAAGACGGCACTGCTGGCCGAAGTCGACGCCTGGCTGACCACGGCATCGCCTGTGGCGCCAAGTGCCACAGGAGTGTCAGTGGACTCTGCCGCCAAATGTCAGTGATGCTGCCACGACAGCGTCCGCGGATTTCCCGCGAAGGGCGATCATCCCGGCATGTTCGCAGCCCCCACCGACACAATGAGCTCTCCTCATCCTGAGTAGTGGTCCGCATTCGGTGCCTTCGAGGACGAGGATGAACCGCACGTCAGGAGACCCGATGAGCACCCCTCGACAACGCCTCTACCTGCTGCTGCTCGCCATTGGCATCATCGTCCCCTATCGCCACGCCATCGGCTGGCTCGGAGAGCACGGGCTCGACCTGCCGCGCTTCGTCGACGACATGCTCGCCAACGACGTCGCCGCGTTCTTCGCCTGGGACGTCGTCATCGCGGTGGTGGTACTGCTCGCCGCGGCCGTCACCGACCGCGCCCTGCACGTCCGCGATCGCGTGTGGATCGTCATCGGTTCGCTCGCCGGCGCCTCGGTCGGGCTCCCGCTCTACCTGTGGCTGCGGGAACGCCGGCGGCGGCCGGCGGAAGGCGCGCCCCCGGCCGATGGCACGCGGCTCCCGCGCTGAGCTGCACGATCTTCCCGCCGCACTGCTCGCCTCGTACGCCGTCGATCCACCGCGAAGCGGCGGCAGGTCGGTGACCAGCCCGCACAGCGGCGATCGCCTGGCGTTCCCGTGCGCCGCCTTCGGCGAGGGGGCGGGCATGGGACGCGCGCATGTCAGCCCAGCCTGACAGCCTGCTTGAGGAAGACGACGCCGTCGATCATGTCGAGCTGGGCCGGGTCCAGCGGGAAATAGGCGAAATCATGGGAGATGCGCAGGGCGGGCTTCGTGACGGCCTCGGCCAGGCGGCGGGTGTCGATGAGGGAGTGGTCCCACGGGAGCGTGGACAGGATGCCCTCGACGGTGTCCGGGGGCGGGGTGTTGTCGCCGACCGTGCCGAGGGCCACGGCCAGGAAGGCGTACCGGTCGCCCAGGTGCGCTTCGGTGATCGCCCCCGCGCTCCACCACTCCAACTGCTGGTCGCCGAACGACATGAGGCTCTTGTTCCGCTGCAGGTGGAGGTTGTGGGCGAAGACCAGGGCCGGGCCGTGCTCGGCGACGGCACGCAGGTTGGCGGCCATCATCCCGTCCCGTAGGCCCGACAGCCTGGCTATCCGGGCCGGGGACGTGTCGGCCATCCAGTGGTGGTAGCGGAGCAGGCCGACGGCGGTGCGCCCGTACAGTGCCGCCCGCTCCCTGTCCTCCGCGCTCAGCCGCGGCGCCTGCGTGTCGAGCAGTGCCACCAGGTCATCGGCGAGCAGCCGCAGCCGCTGGGCGTCGGCGGACCGGCCGATCGACTGGGACGGGTCCATGACCGTGGCCTCGTTCGTCCACCGGTCGTCCGGGCCGAGCAGCGCGTCGAGGGTTTCCACGGTGCAGGGGAGTGGGCCGTCGAGGAGGGCGTGCAGGGCGGTGAGCGCCTGGCGCGGGCTCTCGGCCCAATACTCCAGTGGCCCGTCGAAGCCGAAGAACCGGAGCTTTTCCTCATGCTCCTCGTTGTACGCCCGCATCCAGCGCACGAGTTCGCGGTTGGCCGGGAGTGCGCCGAAGCGGTGGCTGAAGCCGCGCTCCATGACGTCATCGAGCGTGCCCGCGCCCGTCGTGATGTGGTCGTCGACCACGAGCCCCATGAGGCAGTCGCTCTCGATGGCGAACGACCGGTAGCCCTCGTGCTCGACCAGATGCCGGAAGATCTCGTTGCGCAACTCGCCCAGCTCCCCCACGAAGTGCCTGGCCTCGCCCAGGCCGAGCAGCAGGGGCTTGGCGGGAAGCGACCGCAGGAACGCCGAGACGCCCGCGCCATCGAGTTGCCGGGCCGTGTCCTTGATATCCATGCCTTCAACGGTATCGTTGAACTTTCGGTGTAAACTTTCCCGTGAAAATACCCACTTCCATCGCGATGGACCTTCAATCGGTGATGCATCCATGAGGCCGGTGGACCTGGCGCGCGAGCACGGCCTGTCCACCCAGGCGATCAGGAACTACGAGGACGCCGGCATCCTGCCCGCCGCCGAACGCACCGTCCACGGCTATCGCACCTATACGCCGCCGCACGCGCAGGCCCTGCGCGCGTTCCTCGCCCTCGTGCCCGGACACGGTCACCAGACGGCCACGTCGATCATGCAGGCGGTCAACCGGGGTGCCACCGAGGACGCACTGCGGCTCATCGACGAGAGTCACGGCCAACTCCTCGACGACCGCCGCACCCTCCAGGCCGTCGAAGCCGCGCTCCGCGATCTGGCGCCCGTGCCGCAGGAGCCCGGCGACACGTTCATCGGCCCGCTGGCCAGGAGGCTCGGCATCCGCCCTGCCACCCTGCGCAAATGGGAGAACGCCGGGCTGGTCCGGCCGCGCCGCGATCCGCAGACGGGCTACCGGATCTACAGCGCGGCCGACGTACGGGACGTCCGGCTGGCCCACCAGCTCAGGCGGGGCGGCTACCTGCTGGAGCAGATCGCCCCGTTGATCGCTCAGGTCCGCTCCGCCGGAGGCGTCGCCCCGCTGGAGTCGACCCTGCGCGACTGGCAGGCCCGCCTGTCCGCCCGGGGCCGCGCCATGCTCAAGGGCGCCACCGAGCTGGACGCGTACCTCCGCGCCCGCGAACCCTGAGGCCGGGGCACGTCCACCAATGGAAGGTGGGCCGCTGATCCGCGTATCCGTTACCACCGGCCCCCGGGGCCGGTCCCGCTGTCGGGGGGGTCAACACACAGAACTCGTTGCCATCGGGATCGGCCATCAGCACCCGACTGCCCTCGCGCCGACCGATGTCGATTCGAGTCGCTCCGAGGGAGACCAGACGGTCGACCTCCTCCACGGTGATGGGCCGGGTCAAGGCCTCGAACACCACGGAACCCCGACGAGACCGAAAGAAATTTCCGAAGTCGCGTAATCCAGGCGGGTGGGCGGACTCCTTCCCAGTGAGTGAAAGGAGCTCGGATTGAGCGCAATGAGATCTGCCCTCGTGCTGCCGCTGCTGTTGTCGATGGTGCTGGGCGGGGCGGTCCTGGCGGCGCCGTCGCCCGCCGTGGCAGCGGCCCCGGCGGCCCAGTCGCGGTTCGCCTGCGACGAGGCGGATGCCAAGGACAAGGGCTGGGTGCTGCCGATCTACGTCCACCAGCCCGGTCAGGACGCCTGGGAGTCCGACGGCGCCGCCCTGCTGAACACCATCTGGGAGACCGACCAGACGGTCGACTCAAGCGCGGAGCGGTTCGGGGTCTCCCGGCGGCTCCGGTTCGTGCAGGACGGTGACTGCCGTCCGGTGGTGGCGAAGCTGCCGTTCACCAAGGGGCGCAACCGGGCCGAGATGGGCAAGGCGATGGCGGAGAACCTCGCCTCCCAGCCGGCCCTGGTGCGTACGCTCTGGGAGACCAACCGGGTCAAGCCCTTGTACTTCGTCAGGGACAACGAGATCACGGACTCCTGCACGGGCGGCGGCGCCAACGCCGGGCTGAGCACCGGCAACGTCATCCTCCCGCGCTGGTGCTGGAGCGAGGCCGGGCTCACCCACGAGCTGATCCACAGCTTCGGGCTCTCGCACTGCGACGGGGGCGGCGTGAACGGCAACGACCCGGTCTGCCGGAACATGGGCACCCGGAAGGAGTGCACGAGCGACCCCGCGTCCAACTACCACCTCGACTCGTGCCGGATCGACGACTTCCGCTACTTCGAGCCGACGCCGGTACGGCAGCCGGAGCTGGAGAAGATCAGGAACGTCGCGTTCAGCCCGTACCTGATCCAGGACCAGCCGAGCCCGGTGTGGCGGTTCCGCATCAAGATGGTGGACGGCGGCAGATGCCTCGACGCGAGCGCGGCGCAGGTCGTGCAGCGCGCGTGCACGGACGGCTCCGCGCAGACCTGGCAGCGCAGTATCGACGACGACGGGTACCTCACCATCCGCAACGCGGCGAACGGCCGCTGCCTCACCATGGCGGACACCGTCGTGACCGGCCCGTGCGCGAAGAAGGACAGGTCGCAGCAGTGGCTGCCGGAGGCCGGTCAGGACAAGACCAACTTCGCCGCCCGCGCCGGTGGGAAGCTGTCCGTCAAGGACAACCGTGACGGTGGAGCGGTGGTGCGCGACGGCAAGGGTGAGTTCGTGGCCGAGCTGCTGGGCGGCCTGGCCTCCTCCCCCACCCGGCCGGGCACCCCGGCCCCGACGGCCACGTCGCAGCCGACCGCGACACCGACCTCCGCTCCGGAGCCGGCCGTCACGCCGGCCCCGGTCGAGTCGCCCACCCCCGACCTCGCCGAGACTCCCGCGCAGGGCCGGAAGGTCCAGTTCAAGAGCACGTACGGCACCTGCCTGACCGCGTCCGGCACCAGGGTGCGCCTCGGTACCTGCGGCACCAGGTGGAACGTCGTGACGGTCGGCGAGCACGTGCAGATACGTCGGCAGAACCGCTGCATGGCGCTCGGCAAGGTCGGCGGCGGCAAGCGCTCGGTCGTCCTGGTCAAGTGCGGCAAGGCCGGCAAGGGGCAACGCTGGCTGCTTGAGAAGGCCGGCGGCTCGGTCACCCTGAAGGCCGCGACCACGAAGGCCACCCGGCTCATCGCCCTCACCGCCAAGCCCGCCGGCGTCTACGCCAAGGCCGCATATCAGAAGAATTCCATCAAATTTATAATCAGATAAATGACCAAACCGGAAAGTGAGGACCCGGTCCTGACCCGGTTGGTCAGGGCCGGGGACGAGCGTGCCGTCTCCGAGTTGTACGAGCGGCACTACCCGGCCGTCATCGCTTTCGCCCGCCGCCTGTGCCAGGACCTGCACACCGCCGAGGACCTGGCGAGTGAGGCGTTCGCGCGGACCCTGCGCACCGTCCGGAGCGGCCCGGCCGGCCCGACCGGCGACTGGCGTCCCTACCTGTACGCGGTGGTCCGCAACACGGCGGCGGAGTGGGCGCGCTCCGATCAGCGGTTCGTCCTGACCGACGAGTTCCGCGAGGACGATCTCACGACGGCCGCGCCGGAGCCGTCGGACGATCTCGTGACCCGCGCCTACCGCTCGCTGCCGCCACGCTGGCAGACCGTGCTCTGGCACACCCTGATCGAGAACGAGGAGCCCGAGCGGGTCGCGAAGATCCTTGGCATCACTTCCGGCAACGTCGGCGTGCTGGCCTTCCGCGCCCGCGAGGGGCTGCGCAAGGCGTACCTGGCCGCGCACGTGTCCAGCGCGTCACCCCGCTGCCAGGAGTACGCCGAGCCGCTGGCGGCGATCGTGCGCAAGAGAAGCGGCCGCCTGCCGCGGGCGCTGCGCGCGCACCTGGAATCCTGCGCGAGCTGTGCCCGGGCGCACACGGAGCTGCTCGACCTCAACGCCACACTCCGCGCGGCGCTGCCGATCGCACTGTTCCCGCTCGCCCTGGAAGCGGGAGCGGGGACGCCGGGCACGGCAGGGGCCGGGACGTCGGCCGCCGCGTCGAAGGGGGCCGCGATGCCGGGCTGGGCGATCCCGGTGTCGGGAGCGGCGGCGGTCATCGCCGCCGCCGTGGCCGTGTTCGGCCTGTCCTGGGACCCGGCCCCCTCCCCACCCACGCGGGCCGCCGCTCCCTCGCCGAGCGCGTCACCCACCCCGAAGCCCACCCGTGTGAAGACCCGGGCGCCCACCCGCGTGAAGACCCCGACCGTCCGCGTGACGACGCCGAGACCCGCGTCGCGGTCCCCCCGCAAGCCCACTCCCCAGCCGGGCACCCGGATCGCCTACGCGGGCCGGTGTGTCGGCGCGGCGGGCGGGCTGGTGGCGGCGCTGCCGTGCGCCGATCCGCGTACGGCCTGGCGCATGCGGGGCGGTGCCCAGCGGTTCCAGCTCGTCAACGTCGCCGACGGCCGCTGCCTGGCCGCCGGCGAGCAGTACGACACCGTCGCCTTCAACGGCGGCGGCATGCTCGCTGTCCGGCTCAGGCCCTGCTCCTCCGCCCCGGCCCAGCGCTGGCACCGCCCGGCCTTCAGCGACGGCGTACGCCGGCTGGTGAGCGTCCCCTCCGGCAAGGCGCTGTCCATCGGCAAGGAGTTCGCCGGCAAGCGTCCGCCGACGGCGTTCATCCTCTACGGCCCCTACACCGGCTCGGCCGATCAGCGCGTCACCCTCGTGGACGGCTGACCCGCGAGGGCGTGCGGGGCGGCGACGGAGATGCCGGCAGAGGTCCCGTACACCGCGACCGGATCACGCGCGTTCCTTGGCGATGCGCTCCTGGGCCTCCTCCCAGCCGATGGGCGATCGCCCGGCGGGCGCGTCCCAGAAGACGAATGTGGACTCGTGCATCACGGCACGCTTGCGTCGCATGACCGACCTGTGTGGCTCTGTGCTGGCGTAGGAACGGATGTCCGCCTGCCCCTTCCAGGCGGACAGCGTCCAGAATGTGCGCTTGAACAGCTCGGCCTTCAACGAGACGCCGACCGCGCCCGGCGACTTGAGCGCCTGACGCCACAGCGCGAGCGAGGCCAACAGGAAGCCGGGGACGTGCCGCAGTGAACGCACCTCCAGGCGGGAGGCCATGACGACCATGGTGGAGCCGGTTTCGGGGGTGTTGGTCGCGATCCAGGGGATGGTGGGCATGGGCGTCCTTTCAGATGTCCGCGACGATCGCGGCGCCGGAGACTGCTTGGCGCAGGGCACGAGGGAGCGGCATCATGCCGGACCCCAAATCTTGTCAGTGACAAGTTAGTGTCGCAGCTAAACTAGCCACTGACAAGTTTTGTTCCGGAGGAGGCGAGTGCCATCAGCTACCATCACGGCAATCTGCGCAGGGCCATCATCGACGCGGCCGTCGAGACGATCGGTGAAACGGGCACGGCCACATGGAGCCTCCGCGAACTGGCTCGGCGTGCGGGGGTGTCCCACGCGGCGCCCGCGCACCACTTCGGCGACAAGAGCGGGTTGCTGACGGTGGTCGCGGCCGAGGGCTACACACTGTTCGCCGACGCGCTGGCGGCGGCCGGTGACGACTTGCTGGAGATGGGCTCGGCGTATGTACGCTTCGCCGTTGAACACCGGGGGTACTTCGGGGTGATGTTCAGGCCCGAGCTTTATCACGCCGACGATTCCGAGGTGAGCGCCGCGCGGGAGCGGGCGAACATGGTGCTGGCCAAGGGCGCCACGACCGTGCCCGTCGACGCCTCACGGGCCAGGGATGCCCAGCTCGCCGCCTGGTCGATCGTGCACGGGTTCGCCGCCCTGTGGCTGAGCGGCGCCCTGCCCGCCGACCTGGGCGACGACCCGGTGGCGGCAGCCCGTCCCGTCCTTCGCGTCCTCGTCCGGTGACACCGCTCGACGGCCGGCCCGGCGAGGACCTCCACGACGTCGGCCGGACGGGTGGCCGGGATTATCCGCGGTGAACCTCGTAGGCGTGCGCGGAGTACGAGATGCGGGGCCGGCCGTCGCCATGACCGTGGCGGCGGCGATCACCACGGTGGTCACTCCCGCGGGCCTCCCGATGCCGAACGTGCCGATCAGCGACGAGCCGCCCGTCACCCCTACCGGCATGAACATCCCCGACCCCGACGCCGTGCCCGTCACGACCGTCACCCGCCAGATCGTGACGCCGTCCGAAGCGCTGGACAAGTCCGAGGAGACGGCCGACGACGGCAGGGACTCCAGGTCAATCTCTCCTCCGACGTGCTGTTCGCGGTGAACAGGGCCACGCTCACCCCGAAGGCCAAGGCGGCCCTGGCACGCACCGCGTCACCAACGAGGGCGACCGTGAGGTCTGGTTCAACGAGCTGTATCACGCACAGGACTGGATGTCGTACAAGTACCAGGCCACCGGCAATGTCAGGCCGACCGACACTCAGGCCGGGCGCCGGTATCTGCCCAGCCGCCTTCAGGTTCCCGCCGACAACGGCGGCACCTACCTCTACTGTGCCTGCACCGACGTGTCCGGCGTACGGCTGAGCACCGAGAAGTTCGGACCGGGCCAGATACGGGAGTTCTGGAGCCCGTTCGCGCTGCCGGAGGACGCCGCCACGCTGAACGTCAAGATCGCCGACTTCGGGGAACTGGAGGTGCCCGTCCAGTAGCTTCGACGTCCTTATCCTGACAAAGACAGATTCATCACCGTATGGGAGCCGAGTGATCCGCGTTCTGCTGGCCGAGGACATGACCATGTTGCGCCAGGCACTGACCGCCCTGCTGTCACTGGAGGACGACATCGAGATCGTCGCCGAGGTCGCGGCCGGTGACGTGATCGTGGCCACCGCACTGCGCACCCGTCCCGACGTGGCCGTGATCGACATCGAGCTGCCCGGAATGGACGGGCTCAGTGCGGCGGCCGAGCTGCACGCACGGCTGCCCGAGTGCCGGACCCTGATCCTCACCTGCGTGGGGCAGCCGGGCAACCTGCGGCGGGCGCTGTCCGCGCACGTGGCGGGGTTCATGGTCAAGAACTCCCGGCCGAAGGAACTGGCCGAGGCGATTCGCACGGTCGCCGGGGGCGGCAGGGTGGTGGATCCGCAGCTCGCCTTCGCCGCCAGCGACCTGTCGCGGTAGTCGTCGGCCACCGACCTGACCCGGTCCAGCGCCTCCCGCGCGACCTCGACGATCTCGGCCGGCCGGGTCCGCGCACACTCCGTCCACGACGTCGCCCAGCAGGCGCAGCCGCAGACCCTCGCCCACGCCCACGCCCTGGCCGACTCCCCCGCCGGCCAGCTCGCCTGGATCGGCCAGTTGCCGGCCGAGGTCCCGGACCCGGACCTGATCCTCACCAACGCCACGATCTACGCGCTGGCCTTCGGCGGCCTGCTGCTCGTCGGCGGACGGGCCGGCGACCTGTTCGGCCGCCGCCGGATCTTCCGCCTCGGACTGGTGGTGTTCACCCTGGCCTCACTGCTCGGCGGCCTCGCCACCACCGGAACGCTCCTGATCACCGCCCGCGCCCTGCAGGGCTGACCGCCGTCGCCGACGCGGCCACCGCCGGCCAACCGGCCGGCACCGCGCCGCCCGGCGCGCTCACCCACGGCCATACCTCGGGCATCATCGCCGTCGGGGTCCTCTACCTGGCCGCCGTCCTCGTCGCGGCCCTGACCCTCGACCCGCAGGTCGACCGGCAGGAGGCGAAATCCCGGTAACGGTGCCGCGCCACCTCACCGGTAAGAGGGCGAAGATGGCCTGACTCAGCACTGGCGTCGGTACACGCCGGTGCTGAGATATTTCAGTCCCGAGTCCACCAGCAGGGTGACGACCCTGGCCGCCGGCCCAAGGCGTTGTCCGACCTGGATCGCGGCGAGGACGTTCGCCCCTGACGACGTTCCGGCGAACAAGCCCTCCTCCCGAGCCAGGCGCCTGGCCATCTCCTCCGCCTCGGCGGTGGAGATCGGCACGATCTCGTCCGCCAGGGTCGGATCCCACATGGGCGGCAGGTAACCGATGCCGATGCCTTCGATGCGGTGGGCACCGGGCCTGCCTCCGGACAGCACGGCGGACTCGGCCGGTTCAACCGCGATGACCCGAAGCCCCGGATGGCGGCGCCGGAGAGGGGCCGCCGCCCCGCGCAGCGAGGCCGCCGTACCGATCGACTGAACGAACGCGTCGATCCGCCCGCCTGACTGCTCCCAGATCTCCTCGCCCATCGGGTGATAGCCGACGATACTGTCGGCGTTGTTGAGCTGATCGGTCCAGTAGGTGCCCGGTCGGCGACCGAACTCCCTGGCCTTCTCGATCATGCTCAGGATCAGCGCCCTCGTGATCGAACCCCCCTCACTGGGGATGATGGTGAGTTCCGCGCCGAACGCCGCCATCTGCAGGAGTTTGTCCGCACTGAACGCATCCGAGCTGACGATCCGCAGCCGATATCCCTTCGCCGCGCAGACCAGGGCAAGAGAGGCACCTGTACTGCCCCCCGTGTACTCGGCAACGGTGTCGCCGGGCCTCAGCCGCCCGTCGCCCTCGGCCCCGGCGATCATCGCCTGTGCCATGCGGTCCTTCATGCTGCCTGTCGGGTTCCGGCCTTCGACCTTGACGAAGATCTCCGCACACCCGGGCGGCACGACCCTGCGCAGCCTCACCAGCGGCGTGTTTCCGATCGTCCGCAGTACGTCGCCACTGAGGCCCATGGGGCCGCCGGTCCTTTCGATGCCCTCGCTCATGACCTCGATCGTCGAGCCGACCGTACCGTCACCACCAGTTCAACTTCTGAACCGGCGCCTCCGGTCCCTGGTACGTACCATGCACCGATGAACGGATACGGGCAGTTCTGCGCGGTGGCGCGCGCGCTGGAAATTCTGGGCGAGCGGTGGACACTGCTGATCGTGCGGGAGTTGCTGCTGGGCGCTTCGACCTTCACCGACATCCGCCGTGGCCTGCCTCGCCTCCCGCGAGCGACGCTGTCCGCACGACTACGCGCACTGCGCGCCGCCGGCATCGTCGACGGCGGTTACCAGCTCACCGAGGCGGGCGCCGCGCTGGCTCCGGTGGTGCGGGAACTGGCCCGATGGGCGGTCGCCACCGACAGCGTCGCCCTGACCGAGGACGATCTCGACACCGCCGCGCTGACCTGGGACATGCGACGCCGGGTGGACACCGCCGCCCTGCCCGAACGCACGGTCGTGCTCGCGATCGAGTTCACCGACCGCAGGCCGGCCGACAGCAGATACTGGCTGCACCTGTCCCGGACGAGCGTCGACCTGTGCCGGCAGGACACCGGAGCACCCGTCGACGTCTGGCTCACCGCCCCGACGGCAGCGGCGACCCGGTGGTGGCTCGGTGACCTGTCCTGGGCGCGACTGCTGCGACAGCAAGGAGTACGCGTGCACGGTGACCCGGCCCTGCAGCGCCAGATGCACCACTGGTTCAAACGCTACGTGTTCACTCCGGAAGCCCTCGGCCTGAATCCAGGTGCCGATTTCAGGTGAAACCGTCGGTGCTCAGGCCGACACGCCCAGCAGGTCCATCGGATCTCGTGGGGAAGCCGTTGGCGCTCACGTCCATGCCGACCGCGATGTGGCTCAGTGTGATGTCTCAGGATCAGCATCCTGGTCGCGCGGATTCGAGCGGAGGGACGGTGGGAAGCGCAGTACCCAGCGGCGCTGCCACGGGGTCTCGATGGCCCGGTGGTGGTGATGCTCGCGCGTCCAGGCGACGGCGTCGGCCGGTTCGAGGCCGGCCAGGACGGCGAGGCAGGCGACGACCGTGCCGGTGCGTCCGACGCCGCCCCCGCAGGCGACCTCAACCGCGGTGCCCGCCCGCGCCCGCTCGTGCAACGCGCGAATGTGCCGCACGGCCAGATCGTGATCGCGGGGCAGCAGGAAGTCGGGCCACTGGATCCACTCGTGTGGCCACCGCAGCTTGCTCTCGTGGCGACGGCGGAGCCTGTCGGAGCCTAGATACAGGCCGAAGTCGGGCATCGGCCCCTCCGGCAGCGGATGGCGTAGGCCGCGGCCGCGGATCCAGGAGCCGTCCGGGAGTTGGAGGGCGCCTGCGAGCGGCGACCCGCTCACCGGTCTGCCGACCGGGCCGGCTGTCGCGCTGTCCCCAGGGTCTTGCATCGGGTTCTCCTTGTGTTTTCCACTGCGTCTCTCACTGGTCGGCGCTGCCCAGCCGGTGCCGTGCGCGGTGATTGGCGACATTGAGCCGGTTGCCGCACAAGTCAGGCATACAGGAGATGCGGCCCCCCGCGACCGGTGTCGACGAACACACCGCGGCAGCCCGGAGCGACGCGGGCGCGGAACCGGCCGTGGCCGAGCAATCACGACGACCGGTCGGGGCGCGCTCCCTGTAGGAGATCACCAGGGCACGAATCCCGGTGCATTAGATACCCATTTAGGGGACTACTACTGTTTTTTTCCTGTTTCCGCTTTCGGATATATGGTGATCCGCTACGATCGCACGCTTCAGCAAAAGATCAACTAGAAACTGGAGCATCGTGCGAAGAAAAACCCCCTGGTTTGCCGCCTTACTGGCGATGGCGATGGCTTTACCGGTGTCGACGGCCAGCGCGGACACCGAGGCCATAACGCCGCAAACCATTGCTTGGACGCCTTGTGAAGAGGAGCCCACCGCCGAGTGCGGCACGCTGAGCGTGCCCATCGACTGGTCGAAGCCGGACGGAGCGAAGGTCGACATCGCCGTCGCGCGGCGGAAGGCCACGGATCCGGCCGCGCGGGTCGGTTCGCTGGTGATCAACCCCGGTGGTCCGGGCGGATCGGGGGTGGAGGCCGTGTACGGCGCCCCCTGGTCCTACACCGAGGAACTGCAGCGGCGGTTCGACATCGTCGGGTTCGACCCTCGGGGCGTGGGACGCAGCAACCCGGTGATCTGCTCGGCGTCGGTGTACAACCGGATGCCGCACACCGTCATGAGCAGCCAGGCCGACTTCGACGCCTGGAACGTGTTCACCAAGGAACTGCACGCCGACTGCCGCACTCGTACCGGTCCGCTGTACGACCACGTCGACTCCGTCGACGTCGCCCGCGACATGGACGTGCTGCGCGCCGCCCTGGGTGAGGAGAAGCTCACCTACTACGGCATCTCGTACGGCACGCTGATCGGCCAGATGTACGCCGAGCTGTTCCCCAACCGCGTCCGGGCCCTGGGGCTCGACAGCAACATGGACCACAGCCTCGGCGTCGCGGGCTTCCTGTCCACCGAGGCGATCGCCATCGAGGACGCGTTCGACCAGTTCATCGGCTGGTGCGAGCAGGAGCCCAGCTGCGTCCTGCATGGACGCGACATCCATGCGATCTGGAAGGGCCTGCGAGAGAAGGCGCGGCGCGGTGAGCTGAAGTACCCGAGCACGGGCCAGACGATGACCGAGCTACAGGTCGTCTACAACGCCGCACTGGGCACCGAGGGCCCGGCCTGGGTCATCCTGAGCGAGATCATCAACTGGTTGGACGGTGGACCGGAGCCGTCGTGGGTGCCCCCGCTGTCCGGCCGGCAGCCCGTGGAGGGTGACGTCGCGTATCTGCCGACCGCGGTTCTCTGCCAGGACTACCACCTTCAGGTGCGGAACTACGCGGAGTACGCCGCACTCATGCGCGTCTCCAACCTCCTCGCACCCGACACGCGGTACCACCCGTACCCGATCGACGATCTGCCGATCTGTATGAACTATCCGACCACCAACGCGCCGCATGCGCTGCGGTACACGGGTGACGCCCCGTTGCTGCTCGGAAATTCCCTGCACGACCCGGCTACCCCGTGGATCTGGTCTGCCAACGCGGCCCGTCAGCTCGGGTCCAAGGCTGTGTTGCTCACATACGAGGGCTGGGGGCACCGCATCTACGGCAAGGACAAGTGCCAGACGGACATCTTCGACGAGTACCTGATCTCACTGAAGGTGCCGCCGCACGGCACGCGCTGCGCCGTGGGTACGGGTGAGGAGAGCGTGCTCAGGCAGCAGACGCCGTCGCGGACGTGGCCGACCGGCTCGAACCACTGGGCGGCCGGCCCGGTCGCCGCCTCGCCCGTCCCCTAACGGAGAGCCCTGGGTTCCCTCCAGGTCGTTCACGAGGACTGCGCCTACACGCTCGCCTGCGGTACGTAGGCGAGCGTGACGGCCAGGACGATGAGGAGGGAGCCCATGACCAGGCGTCGGGCGCGGTCGACGACCTGCGCACCGACGTGATCAGATCTCGTTGCACGGGATCGCCATCACGAGATCACATCGATCAGCAGCGCTGATCCCAGCTCAAATAGCGAATGGCGGCTGCCGTATTGGTCGCTACCGTTGTACTGCCACGATATTGCGTTGACGTATTGATCACGTTTTTACGTTGGCAGTCAGCAGGGGCCGGGTGCGACCTCGATGGTTGCGCCCGGCCCCTCGCGTTTCCGAGGATTCGGACCCCGGCTCAGCCCAGCCCTGGGGCGAACTTCGGGTTCGAACCGTATGCGTTGCCGCCCGGCTCACCTTCACTGGCCATGAAGACGAGCAGCACGATGAATCCGATCAAGGGCACGAGGCCGATCAACAGCCACCACCCGGATCGCCCGGTGTCGTGCAGTCGGCGAACAGCCACCGCGAGCCCAGGAATCAGCACCGCAAGCGCGTAAATGGAACTGAGGATGTTGCCCTGCTCGATTACAGCGCCGATCCCCCCCAATACGAGGGAGATAACGATATTAAAAAGAACAAACATCCAGTATTCCGTGCGGCGTGCTCGGCCGCTGAAACCGACATAGTTCTTGAGTACGGCCAAGTACCAGCTCACTGCGTTCCTCTCATAGCCCGCGTATGGTCCTTTTTTATCCTGAATCTTGCGAGAGCTGAACATAGAGTACGAAGGACCGCTGGTCAATAGGCCGGAGGAAGAGCCGTGGCGCTTCAGGTGGATCGGCTTCTGTAGCCCGTCCAAGTAGCTGACGGGTGTGAGCCCTCCGGGGAGATCCGCGAGAGAGTTATGTCCAATTTTGAGTGTTATGTCCGAATAAATACCTTATATGCTGGGCAAACAAGGCAAGTGACCAACTGAGCGACAACGGCCCCGCATGCTCGCGGACACCGATGGATGGCAGGGGACGATCCCAGCAGGAAGAGCGTGGCTCCAAACCAGGTTGAACCGGTACCGCGATTGCTTCGCGTCGAAGTGGTCAAGGGTTCGGACTCGTTCGCGCGTGATGGGTGCCGGTGAAGACTTAATGGAGAGTCCCTGCTACGACAGCCGCCATTCGCCGGCCGAGCTGGGTGTATTGGGCGGTCAGGCGGGCACGGCGATCTGCTTCCGCCGTCTTGACGGATGCTGACGATCGGTCGACTCTCAGCATCCCGCGTCGTCGAGATGAATGCGGTACCAGCCCTGCGTCCATGCATCTCCGCTGCACATCAGATCGTGTGGCGAGCTCCGGAGTAACCGTTCCAGAACAGATCACGAGGATCGCCTGAGCGTTCGCCGTGTACGCCATAAACCTCCTGATTCGACAGCCTGGGTCTTCGTCGTGCGCTGCCTCGGCTGCTACAGCTGACCTCTCAGCCTCCTGAACTCATAGTGCCGATAATGCGGGACATCTGCGCGCAGCACGGGGTGGCGGTGGTCTTTGTCGGAGAGATCACCGGTGCGCGCGCAAGCGGGGCCACCAGGTGGATCTCCACTGACAAGGCCATGCTCCTGCTCAGCCTCCGCTACAAGACCGACGACCATCTCTGGTTCACCTTTTTCCACGAGATCGGGCACATTCTATTGCACGGGAAGAGTGACACCTGGATCGAGAACAACATTCCCGATGATGACCCGAAGGAAGAGGAGGCTGATCAATTTTCCTGCGACCTGCTGATTCCAAAGAAGCATCTTGCAAAGCTTCGTTCTCTGAAGTCTCTCGGGTCAGTTCGTACATTCGCCAGCGACATAGGCGTGTCCCCGGGGATCGTTGTCGGCCGTCTTCAACATGACGGCCTCTGGCCTGCCAGGCAAGGAAACGGCCTCAAGCAGGAAGTCGAGCTGGAAAGCGATTTTTAAGTCACGTGTGCACCTTGTGGCAGGACGTCTTCTTATCCACCTGACCTCGTCATCGGCTCCCTGCGGCGGCGGGCGGAGAGCCCCGGAGGCGGCCGCGGTGAACACGGCCGACGGGATGGCTCGACCACGCGAGACCGCCGGGCAAGATCGTAGACAGGAGCGAGGCAGTGGCACCCGACGGATCCGGCTCCGCGTCCGTTCCGGTGGAGCATGAGGAGGCAACGACATGAACGATGCGATGTGGGCCGGGACGGTCACGATCGCCGGACACGAGCAGTCCGAGTTGGAGGCGTACCTGGCCCGGCCGCTCGGCGAAGAGCCGCGCGGCGGTGTGGTGGTGATCCACCACCTGCCCGGGTACGACGACGCGACCAAGGAGATCGTCCGCAGGTTCGCGGCACGCGGGTACGCGGCGATCTGCCCGAACCTGTACTCCCGCGAGGGCGCCGGGGTCAGCCCCGACGACCAGGCCGCCGCCGTACGGGCCAAGGGCGGGGTCCCGGACGAGCAGCTGGTCGGGGACGTCGCCGGGGCCGCGGCGCACCTCAACTTCCTCGACCACGCCAACGGCAGGATCGGTGTGATCGGATTCTGCTCGGGCGGGCGGCAGACGTTCCTGGTGGCCTGCTCACTCCAGATCGACGCGGCGGTGGACTGCTACGGCGCCTTCGTGGTGAACACCCCGCCCGCGGAGTTCCCGCTCCAGCACAAGCCACTGATCTCCAAGGCCGCCGACCTGTCCTGCCCACTGCTGGGGTTGTTCGGCGCCGAGGACAAATACCCGGGCCCTGAGGAGGTCGCGGTGCTGGACGCCGAGTTGGAGAGGCTGGGCAAGGAGCACGAGTTCCACTCCTTCGAGGGCGCGGGGCACGCCTTCTTCGCCACCGACCGGCCCGCGTACCGGCCCGCCGCCGCGGTGGAGGGCTGGAAGAAGATCTTCAATTTCTACGGCCGTCACCTCAGCGCCTGACCGGAGCAATCAGCATGTGCACCTATCTCACCGAGAAGATCGAACTCGACGGCGCGGGCAAGGGCGGCAACGGCTGGTTCACGCTCAGCCAGGGCGCGGTCTACGTCGACCACCCCTACCATGCCTGTCACGAGCACACGGTGAACATCGACTTCACCAACCCGGCCGAGGGCCCCTCGGCTCGGGTCGCGGTCGAGCTCACCGAGGAGTCCGCGCTGGCGCTGATCGACGCCATCCAGAAGGCCCTGGCCGCGGCGCCTCCGGGACTCGCCTCCGGCCGCCGCTGAAGCGTGTCTCGCGGGTCCTGCCGCGGCCGGGATCGGTCAGGGCCCGATCCGCCCGACCCGGTACGTCACGTGGCCGGCCTCCGTGGTGTGGGCACTGCTCGTGCGCCCCAACACCGTCCGCTACCGCCTCGACGACCCCGACGAAAGGGTGGTGTTGGACCTGCAACCGCGTCTGCGGAGCCGTGCACCGGCCGGTGACCTGGGGAAAGACGACCGCGCGGGTCAGGACGGTCGCTCGACCCGGCGCCAGGAGTCCAGCACCATGAGGGTCTTGGTGCCGATGACGTTCTCGTCGCGGCGGATCTGGTCGAGCAGCCGGTGCAGGTGCTGGAGGCTGTCGACCCGGAAGTGCACCAGGGCGTCGGGGTCGCCGGCCACCGTGAACACCTCGGTGACCCCGGGGATACGGCTGGCCGAGGCGGCGATCGACTCGACGTCCGTGTTGCCGCTGAAGCGGACCTCCGCGAAGGCCTCGATGGTGTCGCCGAGCAGACCCTCGTCGACCAGTGTGGTGTAGCCGGCGATGACACCGAGCCGCTCCAGCCGTTCGATCCGCCGCTTGACCGGGCTCGGCGAGAGCCGTACCCGGGTGGCGATGTCGCGCACGCTCCGGCGCCCGTTCTCGACGAGCAGGTCCAGGATCCGGCGGTCGATCGAGTCCAGTTCGGCGTTCGGAGGCATGGGTGGATGGTAGCGCCGAGAGGGCGGAAAGACGCGCCCACTGGACCGCCTAACCGCCTGAACACGCGCAAAGGGGCGGCTTCCTCCGTCTTTCTTGCCCTGTGGGGCATCTCCGGGTGCAATGAACGTCTCCGCAGGAAAGAGATAGATGATGGCGATCCCCCTGCCCCCGCCCGCCGACGAGCGTGCGGAGGCGTCCACTCGGACCGAGGTGCTGCGGCAGGTCGCGCAGCGGGTGCTCTGGCTCTCCGCGGCCATCGTCGACGCCGCCAACCGAGGACGGCCCAACGACACCGGTGTGAAGGTCGGCGGTCACCAGGCCTCCAGCGCCTCGATGGTCGACATCATGGTCTCGCTGTACTTCTCCGAGCTGACCCATCTCGACCGGGTCTCCGTCAAACCGCACGCCTCGCCGGTGCTGCACGCGATCAACTACCTGCTGGACGACCTCGATGTCTCCTATCTGCCCAGGTTGCGCGAGCTGGGCGGGCTGCAGAGCTATCCGAGCCGGCTCAAGGACCCCGACACCGTCGACTTCTCGACCGGTTCCGTCGGCATCGGTGCGACCGCGCCGTTGTGGGCCGCCATCTCGCACCGCTACCTGCGCTCGCGCTTCGCGTCGGCTCCGGCGGCGGGGCGCTTCGTCAGCCTGCTCGGGGACGCCGAGCTCGACGAGGGGGCGATCTGGGAGGCCGTCGCCGACCCGTCCGTCGCCCGGATGGGCGAGCTGCTCTGGATCGTCGACCTCAACCGCCAGTCGCTCGACCGGGTGGTGCCGGACGTGCAGATCCACCGATTGCGGGCGATGTTCGAGGCGGCCGGCTGGCAGGTCATCACCCTGAAGTGGGGACGCGCGATCACCGCCCTGTTCGAGCGGCCGGGCGGCGACGAGCTGCGGCAGCGGCTGGAGCGGATGCCGAACGAGGAGTACCAGCGCCTGCTCCGGGTCGACGCCGCCGAGGTGGGTCCGCGGCTCATCGAGGAACACAGCGGTGCGGCGCTGCGCGCCCTGGTCGCGTCCCTGCCGGACGCCGAGCTGGCGCGGGCGATCCGCGACCTCGGCGGCCACGACCTCGACCTGCTGCTCGACACCTACCGGGAGGTGGACGAGGACCGGCCCACGGTGGTGTTCGCCTACACGGTCAAGGGGCGCGGCCTGCCGACCGAGGGACACCCGAACAACCACTCGGCGCTGCTGACCGAGGCGCAGATGCTCGCGCTGGCCACCTCCTGCGGCACCGACCTCGCCGACCCCTGGAGCGCCTTCGAGCCGGGCACCGCCGCGGCCGACCTGTGTGCCACCCGAGGCGCGGCGCTGCACCGCCCCCCGGTCACCGGCAAGGCCCTCGGCCCGCTGCCGACGACGCTCGGCCGCTCGTACCGCTCGCCGATCTCGACCCAGGCCGCCCTCGGCCGCTTCCTCGTAGACTTCCTGCGCGCCGCCCCCGAGGCCGGCGCGCGGGTGGTGACCTGCAGCCCGGACGTCGCCTCCTCGACCAACCTCGGCGGGTGGATCAACAAGACCGGGGTGTGGTCGGTCGAGGACCGGCACGACTGGTTCGCCGACGACACCGAACGCCTGCTGCGCTGGTCGGAGGGGACCGGCGGCCAGCACATCGAACTCGGCATCGCCGAGGTCAACCTGGTGGGCCTGCTCGGCGAGCTCGGCGCCACCTGGAGTCGCTGGGCCGAGCGTCTCATCCCGATCGCCACGCTCTACGACCCGTTCATCTCACGCGCGCTCGAACCCTGGTCGTACGGCATCTACGCCGGCGGGCAGTCGATCATCGTCGGTACGCCGTCCGGGGTGACGCTGTCGTCCGAGGGCGGCGCGCACCAGTCGATCACGACCCCGTCCATCGGTCTTGAGCAGCCGGGCTGCGTCGCCTGGGAGCCCGCGTTCGCCCGGGACCTGGAGTGGACGATGCTGGCCGCCATGGAACGGGTCGGCGTCGAGGGCGGCACCTCCTCGTACTTCCGGCTGTCGACCCGGCCGCTGGACCCCGCCCTGGCGCGGGTCCCCGAGGACGGGCCGCTGCTCGAACGGCGCCGGCGGCACGCCGTCGCGGGCGGCTACCGCATCACCGACCACGACCCGGCGACCGAGCAGGTCACCCTCGTCGGCGCCGGGGCCGTCATGCCCGAGGTGATCGCCGCCGCCGAACACCTGGCCGAGCGCTCGATCGTGGCCGGCGTGGTCTGCCTGACCAGTGCCGACCTGGTGTACCGGTCCTTCCAAGCCCGGGGCTCCCTCGGCGCGTCCGGCGACGGCATCGTCGACGTGCTGTTCCCCGCCGGCCACCCCGCGCCCCTCGTCACGGTGCTCGACGGACACCCGCACACGCTGTCCTTCCTGGCCGGCGTACGCGGCGACCGGATTCGCAACCTCGGGGTATCCGGTTTCGGCCAGTCCAGCGACCTGCACGACGCCTACCGCATCCACGGCATTGACACCGCCTCCATCGTCGACGCCGCCCTGACCTTGCTCGGCCGCTGACCCCGGCTCCGAGAGACATTGCCACCCGCGGCCCGTAGCTGGTCAAACTTGCCAGAAACGGTACGGGCGTGTCCTGATGGAAGCCGTACTGGATCCGACTCCAGCTCGTCTGGAGCGGGAACTGCTGCCCCAGGTCTCACTCAGATCAGCGACGTCGTGGCTGAGGGCTGCGAACTCCTGTGGAGGCGGTTCGGTTTCCCGAGCGCCACCGGGTGCGGACGGCCACCCGTGCGCCGGCCGGGAACCAGCCGGAACGGCCGTGCTGAACTGCGAGAATGCGCTATGACATTACCGACGCTAGCCGTCGTGAGCGGTCCACCCGGAACGGGCAAGACGACGCTCGCGCACGAGCTCGCCCACCATCTCGGATGCCCTGCGATCATCCGGGATGAAATCAAACAGGGGATGGTCCTGGCCACCCCGGGGTTCACACCCGGCCCGCAGGACCCGCTGAACCTTCCCACGTTGGCCGCGTTCTTCACCGTGCTGCAGGTACTGCTCAAAGCCGGCGTGACAGTGGTCGCCGAGGCCGCTTTCCAGGACCGGTTGTGGCGCCCGAACCTGGAACCGCTCGCCGATCTCGCACACATCCGAGTCATCCGCTGCACGGTCCCTGCAGCGATCGCCCACGCTCGGATCGCCGAACGCGCCGAGTACGGCAACCACCGGGCGGCGCACGCTGATCGAGACCTCCTCGAAGCGATCGCGACAGGGCGACACTCACTTGAGTCCTTCGTGCCGATCTCGCTGGACGTCCCAACGTTGACGGTCGACACCGCGAACGGCTACCGCCCCGATATCCAGCACATCACCGCCTTTGTCAGGACACCCGCACAGAACGATTCCCCGGCCAACGCAAGCTGACCTCGATGACTCAGCGGGTGCAGCAATTGGAAGGACCGCGCGGAATCCGAGTTACGCGCGGCGTCCTCCGCAGAGGATCAGATGGCGCTGCCCGCGCGGGCCGGGAGCCCGCGGGGTGTCGCACCGGCTGTATTGGTGTTCCTGTGCCCTGAGACGGTCGCCGTGCAACGGCCTGGTCGTGCGCCGCCGCCCGCCGAGCAGCACCTGTTCGTGCTCTTCCCCGGCTGCTCCACCAGGAAAATCGTAGTCACGAGGTTGAGGTCTGGCTCCCGGGCAGCGACGTTGGACCTTCGCCCATGGCTTCGACGGCCCCTCGGCGAACAATGCCCCCGCCAGGTGAGCGGGGGCATTGTCATCATGTCCTTGAGGCGATCGTCGGCTCAAACACCCCGGCAGGTATAGGCGTTCAGCTTGACCGTCTCATTGGAAGAGAAGGAGAACCATCGGTTTCCGTTGATCGTGTTGTTACTGCTGACACGGCTCACACCATTGACGGTGAGATTTATCGAACAGCGGTAGGGGACGCCGTACTGGTCCCAGTCGATTCCGTCGTTCCAGTAGCCACCCTTGTGCTGACCCGGGCCGACCGATCCATTTATCCAGGGGCCGCTGTCACTGTCTTTCCGACGGATGGGCCACGATGTGTTGGTGTAATTATAGATGTCACCGCATGGCGGTACCGTGCACTTCGAAAGTACCTTGGCCTGTCCCGCCGAAGCGGATGTGACCAGCCCCGCCGAAGCGGACACGGTCGGCAGGATCGCGGTGAGCGAGGCCATCATGACCACGATCATGGCGAGACGAGAAGTGAAACGACGTGCGTTCATCGGACTCCTGGATGTCTTAATTGAGCTAGATCGATGAAATGCATGTGGCGGATCGGTGTTCGTCGGACCCGCCAGGTCCAGCGAGGTGATCAGTTCAACGATCTCCGACTTGTTCGGGAGGCGATCACTCCGTCAAATAATCGGTCACAGAACAGGTGTACGGAAACCTGGAAGCTTCCAGGATTGACGAAGCGGTTGCCCGGACGACGTGCCGGACGCGCCTCCGATCCAGAAGCGGCATTCTGCCGACATGATCACGTTCCCGGGTTCTGGTTCGACACCGGGAAGACGTCGGCAGCCATTTCGCCGCGTCGGCGCCTATGATCACGGCATGCCCGAAGTGACCCTCCGGCCGTCCGCACGGATTCTGCTGGTCGACAAGCAGGATCGGCTTCTGCTCTATCGCGGGCTGGGGCTGATGAAGAACCCCGGCTACGCCTGGTTCACCCCGGGCGGCGGCGTCAACGAGGGGGAGCCGCTGAATCACGCCGCGGCTCGCGAGCTTCGCGAGGAGACCGGGCACTCGGTCCTGCCAGGAGAGCTCGGGCACGTCGTGGCCACCAGTTCGGGTCACTGGCGTCACGCCGACGGCCGGCTGTTCCTCTCCTTCGACTCTTTCTTCTTCCTCCGCGGCCGGGAACTGGACGTCGACATCTCCGGCATGGAAGATCATGAACGGTCGATGATCGACCGCTTCCACTGGTGGTCACTACCCGAGCTTCGGCACACCGCCGAACAGGTCATCCCACTCGGCCTGGCCGGGCTGATGGAACGTCTGCTCGCCGACGACATCCCACACGAGCCCGTCAACTTTCCCTGGCACCACCCCGACCCCTTCGGCTAGAAACCCCCAGAGACCCGCAGGACGCTCGACCGGACCACCACGGCTCCGCTCATCGACCGGCAAAAGGCATGGCCAAACGCTGCCCCTGGCGGGTACCAAGCCGACCTGACCTGCGACAAGGGCCCACCCCGCGATCGGGCGGGGTGAGCCGCTGTGCCGCGTCAGTCGTCGTAACCGCCGGGGGGAATGTTGATGCGCTCGCCGCCGTCGGGGGCGTCGTCATTCGACGGAGGCGGTGCGGGCTGGCAGCTCTGGCCACAGCCGCCGAACCGGGCCGAGTTGATCGGGGTGAACGACGTCGGCTCGACGTTCCTCAACGCCGCCAGCATCGTGTCCTTCCAGATCGGGCCCGGGATGCTGGCACCGAAGACCGAGCCGTAGTAGCGTCCGCCGATCGTGACGCCGTTCAGCTTGTACTTCTGCGAGCCGCGCGGGTCACCGATGCTGACCGCGCCGGCCAGGTCCGGGGTGAACCCGGCGAACCAGGCGGTGGCGGAGCTGTCGGTGGTGCCGGTCTTGCCCGCCGCGGCGCGGCCGATGCCGCCGACCGCCCGCATCGTGCCTTTGGTGAACACCCCGGACAGCACGTCCGCCGCCGCGTCGGCCACCTCGGGGTCGAGTGCCTGGCGGCACTTGGGCTGGTAGTTGGTGACCTTGCCGTTCCGGTCGGTGATCCGGCTGATCGCCATCGGCGCGCAGTACTTACCGCGCGCGCCGATCGCGGCGTACGCGTTCGCCACGGTCACCGGGTCCATCTCGTTGATGCCGAGCGTGAACGTCTCGTACTCCTGGAGCGCGAGCCCGTCGGAGCGGTGGATACCCAGCGCCTTGGCGGTCTTGACCGTGTCACAGAGCCCGACGCGCTGCTCCAGCACCATGAAGAAGGTGTTCACCGAGCCCCAGGTGCCGGTCTGCAGGGTCCGCCAGCCGGGGCTGCCCTCGTCGTTGGTCACGGTGTGGGTGGGGTCACCGATGTTCTCGCCCTTGCAGTTCTTGAACGCCGAATAGCCCGGGGCCTTGTAACCGGCGCCGACGGTGAAGCCGTCATTGACCTTCATGCCCTTGGTCAGCGCGGTGAGCAGCGTGAACGTCTTGAAGGTCGAGCCTGCCTGGAAGCCCACGCCACCGCCGTGCGCGGCGTTCGCGACGACGTTGTAGGACATCTCGTTCCTGGCCTTGTTCTGGCCGTACGCCCGGCTGGCCGCCATGGCCTTGATCGCCCCGGTGCCCGGCTGAACCAGGGCCTCGGCCGCCACCGGGTTGTCGGTGGGGTTGACCCACTTTCTGATCGCCCGGTCCGCCGCCACCTGCATGGTCGGGTCGATGGTGGTCCTGATCGTCAGACCGCCACGGTTGAGAAACGCCAGGCGCTCCTTGGCCGTCTTTCCAAAGTCCTGATTTTTCAGGATCTCGTTACGGACATAGACGCAGAAGTACGGATAGTCGCTGACCTCGCAGCCGCCCGGTAGCTTCGTACCCTTGTAGCCGAGCTTGGTGGCCTTCGCCGTGGCCGCCTCGGCTGTGGTGATCTTGTCCAGCTCGGCCATCCGGTTCAGCACCACGTTGCGCCGGTTCAGCAACCGCTCGCGCTGCTTCGTCCCCAGGTTGGGATCGGTGGCGTTGGGGTCCTGCACCGCGCCGGCCAGCGTCGCCGCCTGCGGCAGGGTGAGCTTCTCCGCCGGCACCCCGAAGAACCGCTTGGCCGCCGCCTCGACACCATAGGCACCCGCGCCGAAGTAGGCGATGTTCAGGTACTTCTCCAGGATCTCGTCCTTGGAGTACTTCTGCTCCACCGCCATCGCGTGGCGCAGCTCGTTGAGCTTGCGCGCGTAGCTGGCCTCCAGCGCCTTGTCCTTCTCCGCATTGGTCTCGGCGGAGTTGAGCAGCACCTGCTTGACGTACTGCTGGGTGATGCTGGAGCCACCCTGGCTCACCCCGTCCGCCTGGAGGTTCTTGGCGAACGCGCGGATGGTGCCCTCGATGTCGATCGCACCGTGTTCGTAGAACCGGTAGTCCTCGATCGAGACGATCGCGGTCTTCATGACCTCGGACACCTTGTCGAGCTTGACGACCTCGCGGTACTCCTCGTAGAACCGTGCGATCTCCTTGCCCCTGGAGTCCTGCACGACGGTGACCTCCGCCGGTGGAGGCTCGACGAGCTCCTCGGGGTTGAGGTTCAGCTCGTTGGTCGCCGACACGATGCCGAGCCCCGCACCCCCCACGGCCGGTAGCGCGATCCCCGCGACCAGCACACCCGCCGCCACCCCTATGGCGGCAAGGCGCATGATCTTTGACGCGGTCCCCGACTGATCCTTAACCCACTCCGACATAAGCGTAGATTCTAGACTTTAAACCTGTTTTGTGCACATAAAGCGCTTTCTTTTACATAGCGCATGGCTCTCTCCCGGGACAGCCCGACCGGACAGCCCTGGATCACCCGTGAGCACCCACCCTAGGGGAGCCCGTCGAAGGCGCGGACCAGGATGGCGGCGACCCGGCCCACGGCCGGAGGTCCGAGATCGCTCGCTGGACCGATACGACATCGGCTTGAGCTCCTCGCCCGGCCGAACGGCTTCTTCCGCACAGGGGTCGACCGGCGCCAACCGAGGAGTTCGACCTGACCGCACCCGCGACGGGGTTGATCTGGACTTCCGGGAGCCGGAGGGCATGGCGATCCAGATCGCGGGCGGCAAGCCCCGACTGTGCCCGAGGCTCGCCTCGGGCACAGTCGGGAGCGAGGAAGGCCAGCATCTTCTACAAGACCACCCTCGTCTGACGCCCCGGTTTCCCCCGACGGCGGCTCCGCCGCCGGGGAGACCGGGCACCTCTTGGAGATGAACCACCGCTCAACGACGGGCCGGTCACCGAGGTGGCCTCAGAGGCCGATCTTGCCCACTCCGGCGCCCGCGGTGACGGTCGCCTTCACCGAGCAGTTGCACTCGGGGGTGTAGGAGTAGGGGATCGCGGCCACGCTCGACGGGTTCCTCGACAGCGGCGTTCCGGAGTTGGCGAGGTAGTTGTTGAGCAGCTTGATGTTGCCCTGCGGGGAGGTGCCCTCGGCCAGGGACGTGGGCCTGGCCACGTTCTCGAAATGGTTGCGCTCCACGTAGACGCCCGCGTTCGTGGTGGAGGCCACACCGTAGCTGCCGATGTTGGAGTAGTAGTTGTTGAGTACGTGCACGGGGTTGCCGAACCGCACCCGTGGGTGGCGCTGATTGGTGCCGTCGAACCAGTTGTGCACGTACGTCACCCGCAGGTGGCCGATATCGCCGGTGTTGCTGTCATCGGAACCTAGAAGTACTGACTTGTCGTGGTTGTAGAAGCGGTTCCAGGACACCGTGACGAAGTCGGAGGCGAGCCGGATGTCCACCAGACCGTCGTAGGCACGGGTGAAGTTGTTGTGGTCGATCCAGATGTTGTGGGATCCGTCCTGGACATTGATCGCGTCGTCGCCGGAGTTCTGGATGGTCAGGTTGCGGATGATGATGTTGCTGACCCCGCTCATGGTCAGACCGCCGCCGTTGAGACCGGAGCCGGGCCCGACGCCGAGAACGCTCTTGTTCGAGGCCACCCGGTACATCCCGGAGATCGAGATCATTCCGGAGACCCGGATGGTCAGCGCGCTGCTGGAGGTGAGCGCGCCGGCGAGAGCCGAGGCCGTGGTCACGGTGACGGTGGAGCCTCCGGAACCACCGGTCGTACCGCCGTTCATACTCGCGAATCCCACCGGGCTCGACTCGGCCGCCAGTGCGGGTTCCGCGTTCATCACCACGCACGAAGCCAGTGCGAGCGCCGCGGCGATGGTGCTCGGACGTCCCATGGAAACCTCCTGTTTGCGCTGTCGCGATTGATGAACCGGTACCGGGGGGTGGCGTCGATCACCGACGCGCCCGCGGGACGAACGCGGTGGGACGGTGCCCGGTGACCGGTCCATGCCTCCGGTCACCGGGGGTCTCTAGAGGCCGATGTCGGCCTGCGGGCCGGCGTAGGCGCGCAGCAGCGCCGGGACGTTCGCCGCCGGGTCGAGGGTGTAGGAGTAGAACGAGCTCGGCGTGAAGGCGGATCCGCCGCTCTCCTGCCGGCCGGTGGAGTTGACGACGATGCTGCCCGACTGCCGCAGCTGGGCGGCGGCGTCCCGGTAGTACGGGTCCTTGACGTTCTCGAAGTAGCTGTTCTCCAGCACCATCTTGGTGGCGCCTCTGGCGTAGTTGCCGTAGGAGGCGATGTTCTGCAGGTAGTTGTTGTACAGATGCGCGTAGGCGACGTTGTCGGTGCTGGGGTTGCGCTGGTTGTTGTCGTGGATCCAGTTGTGGTGGATGGTCATCCTCGCGGTGACGTTGTCGGTCCAGCCGATGCCGAAGGACTTGTTGTTCTCCGACAGGACGTTCCACGACACGGTCAGGTAGCCGGTGTCCAGGCGGCTGTCGATCAGGCCGTCGTTCATCCGGGTGATGGTGTTGTGATCTATCCACACGTGGTGGGCGGTGTCCATCTGGATGCCGTCGTAGTCGAAGTCCTTGTCGTCCGGATCGTCGGAGGCCATTCGGGTGTCGCGGATCGTCAGGTTGCGGATGATCACGTTGTGCACGCCGTTGCCGAGGAAGAACCCGCCGTTGACGATGTGACCGCCGGTCCCGACGCCGATGATCGTCTTGTTCGAGGCGACCTTGATCTCCGTACCGTACGGCGTGACCGTGATCGCGCCGTTGACCCTGATGACGTGGGGAGTGCTCGCCGTGGCGTACTTCACCAGGTCCGCGTACGTCGAGACGGTCACCGTGGTTCCGGCCGCACCGCCCGTCGTGGTCGCGTCGCCCATCCCGCTGGTCGAGGCGAATCCGTCGGCCGCGTCGGACCAGCCGCGTCCGCCGCCCACCGAGGTGAAGAGCCACTGCTTGTTGGTGTTGGCGGTGCAGGTCTCCTGAATGATCGCCGCCCCCGAGTCGGTGGAGGCACCCTGATCACTCATGCACAACCCACTGACCACACTGACGACCTGATACGTGCCACTGCCGGAGGCCACCAGACGCCACTGCTGGTTGGGCTTGGTCCCGTCCCCACACCCCCACTGCTGCAACCGCACCCCGGAAACCGTCGAACCACCCGGCAGGTCCACACAGCGCCCACTGTTGACATTCGCGATGGTGTAAACCCCCGAACCAGCCGACCGCAAAACGAACCGCTGCCAGGCATCGGCACTACAACCCCACTGCTGAAGCAACGCACCGTCGACCTTCGAACCGGCCACCACATCCAGGCACTTACCACTCCTGGTGACACTGATCTGATACGTACCGCCCACCACGGGCACCGCCGCCCGCGCCGGAACCACCAGAACAGCCGACACCGCGAGGACGGTGGCGATCAGCAGGACCATGCCCCTGGTGATACGCCGGACTGTTCCGACCGGTTGTGCTCCCGGCGACGGGCGTTGTCCGGGGGTGGATCTGCTCTGTTGGGGCGATATCGGCATGACGGCCGTTCTCCCTTCTGCACGCGGACGCGCGGTGGTCAAGGTCAGCGCCAACCACCGTCACGACGGTATTGTTAGCGTTAACATTTCACCTGGCCGCCGGCGTTGTACGGGTGTTCATCAGCGGCTGTACGGCGGAGCTAACATGACTTAATTCGGTTAGTCAACAAATAAACATGGCGCACTCCCTGGCGGATCGTGCCCTGGGCGGCTCATCTGCGGTTTCGTGCGAGGAGCAGGTGCTCCGCCGGTGGCGGCCTGGGAAACGTTCACGGCCGAGGCCCCGGTCGGTGCCGCGCGAAGACCGGCGTCCACCACACCCGGCACACCTACGCCTCGCTCGATGGTTCGGTGACCGGCTGTGGCACGAACCTTGACGGCGAAGAACTCTCGGCGCGGGTAGCCGGCCCGGTTCCGAAGACCGGACATCCAGCACGGCAAGCCGCCTGCAAGCGGGCTTCACACAATGGCTGGCATGAAAGCCTCCCCCACCGGATGCCTCAGCATGCCCCTCCGGCTTGCCGCCGGCGCGACCCTCGTCCTCCTGACCATCACCGGATGCGGTGCCGGCGTTGACAAGCCCCAGAACGATCAGCCCGTTCCGGAACGCGTGACCAGCACGGCGACCCCCGAGACCGCCCCGACCACCCAGCCCACGGAGAACAGCGAGCCGGCCGAGACGGGCGACCCGGCCCAGGCCCAGACGGCTGTGCTGCCGGGTGGGACCCTCGTCGACGGCGGCACCGTCGCGGCCGAGCTCACCCGCGCCGGGCAGCGGGACAAGTTCACCCTGGACCTGGGCGACGCCAGGGAGTTCTACGTCACCGACATGACCGGTGACGATATCCAGCTCCAGGTGTTCTCCGAGGTCGACGGCCAGCCGGTCAGCCCGTCCAGCATCGCCCTCAGCTGGGGCACTGCGGTCGTCAAGCTGACCAAGACGGGCAGGCACCGGCTGGAGGTCTTCGGGAACACCAACGTCATCGGGCCGTACGGTCTCAGGATCGCGACGGTGAAGGTCCGCACCTTCCCGGCGACGATCGGCCTGCAGATCGGCGGGGGCAACCCGGACGGCGCGGGGCGGCTGGACATCCCAGGACGCATCGACCGCTTCGAGTTCGACGCGGACGGCGCGTCGGCCATCAAGATCCTCGGTGGGGCCGGGGCGTGCACGGCCATCGAACTGGAGCTCACCGATGCCTCGGAGAAGAACGTCGCCGCCCCACGGCAGCCCGTCCCACTCTGCGGATACGAGTTCGACATCCCGCTCTCCAACGGAGACGGCAGGTATGCGCTCGTGGTCAGATCGGGTACGGCGAAGACCGGAGCCTACTCGTTCCAGATCGCGCGGGCGGGTTGAGCATCGACCGGACGCCTGGGGACGTCCCGGCCTTCAACTCGTTTTCGCTCTCCGCGACCCGTATGTCCGGCACCGGATGAGGCGTCTCCAAATCTTGACCTGGCTTCCCGGTCAAGATTTGGAGACGCCGGACATCGACCAGGGACAAATAACGGAGTCCTTGGCCGGGGAGGACGACCGGTCCCGGATCAGGACCGGCTCAGGCTCCCGCGATACTCCAGCCCGCTGACACCCTCCTGGCCCACGAAGTCCAGCGTCGCCGGGTCCTTCAGGGTGAGGGTCATGTCTCCCCCCACGCACTGATCCCGCTGCACGCGGGTCAGGTCGAGCACGTTTCCGGCCCTGGCCCGGGTCAGCATGACCTGCTGCTCACACGCGTCGGCCCGCCATGTTCCGGCCGACCGACCAGGCGGCAGGGTGAGCGTGATGTCGACGGTCTTCTTCCGATCGTCCTGCGAGACGACCTGGCCCGTCCACGTCCCGGCGAACGCCTCCGGAACTCCGCCTCCCGGCTGGACCGAGGTCGGCGTCGCCGGCGCCCCGGAAGACTGTGCCCCGGAAGACGATCGCCCGCCTGCGACAGAGCGTGATCCGGCGTCCCCACCGGTGCCGGTGATCGCCGGGTCGTCACCGGGTGAGCCACCGAGCGTTCCTGTGACATACAGGACCGCTGCCGCCACGAGCACCGCGACGATGCCGGTGATCGTGATCAGTACGGCGGCGGACCTCCGCCCCCGGCGGGTCACCGGCTCACCATGCTGCGGTGCCGTTTCCCGCACCGCCGTGTCGGAAGGGCCGGTATGACGGGTGGGAGCCGGGCCATACGCGGGTCCGGCCGGACTCTGCGCTCCGGGCGAATCGGCTGGGAGCGTTCTGGTCGGTCCGGGACCGGCCACGACCGGAACCTGATCCGCCCGCCCGCTCCAGTCGGCGGGAAGGTAGGCGGTGGGCACCGGGCCGACGTCGGGAACCGTGACGGTGGGGGCTCCGGAGTCGACCAGGCGGATCATGAGCGCCCGTGCGGAGGGGCGTACCCCGGGGTCCTTGGCCAGACAGACGGTCAGCGTCTCCCGCAGGGGCGATGAGATGTCCGTGAGGTCGGGCTCGGCGTTGAGGATCCGGCTGAAGACCGCGGCAACGGTGTCGCTGCCGAACGGCGGCCGTCCGGTAGCGGCGTAGACCATGGTCGCGGCCCAGGAGAACACGTCGGCCGCGGGCGACCCGTGCACGCCGTTGAGCTGCTCGGGAGCCATGTACGGCGGGGTGCCGGACAGGGCCGAGGGCATCGTGCTCGCGTCGAGCAACTGGGCGATGCCGAAGTCGACCACTCGTGGGCCGTCCGGGCCGAGCAGCACGTTGGCCGGTTTGAAATCCCGATGGATGACTCCCGCGCTGTGGATGGCGGCGAGCGCGGTGGCCGTGGCGACCGCCAGGCGATCGAGGTCTCCGCCACGGAGGGGACCCTCGTCACGCACCCGATCCTGCAGTGCGGGACCCGCGATGAACTCGCTCACCACGTAGGGGTCCAGCCGGTCGGTCTCCGCCGCCAGCACCCGGGCCGTGCAGAAGGGGGCCACCCGCAGTGCCGACTGCAACTCCCTGGCCAACCGGCGGCGCGTGGCGGGATCCGAGCCGCTGCGAAGTACTTTGATCGCCACCCGCTCGCCGGACCGGCTCCACCCTTCGTAGACGATCCCCTGCCCGCCCTCGCCCAGCCGCCCGACGACCTCGAACTCCCCCAGCACGCGCGGGTCTCCCGGCTCCAGCGGGCCAGCGGGCATCGGCTCCTCCATGCGCGGCGATCTCTTCACAGTAGCGACACGGGACCCGGCCCACCATGGTCCTCCAGCAGAGCGACGGCCGAGGAAGTAGACGGACCACTGTGACGAGGCCGACTACGACGACTTCACAGACATCACCCTGATGATGGACAACGAATCGGGTACGGCCCGCGGACGGAGCCATTGACCGGCACTCTCCGGAACCTCATACTAACTGAGAGTGCGACAGGTAGAACAAGCGCCGATCATTTTGGCCTGCGACGGCAAAGGGTGCGCGAATGTTAAGTGAGCGGCATTCCTTCGAGGCCATGAAACCGCGCGGTCACTATATTCGACACGCCAACTACCTGGGAGAGATATCTCGCGTCGCCAGCGCGGTCGATCGGGCCGACGCGTCGTTCGACGTGGTGGAGGGGCTCGCGGCCCGCGCCCACGTGTCGTTCAGGTCGGCCAACCTTCCGAACCACTACCTGCGACATCAGAACTTCCGCCTGGTGCTCTCGGAGTTCACCCCGGGCGATCGGCTCATGCATGAAGACGCGACTTTCATGTCGGTCGCCGGCCTCGTTTTCCCGCTCTGGAGTTCCTTCCGCTCGTATAATTATCCCAAGCTCTACATACGGCACCGGGACTTCCACCTATACGTCAGCGAGATCAACGCGAACAGCCCGGAGCCGGATCGATCAGACGCCACGTTCCTCCCCGTCGACGCATTCTTGGCACCCCCCGAGACGATACGCATAGTCGAGATCGCCAACGACAGGAGGATATTCAATTCATCCGGGCCGCGTCCCCCGTTCCTGCGCCTCGACAAGCGGCTTGTCGCCGTGGCGCAGAATCACAGCCAGGACCTGGCCGGCCATCCCGGCCTTTGGGAGCGACAGCTGGACGGCTTTCCGGGGCACTACGGATCGGACAACAGCACTCCGCAGCAGCGGATCCAGATGGCGATGGGTTCCGCCGGAACGGAGAACGTCTACGTCCAGTGGTTCTGGGGCGGTAACGTTCCCCCACCCTCGGCCCGGGCGGCACACGACTGGTGGTGGCAGAGCCCGCCGCACAGATCCAATGTCCTGAACCCGAGCCATCGGTCAACGGGTGTCGGCATCGCCACCGGACAGGGCAGAGTCCCTCAGGGCCAAGCCCATGCGGGTGAACCCGCGACCTTCCACTACTACACCCAGGTGTTCCACTCCTCCGCCTAGCATCGTGAACGGAGGCACCCATCCTAGATCATCTGGGGGCTCCGGGACTCGTTCCCGCTTGATTTTGGCGACCTGGATATACCAGGCGTCGTCCTCCAACTCCAGCAGTGGCGAGCCGTACCGGGGGATCTCCTCGATCGCCCACGCGATGGTCAGCCGAATGGCAGAGGCTCGGGCTACTGGAGCTTCACCGAGGCGACCGCGAGACACGGGAGCCACCATGTTGGCAGGCGATCGAGGCATTGATCTGATCATCCACCGGCCTGCCCATGAACGCTGGACCAAGGTCTGCGACTGAGGATGATTGAGGAAGCCCGCGCATGGGCGTGCGGACCGAAGGTCACGCTTGTTTCCTATGGCTGATCACCGCAACGGAGTCCCGGATCCCATAGGAACAGGATCCGGGACTCCGTTGGCGATCAAAAACCACCCCTATCGCCTATAAACGTGTCCGGCGTAGGCGTAACCACGGGGTCCTGTTGTCCAGGTACACGATGTGTAGTCCCAGTCGTTTAGGGCTGCGTATCTTGCCGTTTCGGATTGGCAACTCCTTGCCGCCTCGGCCTTGGCCTGTTCCCAGGTGCCTCCGCCGGGCGGGTAGAAGTAGCCGATAAACCGGATCGATGCGGCGTTGGCCGGAGCCGCACCGATTGCGACAGGTCCCAGCAAGGCAGCGCTCAACACTGCCACCAGGCCGATCTTTCTTGCCGTTTTCACTTTTCTGACCCCTGACTTCCCATCGCTCTTGTGTTGCCTGAACAGCTGAGGAAATTAGCTCGAATGGCGGTTGTACACTGTGCACACCGAAGCCTTTCTCGGTGTTACCCAGTCTTGTTGCGGCCTCGGGGAGCCGACCTGGCTGGAGCCGAATAGGTGGCATCCAGTGAGTGTCTTGCCGAACCCCGCACAGTGGGTGGTGTCAGCAAAGATTTACTCCATCGAAGCGACGTGGCTCTATGGCCACCCGGCTTCCTATGGTTCCTTGGTGTTCTACCCAGGAACATGTTCCGTCCGCGCCGTACGCCCAGATGATTTTCAGGCGCATTCCGTATCCGCATTGATTCTGCGCGTATGCGGTTTGGGTGACTGTGCCTCTGTTCACCCACCCGGCGACACAGTCCGGCGCGCGCGCCAGGATCTCGACCTGTTCGCTGTCCGGGCCGGGAGAGGGTGGGCCCTGGGCCGCGAGGGCGGGACCGCCGTGCAGGAGGACTGCACTTAATCCTGCCCCAACGGACGCCAGGATCATCTTCTTCATCATTGAAACTCCTTCCCATCATATTGAATTTATGGCGCTCGCAAAGATGCTTTCATAATTAAATACGACCTAACCTTCGAGGGGCAGGGCGAACGGAAATCAAATATCTCATTCACCTGCGACCCACCGGGCCAGGACTCGGCTACGGAGTGGACGTAGCGCCCGCCCGCCTGCACCTGCGAGCCTTCCACGTACGGTGGCGTCCCAGCACGGACGCCCGGTCGGTAGCCCCGGACTCCGAGAAGAACGCGAATATCCATTTCACCGCACATGTTTCGATTACAGTGATTCTTGTAATACAACTTCCAGCCACCGGAAGCGGGGATCACCAGGACGCCGACGAATGGTGCGGACACTGCGGAATGGACCGAAGACGGCTGGACCATTAATACATCCACAGTAACCGTCGACGCCACAACTTCTTCTTTGTAGTTTTGCGGAAAATTCGCTCGGTCAATGAGTTGCATTCTTAATGTATCGACACAGGTAACGGATTAACATACTGTGCAAAGCTGATTCTCTCTGCACCCATGGCGGTAGGCCACCTACAACTTCTGCGGTACATGAACCTGGGGAGACGGCGGCATTGTCGATGAGTGTCGAAGGGGAGCAGGCCGGGTAAGCCGGAAAAGGTTCTGCCCTCGTGTGCGATGTGACGTTTCGGGTTCCTGCGTGGGCGGCAGTTGCGAGGGCGCCCATCTCAGTCGTCGCAAACTGAGTGTGGACACCCTCGTTCTGTCTCCGCGGCTACGTCTCTGTGCCGCCTCCCCTTGGCCCCGATCATCTAGACCGGAAGCGCCTCTTACCTGGGGCCGCCTTGGGGAATCGAACCCCGGACACCTGCATCACGAGTCGACGGCACGTCCCAGGTCGGCGGGCTCAAGCCCTGGTCGGGCGGTAGTACGGGCCGGTGGCGTGTGACCGTGCAAAACGGCGTTGCCGTAGGGCACCACGAGGCGCTGGGTGACCGAGTGGAGTTGGGCACTCTGGCGTTACGCCTGCCTGACCGGGCTCCGGGGACTTATCGAAGAGTGACGCGGTCGCCCTTCGGCGCGTGAACCGGCGAGTGGTTGGCGATGTACGACGCCAGCGCTCCCGTGTCGTCCGGTCCGCCGTGGTACACGTTGGTGCTCCCCTGCCAGGCCGGGAAGCCCTCCTGTCCGCCCATCAGGTTGTAGTTGGCCGCGATCTTGATCACCTGGGTGTCGGACACCGGAGCACCGTTCAGCGTGAGCTCGGTGACCGCTGTGCCGGTCAACGTATAGCGAAGCGAGGCTGACGGGGTCAGTACCCCGACCGTCGGGCTCGCGTACCCCAGCAGCTTCTTGAGCTGCGCGCCGGTCATCGCGTGTACGTCGACGGCGAACCCGGCGGGCTGGACGGCCCACAGGTCCTCGGCAGTGACCGGCCCGGCCTTCAGGCCCGCCTGGGGTGCGCGGATCGCATGCCTGCTGACAAGGGCGACCTGTGCGCCGGAGACCGCCTGGACTGCTTCCAGTTGGGCGTCGGCGACCAGTTCGGCCAGCGGGCCGCCCATGCTGGTCCGCGAGATGTCCTCGGCGACGACGCCGACCGTCGTGTCGGCGCTCAGCGGGCCGCACTTGAAGTAGTAGATGATGTTGGACTTGAGTCCGTCCGGCTGATCGATCTCGATCCGGATCGAGGTCTTGCCCGACTCCCAGTCCCACTCGACCGTCTCCAGCACGGTGGTGAAGACGGCGCCGTGATCGGCCGGCACGTTGACGGCCTTCCACTCCTGGGTGCCGACGAGACGGTACCGAACAGTCTGCGCGCCGGGGGGAAGCCCTTCGAAGTAACCGTGAATCTTGAAGGTCACCGGGCACTTCACCGCGGTGGTCCGCTCGAAGGCGATGCCGGCCTTCCGCACCAGGTTCGGAGCGGGTTCCTCGTCGTCCCGCCGGGTAGGAGGCGGCGTAGCCGGGTCGTTCGGCTTTTCGGCCTCCTGGGCGGAGGTGGCCACGCTGTCCCACACGTCGCCGGTGCCCTGCCCATCAGCGGTACAGGTGACGGAGAACGGGATCTTCTTGGAAGTCTTCTTCACCGGGCCGGCCAGGCGAACCGCGCCCCAGCCACGGGCGTCGCCGGTGGCCTTGATCGACGTGGACAGCCGAACGGTCTTGAAGCCCTTACCGCCGACCTTGTAGACCTTGGCTCTGCTCTTGTCCCCGTCGCTGAAGGTCCACGCGTACTTCAGCGCCACCGGCGCCTTGACCTTCACCGTGATGGACAGCGTCACGGTCGTCGGGCAGACACCGGTATGGGCCCTGGGTGAAGCGGAGGCCGTACCGAAAACAACCGGATTCGGGGCAGCCTGCGCCCCCGAGGCAAAGGCACCGGATGTCAGAGCGACAACAGCCACCAACATCCCGATTCGGCGCCCAGACCTACCTAATAATCCCACAGTGTTCCTCTCCTGCGATCTGCGACGATGAATCGCGACAGATCTAGATATGCAAGGAATAACGGATTAGCCCGTTCCCTTGGAGGAACAGATGCTAGCCGGACCGGCCGACAATTCCACGAGGGCCGAAAAGCGGAAGGTCCGAGCGCTTCAAATCCCAGTGACCGTGAACGTCTACACGCGGGTCCCGTCCCCGGAGACCCGCAAGGCGCCCGACCGGCTGAGAGCCACTGTCAGAGAAAGCCTTACAAGATCATTTCGTAAAGTGACCGAAGTGGTTCAGGTACACACCCTGTGAAACCAGCGGGGCTGGACGATCGACACAGATCGGGGCGGTTCGCCCGCAGGGCGGGCAGAGCCCTCCATGAAATATGTGCCAGAACCCGAAAAACGACAGCGGGTGGGCGGGCCACGCGGTAGCGATACTCCTTTTCCTGCCAACGTGGTCTTTTCCGGGCGCGGCCAGTGCGACGTTCTTCATTGGACGGGCGGATCCACACCGGCCGAGGATGTGGGAAAGGCCGCCTTGACAGATTCGGCTTCTCGGCGACGCTTTCGCCCCCCCGTTGAGGAACGGAGCACTGGCGGGCGCGGATCTCGTAATAGAGGTTGTCGACGTAGGTTGATTCGCACCCTCGCTCGTGGATGGTCGGCGACAGCCGCCAGGATGCGTCCGCGGACATGCTGGGCGACCGGTGATCCGTCGCTGGGCCGAACGAACCGTGAGCGTGTGCTGAACTGTTCGATATGGAATATCCCCGGCTCCTTGACTGCCTCGCGGCCGACTTCGGCCGCCTGCGGGCCGTCGTACCGACCAACCCCACCGCGGTGGTTCCGAGCTGTCCCGACTGGACCGTCGCCGACCTGACCCGTCACGTAGGCGAGGTGTACCTGCACAAGATTCTGACCATGCGCGGGGACGCCGAGCCCGACCCGTGGCCGCCGAGGGAACTCGCCGACGAGCAGCCGATCGCGCTGCTCGACCGTGCGTACGCCGGACTGCTCGACGAGTTCGGCGCCCGCGAGCCGGGGGATCCGGCCGGCTCCTGGTACACCCCGGATCAGACCGTCGGCTTCTGGATCCGGCGGATGACGCAGGAGACGGTCATCCACCGCATCGACGCCGAGCTCGGCACCGGGCAGCCGGTCACGCCGGTTCCGGCGGACCTCGCCATCGACGGCATCGACGAGCTGCTCAAGGTCTTCGTGGCATACGGCGTCGCCGAGTGGGGCGACTACTTCACCGACATCCTGGCCGGCTCGCCGGGCCGGACGTACACGGTGCGGACCGACGGCGCGGCGTGGCGGGTGCGGACCGGCCCGGGGCTGTTCTCCGTCGAAGACGGCGCTGACGACGACGCGGCCGACGTGACCGTGAGCGGCCCGCCGACGGCCGTGCTGCGCTGGATGTGGAACCGGGAGAGTGCCGGCGAGCCGAGCGGCGTGACGGTCGAGGGCGCCCCCGAGGCGGTCGAGGAGCTGCGACGCTGCATCGTCATGGCGACGCAGTGAGGCCGGTCGGTCGACCCGGCGAGCTGAGCGATCCGGCCGCCCGCACCCTTGCCCGATTCGACGGTCCGATCCGGACACAACTCAAGCGGATGCGGTGTCGCCCAGGCCCCTGACGCCTTTGTAGCTCACACCAGTCTGATCACACCGCGCCTCCCTTTCTGGCACACATTTCGTGGAGGGCTCTACCCGTCCCGATCTGCGTTGACAGCCCCGGCCCTGCTGGTTTCCCGGAATGTGTGCCAGAACCAGGATTCAGACATCGTTGACAAACTCGTACACCACCTCCGTGGACGCGACCCGAGGAGGCCTGATGGGCGCGACGTTGTGGGCGGAGAGCGTCAAGGCGATTCCCAACCTGGTCATTGCCCTACTGGCACCATGTGGTGATCTTGACAGAATGCCGCTTCCCACACCGATCGCTTCGACGACATGGAGATGTCGGGTCAGGTCTAAGGCTGAGCGTCCCGCACTCGGTCGCGTACCACCGCGGCGCCCAGCCAACGGTCATGAAGAACCCGGCCTTCGGGATCGAGGAACATCCACAGCCCGCCCGCGAGGAGACACCACAGCCCGACGTCGGGGACGAAGGCGAGGAGAGGGAAGACCAGCGTACGGAGCACGGTCCTGCCCGTGCCCAGCCGTCCACCCGTCCGCACGGCGATGACCCGGACACCCAGCAACCGCTTGCCCAGCGTCCGCCCCCACAGAGCGTGCTGTACCCCAAAGTAAAGGAACAGCCCGGACAAGATGACCAGCTCCTCGAGGTCTGTACCGACCTGAAACAGGTTGACCTGCACCAGAAGCCCGAACCCCATCCGGAACCCCGAGCCGAGGCCGGTTAAGGACCAGACCGGTCCCACGACGACACCCAGGACGGCAACGGCGATCAGATAGTCGACCAGGGCCGCCGCCGGCCGCCGCCACACCGTCCCGACCTGTGACGCGCCCGGCTCGTCTCCGATGACGGGCCGTACTGTACGCGACGCGGCGAACACCAGCGCCGCGGCCGCCAGGAGACACAGCTGGGTAATCCCCCAACCACCGGCCGCCGCGCCGAACCCGCCGACGCTGAACAGCGGGATCGTCTCGCCGTAGATTCCCCGCCCGCCGTACAACCAGGCGAGAAGTTCGATGACCGCGATCAGGACGAGGAGTCCCGCCACTCGCCGGCCTGTCACCCCAGGCTCCCCGCGGCCGAGACACGCAAGGAGGCCAAGGAGAACCACGAGAGCCGGAACCGCCCAGTCCTCCGTGATCTTCATGATTGCTTCGAGATCAATGCGCAGCGGAACAAACGGTGACAGCGTCGATCCATCGCTGTACAGGCGCACGACCCCGTAGATTTGGTCGGCCTCCCCATGGATCCGAGTGAACTCCTCAAGATCGAGTCGCTCGCGCCACAGCTCCCACGTCGGGAAGGCTGCGACGGCCGCAGCCACCACCCATGCCGACAGCGCTGACCACGATAATCGGGAGAACTGCGACACAATGCCCCTTTCGCCCTGAGAGCGACACCTTACGATGCCCCGGCACGCACCACAGACACGACGGCCGGTACCGACAAGCACCCCACGCTCGCCGCGTACCTGACGCGCTGGCTCGCCGAGGTGATCGAACCCAACCGAGAGCCGACCACCTACGCCGGTTACGAGGCGCTCGCACGGCTCTACATGATCCCCGGTCTCGGCAAGAAGCAGCTCGACAAGCTCACGGTCCGCGAGGTTCAGACATGGCTGAACACGCTGGTCATGCTCTGCACCTGCTGTGATCAGAAGAAGGATCACCAACGGCCGCAAGCCAGGCGACGGTGCTGCTCCAAGGGAGAGTGCTGCAGGGAATACCCGTCTCGGAGCACGATCGCGAGCATCCGCCGCATCCTGCGATCAGCTCTCAGCAACGCCATCCGCGATGAACTGATCTCCAAGAACGTCGCAGCGCCGACCATCCTGCCCAACGCCGGCAAGACCAAGAAGGCCAAGAACCACGGCGTGTGGAACGTCGACGAGGCTCGGAAGTTCCTTGAACACCTGCGCTCGGTGGACGAACCGCTCTACACCGCGTACGTGCTGATCCTGATTCTCGGCCTGCGGCGTGGCGAGGTGCTCGGGCTCGCCTGGGACTGCGTCGACCTCGACGGGGAACAGCTCTGGATCTCCCGCCGGCTCAACCGAGTCCGCGGTGAGCTCCTCCACCGGGAGACGACCAAAACTGAGGACTCGACAGCCTCTCTGCCTCTGTTCGGGCTGTGCACAGCAGCGCTCCGGGATCGTCAGCGAATTCAGGAGAAGGCCCGCCAGGATGCCGGTGAGAAGTGGAAGCACTCCGACCTCGTGTTCACCACGAAGAACGGGACCCCGATCGAGCCGCGCAACTTCTACCGCTCCTTTGAGCGCTACTGCGAAAGGGCCGGTGCCCCCGCGTCCACGACACCCGGCACACCTGCGCCTCACTCCTGGCCGCGCTCGACGTTCACCCTCGCGTCGCGATGCGCACCCCCGGCACTCGCAAATCTCGGTGACCATGAACGTCTACACGCAGGTCCCCTCCCCGGAGACTCGCAAGGCGCTCGACCGGCTCAACCAGCACCTTGACGGCTGAGCCACGGAACCGAAAGGCCCTCTCAGAGACTTGGGAGGGCCTTCGCCATGTCCATGACACCGGTCAACGGTCGAACCATGTCCTCACTGACGGAAGAAGCAGCAGAACGACCACGGCGGCCGGCACTACAAGGTTGAAGTCGATCAAGTCAGCGGCTCTGGATTCCGGACCGAGCACAAGACCGGCCACGGAGAAGAGCGCCAGCAGGCTTTCAACAGCAAGTGCTGCGCCCCATATGCTCCGCTTGCGTGAGTCCCAGTTGAACGCCGGCCAGCCGATCAGTCCGGTGCTCACAAGCCCGAGAACGTACGTCAGGACGAGAAATCCCGCAGCGCTCGCCGGCTCGACAGTCCCGCCGAAGAAAAAGCCGGAAAGCAACACGATTCCCACAAGCCCGAGCATCGCCTGGATCATCATGGCGACCTGTGCGCTCTTTACCGCACGCGGCATACGGCCGATCTTGTCTACCGTGACCATGGGACCCCTCGGAAATGTTGATCAGAGCTCATCTTCACCAACTACAGGAAACCCGGCGAAGTTCCAACCGGATGAGAACGATCGGCTCTGCTCACCGAGGTTGCTCTCAGCTGAGACCGTTGCTGTATTTCACTGCTGTACGGACACGACAAAGGCCCTCCGGGATCATCCCGGAGGGCCTTTGACCTGGGAGCCGCCTTGGGGAATCGAACCCCAGACCCCTCATTACGAGTTAAGGGACGATCGTCCAGGACCGTCCACCACCGTCTTTCAGGCCTGGTCGGACAGGTGTTACGGGAGCCCTCAGTCCATGGTCGTCCAGGACCGTCCAGAACTGTTGTTAGCACCCGCGTTAGCAAGATCACGCCAGTGGTGGCCGGTTACGGCTGAGGCTGAGCGTCCTTCACCTGGTCGCACACCACCGCGGTGCCCAGCAAGCGGTCATGAAGAACCCGGCCTTCGGCATCAAGGAGCATCCAGAGCCCACCCACGAGGAGACACAACAGCCTGACAATCTCATCCTGGGCCGCTTCGAGGCCGACCACGGCGACCCGGTGAAAGCCGTACGCCATCTGCGGGCCGAGTGGAATCGAAGAAGGAGCGTGGATGTTGCCGACGCCCTGGGCTGGGCGCTTCATCGGGCTGGTCACAGCGCGGAGGGCCTGTCGTTCGTCCGGCGAGCCGACACTCTGGGCAGACATAACGCGCGCTTCGCCTATCACCGAGGAGAGATCGCCCACGCACTCGGCGCGGTCGCCGAGGCCCGGGGACACCTGACTCGCGCACTTGACATCAACCCTCACCTCGCCGTGGCGCAAAGGGCCCTGAAGAACCTTGAGCGCGTTCGTAATGGTTGAGATGAGCGGGCCCGGCCAGGTCCGGCGGGCAGGCTGGTGATGCCGTACACGATTTCCTTGCTGGTCCAGACGCCGTCCAGGTCGCCGATGTCGCGGCGGAGCCGGAAGGCCTGCCGGGCGCCGGGGAACAGGGACTCATCGGCGGGGGCAGTGCGGATGGTGCGGCGTTCGGTGCGGGCGGCCCACTGCCAGATCGCCGCGATGCTGTCACTGCCGACCACGAGCGTCGGCACGCGGTCAATGTCAAGATAACCACCAGCGGATGCCGCAGGCCGAGCGGCGATCGGGCACGGCCGCCAACCGGCGTATCAACGCCGATTCCACCATGATCGGATCGGCCTCCAACTCGGCTTCCCACAATGCCAAGTCGGCGAGCTGGTCAAGAGTAGGGACGAGACGAGAGCTGGTCAGGGAAGATGGGGACACGAGCGCGACTCCTGCGACGATCTTCGGATTCGAGACCTGAAAGATCAGCAGAAGTCGCGCTCTTCCATGCTCCACTTGGCCAAACGTTCAACGTCGCCATACCGCATCAGAACCCGGGAACGCCGGGGCCCTGGCCGTGACATGGGACGGTCACCGTCTCATCTTCGGGCCCGTGCAAAGTCTCCGAGCAAGGCGGCGACCGCGATGTCCACCCTGGCATGCGTGACGGCTACGCGCACGGGTAGCTGCGAAATCCACACCGACAGCGAACCTCTGGCCGCTCTATCGCGGTTCCGGCAGGCGTTCTATGGATGCCTGACCACGTGCGGCGATGCACGCGGCGACCGATGCCCGCCCATGGCTGACGGTCTTCCAGTTGCCATCCTACGCGCCGGAGCCGAAAGGCGGTCGAAGCGGTCTGCCCGTCGGCGGCGATCTCGACCAGGAACTGCTGGCGGACGGTCTTGAAAAACCGCTCAACGAGCACCTGGTCGCCGCCGGTTTTGACGAGGCGATGCGGGCGGCGCTGCGCGCCGAGGGCGGATGGGCGATCGGTGACAACCTCACCGCCGACATAGCCAGCGGACGTGCCGCCGGTCTTCGTACGGTCTCGATCGACCGGGGATCGCGCCGTCAGGGCGGGATGCGGTACCACCGCGTGTGGGACCTGCCATGCGCCGAATCCGCGTCGTACGGAAACGCGAAGGGCCCCGTCCGCGGAAACGGGGCCCTGTGGTCGGCTTGTCAGCGATGCGTCACTGGCGGGTGATCTTCCAGGTGCCATCCGCCTTCGGCTTGTCCGGGTGCTGGACGTTGAAGAACAGCGTCTTCGGGTCTTTGCCGAAGTAAATGCCGCTGATCTCCGCGCCCGGGTCCTTCAGCGAGCCGAAGAGCTCGACCTTGTCGGCGGTGCCCTTCTTCTTGGTGCTCTTGCCTGCGACCCAGATGTCGCTGGCGTAGTTGTCCTCGGCGATCCACAGGCGGCCGTCAGGGCCCTGGGCGAGGTTGTCCGGGCTGTTGAAGCCGGTGACACTGGCCTTCTGGTCCTCCACCGGCACGTTCTTGCCGGCCTCGACGAAGCTCGTGAGGACGTCCTTGTTCAGGTCGATCGCGACGACGCGGTCCTCGCTGGTGTTGGCCACGTAGAGCGTGTCGCCGATGACCTCGACGTCCTCGGGTCGGCCGAACTCGGTCGCGTTCACCTCGTTGGCCGCGGCGTCAGCGTCGACGACGACCTTGTCCATGTCGAGTGCGACCCACTCGAAGGCACCGACCTTGGCGTTGTAGGTCGCCTGGTTCCACTTCTGCTCGGCATCGCTCAGCTCCTTGATCTTGAGCGCGTAGAGCCGGCCGTTGGAGAGGTCCCCGCGCTTGGTCGGCACGAACTTGTAGATCGAACCGCCGTTGAGCTCGTCGATCACGAAGACGGTGCCGTCGGCGAGCGCCTCGATGCCCTCGTGACGGAGGATGCCGACCTCGCGGCGCTCCTCAATACGGGTGATCTTCGTGCGGTCCTTCGGGTCGAGGAACGCCTCGAAGAGGCGGCCCCCGCCGGTCTCCTCGGCGAAGAGCAGGGTGCCCCAGGGGGTCCAGCGAAGACCGTCGAGCCGACGCCAGCCCTCACGCTGAGCGATGACCTCTGCCTCGCCCGTCTCGAGGTCGACGACCGACAGCGCGCCGTTGGAGCCGACCTCGTGGGTGCGGTAGAGGTACCGGCCGGCTTGCGGTCCGGTCTCGTTGACTGTGTTCATGTCGGTGAGGTCGTCGGTAGTGCCGCCGTAGACGTCGAGGACGGTCTCGTCGGCGACGAGTTTCTGGGTGAAGCCCTTGGGGGCGACGAGCGGCTCGGTCCAGCTGGTCAACATCTCGCTGTAGGCCGAGCCCTTGATCGGCTCGAAGTCCATCGGCCCGGAGGCGGCGAGTGCCGGACCAGCGGCGATCATGCCGAGAGGTAGGCCCGCGCTCAGTGTGAGAGCGGCCGTGCTGAGACAGATGCGGCGCATGTTGCGTCTCCCTGTGGGTGTTTCGCGTTACTTGTAAAGGCAAGATATGGGCGTTTTGTGAACTTTGACCTTCAGTGGGTGACCCACCGGCGTATCGGGCGATGAACATTGAGACCTTGAGCGAGGGGCCGTTCTACTGGGGCGCCCGAAGGACGGCTCAATTCGGGATGTGCATGTCCCGATGTGGCTGTGGGACATGGTCGCCGCGGTCGCGGCCGAGGCCCGCAAGTGCGCGTGCTCGGGGAGCTCGGCGCCGTGGTGTCAGGGGCGGGTCACCCCGTTTCCCGGCGAGCGGCAGCATCATCGGCGATCGGACTTCGCGCGGATGTACTTTCGGCCTGCCGCCGACGGCATGTATCCGGAACAGGGTGGCAAGGCGGCCCGGCTGGCGCGGCCGGTCCTGATCGATGCCGCCGCCCAGTGGTCGGGCGAGCCCCTGGTGGCGTGGCCGGCGGCTGTGCCGGGTGAACCGTATGGCGCGCGGCGGGCGGTCCGGTCGCATCGGATGGGTGCGCCGAAGCCGGTCAACAGCCGGTCGTCGCGGGCTGCGCTGGTTGCCTACGCGATCGAGTGCGGCGCCGACCCGGTGGCTGTGAGGGGCATGACGCGGCCGGAGCTGTTCGACGCGTATGTGCGTCGCCGGTCGAGGTGGTGGCGAGCTGACTGCCGATCCGGCCCGGGCTCACTCCGCACGGTATGCGCCATGGCCACCAGACGTGGCTCGACGATGGCCGGTGCGCGAGGACGGCGATCATCGATCGGATGGGGCACGAGAACCCGACGATCTCCGGCGTATACAGCCATGTGACCGAGGCGATGACGGACGAGATCATCAGGCTGCTCGATCGGCTGTGGGACGCAGCGATCCGGGAGCGGTTCGCGCCGGAGTCGCCAGTGGGGGTCCTCGACACCGCCTTGAGGGCCTACCGCGAGAGGTCGGTCACTCCGCTGCTCTCCCAAACGCGGTAGAACCCGCCTCTCCGGTTAGGGAGAAACGGGTCCTGACCTGGGAGCCGCCTTGGGGAATCGAACCCCAGACCCCTTCATTACGAGTGAAGTGCTCTGGCCGACTGAGCTAAGGCGGCGTGCCATGTTTCACCATGACTTACGGCAGTCTACAGGCTCCCAGGGCCTTCCCGCGCACCGGAATCAGCCGATCTTGGGGCACTGGGTTCCGTCGGCGGGGACGGTCAGATCGATCAGGTAGTCGTCCACCAGGCGATCCACGCACGCCGAACCGGTCAGATAAGCGGTGTGGCCGTCTCCGTCGAAACCGACGAGGACGCCGGAGGAGAGCTGGGAGGCGAGGGCCTCCGACCACTGGTAGGGCGTGGCGGGGTCGCGTCTGGTGCCGACGACCATGATGGGCGGAGCCCCGGGCGCGTCGATCTTCTCCCGGGCCCCCGCCTTGACCGGCCAGTACGCGCAGGGCAGTGAGCTCCACATGACGTACGCGCCGAACAGGGGAGCGACCTTGGCCGCCTGTTCGGCCGCCTTGGCGTAGGCGGCGGGGTCGCGGGGGTAGATGCTGTCGACGCAGTTGACCGCCAGGTTGGACTCGGTCTGGTTGGTGTACTCGCCGTCCTCCCCACGGTCGACCAGCAGGTCGGCCATGCGGAGCAGGACGGTACCGTCCCCCTTCAACGCCTGGGCCAGCGCCTGACGAAGGACCGGCCATGCCTGCCGGTCGTAGAGCGGGGTGATCACCCCGAGCATGGCCCAGGCCTCGGTCACCGTACGGTCGTCGCCGGTCCTGTTGGTCAGGGAGGCGGTGTCCGCCCTGCGGAGCAGCGCGGTGATCTCCGCGCGGGCGGAGGCGACGGAGCCCTGGAAGGGGCAGTCGGTGGCCGCGAGGCAGTTTTCCAGGAACGAGTCAAGGGCGACCTCGAAACCGCGGGCCTGCGCGGTGTTCAGCTCCAGTGGGTCGAGCGAGGGGTCCACGGCGCCGTCCAGCACGAGGGCGCGGACCCGGCCGGGGAAGAGATCGGCATAGACGGCGCCCAGCTGCGTGCCGTACGACTTGCCGAGGTAGGTGAGGTGGGAGTCACCGACGGCGGCACGCAGCAGGTCCATGTCCCTGGCGGCGTCGGCGGTGCCGACGTACGGCAGGAGCCTGCCCGATCGGGTCTCGCAGCCGGCGGCGAGCCGTTGCGCCCCCTCCTCAAGCACGGTGACCTCCCCCGGCGAGTCGGGTGAGTTGTCGAGGCCGACGAAGGCGTCCAGCTCGCTCGACGACAGGCATCGGACGGGCGCGGACTCGCCGACCCCGCGCGGGTCGAAGCCCACGACGTCGAAGCGCTCGCGAACCGTCTCGCTCACCGCGGTGCGGGCACCTCGCGCGTACTGCACTCCGGAGGAACCCGGCCCGCCGGGATTGAGGAGGATCGAACCGATCCGCTTCCCCGAGGCCGGGAGCCGGATCACGCTGAGCTCGATCTTCTCACCGTCCGGCTTGCTGTGATCGAGCGGTACGGCGAGCTTGGCGCACTCGAAACCGTCCTCGCACTCGTGCCAGCCGAGAGCCGCTCCCGCCACGCCGCGGCCGGCTCCGGTGCCGCCACTGGCGTCGGCAGGGACGTCGGTGCCGGTGCACGCGCTCGCGAGCAGGGCCACCGCCGCCAGTACGGCGGTCACACGGGATCTCACGCCTTGTCCGCTCCGTAGTCCGTAGGTCGGGGTCACACGCGGATCCGGCAAGGGGGCCGGCACGCGGAGAGGCTGAACGGTCGAATCCTACGCCCGCACCGAGCCCCCATGACGGGACATCAACCTCAGCGGGGACAGCCGATCGGTCACCCTTCCGGTCCGCTCTCGGCGACCCGCACCGCGCCGCCGTACGCCTCGTCGTGCTGCTTGCGCGGGGAGCAGACCGAGGCCGACGGGCAGGCGCAGCGGCGGCCGCCGTCCTCCAGGCGGACCACGACGGAGTCCGAGGGGACGTTGCGGCCCACGACGGTTCCGGCCCCCTCGGGGGTGTCGACCTTCAGCCCGATCCGGGGCATCCTGCTCTGGGCGTCGAGGTAGAGGGGGTGCTCGTACTTCAGGCAGCACATCAGCCGCCCGCACGCCCCCGCGATGCGCAGCGGGTTGACCGGCAGGTCCTGGTCCTTGGCCATCCGGACGGAGACCGGCTCGAAGTCCTTGAGGAAGGTGGCGCAGCACAGATCACGGCCGCAGGGGCCGATGCCGCCCTGGAGGCGGGCCTCGTCGCGCGGGCCTATCTGGCGCAGCTCCACCCTGGCGCGCAGGTTGCGGGCCAGGTCACGGACGAGGGCGCGGAAGTCGACCCGTTGCGGGGCGGAGAAGTAGACCGTGTAGACGTTCTCCGCGTCCAGGTAGTCGACGCCGACGACCTTCATCGGCAGCGTGTGCCGCTTGATCAGGCGCTTGGAGACGCTCCGGGCCTCGGCGCGGCGCCGTTTGTTGCCCTCGTCGCGGGTGAGGTGCTCCTCGGTCGCGATGCCCGCGCACATCGGCAGCCCGTCGATCTCCTCGCTCGTCCACTGCGGCGCCCAGACGCACTCGGCGACCTCGGGCCCGGCCTCGGTGGGCACCAGCACCTTGTCGCCGACCTTGGGGCTGTGCTCACCGGGATCGAGGTAGTACAGCCTGCCGTAGCGGGTGAAACTCACCGCCATGATCATGCCCATATGGCTCCAAACCTGGGGGTACGGCTCGTGCTCACCCTATGTGTCATGCCCCTGGATGTGCGGTGCCACCCGGTGCGATCATGAACAATCCCCCCGACCGCGGCATCGTCGTGCCGGACGTGCGGCACCGCCCGGCCACGGTCACGGGCCGCTTTCGCGACCTGCCCTTACCACCGTCGCCCGCTCAGTCCGCCCCCTAGGACTCCGGGGGCTCGAACTCCGGGAACGAGCACTGCTCCGGCTCATCCGACCACGGAAGGACATGCTCGACGAGCGACCACGGCGACAACCTTCTCAGCAGGCAGGGCCTATCGATTGCGTTGGACACCCCCGGCAATTCGCCCATGGCACGGGCGACGGCATTGGGATCCGCACCCGGCCTGAGCCAGGCTCGGAAGGACTCCGACATGTCCTCGACGACTATCGCCTTCAGCAGCGCGGGTTTGTCCGTGTTCTGGCTCCGGAAGTTCTCCCATGCCTGCTGCTGGTCCTCAAAGAGGACCCTTTTCACCTCGGGCCGGGCCTCAAGCGTCCGCCGGATCTCCGCTCTCTCGTCCTCGGTTATCACATGATCGCAGTTCGGGAAGCGATCATGCCTCTTGCAGAGGAAGACCGACACGTCGGCATCTCCGGACTGCTCGGGGCCGCTCATCGCCATGGCGACGGTGTTCTCCCGTGACAGGGGGGAGGGCGTGGCGAGCCGTACAGCTCCGAAGACCACCACGGCGACAACCAGGGCCGCAGCGGCGATCCGGAAGGGAGCTCTGAGGCGGCGGCGGGCGGGGACGGTGAGCGGGCGGATGTTCTCGGCGGTCGCGGCGGCGGCGGCGGACAGGGCGTCGCGGAGGCGGTTCTCGGTGTCGGTCATGACTCCTCCTTGAGCATCCGGGCGAGGGCGGCCAGCCCACGCGCGAGGGTGGAACGGGCGGTGCCGGCGGCGATGCCCATGGTCTCGGCGATCTCCAGGTCGGACAGGTCCAGGTAGTAGCGGAGGGTCAGTGCCTCCCGCTGCCGCCTGGGCAGCGTGCGCAGGGCCATGAGCACCTCGCGGCGCTCCTCGCCGAGCAGCGCCGCGTGCTCGGCGGACCAGACCGGCGGCTCGTACGGTGCGGCCCAGCGGAAGGCGACCGCGCGGCGGCGCAGCACCGATCGCGACCCGTTGAGGACCGCCGAGCGGATGTAGGTCAGCGCCCTGCCTGGGTCGCGCAGGCGGCGCCGTCCCGCATGAGTGCGGGTGAACGCCTCCTGTACGACGTCCTCGGCCGTGGCCTGGTCGCCCACCATGAGCAGCGCCAGCCGTACCAGCCCGAGGTGATGTTCGGCGAACAGCGCCGCGATGTCGACACGGTTTCTGGCCAAGGGCTCTCCGCAGGAGAGCAGTTCGACTTCCACATCACAGAGACGCCGTGCCGGGCCCTCTGCTGCTTCACCCGGCCTGCGAGTTCCACCCCGCTCGTGTTCTCCCTGCCTACGACGCCCTTCCGAGTCGCAAACCCCGGCCGGCCCACATGTCCCACCGGATCGGCGTACGACCGTGCCCGTCCCCGCTCAGCGGCCGAGTTGGGCGAAGGACTTCTCCCAGCGTTTGGCGATCACCGAGATGTCGTAGCTCTGGGCCGTCTGGAGAGCGTTCTTGGCCATCCGGTGGCGGCCCTCCTCGTCGTCGATCATCTGGATCAGCCCGTCGGCCAAGGCGTCCACGTCGTCGGCGGGGACCAGCAGTCCGTCGATCCCGGGTGTGATGATCTCGCGAGGTCCACGGGGGCAGTCGAAGCTGACCACCGGCACCCCGGAGGCGAACGCCTCGATGATGGTCATGCCGAAGCCCTCGAAGCGGGAACTGACCGCGTGGATCGACGCTTTGGCGAGCTCGCCCTCGATGTCACCGGTGGGGCCCATGAACGTGACGTTGTTGTGCAGCCGCAGCCTGACCGCCTGCTTGATGAGCTTGTCGCCGACCCGGCCCTCGCCGTAGATCCGCAGCTTCCAGTCGGGCCGTTCTTCGGCCACCCGGACGAACGCCTTCAGCAGCCGGTCGTACCCCTTGACCGGCACCAGCCTGCCCGCGGCCAGCACGATCCGGTTCTCCTGCCTGGATCGTGGACGCGGCCCGCCGGGCAGCCCGTTGCCGATGGTGAACACCCGGGTGGGCGACCCGTTGAGCATGTTCCGGTAGTCGTGCTCGTCGGCCTCGGTGAGGGTGACGACCGCGTCCAGCTTCGGGTACCAGGTCCGGATCTCCTCGAAGATCCCGGGCTGGTGCGCCTCGAAGTGCAGGTGCTCCTGGGCGATCGTGACGACCTTCCTGCGGGCGTACCTCGCGGCCATGATGTTGAGACCCGCGCGGGTGGTGATCAGCACGTCGCTGCGGAGCCTGCGCAGTTCGCGGACGAGGACCTCGTCGCTCCAGGCGCTGAAGGACGCGTAGGCGCGCTCCTCGGGGTGGATCAGCGCGCTCTCCCGCGCCCCCAGCCGCTCGGCCCTCTTCGTGTACGGCCAGCGGACCTTGGCCCCCTCCCGCAGGTCCACCAGCGAACGGAGCCTGACCCGGGAGCTCAGCGGCAGGAAGGGGGTGTCGGTGTGCTGGAAGACACTGACGACCTCGACCTCGTGCCGCTCGGACATGGCGGTGGCGAGGTCGAAGGTGGCGCGGATGGTGCCGCCCATGCCGTAGGCGTTGAGAATGAGAAAGGAGATCTTCATGCTTTCTCCCCTTCGATGCTGAGCGCGACGGCGAGACTGTCGGTCTCGGTGTAGTACGGGCGGACCCTCACCTGCCCGACATGCTGGGCAGGAAAACGAACTTTGGTCTTCTTGTCCGTTATGTCATCAAGGCGGGTCGCCAGCGGCAGCCGGACCCCGGAGAACTCCGCGTACAGGTCCCAGAAGACCCGGCGCCGCACCTGTGCCTCGGCCATCGGCGCGATCTCGATCGCTCCCTCGAACCACCGTCCCTGGAAGGTCGCCGGCCCGCTCACCGGCTCCGGTCCCCGGCGGGCCACCGCCACCAGCCTGGCCTCCCCCCGGATCGGGTCGCCGTACGCGACGGCGCCCTCGACGGCGATCACCCCGTCGTCCGCGGTCACCCGGATCACCTCGACGTACGGTTCGACCTCGCGGACCCGCAGGCCCAGTGTGCCGAGGGAGGTGCGGAACGCCCTGATCTCCCGGCTGCGGCGGGTCTCGGCGTAGGACCAGAGCCCGTCGAGCGAGAACCCCGGGTCGTCGGTGGCGACCGGCTCGCCCCGGCACGAGGCCATCCAGACCCCCGGGGCCAGCACCGTCAGGTCCGCCGCCCCACATTCCTCACCGGTCTCCACATGCCGCAGGACGATCTCCGCGCCCGTCGGTGCAGACCATTCGATGCTCAGCGTGTCGTCATCGCCTACCCGGCTCGTGACGGCCCGCCCGCTCACGGGCGGGACCACCCCGTGGCGCGCCTCGGTGCTCACCAAAATTCCCCCGGCCTTCGCTGCTCATCCCCGTAGAGCAGGACGCTTCCCGTTGCTTTATAACAAAAGCATTGATTTTTGCCGTGAATCCTAACGACCCACACTCATGCTTTGAGGTGATTTAGCGAGCAATGGTTCCATCTAATCGGAAAAAGGCAGGTAGGAGATGTACGGTCGCGGCGGTCGCAGCCCCTCACCAGCCGATATCCGTCACATCGGGTTACCGGAAACTGCGCAGTGTCCGATATCGGCCAAAGTTGATCAGCCCGAACTCCGGTCCCCGCCAGACCACGATGTGCGCCTCCGAACCATCTGTGCCGCCCAGCCGGAAACCTCCCGACCATCGCGGTAGCGCACGTCCGCCTGCCCGCCGCCCCCGACACCGGGCCCGCTGATCGCCCCAGTGGGTTCCGGTCTGCCTAATTCCAGCATTTCAGCCTATATGACCGAAAAACGGGAAAACCGCCTCCCGTCGTGAGGCGGTTCAGAGCCGGGGCTGACGCAATGAAAGGGTCATCGACTCCACGGCCATCTGCGGGCTGACGTTGGCCGCCAGCCGCCTCCGGCAGCGCATGATGGCGTCGATCCTGCGCAGCGTGTCCTCCGGGGTGGAGGCCCCGGCCAGGCCTTCCAGATCGGCGCGGCGGTCCTCGCTGGCCAGTTCCACGTGCGCGCCGAACTGCACGGCCAGCACGTCGCGGTAGAACGCCACCAGGTCGAGCAGTGCCGCGTCGATGACGTCGCGCTTGGTGCGGGTCGCCCGGGACTTCTGCCGGTCCTCAAGGTCCTTGAGCGCCCCGGCACCGCCGCGGATCAGCCCCCTGTTGAGCCCCTTTCCGGTGGAGCCCTCGCCGTAGACCTGGCGCAGCTCGGTGATCTCCGCCTCGTTCAGTACCGCCGTGACCGCGGCGGCCTCGTCCTCGGCGGTCTTCACCAGGCGTTCGGCGGCCATCACGCACTCCCCGACGCCGGTGAGCGACCGGGGGATGGACAGCACCGCCTCGCGACGCGAGCGCGCCTCCTCGTCCAGGGCCAGTCTGCGGGCGCGGTCGATGTGCCCCTGGGCGGCCCTGGCCGCGAACTCCGCCATCGTCGGCGGCACGTTCTCGCGCGTGGCCAGCACGTGGGCGACCGCCGAGGTGGGCGGGGTGACGAGCGTGACGATCCGGCAACGGGACCTGATGGTGATCATCATGTCGTCCGGAGCAGGCGCGCAGAGCAGCCAGACGGTCTTCGGCGGCGGTTCCTCGATGGCCTTGAGCAGCGCGTTGGACGCCCCCTCGGTCGCCCGGTCGGCGTCCTCGAACAGCACGACCCGCCAGCGGCCCAGCGTCGGCGCCCCGGCCGCGCGCAGGATGAGCCTGCGGGTGTCCTTGATGCCGTACGAGAGCCCCTGCGGGCGGACGATCTCCAGGTCCGGGTGGGAGCCGACCGACACCTGGTGGCACATGTCGCAGTGGCCGCACCCCTGCTCGGAGCAGAACAGCGCGGCCGCGAACGCCCGCGCGGCCTCCTCACGCCCGGACCCGGGCGGCCCGGTGAACAGCCACGCGTGAGTCATCCCGGCGCCGCGCCCCCCGGCCAGCAGGTCGGCCCCGGCCGCCGCGGCCCGGCCGAGTGTTACGGCGGCCCGCTCCTGGCCCACAAGATCATCAAAGACTCCCACGGACCCAACCTACCGCCGGCGCCGGTAACCGGGTCGGGACCTCACGGCTCGCGGAGGCACCGGATCAGTCGCGAATCGCCGGGATGGTCCCGGTGACGTCCTCCGACTCCTGTGGCACCGGGTCGGGCATGATCTCGCGGACCCGGTCGTAGATGAGCGAGGAGATCTGTTCCTGGGGCAGGGTCCCGTCGACGACCAGGTAGCGATCCGGCTCCGCGGCGGCCAGCGCCCGGAACTCGCGGCGGACGCGCTCATGGAACTCCAGCGGCTCCGACTCGATGCGGTCGGCGGCCCCGCCCAGCCGGGCCAGCCCCACCGACGGCGGGGTGTCGATGAGCACGGTGAGATCGGGAACGAGCCCACCGGTGGCCCAGCCGTTGATCCTCTTGACCTCCTCGATGTCCAGCGCCCGGCCCGCGCCCTGGTAGGCCAGCGACGAGTCGACGTACCGGTCGGAGATCACCATGGAGCCCCGCTGGAGGGCCGGGCGGATGACCTTCTCCACATGCTCGGCCCGGTCGGCCGCGTACAGCAGGGCCTCCGACCTCGCGGACAGTCCCTGGTGCACCGCGTCGAGCAGGATCGCGCGCAGCCGCATGCCCACCTTGGTCGAGCCCGGCTCGCGGGTCTGTACGACGTCGAACCCCTGGTCGCGCAGCCAGATCGCCAGCAGCCTGGACTGGGTGGTCTTGCCCGACCCCTCGCCGCCCTCGAAGGCGATGAACATCCCGCGTTCCTGCTCGGCGCTCTCGGGGGCGAACCGCTCCCCGCGTGCCGCGGCGATCAGGTCGGCGACGATCGAGACGCCCCTGCGGTCGTCCATCTGCCGTAGCGCGACACTCCCGACGACCACCGCGAGCAACCCGCCGACCAGCAGCACCAGGTTGGAGCCGTCGAACTGGTAGACCGGCTCCTGCCCGACCCTGATCTCCCGCTCACCGAACAGGCCCGCCAGGGTCGGCGCGACCGCGACCACCAGCAGCAGGGTCACCCGGGCGAGCGACTGCAGGAAGGAGAACGTGCGGCCCCGCAGGTTGTCGTCCACCTCCAGCCCGATCATCGTGTAACCGATGATCCAGGCGATCCCCGCGCACGCGCCGAGCAGTACGGTCAGCAGGACGACGATCACCAGGTTGTGGACGAGCGCGATCGCGACGAGGACCACCCCTGCCACCACGATCGACAGGCCGAACAACCGTCGCCGCGACAGCTCCCTCAGCAGCCTCGGCCCGAAGAACATGCCGGACGCCATACCGACGAAGACCGCCCCGAAGACCACGCCGTACGCCGCGTCGCCGCCGCCCAGCGCACCCACGTAGATCTTGGCCACCCCGACCACCGCACCGCCGGCGGCGAACGCGCCCAGCATGCCGATGATCAGGCCGCGGATCAGCCGGTTACCGCCGACGAACCGCCAGCCCTCGAAGATCTGCCGCAGCACCGACGGCGTGGAGGTCGCGGCCTGCGCGCCGGCCTTCGGGATGTCCTTGAGCGAAAGGATGATGAAGGCCGAGACCAGGTAGGCGAGCGCGTTGATGAACAGCGCCAGGTAGGTCTCTCGCTGGGCGAAGAACGGCACCAGGTTGCCCAGGGCGTCGTCGGCGACCGACAGCACCGCGAACAGCAGCGCGGCGATCGGCGCGGTCCCGTAGGTGACCAGGAGGTTGAGCTGGTTGGCCTCCTCCAGCCGCTCCTTGGGCACCAGGTTGGGCACCGTGGCGTCCTTGGCCGGAACCCAGAAGAGGTTGACGCACTCGACCAGGAAGGTAGCGATGATCACCCACTGGTAGTTGCCGATCAGCGGGATCGACAGCACCAGCGCGAAGCGCAGGAAGTCGCAGAAGAACATCGTCATCCGCCGGTCGAACCGGTCGGCGAACGCGCCGGCGAGCGGACCCAGCAGGATGGCGGGGAGCATCTTCGCCACGAAGACGCCCCCGATGGCCAGGCTCTGGACCTTGTAGCCGGACCCCACCGTGAGGTTGCCCGCCAGGGCGGTCAGTGCCAGCAGGTTGAGCCAGTCTCCGAGGCTGCACACCGACATCGCCGTCCACAGTTTGCGGAACGGGGTGTTGGCCAGCACGTGGGGGGGCTTGCGTCGCGCGGTGCTCCGGCCAAGGGTGGTCATAGTGTCAGCGTATCCAGGTGCTCGCTGGGCTGGGGAGAACATGAGCCAGGCGGAAATGCCCGGCTGCCCGTCGCATGAGGGTAACGCCCCCGCCCTGTGCCCCGCAGGTACCACACCCGAAAAGAAGCGTCAGTTGCTCGTGTTTCCAGTGATGTGTCTTCCTCTTCCCGGACCGGTGCGCCTGCTTTCCGCTCGTTGCGAGGTCAGTGGAGTTTCTCGTTCCGGACTTCCAGCAGGGTTATCTCGGGTGGGGCGCCCACCCGGACCGGTGGCCCCCAGAAACCCGCGCCCCGCGTCACGTAGACCTGGGTGCCGTCCACCTCGCCGAGACCGGAGACGACCGGCTGCTGCATCGGGACGATCAAGTTGAAGGGGACCATCTGCCCTCCGTGCGTGTGGCCGGACAGCTGGAGGTCCACCCCGTAGGTGGCCGCCTGGACCGCCTGGACCGGCTGGTGGGCGAGCAGAACCGTGGACCGGGAGCGGTCACGGCCACCCAGCGCCCGCTCGAAGTCCGGACCGTCGCCCGATGCGACGCCGCCGACGTCGTTGACCCCGGCGAGATCGAGCACGGCTCCCCCATGGGCGATCTCCACACGCTCGTTGCCCAGCGGGCGGACGCCGAGTTCGCGAAGTTCCTCGATCCACTCCTGCGGGCCGCCTGCGGTGTAGTACTCGTGGTTGCCGGTGACGAAGTAGGCACCGTAGCGGGATTCGAGATCCTTCAGGGGCCTGGCCAGCGGGCCGAGCTCGGCCACCGTGCCGTCGACCAGGTCGCCGACCACGGCGACCACGTCGGCCTCCAGCGAGTTGATCATGCGAACGATGCGCCGGGTGTGCTCCGTACCGGTGAGCGGGCCCAGGTGAATGTCGCTGACGACCGCGAACCGCAGGCCGTTCAGGCGCGGATCCAGCCTGGGCAGCACCACCCCGACCGACTCGATCACCGGGTCACCGAGAGCGGTCCTGATCCCGAACCCGATCGTGCCGAGCGCCCCCGCCCCGGCGGCGACCGCCGCCGTACGGGCGATGAACAGCCTCCTGCTCAGCCCGCCCGCCGTGTCCTTCCGCTCTCCGCCGCGCGGCGTGCCTCCAGGACCCGGTACGACCACCACCCCACCGACCGCGGCCTCCCCACGGTCCGTCCGGGCCGTGGAGACGGACCGGAGGGAGCGCTCGGGGTGAACGACGGCCACGGACGCCGGTGTGACGGCGGTTTCGGATCGAACGGCGAGCTCCGGCCGCGCGGCTCGTTTCGCACGGCGGGCGACCACCCCCGGCGGCACCCGGCGCCGCTCGGCCCGGTGCTCCACTCCGCGCACCACCAGCAGGGCCACGGCCCTGGGGATCTCCAGGACCACCAGGAACACGAGGAGGTAGAACATCGTCGCGATCCAGAAGAATCCCGGCCACGCCAGGAAGTGCCCCCACTCACTGCGGGAGGCGACCAGCGTCACGGGGGCGAGCACCGCCAGGCCGACGAGGATCAAGGTCAGCACCCGGCGGGTCCGCCCCGGCCGGGTGGTCGAGCGGACCAGCCGACGCCACAGGTAGTAGTGGACCACCGTGATCGCACAGATGACCAGCGACACGAAGCCCACGATCGTCACTTGCCTTCCCTCTCGCGCCCACCGGCCATCCCGGCGCGTTCCGAAGAACGCCCGAAACGGCGAATGCGTTCCCAGCGGGTGCGGAAACCCCGCGAGCCAGAGCCCCGTACGAGGTGCCCTGGCTCGGCGGCGTCAGGCCTTGGCCTTGGCCCGGGTGGTGCGAGGACGCTTGGGCGCCGGACCGCGGGCTCTGCGGTCGGCGAGAAGCTCGGCGGCGCGTTCGGTGGTGATCTGCTCGACCTCGTCCCCCTTGCGCAGCGAGGCGTTGGTCTCCCCGTCGGTGACGTAGGGCCCGAACCGCCCTTCCTTCACCACGATCGGCTTCTTGGAGACCGAGTCCTCGCCCAGCTCACGCAGCGGCGGCGCGGCCGCGGCCCGCCTGCCCCTGGCCTTGGGCTGGGCGAACAGCTCCTTGGCCTGATCGAGGGTGACCGTGAACAGCTCCTCCTCCGACCCCAGGGAACGAGAGTCGGTGCCCTTCTTGATGTACGGCCCGAACTTGCCGTTCTGCGCCGTGACCTCCTGGTCGTCGATCACCCCGAGCACCCTCGGCAGCGAGAGCAGGCGCAGGGCGTCCTCAAGGGTGACGGTGTCCAGGGACATCGACTTGAGCAGCGACCCGGTGCGCGGCTTGGGGGCGTCGGCCTTCTTGGTCTTCTTCTTGCCCTCGGCCGGAGGCGCCTCCACCGGCAGGATCTCGGTGACGTACGGGCCGAAGCGACCGTCCTTGGCCACGATCACGTGCCCGGTCACCGGGTCCTTGCCCAGCTCCCGGTCACCCGTCGGGCGGGAGAACAGCTCCTCGGCCCGCTCGGCGGTGAGCTCGTCGGGGGCCAGGTCCTCCGGCACGTTAACCCGGACACCTTCGCGGTCCAGGTACGGACCGTAGCGGCCCACCCGGATCATGATGTCGGTGCCCCTGATCGAGAACGAACTGATCTCCTTGGCGTCGATCTCGCCGAGATCGGTGACCAGTTCCTTCAGCCCATCGCCGCCGTCCACCCCGAAGTAGAACCGGCGCAGCTCGGGCACCCGCTCCGCCCGGTCGTTGGCGATGTCGTCGAGGACCTTCTCCATGTCGGCGGTGAAGTCGTAGTCGACGAGGTGGCCGAAGTGCTGCTCCAGCAGGTTGACCACCGCGAACGCCAGGAAGGACGGCACCAGGGCGGTGCCCTTCTTGAAGACGTAGCCGCGGTCCAGAATCGTTCCGATGATCGACGCGTACGTCGAGGGACGGCCGATCTCCCGGTCTTCCAGCTCCTTGATCAGCGACGCCTCCGTGTACCGGGCCGGCGGCTTGGTGGCGTGCGACAGCACGTTCAGCGCGGACGCGGTGAGCGGGTCGTTCTCGCTCAGGTTCGGCAGGCGCTTCTCGGAGTCGTCGCGGTCGGTGGACGGGTCGTCCGCGCCCTCGACATAGGCCTTCAGGAAGCCGTGGAAGGTGATGGTCCGCCCGGAGGCGCTGAACTCGACCCGCTCCCCCGAACTGGACGTGCCGTCCACCTTGACGGTGACCGACTCGCCGACCGCGTCCTTCATCTGGGAGGCCACGGTCCGCTGCCAGATCAGCTCGTACAGGCGGAACATGTCACCGGTCAGCCCGGTCTCGCCCGGCGTGCGGAACTCCTCGCCCGAGGGACGGATCGCCTCGTGCGCCTCCTGCGCGTTCTTCACCTTGCTGGCGTAGACGCGCGGCTTGTCGGGCACATAGGCCGAGCCGTAAAGCTTGATGGCCTGGCTGCGGGCGGCGGCGACGGCGGTCTCCGACAGCGTGATGCTGTCGGTCCGCATGTAGGTGATGAAGCCGTTCTCGTAGAGGCGCTGGGCGACCTGCATCGTCGACTTCGCGGAGAAGCCCAGCTTGCGGCTGGCCTCCTGCTGCAGCGTGGTCGTCCTGAACGGCGCGTACGGCTTGCGGGTGTACGGCTTGCGCTCGACCGACCTGACCTTGTACGGCACACCGGCCAGGCGTCCGGCCAGGGCCTGGGCGGCCTGCTCGTCCAGGTGGAGCACATCGGCGCTCTTGAGGGTGCCGTTGCTCGCGAAGTCCCGGCCCTGGGCGACGCGCTTTCCGTCCACGCCGGTCAGCATGGCGGTGAACTCGTGCGGAACCTCGTCGCCACCGGTGTCGAGCAGCGCCTGCAGATCCCAGTAACTCGCGCTGGTGAACGCCAGGCGCTCACGCTCGCGCTCCACTACCAGCCGGGTCGCCACGGACTGCACCCGGCCGGCCGAAAGCCGGGGCTTGACCTTCTTCCACAGGACCGGGCTGACCTCGTAACCATAGAGACGGTCGAGGATGCGCCGGGTCTCCTGGGCGTCGACCAGCCGCAGGTTCAGGGTGCGGGGATTGGCCACCGCCTCCTGGATCGCCCGCGGGGTGATCTCGTGGAACACCATGCGGTGCACCGGGACCTTGGGATTGAGCACCTCGCGGAGATGCCAGGCGATCGCCTCGCCCTCGCGGTCCTCGTCGGTGGCGAGATAGAGCTCGTCGGCATCCTTGAGCAGCTGCTTGAGCTTGCTCACCTGTGCCTTCTTGTCGTGGTTGACGACGTAGAGCGGCTCAAACTCGTGATCCACATTGACGCCGAGGCGTGCCCAGGACTCCCCCTTGTACTTCTCAGGGATGTCGTCGGCCTTCTCAGGGAGATCACGAATATGCCCGATGCTGGACTCCACGACGTAGCCGCGGCCGAGGTACCCGGCGATGGTCTTCGCCTTGGAAGGCGACTCGACGATCACCAGGCGGTTTCCGCCGGCGTTGCCGTTCTTGGCTGGCACGCTGCTTCCTACCTCGCTGTTCGCATTCGTTCCCCGTTTACTTCCCCTCGGGTTACCCGATCTGAGTCGGGAGCACTCCCAAGGAAAGCCGCAAGGACGCAGAATAAAGCCCTATGAGTGTCGACGTCCCTCAGCTCACCCTCGGAGACTAATCGCTGTGCTGGACTACTCCTACTTGGTTCTCCATCTCCCGCGTGGCACCTCACGGGACGCAGCCCGCCGGATACTGACCGAACACGCAGAATACGGTGACTGGGAGCTCGACCGCCTGCGACTGTATCCCGATGGCCGCCGAGACGTCCGGCTGCGCCGGAAGATCATACGTGTGACCAGGACAATGTGATTCCAGACATGGCTTTGCCCGCCCCGGGCCGCGCCCCCGGGACGGGCAAAGCTTTCGTGCCTCGCCACGCGAGCGGGCACCGCACCACGCGGGCACGGTCGTCCTGTCCCGCCGCCGTCGAGGCGTCTGCGCGCCTTCCTCAGTGGCTCTGAGGAAGGCATGCCTAATGGGTGACTAATGCCTTACTTTTTGCCGAAACGGATGCGGCGGGTGGTGCCGAAGACGGTCGCGGAGGCCGCGGCCAACGCGCCGATCAGCAGGGTGACCAGGGAACCGACGTTCATTCCGGTCACGCCGACGGGCTGAGCGGCACTCATCAGACCCAGGTCACGAATCGGCAGGTCACCGGCCGGAGTGGAGGACGTCAGACCCGTGACGGGAGCCAGCGGCGAGCTGCTGTCGGTCGCCGCGGCCCGCTTGCTCACCGGGGTGGCGGGCATGACGGGGAACTCGGGCAGACCGGCGGCGGCCGGAAGCTGGGACTGGCCCGCCTCCTGGGCACCGCGGGCGTCGGACGGCGACGCCTGACCGGCCTCGCCACCGACCCCCGGAACGGCGGGCAGGACAGACAGCAGGCTACTGGTCCTGTGCCTGCTGGGCTTGCCGTCCCAGTCGCCTCGGCCGCCGTTGTAGTCGCCCTTGGGTCCGCTCCGGTGACCACCCCACTGACCGCCGTTGTGGCCACCCCACTGGCCGCCGCCCGGCCCTCCGGCACGGGAGCCGCCGAGGCAGCCCGCAGCCGCGTCGCCCAGGACGGCGACCGCGTTGCCGCAGATGTTGATCGGCGCGGTGATCGGCGCGACCACCTGGTTACCACCCAGGACGCTGCCCCGGCCGGAGGTGCGGTTGCCACCTGCCCCCGCACCCGCACCGCCGGAGACCGAGGCGCCACCCCGGCACCCGGCAGCGGCCCGGCCGAGCACGCCCACCGCGTTGCCGCAGACGTTGATCGGCGCGGTGATCGGCGCCACCACCTGGTTACCACCGCCGATGCTGTGATCACCGTTCGTGCGGTTGCCACCGGCACCGCCGCCGCCGGGACCACCGGTCCCGACGGACGCACCACCCTGGCAGCCGGCGAAGGCCCCACCCAGGACGGCCACCGCGTTGCCGCAGACGTTGATCGGCGCGGTGATCGGCGCCACCACCTGGTTACCACCCAGGACGCTGCCCCGCCCGGAGGTGCGGTTGCCGCCCGCGCCGCCGCCCTGGCCCGTCCCCGCGGACGAGCCGCCCGGGCAGCCCGCCTGGCCGTTGCCGACGGCGCTGCCACAGATGTTGGCGGGCGCGGTGATCGGCGCGACCACCTGGTTGCCGCTACCGGCTCCGAAGCGCCCGTCGGTGTCGTTTCCCGGCCGGCCGTAGCCCGAGCCGGGGCCGCCGGGACGCGGGCCGTGCTCCCAGCCGCCGCCGTGGCCGTCGTGGTCTCCACGCCCTTCGCGGTCTCCGTGACCGCCGTAACCCGGCTTACCCGGCCAGTCGGGCTTGCCAGGGCCGCCGTGCTCTCCGGGGCCACCCGGCCGTCCCGGCCCGCCAGGGTGTCCAGGACCACCAGGCTTTCCGGGACCACCGGGGTGCCCGGGACCACCGGGGTGCCCGGGCCCGCCAGGGTGTCCAGGACCGCCGGGCTGCCCCGGCCTGCCGGGCCTGCCGCCGACGACCTCGGCACCGCCCTCACAGCCGGAGAACGCCTCGCCGACGACGGCGACCGAGTTGCCGCAGATGTTGATCGGCGCGGTGATCGGCGCGACCACCTGGTTACCACCCAGGACGCTGCCCCGCCCAGAGGTGCGGTTGCCGCCGGCCCCACCGCCGCCACCGCCCTGATCGCTCACCGAGGCGCCCCCCCGGCAACCGGCGGTCGCCCCACCGAAAATCGCGAAGGAGTTGCCGCAGGCGTTGATCGGCGCGGTGATCGGCGCCACCACCTGGTTACCACCGCCGATGCTGTGATCACCGTTCGTGCGGTTGCCACCGGCACCGCCGCCGTTCCCACCCTGGTTCCGCACCGAGGCACCGCCACGGCAGCCCGCCTCGGAACGGCCGATCACCGACACCGCGTTGCCGCAGGCGTTGACGGGCGCGGTGATCGGCGCGACCACCTGGTTACCGCCCAGGACGCTGCCCCGCCCGGAGGTCTCGTTGCCCCCCGCGCCGCCGCCGCCGTTCTCGGCGGACGCGCCCCCCTCGGAGGAGGCGGACGACTGCCCAGCCACAGCAACGGCGTTTCCGCTGATGTCGATCGGCAGGGTGATCGGAAGGTTGACCTGGTTGCCTCCGGCGATCGAGTGGTCACCGTCGGTGTCGGCGAAGGCGGTACCACCGCCCATGGCCATGACGCCCAGTGCGAGCAGTGCCGCAGGGGCCGTGCCCCTAACCCACGTACGCATGATTGAAGCTCCTAGCAGTCTCGGGGGGACCTTGAACCCTCGTGAGGGCACGCGAGAGCCATGCGAGGACCGGACAGGCCCGCACAGCGGAGGCCCAGACGGGCCGTCACGAGGAGTTGGGAACTGGCTGACTCGTCGGCCTGCTCATCGCTCACCGGTGGAGCGCCCCTCCGGGGGACGGAGGATCGAGACAGGCTGCGCGACCGGCGGATCACTCGAAGGAGATCAGGCCGGTCTACGGGACGATGTCAGTCGGGAGAGAAAGAAGGGTCGTCCGCCGCTGTGCGGACGACCGGGGGGAGCACGAACGCCAGCGGAACACGCTGCGTCGCCAGTCGCGGGTCGTAGGCGAACCACGCGACATCCCCCGGACCCGAGCCGAAGAGGCTGGATCCACCACCGCTCTGGGGCACGAATCCATTGGTGCCAGAACCGTGGTCGACGGTGGCGGGTGCCGGGGCCCCCGGCTTGGACTGGCTGGTGAGCCCGTCCACACCTCGCCCCGCCATGGCTTCGGCGTTGTCCGTCGCCGACGGTTTGCCGCTGCCCGTGGGGAAATCATCGACCTTCGCAGCCGATCCGGAAGCGACAGCGTCGAGGGTCTGGGAACGGGCCACTCCTGTCACCGCGGTGGCGTCCGCGGCCGCGGGAGTGGCACTGAGAAAGCCGAAGACGATCGCGAGCAGCCATACGGCGGCCAGGAGACCGCCGATGGCAAGGGCCTGCCTGATGCCCCACCGGCTGCCGGCCGCGAACCGCGCCATCCGGTCAGCCCGGTCGGGGATCGTGTCGTCAACGGAGAAGGCCACAGGCACGCGTCGAGCAGCGGGCGAGGACGCCCTCCACTGCTCGTGCGACACGTGCGCCACGCGGCCTCCCAAAGCTCCTGGACAGGCCCGCTTGGACACGGGCCACCCTTCAACGGAGAGTCACGTTAGCACTACATGGAGTCAACGCAACGGATTTCCCGGGAACCGATCAGCAGCCGTCCAGGAATCGGTCAAGAACCCGGACCCCGAATCGCAACGAATCCACCGGCACCCTCTCGTCCACCCCATGGAACATCCCGGAGAAGTCCAGGTCGGCGGGGAGCTTCAGCGGCGCGAACCCGAACCCACGGATTCCCAGCCGGCTGAACGCCTTCAGGTCCGTACCCCCCGACAACGTGTACGGCACGGCCAGCGCGCCCGGGTCCTCGGCGATGAGGGCGTCGGCCATCGCGCGCACCAGCGGCCCGTCGAAGCCGGTCTCGATGGCGATGTCGTGGTAGATGAACTCCCTGGTCACATTGGGGCCGAGCAGTTCGTCGACGGTCTGGAAGAACTCGTCCTCATATCCCGGCAGGAAGCGGCCGTCCACGTGCGCGGTGGCGGCCTGGGGGATCACGTTGGCCTTGTAGCCGGCCTCCAGCATCGTGGGGTTGGTGGTGTTGCGCAGTGTGGCGCCGATCATCCGCGCCAGCGGCCCCAGCTTGGCGACGGTCTTCTCCGCGTCGTCCAGGTCAAGCTCCAGCTCCAGCGCCCTGGAGGTCTCCTCCAGGAACGTCCGCACCGTCTGTGTCATCCGCACCGGCCACTCGTACCTGCCGATGCGGCCCACCGCCTCGGCCAGCTCGGTGACCGCGTTCTCCGCGTTGAGCATCGAACCGTGCCCGGCCCGGCCGGTGGCGGTCAGGCGCATCCAGGCGATGCCCTTCTCGGCCGCCTCGATCAGATAGAGCCTGCGCGCCTCGTCGATGGAGACGCTGAACCCACCCACCTCACCGATCGCCTCGGAGCACCCGTCGAACAGGTCCTTGTGCTGCTCGGCCAGCCACTGCGCGCCGTAGTGGCCCCCGGCCTCCTCGTCGGCGGTGAAGGCCAGCACCACGTCCCTCGGCGGGCGTCGCCCCTCGCTGAGCCGCTGTCGTACCACCGCGAGGATCATCGCGTCCATGTCCTTCATGTCGACCGCGCCGCGCCCCCAGACGCAGCCGTCCACGACCTCGCCGCTGAGCGGGTGGTGGGTCCAGTCGGCGGCGTTGAAGGGGACGACGTCCAGATGTCCGTGCAGCAGCAGTGCGTCCCGCGAGGAGTCCTCCCCCGCGATGCGGGCGATCACGTTGGCCCGCCCCCTGTCCGACTCCAGGATCTGCGGCTCCAGCCCGACCTCGGCCAGCTTCTCGGCCACGTACTCGGCGGCGGCCCGCTCCCCGGGCCCCGAATTGTCACCCGCGTTGGTCGAGTCGATCCTGATCAGGTCGCGGCACAGCCCGACGACCTCATCCTCACCGTTGAACCTGGCCATGTGGACTCCTTGAGTTCGGTACGGCTTCCACCCCCCATCCTCCCGCCGTCCCCTCCTTCTCGGCACCCCGTCCGCACCCGCCCTCCTACCGATATGACGCAAGCTCAAGAGTTTGCTAACCTAAGTCCGCCGACGGGGGATGACGGTCCCACGTGCAGGCACCACGTCCGGGTGGCGGAATAGGCAGACGCGCTAGCTTGAGGTGCTAGTGCCCTTTGCGGGGCATGGGGGTTCAAGTCCCCCCTCGGACACAAACCGGTCGCCTATGGGGTCCTGGTCATGTGTACACATGACCAGGACTTTCTGTTTTGACGGGTGGTAGATCAGCCGCAGTCCGATGTTCGCGTAGATCTTGGTCTTCCGGATCGGGTCAGCATTCGAGAGAACTCGCACCATGTCTCCAAGCCTGTGCGTGATCTCCGCCAGCTCATCACGCCCCAGCCGCCTCTGAGGCGGTACGTGCGCGCGGCCGAGGCGTTGCTCGGCCGCGGTCTTGCGGACAAGCTCTTCCTGGATCCATCCGGCGACGAGCGCCGGGTCGGCGCCCGCCTCAAGGGCAGCCCGATGCTGGGCGAGCTTGCGATCACACTCGGTGATCTGGCGGCGTGCCACAGCGAGTGCTTGGGCCTCGGGCGGTGTCACGTCCTGTGCGGCCGCCAGGACGTCGAGAGTCTGGTCAACGTTGTGGGGCGCGAACAACCGGCCGAGCCAGCGGTCCAGTCGCGGGACCACGCGATCCTCCCGTAAGTAGACGTTGCGGGGATGCATGAGATGGTTGGCCAAGGCGTACTCCTCGGGGAAGCGGCAGCGGTAGTAGGCCGCATCGTTGACCCATTGGCCCTGCATTCTGCGGTCGCAGACACCGCAGTACAGCAGTCCCCGGAGCTGGTACGGCTTGGGGGTGCGCTTGCGGGTCTTGTCGGTGTGGCGATCGCCTCGCCCCGTCAGCGTCATCTGCACGGCGTCGAAGTCCTCCGTGGACACGATCGGCGGGTGAACGACTGCCTTCGACCAGACCCAGTCCTGCTTGGAGTTCCACCTGAGCTTCGTGGTGTGGCCCAGGCCGACGTCGTCCACATCGATGAGGACCTCGTCCTTGCGCTGGCGGTTCCACACCTGGTGGCCGGTGTAGCGGGGATTGGTCAAGATGGCGCGCACCGCGCTCTTGGACCAGGCGATGCCGGAGCGGTGACGGTTCCGGCCCGGATCGTGAGCTGATGGGCTGGGAATCCCGTTGCGGGTCAGTCTCTCGGCAATGGCGAACAGGCCGTAGCCGTCGAGGAAGACCGCGAAGATCTCTTCCACCACGGGCGCGGCGACGGGATCAAGCTCCAGCCGGTGAGCACGCTTGCCGTCGGCCGCCTTGGCCGGGTTGGGGTGTGGGCCCGCGTCGGCCAGCCGGTAGCCGTAAGGCGGCCGACCTCCCAGAAAGCGGCCTTCCATCTGGGCTTGGGCTGACATGGCGCTGCGTACGCGGATCTTGATGCGGTTGCGCTCGCCTTTGCTCATCCCGCCGAACACGCTCATGACCAGGTCATGGGCCTCGTTGTTCGGGTCGATGGGGCCGCCCACCTCGGGCACCCAGAGCGGGACCCTGAAGTGCTCGAAGACGGGAAAGGTCAGGCCGTACTGGTTGCCGTAGAAGGCTCGTTGCGGCTCGCCGATCACCACCGCGTCGAAGCCGCGGTCGGGGTTGCGTAGTTCGGCGAGCAGCGCCGCCGCGTGCGGGCGGCGCTGCCAGGGGATCGAGCGGGACTTGTCGACGTCGAAGAACTCGGTGACGATCACGCCCCCGCGCGACTCGATGAGCGCGCGGGAGCGGGTGATCTGCCAGCCTCGCGAGGACTGGGGATCCTGCTTGTCCTCGGTGGAGACTCGGCCGTAGAAGGCGAAGCGGATGGTGTTCATGGGTCCTATGCGACGTTGGGGCGGTTGACCGGCATGGCTTGGTGAGCCTCCAGCAGGATGGCGAGCAGTTCCGTGGCGGCGCCGGGCGTCAGGCGGGGCGGTCCACTTGGCAAGACGATGTGCGGAGTCCGCTGTTTACGAGTGGTGGATGTGGTCATGATGAGAGGCGCTCCTATGCGTTCGTTGCTGGCGGGTAGGGGTACGGCCCCGGCGACGTGCTTGGCGGTACTGGAGTCGGGGCCGCTTTGCCGCCGTACCTTGGCGTAGATCCGCACGTTGCGGCCGACACCTCGGCAGGGCGGCGGGTCGGATGTTTCCGTGACGTCGAAAGCGCAGGCTGCCCGCGGTGCTTTCTCAAGCAGGACAGTGCTTTACATCTGGTCATGACGCAGGTTTCTTAGCTGCAAGTGGGTGGCACGCCGGGCAGCGCGCCACGGTGTCGTCGTGAAGTTCCATCTGCCGGGTGCGCTCGTCGCAGTGACCGCACCAGTCTGGGGCGATCCTCAGCGACGGACTGGGCTCGACGCCCTCGACCGCAGGCAGGAACTTGTCGGGGTCTTTCTCGATTGCCGTGGCCACGTAGCGACTGCGGTACTTGACGGGCCGGCCATCGAGGATCGTGTGGCGGATCGCGGCCGCGTCGAGGAGACGGATCTCGCGGCCGGTCAACTCAGCCAGGAGCTGGACGATACCGCGATCGATGGAGTCGTCGTCGTTCGCCCAGGCACGCGCGTTACGACGAGAAGACGACTGATTGTCTTCATCTTCTTCCGTCCTAGTCCCCTTCGGGGACTGGACGGAACTGGGTGGCGTTAGTAACGCGTTACGTTCGGCGTTACTAACGCCACCGTCGACGGCGTGTGGCTCGGTCCGGTTGCGATGCCTGTCTCGCCACCTCTTCTGCCGCTCGGCGTTGGCCTTCCGTTCTTTCTCCGCCCGCTCCTTAGTGGGCACGAATGCGAAGAAGTCATGGATCACCCACCCCTTCGCCACAGGCGCCGGGCAGAGATCGGAGGGACACTCTTCGCCAGGCGGATGCCAGGTACCCCGGGACACGAGTTCGGTGATGAAGCGCAGCGGCTTTCGCACTCGCGGACACACGTCGATCAGGTCTTCCTGGAGTACCGCACCGTCGGTCAGGTTGTGGGCACACCAGAAGATCGCTGTGAAATGTATACGGAATGCGGCGTCCGACAGGCCTGCTACCTGCCTCCGAGTCGGGAATCGGTCGTCGAAGTACAACCCTTCCCGTTTCATCTAGTGCCTGCCTCTGTCCGTCAGATGCAGACCGGCCGTGGTGTTGAAGGCACGGTCGATTCGGAGCGCGAGGTCACGTGCCGTCTTCCGGGCCGCCGTAAGTTCTGACAAGGCCTTGTCAAGACGCTCGTCGGGGTCGCCATGGTCGTCACCCAGTTGTCCGGATGCCTGCATGCGCCGCAACGCCTCGCCGAGTTGCCCCAGCAGTTGGTCAAGCCCAGCTGTCGAACTGCTGATACGGCCGAGGACGTCGTACACGGTGGACGGATAGGTGACGCCGACATGGGAGAGCGTGGCGTGGTTGAGGACGCGGACGGCCTCGGATACGGCTGCGGCGACCTCGCTGGTGTAGTCGTCACCATGGGGGCCATCTGATGACAGCCAGACGGTGTCAGCCATCGCTGTTGACTCCGATCGCTGAGATCTTGTCAAGTTGCCTGTGTCCCGTCAGAGTGGTGACGAGAGTCAGCAGCCGACGCATGAGCCAGTGAGGCACCCCTAGGGTGTCCGTGCTCGCGATCGATGGGATGCTGAACATGACCTACTCCTTTCGAGTGGGTCTGATGGGAGGCCCGGCGCCGGCCAGCCTCGAAGCAATGCGGGCGCCGGGTCCTTCTGTAGTGAACGTGCAGAGGGCCAACTTCATGATTCGGCGGGGAGCTGTTCAGCTACGCCGACATGCGCAGTTGTCCGCTTCTCGTCTACCAGTGCTCCCCCAGACGTCTCACCCCCTCGTGTTCCAGGAATCACATACATATCAGGCCTATCTGCCATGATGACACAAATCACTTTGCTGGTCTTGACTCAAGGGAGTCAGAAGATTCGCCTCGCGCTTCAGTGCCTCACGATCCCCCTGCCGTTCTCATCACCTTCACACCGCACCGCTGGCTTGCCATGCGCGCACATCCACCCGGCTAGTGATCCAAAGCACGGCCGACATCACACCAGGCCGGAGCCATCAGCCCATGGCGATCGCTCTCACCTTTCCTCCTTGCCCGGCGATCAGATTAATCTAGGTAGACACTACTGTACTAGTTCAAGACAGGTATAGCTCAATTGTGCTTTCCTAGTACAGCTGAAGGGCTTAGCCTTGGTGTTGTGTCCGTGCCTGATTTCAGCGATCCTCAGCCTGCCTACCTGCAGATTGCAGACGACCTGCGTCAAGAGGTGGCGGCAGGTCGACTCAAGCTCGGCGAGCGGCTTCCGGCGCGGCGGCAGTTGGCCCAGCGCTACGGCGTGGCCGTCGAGACGGTCCGTCGAGCCTTGAACGAACTCGCGCACGATGGCCTGATCAGCACGCAATCGACGCGCGGCACATACGTGGTCAAGACTCCTGACCGGAATGAGCCGTCCTCCGAACTTCAGCAGGCGATGACCGAGGTGCGCCGGCTGGCCGAACGCGTAGAAGGTCTGGAGTCTCGCGTGAAAGACCTCGAAGGCCGCTGACCCCCTCCACGCGTCCCTTCGAGGTTCCTACCTCCCGGGGCTCCGGGCTCTTCCTCAGTAGCAGCCGAATCGGCCGCCGCGAAGCCACAGGTCCAGGTGGAGCGGCCCGAGCGAAGCGAGGGACGACTACCTGGAGGTGTGGCTCCGCGCAGGCCATCATCGGCCTGCGAGGAAGACCCGAGCGACCGCGATGCTCACCCGCCGTTGAAGAAGATCGTTTTTAACGGTTCCGACACCTTGGCACCAGGCGGTGAAGGCCGTCCAGTCGGTGGTGTAGGCGCGCCGGGTGCTTTCCGGGATCCCGGCCTCGACTGCGGCGCAGGCCGCCGGGCTCAGCGTCTGCTCCGCCTCAGGGGCGGGACGCGTGTTCGGGAAGGGCCGGGCGCGCACCCGATCGATCGTGTGCCATCGCGTCTATTTCGACCAGCTGGAGCTGCTCTCTCAGCTCGGCGTCGGGCTCGACCTCGGAGGACACCGGTAGTGCTTTGCCTCAGCGTTGAGCACTAGGGCGACAACGTCGCTCGGTGGCACGCCGACGACGAAGGAGTTGGCGTGGCGTCGATCGCCGTCGACCGTCACGGCGAGCACCGAAGTGGCGATCGCAACCGGTTCCACCCTCTACGCGCTCGTCGAGGGGTCCTCGGGCATCTGGCATCGGCAGGGTGTCATCACCAGCGTGCGGATGCTCTCGTCCAGGTGCGCCACGGTCTTGGAGCCCAGACAGTAGCGGCACCCCAGCACGGCGGCGGCCGCGGAGTCGGACCAGATACGGTGCTCCCACGCTGGCGGCGGCTCAGCGGACGGCGAGGCGGTTCGGCGGGCTCGTGCTCGGCGCCGACCCAGCCCCTGGCCGCCCTCGCCCAGGAGGGGGCGCCGCGCCTGCAGGTCGGCCACGCTCGAACACGAGGGAGAGGCGTGGCGGGCGACGTGCAGCGGAAACCGAACGGCCAGATGAACGCTTGAAGTGAACAGTGTGCGGATTCGGGTGTGCTCTCTTTCGACCATTCACCGATCCGGCCCGATCCGGCCACGCCTCGCTGGTGATCTTCACCTGCACTCAACCTGGGGCTATCGGCCTCGACCATCCCGCCCTGGCGAGGGGCCGCGGCGCTAGCCCGGGAAGGCCAGCACGGCGCGGCCGCCGCGCCGTGCGCCTCCTGGTCAACCTGGCCGACAGACCGGGCCGGACGGGGCGGCCGGGCTGCGGGACGCTGAGCCTCTGACTCGACTGGCTGTCAGGCCTTCTGGGCTGCCGCCGATTTCTGCGCCACGGGCTCTTGCGCACCGCTTACCTCAGCCTCGCTCGCCTCGATCATGGTCATCGAACTGGCCTGCTGTGTCGGCTCCTGCAGGTCGGCAGGAGGCTGATCAGTGGGTTCGGTTCCCGTCCCACGTACTGCATTGATCAACCGTTCCATCCGCGAGACAGGCTTATCCGAATCGTGGAAGATCACTCCGGCCAGGATTCCCAGTACCCCTACCACTACCGCCGCCAGCGCCAGCGCCACCGTGGGCATGAAAAGCGCCGCCGCCAGTGTTCCGGTACCGCCTAAGGCGGCTAGCAGCGCCTTCAATGCTGCACCGTCCGATGCCCATTGGTCTTGCTCCGTAAGGTCCACGCCCTTCCGGAGGCGTCCGGCAAGGCGAGCATCAGCGCGAAGCGCATCCATGCTCGCCACGTCTCCAGCTCTACGAGCTGACCGGTCTGCTCCTCTTGTTGTTGCGTCCGGGACGTAGCCGACAGTAGGCGGCAGGCCGTCTCGGCCAGTTGGTGTGGAGTGGTGTCCCGCCGCCTCACCCACCAATCCGAGGGTCGGCGGTGAGACGGAATCGCCTTTACTTGGGAAACCGCCTCGGCGAGGAAACCCATCATGGTTGGCCCTGACATAGCAACCTGTGAAGCGGATTCAATCCGTACTCCCGACGGGGAAAGACAAGTCGCAAGGGGCGTGACTTCGCTGATCTCCCGCACGGCACGTATGCTGTCGTACAAGTACAGCCTCCTGAGGGGGTTGCGCTTACCCATGAATGACGGCCTCCCGTTGCGAGCGGGGGGCCGTCGTCATTTGTCGCGCCAGCCCATCGCCGTCATCCGGCACCTATCTCCCGGGTGCCGATGGAATTAATGTAGCGCGACTCGCCCTCCTGCGTGGCAGACAGCAGAGCCTGTTGCTGCACTCCAGGCGCCACTATGAGGTTCCCGATGCAAGAAATAAATAAGCCGGAAAGCCTTACTTGGGCAGCAAATTGACTAGCGCTAATTTGCTTCGCTTTTGAAGCGAAATTCAAGGTTGATCGCCTTGTTGAAATGGCAGGCCTTGTTAGGGAAGTGAGGCGTGAAACTTTTAATTTCGTTCGAAATGTGCGATATTGTAAAATTCTTATAGACAGAAAAAGGGAATTTACTATGGCACCTCTTTGTTGCGGGCATTTAATTCAAACTTCCATAGCCTCGAATTAAATGTGCTGTTAAATTTGTCAATCCCCCACCGTGAAGGCATGTATCCCAAAAGAGGTCCGGCGAGAAGGTTTGAATAAGAGCACTGAAAGCGAAGCGGCCTTTCTTGTGAAAATTATGTAGCGCTAATTAAGCAACATAAGTGTCATAACTGAACGTGACAGCGAGTGCCAGGGGCTGCAGCCATCGCAGAGTCGTCAGCGCTCTAGATCAGGCGATGTCAAGATCCATCGTTGCCCCACCTCGTCCGTCCCCAAGCGCTCTACCCCCGACCTCCATGCGGTCTGGCGACCCCGGTGCTCCAGCCCAATTCAGGAGGCAGCCGCCCACCTGCTGCCGGTGCTTACGGGCAGCAGGTGGGCGGCTGCCGGAAACTTTCGTCGGCGGTGGAACGCTTCCGGCAGCACGTGGTGGAACTTTCCGGCGGTGGAACTTTCCGGCAGCGGCAGCGGAACACTTTCGCCGGCGGTGGAACACTTCGGGTC